>NZ_JBXARE010000018.1:0-102070 GCF_058807935.1 Pseudoduganella sp. GW821-FHT11H04 | reverse complement strand
GACACGGGCTCATGCGCGTAGCGCATGAGCCCGTGTCCGTTTGCTCGACCTGACCCCGACTTTTATTGTGCGAGGAGGTTCAGGATGCCGTCGAGGCCGACGTAGTTGAGGGCTACGCTGGCTTGTTCGCGTACCACTGGCTTGGCGCGGAAGGCGACTGACAGGCCGGAGATGGACATCATCTTGAGGTCATTGGCGCCGTCACCCATGACGATGGCTTGCTCGGTGCGGATGCCCATCGAGGCGCAGACGTGTTCAACCGTCTTGCGCTTGACGTCGGCGTCGACGATTTCGCCGATGACCTTGCCGGTCAGCTTGCCGTCGACGATTTCGAGTTCGTTGGCGCGGGTGTAGTCCAGGCCAAGTCGCGGTTTCAGGCGGTCGGTGAAGAAGGTGAAGCCGCCGGAGACCAGCAGGGTTTTCAGGCCGGCAGCCTGCACGGCTTTCAGCATTTCTTCGGCGCCCATCGAAAGGCGCAGGCGTTCTTCGTAGACGCGTTCCAGTGCCGATGCTTCCAATCCTTCCAGCAGCGCTACGCGGCGCTTCAGGCTTTCCGAGAAATCGAGTTCGCCGCGCATGGCGGCCTCGGTGATTTCCGACACCTGCGGCTTGAGGCCCTGCATGTCGGCGATTTCGTCGATGCACTCGATGGTGATCAGGGTCGAATCCATATCCATCGCCACCAGCTTGAATTCGTCCAGGCGGCGCACGCCCATCATGTAGGTGGCGTCGAGCTGGGCGGCTTCGGCTGCGATCTCGATGGTCTGGCGCAGCGCCGGCGTGTAGCTGATGCCTTCGCAGCGCAGTGCGTTGTCGGAGATCGTCACTACGCGCTGCGGTGCGGTCAGGGCGGCGATGCGCTGCAGGCGGGCGGCGCATTCACCGACGCCTTGCAGCACAAGGTTCATGGTCATGTCGTTGTTCATGTCAGTTGTTTGATGGCGGTCTTGATCTGGTTCACGCGGGCCGCCAGGTCAGGCATATTCGCTGTGATCTTAAGCTTGTCCTGTCCATTCAGCTTGATGTGGCGCTGGTTCTGGATCAGGTTGATGATGCGCATCGGGTCGATCGGGGGCTGTGGCATGAATTGCAGGTTGGCCGCTTCCGAGTGGGCATCGATTTTCACGATGCCGACGGTCTTGGCGGCGATGCGCAAGCGGTGGGTTTCCACCAGGGCCTTGGCAGGGTCGGGCAGTTTGCCGAAGCGGTCGATCAGTTCCTCTTGCAGGTCGTCGATTGCGTTCTGGGTTTCGCAGTTGGCCAGGCGTTTGTAGATCGACAGGCGTTCGTGCACGTCGCCGCAGAAGTCCGCGGGTAGCAGGGCCGGCGTGTGCAGGTTGATTTCGGTGGTGGTGGACAGCGGTGCGGCCAGGTCGGGCTCTTTGCCTGCTTTCAGGGCGCGCACGGCTTCGTTCAGCATGTCCGTGTAGAGCTGGAAGCCCACTTCCAGCATTTCGCCGGACTGGTTTTCGCCCAGCACCTCGCCGGCGCCGCGGATTTCCAGGTCGTGCATCGCGAGGTAGAAGCCGGAGCCCAGTTCTTCCATCTGCTGGATCGCGTCGAGGCGGCGCTGCGCTTGTTTTGTCAGCCCCTGGACGTCGGTCACCAGCAGGTAGGCGTAGGCCTGGTGGTGGGAACGGCCGACGCGGCCGCGCAGCTGGTGCAGCTGGGCCAGGCCGAACTTGTCGGCGCGGTGCATGATGATGGTGTTCGCGGTCGGCACGTCGATACCGGTTTCGATAATCGTGGTGCACAGCAGGATGTTGTAGCGCTGCGCCACGAAGTCGCGCATGACTTTTTCCAGGTCGCGTTCGTGCATCTGGCCGTGGGCGACGGCGATGCGCGCTTCCGGCAGCATTTCGGTTAGCTTGGCCAGGCGGTTCTGGATGGTCTCGACTTCGTTATGCAGGAAGTAGACTTGGCCGCCGCGTTTCAGTTCACGCAGCACGGCTTCGCGGATGATGGAGTCGTTTTCGCTGCGCACGAAGGTCTTGATGGCCAGGCGCTTTTGCGGCGCTGTGGCGATCACGGAGAAGTCGCGCAGGCCTTCCAGCGCCATGCCGAGGGTACGCGGGATTGGCGTTGCGGTCAGGGTCAGCACGTCCACTTCGGCGCGCAGGGATTTCAGCGCTTCCTTCTGGCGTACGCCGAAACGGTGTTCTTCGTCGATGATGACCAGGCCGAGGCGGTCGAACTTGACGTCGTCCGACAGCAGCTTGTGGGTGCCGATCACGATGTCCAGCGTGCCGTCCTGCATGCCTTTCATGGCGCTGGCAATCTCTTTGCCGGTGCGGAAGCGCGACATTTCGGCGATGCGTACCGGCCAGTCGGCGAAGCGGTCGGCAAAAGTTTGCGCGTGCTGTTCGGCCAGTAGGGTAGTTGGGGCCAGGATGGCGACCTGCTTGCCGCCCATGACGGCGATGAAGGCGGCGCGCAGCGCGACTTCGGTCTTGCCGAAACCAACGTCGCCGCACACCAGGCGGTCCATCGGTTTGCCCGAGGTCATATCCTTGAGAACGTTGGAGATTGCCTCTGCCTGGTCGGGCGTTTCGTCGAAGCCGAAGCTGTCGGCGAAGCGTTCGTAATCATGCGAGGAGTATTCAAACGAGTGGCCCTGGCGTGCGGCACGGCGGGCGTACAGGTTGAGCAGCTCGGCGGCGGTGTCGCGTACCTGTTCGGCGGCCTTGCGCTTGGCTTTGTCCCATTGGCCGGAGCCGAGGGTGTGCAGCGGCGCGTCGTCCGGGGAGGCGCCGGAGTAGCGCGAGATTACGTGCAGCTGCGATACGGGCACATACAGCTTACTCTCCTTGGCGTATTCCAGGTGTAGGAATTCGGTTTCGCCTTCGCCCAGGTCCATGCTGACCAGGCCCATATAGCGGCCGATGCCGTGGTTGATGTGCACCACCGGGTCGCCGATCTTGAGCTCGGACAGGTCGCGCACCATCGATTCAACCTGGGTGACAGCTTCCTGTTTTTTTCGTCCGGCGCGGCGGCCGGTGCCGGCATACAGTTCGGTTTCAGTTATAAAGGCCAGGCCTTCGTCCAGTTCGAAGCCGGCGTGCAGCGGGGCTACGCCCAGCACCACCTTGGCGTCGCTGGCGAGGAAACCGTCGAAGCCTTCGATCAGGGCCGGCGATAAGTCGAATTCGGCGAAGTACTGTTGCAGGGTTTCGCGGCGGCCGTTGGTCTCGGCGCAGATCATCACGCGGCGGCCCGACTGCATCAGGTAGGCGCGCAGGTTGGTCAGCGGATCGTCGAGGTGGCGGTTGACTGCGATGTTCGGGATCGGCGCCGACAGCTCGGACGATGGCAGAGACATGTCGCGCGAGATGGCGATGCGCGGATGCGGCTTGGCCAGCACGAAGAATTGTTCGTCACCGAGGAAGATGTCCTGCGGCGGCAGGATAGGGCGCTCGCGGTCGGCCTTCAGGAATTTGTAGCGCGATTCGGTGTCGGCCCAGAAGCGCTTGATGGCGCCATCGATGTCGCCCACCATCGCAACGCTGGCTTCTGCCGGCAGGTAGTCGAAGAAGGTCGCGGTTTCGTCGAAGAACAGCGGCAGGTAGTACTCGATGCCGGCGGAGGCGATGCCGCTGCTGATGTCTTTGTAGACCACGGAGCGCGACGGGTCGCCTTCAAACGTTTCGCGCCAGCGGCTGCGGAAGGCGGTGCGCGAGACCTCGTCCATCGGGAATTCGCGGCCCGGCAGCAGGCGCACTTCCTTGACCGGATAGAGCGAGCGCTGGGTGTCGGCGTCGAAAGTGCGGATGGTTTCGATGGTGTCGCCGAACAGGTCCAGGCGGTAAGGCAGGGCGGAACCCATCGGGAACAGGTCGATCAGACCGCCGCGCACCGAATATTCGCCGGGCGACATGACCTGGGCCACATGTGTATATCCGGCCAGGGTCAGTTGCGACTTGAGCTTCGCTTCGTCCAGCAATTCACCCTGCTTGAAGAAGAAGGTGTAGGCGGCCAGGAAGGAGGGCGGCGCCATGCGCACCAGGGCAGTAGTGGCCGGGATGATCGCCACGTCGCATTGGCCGGTCTGGATTTCGTGCAGGGTGGCCAAACGCTCCGACACCAGGTCCTGGTGGGGAGAAAATGCGTCGTAAGGCAGGGTTTCCCAGTCCGGCAGCAGGTGGCAACGCAACCCTCCGTTGGCGAACCATGGGATTTCAGCGAGCAGGCGCTGACCATCGCTTGCCTGGGCCACGACCACGGCCAGCATCTGGCCGCGCGCCTTCAGTTCAAGTGCAGTTTGCGCCAGCGCGTAGGCGTCGCCGGAACCGAACAGGTTGGGCAGCGCGAAGCGGTTGCCGGGCTTGGGTAGGGCTTTTTTTAAGTCGAAAGGCATGCAAGGGTGACGCTTACGAAGGTGACTCTAATGTGCTGGCCCCACATTATAGTGCAAGCCCTTATTCGTAGGCGCCCAGCTGTTTTTGTTCCCCCGGTGTAAAGAGGCTGCCCCGCAATTGCTGGATGGCGGCTGGGTTGCCGGCCAAATTGGCGCTGGCGGCGTGGTAGGCGGCGACCCGGCGCAGCCATTCAGCCTGTTCCTGGTCGAGTTGCGCCAGGCGGCTGGCGGCTTGCGGGTCGGTGGCGCTGGCTCGAAGGCGGAAAATGTCGTCTTCGCTGGCTCCGGCAGCCCGGGCGTGGGCCACTTGCTCCTCCAGTTTCAGTACCCGCATGGGCGCTTCCCGTTCTTCGCGTAATTCGGGTGGGAGACGGCGGTCTGCCTCTGCTAAGACGTTTTCGCGCTGGGCCGGCGTCAGTGTCTTGTCTCCGGCCGCTTCCAGGCGGGTGATGGCGTCCTGGTCGCGGCCATCCGTGTCGCTGAACAGGCCTGCGCTTTCGGCAGGGGTGAAATAGCGCTGGCGCAGGGCCTGCATGGCGAGCAGGCGGCCGCGGGCTGCCGCTGCGAGGGAGGCGCCATGGGCGGCTACGGTCTGGCTGCCTTCCGCGTCGGCCAGGGCGCGCTTATAGGAGAGGTATTGCCCGAGGAGACGCCGAGCCGCGGCGGCGGCGGCGGGCTTCATGCGGCGCGAAAGCTCCTGTTCGACCCCGGCGCGAATCGCCGGCAGTTCGGCTTCGCCCAGCGCCGAAAGATAGTAATCGAACAAGTGCCGCAATTCGGCGTCTATGCGCAATTCGTCACCGACGGCCTGGAGCGGGCCGTCGGGCCGGGTGCCGGCCATGGACGGCACGAAGGGCGCCGGCGCCGGCGCCGCGGTCGGAATAGGTGCCGTGCGGCCGGCATCCGGGCGCTGCGGGGGCGGGCTCTCCGTGCCAATCGCCCACAGCGCAACTGCGGACGTTGCGGCCAGGAGTACTCCCCACAGCGCCCGCGCGCTCACAGGCCCATCCCCTGCAACCGGTTGGCGTGCTGGCGGAACAGCGTGACCGGACTGGTTTCGAACAGGTGTGTGATGCCGACCATCTGGTTGATTTCGTCGAGGTGGTTCATGCGGTAGTCGTCGCGGATCACACGCCCCAGATGGCTCGAGCAACTGGCGACCAGGCCGTCATTCTTTGCGCCGCCAAAGGCCAGGGATGTGACCGCGAGGAAGGGATCGGCAGGGTCGAAGAAATTGGTGTACGACTTTGCGCCGCTCCAGGAGAAGTAGTACACGCCATTGACCTGGTATGCACCTTCGCCGCAGGCGCTGGCTGGCAAGCCCTCGGGATGGGCGGCGTTGAAGGCTGCCGTACCGGCCGTGCTGAGCGAACGGGCTGCTGTATAGGCGTTTTGCGGGAGTGTCGGGCTGCCGTTGATCAGGTCCAGGAAGCCGCCTAGCGCATTGCCGACGCTGTACACCACATCTGGCGCCGCGCCAACGAGAACGTCGGCCACTTTCGAACCCTTATTGACGCCGCCGATGCTCGTCACCGATGCAATCAGGTCAGGCCGCACTGAAGCGACGTAGCGCGAGGTCGGGCCGCCGTGGCTATGGCCGATCAGGTGCACCTTTTCAGCCCCGGTGGCGGCAAGGATCTGGCGCACCTGGAACAGCAGCTGTTCACCCCTTACCTCGGTACTGTTGGCCGCAGATACCGATGTCACGTAGACCTGGGCGCCGCCGCTGCGCAGGGCGCCGGGTATGCCGTAGAAGTATTCGAGCGGGCCGAGGTGGTCAAAGCCGAACAGTCCGTGAACCAGGACGATGGGATAACGTGTTTGGGTGTAGCCGGTTGCGGAAGCGGAAAGCGAGGTGAATGTGATGAACAGGACCGATAGCAGCTGCCAGACAAGCTTCTTCATGGGGCCTCCGTGCTGATTGGTTGTTGGAGAGTCCAATTTAGCATTCGCTGCGCGGCGCGCGGCAAGATTGCCGAAATAGCACGGTGGCTTCCTTCAGTGTCAAAACGCTTTGTTGTTTTGAGGGCTTGCGGCGCGCTTATGCTGTTGACGCTGGGTAAAGAACATTCGATATTCGTCGCGTAAGGGCACAATCTCGCTAAATCTATCAAGATTGGCAAAGTTGTCTCAGAAGAAAGGGGTGACGCCATGTTCAAGAACCTCCTGATCAAGTGGAAGCTGGCCGTGCTGGTCACGGTGATGATGCTGGCGTTGGCGATCCTGGGCGTCTCGGGCTACCGCGGCATTGCCACCGTGGGCGAGTCGGTCAAAGAAATCGGCGTTGTGCGCCTGCCTTCCATCTACGGTTTGCTGGTGCTGAGCGAAGGCCAGACGGCGGTGGATAAAGCGACGCTGCAGGCGGCTATCTACGAAAACGACACGAAAGCGCAGGACAAATTCGCCCAGGTGGCAAAGTCGCGCGATGCCGCGTGGGCCAAAGCGCAGGCAGGCTGGAAAAAGTATGAGCCTTTGCCTCAGACGCCGGAGGAGGCGGTGCTGTGGAAGCAGTTTGTCGGCGAGTGGGATGCGTGGAAAGCGGCCGATGCCAAACTTGGTGGCACCGTGACTGCGCTGGCGGCAAATAGCGATGAGGCGAAGCAGAAAGAGTTGTTCGGCCAGTTTTACGAGCAATACCACGCGTCCGAGCCTTTGTTCGCCAAAGCGGAGCGGACGCTGAACCAAATAATTGACCTGAACGACCGCATTGCCACGGATTCGATCCAGTCCGGCACGGCGGCTGTGGTTTCGTCCGAGCGTGTGATGATGGCCACGGCGGCCATCTCAATGGCGCTGGCGATCATCGTCGCCTGGTATATCGCGATGGCGATCACGCGTCCTATCGAATCGGCCGTTAAGGTGGCGCAGACTGTGGCGGCGGGTGATCTGACCAGCAATATCATTGTAGAGACGCACGAGGAAACCGGACAGCTGCTGCAGGCGCTGAGGGATATGAACGATAGCCTGATCCGTGTGGTGGGCCAGGTGCGCAAGGGCACGGAAACCATGGCCAGCGCTACCCGGGAAATCGCGACCGGCAATATGGACCTGTCCAGCCGCACCGAGGAGCAGGCAAGCTCGCTGGAAGAAACCGCGTCATCGATGGAGGAGCTGACTTCCACCGTGCGGCATAACTCGGACAATGCCTTGCAGGCGAACCAGCTGGCCAAGACCGCGTCTTCTGTTGCGGCAAAGGGCGGCGAAGTCGTGGCCCGCGTGGTGGAAACCATGGATTCGATCAATGAGTCGTCCAGCAAGATCGTGGACATTATCAGTGTGATCGACGGGATCGCGTTCCAGACCAATATCCTGGCCCTGAATGCCGCGGTTGAAGCGGCGCGGGCGGGCGAGCAGGGGCGCGGGTTTGCGGTGGTGGCTTCCGAAGTGCGCAACCTGGCGCAGCGCTCTGCGGCGGCAGCCAAGGAGATCAAGCAGCTGATTGGGGATTCTGTCGAGAAGGTTGGGGCGGGCAGCAAGCTTGTGGGCGAGGCGGGTGCGACCATGGGCGAGGTAGTGAGCAGCGTGCAGCGCGTGACGGACATCATTGAGGAAATCAGCCTGGCGACCCAGGAGCAGAGTTCGGGGATTGACCAGATCAATATGGCGATCAGCCAGATGGATCATGTGACGCAGCAGAATGCGGCGCTGGTCGAAGAGGCTGCGGCTGCGTCCGCGGCGCTTGAGGAGCAGGCTGCGCGGCTCATGGAAGTGGTGAGCGTGTTCAAGCTGGATGCGGCATCGATGGCAGCGCTGGGTGTTGGTGAGGCGCCGGTGCGGCGCCCTGTGGCGCCATCACGGGCGCTGGCGGTGGCGCTGCCCGCGCGTGGTGCAGAACAGCGCGCGGCGCGGCGGGCGGCGACGCCAGCGGGCAAGCCTGACGACGATTGGGAAGAGTTTTAGCCTGGGCAGAGGAGCAGGACGGCCGTGATGTTATCGCGGCTGCCATCCTGCTTTGCCTGCTCGACCAGCGCAGCGCAGGTTGCCGGCAGGTTGTCCGGCGTGGCAGTGGAAAGCAGCGCGGCGAGCGCGTCGTGTTCGGTCGCGCCGTACAGGCCATCACTGCACAGCAAGTACAAGTCACCTGGCGCAATCGGCTGTGCAAATACATCCGGCCGCACATCTTCACCGGGCCCGATCGCCTGCAGCAGCAGGTTGCGTGGCGGGAGTGTGCCGGTCATGCCGGCTTCCAGCGCCTGCTGGTACAAAGTCTGGTCGTGGGTCAGCTGCGCCAATTGGCCTTGGCGGTAGCGGTAGATACGGCTGTCGCCAACGTGGAATACCAGGGCCGGTCCGCCGGCTTGCGCTTGCCACATGCCGGTCAGCGTCGTCCCCATACCGTAGCCATCGGCCAGACCGGCAGACGCATTGTTGCTGAATAGCGTGGAGTTGGCGAACAAAACCGCGTCATACAACTGGCGCAAGGCCTCTGCATCGCTTTGCGGTGCAGCTTGTGCGCGCAGGTGCTTCCAGGCCAGCAGCAAGGCTTCCGTGCTGGCGATATCGCCGCCGATATGGCCGCCCATGCCGTCGGCGACCGCGACGAAATTCAACTCCGGCAGCAACAGCAGGTTATCCTGGTTGCTGGGGCGTACCGTACCTACGTCAGTCAGCCCATAGGCCAGGCCCATGGACATTTGCTGCAATACTGGCGGCGACAGCGGGATCATTGGTGTTGTTCCGCAAAAAAGGACTGGAACCGATGGTACATGATTTCAGGCGCCCGCCGGCGGTGCTGCCGGAGGGAATTGCTGCATCGCCGGCTGCCCCGGAGCGGCTGGCGTAGCTGGCGCCTGCGGTGGCGGTGCTGTGCCGTCGGTCGGCGCTGCCTGCTCTTCATCGGCCGGAATCGCTTCCAGGTCGATGGCGCGCACAGTCGGATCGCTGGCATATTCTTCCAGGGACCAGTCGCCGTTCGACTGCACCACGCCTTCCGGCACCGCACGTTCAATCGGCGGATGTTTAGGCAGGGCGGCGCGCATGTAGTCCATCCAGATCGGCAGCGAGAGGGTGGCGCCGAATTCGCGGCCGCCGAGCGACTTGGGCTCGTCGTAACCCATCCAGGCTACAGCAACGATGCCGCCGCCATAGCCGGCAAACCAGCCGTCCATCGAGTCGCTGGTGGTGCCAGTCTTGCCTGCCAGGTCTGGGCGGCCCAGGCGGCCGGCAGCAGCGCCGGTACCGCTGCGGGCAACGTCGCGCATCATGCTGTCCATGATGAATAGGTTGCGTTCTTCGAGCACGCGCTCGCCGGCATTTGCAGGCTGCGGAAGCTTGATGTCCATGATGGCCGCGCCCTTCGCATCGACGACGCGGGAAATCAGGTAGGGAGTAACCTTGTAGCCGCCGTTGGCAAAGACAGCATACGCGCCGGCCATCTGCAATGGCGTGACAGCGCCGGTGCCCAGCGCCATTGTGTAGTTCTTCGGATGGCGCGGCAGGTCGAAGCCGAAACGGGCCAGGTAGGCGTGCGTGTCATCCAGGCCGGCCGCGCGCAGCAGGCGCACCGATGGCACGTTCTTCGACGCCGCCAGCGATCGGCGCATGGTGACCTGGCCATCGAACTTGCCATCGTCGTTCTGCGGGCGCCATGGCTCGCCATTGGCTCCGCCCGGCATTTCCAGCGGTTCGTCGGCGATCAGGGTAGCCGGGCCAAAGCCTTTGGCCACGGCGGCGGAGTAGATGAATGGCTTGATCGAGGAACCTGGCTGGCGCCAGGCCTGGGTCACGTGGTTGAATTTTTGGAGGCCGTAATCGAAGCCGCCTACCATGGCCTGGTAGGCGCCGGTGTTGGCGTCAATCGACACGAAGGCCGCAGCGACTTTCGGCACCTGGGTAATGGCCCAGTTTTTACCGGACTGCATGACGCGGATCACGGCGCCCGGACGGATGGCGAAGTTCGGCTTGGCTTTTTCCGACAACGCGGAGACAACCAGTTTCAGGCCATCGCCGCTGATCGAGAGCACGTCGCCGTCGGACGTTTCGGCCTTGACCAGGGTGGGGCTGGCTTGCACCACGACGGCTGGAATCAGGCCATCGCTGACCACGCGCTTGCCCAGCGCTTCGTCGATGGCGTCGCCGCGATCTTCTTCATCGGCGGGCAGTTCGATATAGGCTTCCGGCCCGCGGTAGCCGTGGCGCTGGTCGTAGGCGACGACATTGCTGCGCACGGAGGCGTAGGCTGCATCCTGGTCCTTGGACAGGATGGTGGTGTAGACGTTGATACCGCGCGTGTACGTCTCCTCCTTGAATTGGGCGAAGACGGCCTGGCGCGCCAGTTCGGCCACATATTCGGCGTGGGTGTCGAATTCCTGGCCGCGGTGGTTGACGTGCAGCTGTTCCTTCTTGGCCTTCTCGTATTGCGCTTCGGTGATGTAATCGAGCTCGAACATCCGGCGCAGCACCACCTGCTGGCGTTGGCGCGCTTTCTTCGGATTGACAGCCGGATTATTGCGCGAAGGGTTCTGCGGCAGGCCTGCCAGCATCGCCATTTCTGCAATGGAGAGTTCCTTGAGCGACTTGCCGAAGTAAGCCTGCGCCGCGCTGGAGAAGCCGTAGGAGCGCTGGCCCAGGTAGATGTTGTTCATGTACAGCTCGAGGATCTTGTCCTTGTCGAGCGCCGCTTCAATGCGGTAGGCCAGCATGACCTCCGCAAGCTTGCGGGAGATGAATTTGTCCTTGCTAAGGTAGAAATCGCGGGCCACCTGCATGGTGATGGTGGAACCGCCCTGGCGGAAGCTGCCGCGCAGGTTGGCGCGCGCTGCGCCCAATGCGCGGATCCAGTCGATGCCGCCGTGCTCGTAGAAGCGCGAATCTTCAATAGCGAGGATGGACTTCTTCATCAGGTCCGGCACTTCGGCGATCGGCGTGAAGTCGCGGTGTTCTTCACCGAATTCGCCGATCAGCACTTTGTCTGCGGTGTAAATGCGCAGCGGGATCTTCGGGTGGTAATCGGTGACGGCTTCCAGCGTCGGCAGGCTAGGGCGGATAACGAAGGCTGCGTAGCAGGCCAGTGCGATGCCGCCGGCGAGGGCGGCGCCGCCAGCGACAAGGCTGGCGCGAATGACATTACGGCGGTTCAGCCAGGAAGGACGATTGCTCAAATCAACTCTCTCGGTTACCAAGTCGGGCAATTATAGACTATGCATGAGTTGTTCTATATGCCATAGTCTTGGGGTTTCAGTCTAAAAGGATTTACGTGTTCCGTCCCTATATCCCCGACGAGGCGCGGCTGCCGGAAATGACATTCCGCGCCCTGTTCCTCGGTACTTTGCTGGGCATGGTGTTTGGCGCTTCCTCGCTGTACCTGGTGCTGAAGGTTGGCCTGACTGTCAGCGCATCGATTCCGGTGGCGGTCATCGCCATCACTTTCTTTGGCCTCGCGAAGAAGCTGGGCGGCAAGGACGCGAGCATCCTGGAAAACAGCATCGCGCAAACTGCCGGTTCGGCCGGCGAGTCGATTGCATTCGGTCTCGGCGTGACCATGCCGGCCATCCTGATTCTCGGCTTTGACCTGGAAATCTGGCGCGTGATGCTGGTGGGTGTCCTGGGCGGCACGCTCGGCATCCTGATGATGATTCCGATGCGCCGCACCATGATCGTGGACCAGCATAAGGAATTGAAGTTCCCGGAGGGGACAGCTTGCGCCCAGGTGCTGCAAGCTGCGGCCAGCGATTCTTCGCGCCTGGCGGCGGGTGAGCCGCTGCAGGGCGAATCGGAAGCGGCGCGCGATGCCCGGCGCCGTGCCCGTGTGATTTTCGGCGGCTTTGCAATGGGCCTGCTGTACAAGGCGCTCAATGTGTCGCTCAAGCTTTGGAAGGACACGCCGGAAACCGTGCTGGGAGCGCCGCTGAAGGGCGGCTCGGTCGGCGCCGAGGTGTCGCCTGAATTGCTGGGCGTCGGCTACATCATTGGTCCGCGCATTGCGCTGACCATGACGGCGGGCGGCGTGCTGTCTTACCTGTTGCTGATCCCGATGATCAAGTTCTTTGGCGACCCGCTGACCACCGTGCTGGCGCCCGGTACCAAGCTGATTTCGGACATGGGGCCGGATGAGGTACGCGGCGCCTACATCCTTTACATTGGCGCTGGTGCGGTGGCGGCGGGCGGCCTGATTTCGCTGCTGCGTGCGATGCCAATGATCTGGCGCAGCCTGGCGGCCGGCCTGTCGGGCATGGGTAAAGGCAGCAAGGCCGATACCATGCGCCGCACCGAGCAGGATATTCCGATGAAGTGGGTGGTGATCGGCTGCCTGGCGCTGATCGCCGTCATCACTGCTGCGGCGCCGCTGCATATGAATCTGCTCGGTGCCTTGCTGATCCTGGTGTTCGGCTTCCTCTTCTCCACGGTGTCGTCGCGGCTGACCGGCGAGATCGGCTCTTCATCCAATCCCACTTCCGGCATGGCGGTGGCGACGCTGCTCTTCACCTGCCTGATTTTCCTGATGGTCGGCTGGACCGGCGGCCAATACTACGTCACGGCGCTTTCGGTAGGCGCCATCGTCTGCATCGCCTCGGCCAACGCAGGCACGGTGTCGCAGGACTTGAAAACCGGCTTCCTGGTCGGTTCCACGCCGCGCTTGCAGCAGTATGCGATGCTGGTTGGCTCGCTGGCTTCGGCCCTGCTGCTTGGCCCGATCCTCCTGCAGCTGAATAACGCCAGCACGGTCTATGTGCCGGCCGCCCAGGTGGCGCCGGGCCTGGCCACCGATGCGGCGCGCTTGATGGTGACGGCGAAGCTGGATGGCCCGCAAGCGGCCGGCGACAGCGCCACCTACAAGGTCTGGCAAAAACCCGATGCGCAAGGCGGCCCGGAAGGCAAATACCTGGTTGGAGAAGATGGGCGCGCGGTCTGGTACGTCGATCCGGGTATCAACGGCACCCACAACAAGCGTCCGGACGGCACCGAAGTACGCAAGTACGATGCACCGAAGGCCGTGCTGGTGTCATACATCATCAAAGGCATCCTGGACCAGCAACTGCCGTGGACCCTGGTGATGCTGGGCGTGATGATCGCCCTGGTGCTGGAAATGTCGGGCGTGCAGTCGCTATCTTTTGCGGTGGGCGTCTATTTGCCGCTATCGGCCACGCTGCCGATCGCTGTCGGCGGCGTGCTGCGCTGGCTGGCCGACCGCCGCAACAACAAGCTGCCGCAATACGCAGGCCTCGACGAGGAGGGCCGCCAGGCGGCGGGCGACCGCAGCGAAGGCGTGCTGCTCGCTTCGGGCTATATCGCGGGCGGCGCATTGGCAGGCATCGTAATCGCCATCACCGCCGGTGTGATGACCAATTTCGATGCGGCGGTCACCGCCTGGGCAGAAAGCAGCAACCCGTTCTTCAACGGCCCTGGCGCGGATTTGCTGTCGCTGCTGCCTTATGCTGTAATCATGGGGCTGCTGCTGTGGGTGGCGCGGGAAAAATCAACTAGTTAAAGGGAGGCTGGGTGATGATGAAACTGGGTGCAGCGAGCCTGCTGCTGGCAATCGGGACGGCTAACGCAACGACTGTTAACTGCGGTCGCCTGCTGGACGTGAAAAGCGGCGCATGGCGCGAAAAAGTCACCGTCGTCATTGAGAACGGCAGTGTGAAATCGATCGAGCCCACCCAGGGCAAGGCCGACGTGGACCTGGGCGGAATGTCCTGCATGCCCGGTTTCATCGACATGCACGTGCACCTGACCCACCAGACCCAACCCCAAGTGGAGGCTTTGCGTGGCCAGCTCACGCTGGACCCCATCGACCGCGCCTACGATTCCGTCGCCTTTGCCGAGCGCACGCTGAAGGCCGGCTTCACCACGGTACGCGACCTGGGTGCTGGCGAGGGCCTGAACATCGCCATGAAACGCGCGATCAATTCCGGGGCAATTGTTGGACCGCGCATGTTCACCGCCGGCAAAGCCATCGCCACCACGGGCGGCCACGGCGATCCAAGCAACGGCCAGTCGCGCGAGCTACGCCACCTGCATGGCACGCCCGGCCCGCAAGAGGGTGTCATCAACAGTCCCGATGAGGCACGCCAGGCCGTGCGCGCCCGCTACCAGGAAGGCGCGGACGTCATCAAGATTACCGCCACCGGCGGCGTATTGAGCCAGGCCAGCAGCGGCATGAATTCGCAGTTCGACGACGCCGAGCTGAAGGCACTGATTGCAGCAGCCAAGGACTACGGCTTCAAGGTCGCCGCCCATGCGCACGGTGCAGACGGCATGAAACGCGCCTTACGCGCGGGCGTAGACTCGATCGAACATGGCACTTTTATGGACGATGAGGCAATCGCCCTGTTCAAGAAAACCGGCGGCTGGTACGTGCCGACCATCAGCGCCGGCCGCTTCGTGGCCGATAAGGCCAAAGAACCGAATTACTATTCGCCGCTGGTGCGGCCCAAGGCCGCCGCCATCGGCCCGCAAATCCAGGGTACTTTCGCCCGCGCCTACAAGGCTGGCGTGAAGATCGCCTTCGGCACAGATGCCGGCGTCTTCCCGCACGGCGAAAACGCCAGGGAATTCGCCTATATGGTGGAAGCGGGCATGCCGCCCCTGGACGCGATCCGCTCGGCTACGGTTAGTGCGGCCACTCTACTTGGGCAGGCGAATCGCCTCGGATCGCTGGAGCCGGGTTATGCTGCCGATATCGTGGCCGTTTCCGGCGATCCGCTGCAAGACATCACCCTGCTGCAGAAAGTAGGATTTGTGATGAAGGAAGGCGTCATTTATAAACAGTAATCGGGGAGCGCATGTCCGAAGTTGATTGCGATGTACTGGTAGTTGGTGGCGGTATCAATGGGGCGGGCATCGCGCGCGATGCCGCAGGCCGAGGCCTGTGCGTTGTACTGTGCGAAAAGGACGACCTGGCGTCGCACACTTCGTCGGCTTCCACTAAATTGATCCACGGTGGCCTGCGCTACCTTGAGTACTACGAGTTCCGACTGGTGCGCAAGGCGCTGGCCGAACGCGAGGTGCTGCTGCGCAGCGCCCCGCACATCATGTGGCCGCTGCGTTTTGTCATGCCGCATGACGAAGGCCAGCGTCCCGCACTGATGATCCGCGCCGGCCTGTTCCTCTACGATATGTTGGCCAAGCGCGAACTGCTTCCTGGTTCTCGCGGGATCGACCTGCGCTGCCATCCCGCGGGCCGTCCGCTCAAACCTTCATTCCGACGCGGCTTCGAGTATTCCGACGGTTGGGTCGACGATGCGCGTCTGGTGGTCTTGAACGCAATCGATGCCTGCGCCAAGGGCGCCTGCATCCTGACCCGCACCACTTGTGTGGGCATTGAGCGCCATGCCGGGCACTGGGTCGCCACTCTGCGCAAAGCCAATGGCACCGAAAAGCGCATCACTGCACGCACCGTGGTTAATGCCGCTGGACCGTGGGCCCAATCTTTCCTGCACGCTGCGGGCGCCAAACAGGAGTCGCGCCACTTGCGCCTGGTGAAGGGCAGCCACATTGTGGTACGCCGTATCTTCGAGCACGACGAAGCCTACATCTTCCAGAACAAGGATGGCCGCATTGTGTTCGCGATTCCCTATGAACGCGACTTCACGCTGATCGGCACCACCGACCTTGAATACAAAGGCGACCCGCAGCGCGTGACGATCGAGGAAAGCGAAATCCGCTACCTGTGCGAACTGGCCAGCAACTACTTCCGCGAACCGGTTCGTCCGGCGGACGTGGTGTGGACGTATGCCGGCGTTCGCCCGCTGCTGGAAGACGCCGCAGCTGACGCCAAAGCAGTTACGCGCGACTATTTCCTGGAACTGGACAAGAACGGTGCGCCGCTGCTGAACGTCTTCGGCGGCAAGATCACGACCTTCCGCAAGCTGGCGGAAGACGCAGTCGATATGCTGTGCAAATCGCTCGGCAAACCGGCGCAAGGCTGGACGGAAAAAGCCTGCCTGCCAGGTGGCGACCTGTTTGGTTCCATGCCGCAGAACCGCTCGGTGCAGGAGTTCTGCCAATGGGCCGCGGCGGTGCAGGTGAAGTACTCATGGCTGCCGCAAGAGCTGGTGAAGCGCTACGCGCGAGCTTACGGTACGCGCGTGCACACGATGCTCGATGGCTGCTCCTCGCTGGCCGACATGGGCGAAGAAATCCTGCCCGGCCTGTACGAGGCTGAAGTGAACTACCTGCGCCGCAAGGAATGGGCCGTCACCGCGGCCGACATCCTCTGGCGCCGCTCCAAGCTCGGCCTGCACCTCCCCGCTGGCGCCGAAGCCCGCCTCGACGCCTGGCTTGCGGCGCACGCTTAGGGCGTTGACCTGAGGCAGCTGTCGGCGACAGTGGAGGCGATGATGATGTGGCCGGCGTCGTTGGGGTGCAGGTGGTCGCCGCTGTCCAGCCCGGGCTGCATGCGTAAGGGATTTTCGCTGTCGCGGATTGCCAGGTCCAGGTCGGCCACGGCGTCGAAGGCGCCGCCGGTGCGGATCCAGGCGTTGACTGCCTGGCGTTTGGCTTCGCCGCTTGCGCTGTAAATGAAGGGCCGTTCTACGCCGGAATAGGGCATCAGTGTGGCGCCACATACTTTGACGCCGGCGTCGTGTGCGCGTTGCACCAGGGTCCGCATGCCGTTGATGATCTGGTCGGCGGTGGCGTTTTGCTCCGGTGCGGAGATCATGTCGGAGGCGGTGATGTCATTGATGCCTTCCGCCAGCACGATCCATTGCACACCGGGCTTGCCGAGGGCGTCGCGCTGGAGGCGGGACAGGGCGCTCGGACCGACAAACAGTTTGGCGCCGTCCTTCAGCACGCGGTTGCCGGCTACGCCAACGTTTGCTACGGCCTTTTTTTGCAGCGTGGACCAGCCTTGCAGGCGCTCTGCCAGTACGTCTGGCCAGCGTGCATTGGCGTCGAAAGTGGCGCCTACGCCGTCCACGATTGAATCGCCGATGACGACGACTGTTTTCGCGTCAGGTCCAGCTGTCACTTCCACGTCGGTGAGGAAGTAGCGGCTGTAATCGGCAGTCCAGGCGGGGAAGGTGCTTGCCGCAGCGCCGTCTACGCCAGTCGCGATAAAAGTTGTCTGCATTGCCGCTCCATGCACCGTGGCGTGCCCCGAGCCGGATGGCAGGTAGATGCTGACGGCCAGTTCCTGCAGCGCCGATACGTCCATGGTGACCGGGTCGCTCAACATGCTTTCGCCTTTGGCGATGCTTACGTTTGGCGAGCCGCCGAAAGTCAGGGTGCGGTCGGTGCCTGGCACGGTGTCGGGGCCAGCTGCCCGTTCGGCTACGTGGACGGAGCCGACGTCCAGCTGTTTCGACCCATACTCATTCGAGATCTTGACGCGGATGCTGTTGCCGCCTGCGCTGGTGCGTATCATCTGGCGGATTGTCTGATGCTGCAGCGGCTTGCCGGTAGTGTCAGCGGCGGCGGTCCACGTGCTCACCCAATCCGGCGTTTCGGCGGAGAGTGCCGGGGCACTCCAGAAAAGCGGCAGGGCGGCAAGGATGGCGGTACAGGCAGGCAGTCGTTTCATTGGGCGGTCTCCCTTGTCAGAAAGGCCCCCAGTCTAGGAAAATGCCGGCGTCAGGGCAACGCCCGTCGCCGCATACTAGCTATGCGCGGCGTGCATGGTGTATTGCGTTACGCCGTGGTCGAATCGGTGCAATACTTCGAACACCTGCTGGCGGAACCACTGGTGTGCGGGATCGTGGTGGTTGCGGGTGTGCCAGAGCAGCCAGTAGCGGTAGGTCGGCGCCGGGAAAGGAAGCGGCTGCCATGCGAGAGGCATTTGCGCTGCGAGCTTGATGGCCATGTGCTCGGGGACGGTCCACAGAATGTCGTCGCTGGCGATCGCTTTCAGCGCTGAGGAAAAGAAAGGCACTGTCAGGCTGATATGGCGCGCCACGCCGTGCGCTGCGAGGTGCTGGTCGACGAAGGCGTCCTTGTCGCTGCCACCTGTTACGCGCATATGGGGCCATTTCAGGTAGTCGTCCATCGTCAGCGGCTGGCCTGCGAGCGGGTGGCCAAGGCGCATGGCGCATACCGGTTTGTCATGGCCCATTTCGCGGCCATGCAGGTTTTCGGGCAGTACGTCGGCGATCGTAGCCACCAGGTCCACGCCTTCGTCGCTAAGCAGACGGTAATACCCCGGCTCCCACATGCGGAAAGCGACGCTTGATTGCGGCGCTTGGACGCGGATGGTCGCAGCCAGGGGCGGCAGCATGTGCTCGGCCAGGTAATCGGAACCGGCCAGCTGGAATTTTCGTGTGCAGGTTGCGGGGGCGAAATCAGGTCCGGCGAGGACCGTCTCCACTGAACGCAGGACTGCCTTCAATGGGCCGCGCAGTGCTTGTGCGCGTTGGGTAAGGAGGAAGCGTTGGCCTTCGCGGACCAGCAATGGGTCTTTCAACTGCTTGCGAAGCTGGACTAGCTGGCGGCTAAGCGCCGGCTGGGTGATTCCGAGGATGGCTGCGGCCGACGTCAGGTTGGCGGTATCCAGCAGCGCATCCAGGGAGCGGAGCAGGTTAAGGTTAAGCTGCTCCATGTGGCGAGATGATTACTTCACGCCGTGCATCAGTTTCTGGATGAATGGCGCCAGGATGAACAGCAGCACGCCGCCGATCATCAGGATCCAGAAGCCCTGGGTGTAGCCTTCCAGCGCGGATTGCACCGACAGGCCTTTTTCACCGGACATCATCGCTGCCACGATACCGGACAGGTTGTTGCCGATACCGGTGGAGAGGAACCAGCCGCCCATGCCCATGCCGACCAGGCGGGTTGGGGCCAGCTTGGTCACCATCGACAGGCCGATCGGGGACAGGCACAGCTCACCGACGGACTGGATCACGTAGACCATGAACAGGGTCCAGAACGGGATCTTGCCGTTGCCGTCGACCAGGTGGGTCAGCGCGTACATCAGCAGCAGGAAGGCGAAGCCGTTACCCAGGATGCCCAGGCCGAACTTGCGCGGGATCGATGGGTTCTTGTTGCGGCGGCCCAGCCACACCCAGATCGCAGCGATGATCGGTGCGCAAGTGATCACGGCGATGGAGTTCACCGACTGGAACCATGCGGTTGGGAAGATCCAGCCGCTAAAGTCACGGTTGACGATGTTCTCGGCCAGGAAGGTGAAGGAGCTGCCTGCCTGTTCGAAGAAGCACCAGAACATGATGTTGAAGGCGAAGATGATCATCATGGCGATCACCTTGTCGCGGGCCACTGGGCCGTTGCGTACGCCTTCCACGATCAGCATCACTGCCAGGATCAGGAACAATACGGTCAGCACGCCTTGCAGGGCGGCCGCGCCAACAACCAGCAGCGCGTACATGACTGGAATCACGCACAGGGCGCCCAGTACAACGTAGATGATTCGCTTAGGATCTTTGTTCTCTTCGGTCGGTGCGCCGATGCCTTTCAGGGCAGCGCGGCCGATGTAGAACCAGACCAGGGAAATCAGCATGCCTACGCCGGCGGCGATGAACACCACTTTGTAAGCAGGCATGTCGCCGGTGTTGAAGAATTTCTGGGCCAGGGTCTGGGTGATCAGCGGCGCGAAGAAGGCGCCGATGTTGATGCCCATGTAGAAAATGGTGAAGCCGGAATCGCGGCGGGTGTCAGCCACCGAATACAGCTTGCCGACCATGGTCGAAATATTCGGCTTGAACAGGCCATTACCTGCAATAACGGTTGCGAGACCGAGCTTGAAGATGTTCGGGTCCGGCACGGCGATCATGAACAGGCCGGCCGCCATGAAGGCAGCGCCAACCAGGATGGAGCGCTGGTAGCCCAGCACGCGGTCTGCAACGTAGCCGCCAAACAGCGCGCCTGCGTACACCAGTGCCAGGTAGGAGCCGTAGATCAGGTTCGCCTGGGATTCGCCGGCGGAGTCACCGTTGTAGAACTGGGCTACGACGTACAGGGTCAGTGCCCAGCGAATACCGTAGAACGCGAAGCGCTCCCAGAACTCGCTCATAAACAGCATCCACAGGGGCGCTGGGTGGCCCATGATCTGTTTGAATTCAGGTGGCTGAATCTCAGTGGTTGGATTGCTTACACCGCTCATGCGGTTTCTCCCGGTCGAAAAAGAGCGCATTTTAATCTACCCCGCACGGATCAAGGGCAATTTCGCGTGCTGCAAAGCAGCATTGTGGTATGTTTGCCAAGCTTGTGTCTGTGAATCAGCACAGCTTGGGCGTATATTGGAAGTGCAGTCCCCGAAAAGTTAAATAAAAGGATTTATGTATCATGGACAGCAACGTTGTCGATACTCTCATCGCTCCGGAGGGCAGGCTGGAAGTCTTGTCCAAGGCGGAGGTGGTCCAATTGCTGGACTCCGGCAAAGGCGGCCTCTATAACATCTTTCGCAATTGCGCCCTGGCGGTGCTGAATTGCGGCAGCACGATCGACGATGGAAAGGAATTGCTGGATCGATTCAAGTCGTTTGATATCAACATCCTGCAGCGTGAACGCGGGATCAAGCTGGAAATCAAAGGTGCACCGGCCATCGCTTTCGTCGACGGCAAAATGATCAAGGGGATCCATGAGCACCTGTTCGCGGTGCTGCGCGATATTGTGTTTGTCAATAACGAAGTAAGCGGAAATCCAAAGTTCGACCTGGCCAGCAGCGAGGGCATTACCGACGCGGTCTTCCATATCCTGCGCAATGCGAACGTGCTGAAGCCGCAGCTGAACCCGAATATGGTGGTGTGCTGGGGCGGCCATTCGATCAACCGCGCTGAATATAACTACTCCAAGGAAGTGGGCTACCAGCTTGGCCTGCGCGGCTTGGATATCTGCACCGGCTGCGGCCCTGGTGCGATGAAGGGCCCGATGAAGGGCGCCACCATTGGCCACGCGAAGCAGCGCTTTACCGGCGGGCGTTACCTGGGCATCACGGAGCCAGGCATCATTGCGGCGGAATCGCCGAACCCGATCGTGAACGACCTGGTGATCATGCCGGATATCGAGAAGCGCCTGGAAGCCTTTGTGCGCGTGGGCCACGGCATTTGCGTGTTCCCCGGAGGCGCGGGCACGGCGGAGGAAATCCTGTACATCCTCGGCATCCTGCTGCATCCGGATAATGCGGATATCCCGTTCCCGCTGATCTTTACCGGTCCGGAGACTGCGCGCGAATACTTCGTGCAGATTAATGAGTTCATCGGCCTGACGCTGGGCGCGGAGGCGCAGAAGCGCTACAAGATCATTGTCGATGATCCGGAGCTGGTGGCGCAGGAAATGCAGGAAGGGATGAAGCAAGTGCGCGAATACCGCAAGTCGCGCTCGGACGCCTATTACTTTAACTGGGCGCTCAAGATCGACGATGAATTCCAGCGGCCGTTCGCGCCTACGCACGAAAACATGCGCAACCTTAGCCTGCACAAGAACCAGCCGGTGCACGTGCTGGCGGCCAACCTGCGCCGCGCTTTCTCGGGCGTAGTGGCGGGCAATGTGAAGGAAGAGGGCATCCGCACCATCGAGAAATACGGCCACTTCGAAATCCATGGCGACAAGGAAATCATGGGTCCGATGGACGCGCTGCTGGCGTCCTTCGTGGCGCAAAGCCGCATGAAGCTGGCGGGCAAAGCCTACACCCCCTGCTACCGGGTCATCCAGTAATTACGGCCGAGCCCGTGTCAACCTTGGGGTCAGGCCCTTAGGTTGCCACAGGCTCGGCCGTATACCTGCTGTGACCGTGTCAACCAAAGAGCCTGACCCCAAGGTTGACACGAGCTGGACTGTTAGTCTTCTTTGCGCAGGTGCGGGAAGAGCAGGACGTCGCGGATGTTCGGCGAGTCGGTCAGCAGCATCATCAGGCGGTCGATGCCGATGCCGCAGCCGCCGGCTGGCGGCATGCCGTATTCCAGGGCGCGGATGAAGTCTGCGTCGTAGTACATTGCTTCGTCGTCGCCGGCTTCTTTGGCTTTCATCTGGGCCAGGAAACGGGCCGACTGGTCTTCGGCGTCATTCAGCTCGGAGAAGCCGTTGGCGATTTCGCGGCCAACCATGAACAGTTCGAAGCGCTCGGTGATGCCTTCGCGGGTGTCGGAAGCGCGGGCCAGCGGGGACACTTCGATCGGGTAGTCGATGATGAAGGTCGGTTCCCACAGCTGCGCTTCGGCGGTTTCCTCGAACAGGGCCAGTTGCAGGGCGCCCAGGCCGGAGGTGGCGAATGGCTTCACGCCGAATTTCAGCAGTTCGGCTTTCAGGAAGTCCATGTCGTTCAGCTGCGCTTCGGTGTAGCCTGGCGCGTACTTGTTGATGGCGCCGCAGATGGTCAGGCGCTGGAACGGCTTGGACAGGTCCAGTTCTTTGCCGCCGTAGGTCAGCACGGCGCTGCCCTTGGCGTCGACTGCCGCCTGGCGGATCACTTTTTCGGTGAAGTCCATGATCCATTCGTAGTCGGTGTAGGCCGCGTAGAACTCCATCATGGTGAATTCAGGGTTGTGACGGACCGACACGCCTTCGTTACGGAAGTTGCGGTTGATCTCGAACACTCGGTCAAAGCCGCCAACCACCAGGCGCTTCAGGTACAGCTCGGGAGCGATACGCATGAACATCTGCATGTCCAGCGCGTTGTGGTGGGTGATGAAAGGCTTGGCCGACGCGCCGCCCGGAATCGGGTGCAGCATCGGGGTCTCGACTTCCATGAATTCGTTCGCTTCCATGAAGCGGCGGATCGAGGAGATCGCAGCGGTACGCGCCTTGAAGGTGCGGCGGGTTTCTTCGCTGGTGATCAGGTCGACGTAGCGCTGGCGGTATTTGGTTTCCTGGTCGGCCAGGCCGTGGAATTTGTCCGGCAGCGGGCGCAGGGCCTTGGTGATCAGCTTGATCTCGGAAACTTTGATGGTCAGTTCGTCGGTCTTGGTCTTGAACAGGGTACCGGTCACGCCCAGGATGTCGCCCAGGTCCCAGCCGCGGAAGGCTTCCATCGCCTCTTCACCTGTGGTGTCCACGGTGACGTAGATCTGGATACGGCCGTCGGCTTTCTGGCCGGAGGAGTCTTGCAGGGTGGCGAAAGCGGCTTTCTTGCCGGCTTCGCGGCGCAGCATCATGCGGCCAGCCAGGACCACGGACACCGGTTCGGCTTCCAGCTCTTCGCGGGTCTTGGCGCCGTACTGGATGTGCAGGTCGGCCGCTTTGTTCTGCGGACGGAAGTCGTTAGGGAAGGCGACGCTCTGTTTCTCGCGGATGGCGGCCAGCTTGGCGCGGCGCTCGGCGATGATCTTGTTGTCGTCCTGGCCTGGCGCCTGGTCTTGCACTTGGTTTTCCGTAGTCATGGTTGGTTTAGTTTGTCAGTTTATTGATGTCGATTTCGCTGAAGTCGCGTGCAATGCAGATCACATTGTCGAAAGCACTGAACGCTTCAGCAGGCAAAGTGGTTGTCAGGACGACGCAGCGCATGCCGGCTCGGCGCGCTGCCTCAACGCCCAGGGGCGCGTCCTCGAACACGATGCAGTTCGCCGGATCGGCGCCGCAGCGTTCGGCGGCCAGCAGGAACACGTCGGGTTCCGGCTTGCCGCGTTTGACGTCGGCGGCGCCGACGATGGTGTCGAACAGTTCGCGCACGCCCAGGCCGTCCAGCGTGAAGTCCACGTTGCTTTGCGGGGCGGCGGTGCCGACTGCCAGGCGGATGCCGGCAGCTTGCGCTGCGCTTACCAGGGCGCCGAAGCCTTCAACGGCGCGCAGGTGCGGTGCGTAGATCTCGCGGTACAGCACTTCCTTTTCGTCGATCAGGGCCGGAATGTCATCGTGCGCCAGGTCCTCGCCGAGGAATTGACGCATGATTTCGTGCCCTGTGCGGCCGGCGGTGGCGGCAAAGAATGCCGTTTCGTCGACAGCATGGCCGCGGCGGCCGAAGAATTCCAGCCACGAGCGGGTGTGGAATCCCATGTTGTCGACGATGGTGCCGTCCATGTCGAAGATGAAGGCGTGCTGCTGCGTCATCGCTTAGATGCCTTGCTTCAGGGACGCGGAGATGAAGTCGTCCAGGTCGCCGTCCAGCACCTTGCCGGTATTGCCGGTTTCGAAGCCGGTGCGCAGGTCCTTGATGCGGGACTGGTCCAGCACGTAGGAACGGATCTGGTGGCCCCAGCCCACGTCGGTCTTGGAGTCTTCCAGCGACTGCTGCTCGCTCATGCGCTTGCGCAGTTCCAGTTCGTACAGCTTGGCCTTCAGCATGTCCATCGCTTCGGCCTTGTTGCGGTGCTGGGAACGGTCGTTCTGGCACTGCACCACAATACCGGACGGGCCGTGGGTGATACGCACCGCGGAGTCGGTCTTGTTAATGTGCTGGCCACCGGCGCCGGACGCGCGGTAGGTGTCGATACGCAGGTCGGCCGGGTTGATCTCGATCTCGATCGAGTCATCGACTTCCGGGTACACGAACAGCGACACGAAGGAGGTGTGGCGGCCGCCAGCCGAGTCGAATGGCGACTTGCGGACCAGGCGGTGAACGCCGGTTTCGGTGCGCAGGTGGCCGTAGGCGTATTCGCCCTCGATCTTCAGGGTAGCGGTCTTGATGCCCGCAACCTCGCCCTCGGATTCTTCCAGCACTTCGGCCTTGAAGCCTTTGCGGTCGCAATAGCGCAGGTACTGGCGCAGCAGCATGGAGGCCCAGTCCTGGGCTTCGGTACCGCCGGCGCCGGCCTGGATGTCGACGAAGCAGTTGTTCGGGTCCATCGGGTTGCTGAACATACGGCGGAATTCCATGGTCTCGATGACCTGCTGGATTTCGGCGGTATCGGCGATCACGGCTTCCAGCGTGTCGTCGTCATTCTCTTCCTTGCCCATGTCGAACAGTTCGCCCATGTCGCGCAGGTCCGATTCGGCCTTCTGCAGGGTCAGGACGACGCCTTCAAGGGATTTCTTTTCGCGGCCCATGTCCTGGGCTTTTTTCGGGTCATTCCAAACGGCCGGATCTTCGAGTTCGGCGTTCAGTTGTTCCAGTTTCTCCGACTTCTTATCGAAGTCAAAGATACCTCCGAAGTTCGGCTTCGCGGGTGGTCAGGTCCGCGAGCAGTTTGGCGAGGGAATTGATGCGTTCAGCTTCCATGATCTTCTGCTTTTCTAAATGTGAAATCAAACCGTGAATTATACCTCGGAATGCCCCGCGCCGGGGCGGCGGAGGGTATTATCCGCCCCATGAGAAATTATCCCCTTGCCATTGCGGCGGCGCTGCTCGCGGCGTGCAGCCATTTGCCGCCTCCGGAAAGCCGCGCCACCCTTGCCGTCCTGGAAACAAGCGACCTGCATGCCAATGTGCGTAGTTATGATTATTACAAGCTAGCGCCGGATGCTTCGCTCGGCCTTGAGCGAACTGCGACGCTGATCCGCCAGGCGCGGCGTGAATTCCCCAATTCCCTACTGCTCGACAATGGCGACACCATCCAGGGCACGGCCCTGGGCGACTACCAGGCGCTGGTGGCTCCGGTCGGCTGCGGCCAGCCGCTGGCTGTCTACAAGGCTATGAATGCACTGGGTTACGAAGGCGGCACGGTCGGCAACCACGAATTCAACTGGGGGCTGGACTTTCTAGGCCAGGTCACTGCCAGCCGCTTTGGCGAGCTAGGGGCGTCATCGCGCGCCCAGCCCTGTGCGGGACCGGCTTTCCCCATCGTGCTGGCAAATGTGGTCGACGCGCGGACCGGGGAACCGCTGTTCGAGCCTTACCGCATCCTCGACAAGCGTGTCTCGGCGAGCGGACCGGATGGCAAGCCGTTCGAGACGACCGTCAAAGTGGGGATCATCGGTTTCACGACGCCTGCCATCATGGGCTGGGACAAGCGTTGGCTGGAAGGCCGCGTGCGTGCCGAGGGCTGGCGTGAGGCGGCGCAGCGCTATATCCCCGAAATGCGTGCAAAAGGCGCGGAAGTGATCGTGGCGATCTCGCATGGTGGACTGGACGGCAAGGCCTATGCACCGGCCATGGAAAACGGCAGCTGGCATCTCGCCCAGGTGGCCGGCATCGATGCGCTATTGCTTGGCCACTCGCACGAGGTATTCCCGAATGCATCCAGCAAGGTGGCCGACTTCAACCTGCCGCAGGTCGACAAGGCGCGGGGCAGGGTGAATGGGGTGCCGGCGGTAATGCCGGGCTTGTGGGGTAAGTACCTGGGCGTGATCGAGCTTTCGCTGCACCATGATGGCAAGCGCTGGATTGCCAACGCCGACGCAGCGCGCGTGGAGACCCGCAGCATCCAGCGCGCCGACCGCAGCTTCGTGGAGCCGGATGCGCAGATCGCGGCGCTGGTGAAGGCGGAGCACGAAGCCGCCATCGCCTATGTCAAGACGCCGATCGGCGAGACGGACTTTCGCATGTCGGCCTATTTTGCAGACGTGGGCGATGTATCTGCGATCCAGGTGGTGAACCAGGCTCAGGCCGACTACGTGCTGCGCTATGTGCAGGCCAGCCTGCCGCAATACGCGCAATTGCCGGTGCTATCGGTCTCGGCCCCGTTCAAGACCGGTGCGGCGGGCGTGGCGGATTACACCGATGTAGCGCCGGGCACCATGGCATTGAATAACGCCGCCGACCTGTATCTTTACCCGAACGACCTGCATGCCGTGAAGGTGGACGGCGCTAGCCTTAAGGCGTGGCTGGAGCGGGCTGCGGGTCGCTTCAACCAGATCGACCCATCGCGCAGCGAGCCGCAGGAGTTGGTGAATATCGGCTTCCCGGGCTTCAACTTCGACGTGCTGACCGATCCCGATGTGCGCTACCAGATCGACGTGACGCAGCCGCTTGGCCAGCGCATCAAAGGCCTGTCCTGGCGAGGCCAGCCGGTACGCGCGGAGCAGGAATTCATCGTCGCGACCAACAACTTCCGCGCCAGCGGGGGCGGCGGATTCCCTGGACTGGATGGCAGCAAGACCATTTTCTCGTCACCGGACAACAACCGCACAGTGCTGATCGACTACCTGAAGAAAGTGCGGCGAGTGACCCGCGCGGCCAACGGCTCCGCGCGCAGCTGGAGCTTTGCGCCGGTCAAAACGCGCGGCCCGGTGATATTCCGCTCAGCCCCCGGCAAGCTGGCGCTGGCGCGCGAAGCTGGCCTGGGATTTGTGCGGGAGCTGTCAGCCGACGGGCAGTACGAGATTTTGCTGGAAGGGCGTTAGCTGGCTTTGAGGGACTTGAGACGCTCTGCAGCGTTAAGGTTCTTTGGATTCAGCTCGAGCGAGCGCTGGTAATTGCGAACGGCATCTTCACGCAATCCAGCTGCGGCTTGCGCTTCACCCAGGCTATCGAACAGGTTCGCGTCTTCCGGGATCAACTGCGTGCCAAACTGGAAAATAGCGATGGATTCTTTCTGCTTGCCCATGCGTAGCAGAGCGTAGCCCCAATCGTTGATTGAGTCTGCGTCGAGGGTGAAGGTGGCGCCTTTGCCCTGGAACTCTTTATAAATCGCATGCGCCTGGTCGAAGCCGCGCGTTGCCAGTTGTGCCGCAAACGCTTCGCGGTTCAGCGGGGCTGATTTGGCGCGGCGCAGGTCCATGGACATCATGTGAGGAGGCACGCCGTTGGCGCCTGGTTTCTTTTCCAGGAAGGCTGCGGCGCTGGCATCCTGCTTCAAGTAGGCGTCGAGGAAGCGCAGTACATAACGCGATACCCAGCCATAGGCGGTTGACACCTCGTCACGCGTGTATTCGCCCAATGCCGGCTCGGGAAGGAAGCGCAGGTTGTCGGATGCGAAATGGCCGTGCGTCATGGGATGCATGGTGGCGATCATGACATCGCTATACACCATTTTGTTCAGCAGGTTATACGAGGTGTTGGCGCTCTTGCGATTCAGGGTTTCCAGCGTGGCTGGTTGCTGGGCGAAGAAAATCAGGGGAACCGTCAGGCGCGCTGGGTTCACGTATTGGATGGCGTCTTTTCCGCCGTCCACCATTTGCGGGAAGTAGCGCACCGACCCATCCAGTGCGACCAGGGCCTTGATGCGGTTATCGCGCGCGGCAGCGACGACATTCGCCAGTCCGCCCCAGCTGAAGCCGGCGACGGCGATCTGGTTCATGTCAGCTTGCTTCATTGTCGCGGCATGGGAGATCAGGTAGCCGATGTCGCTGGCCTGCGTCTCCACGCCTTCGATATCGGTTGTCATTGAACGCGACTGGCTACCCTGGGATGCGCTTGCGACGACGATGTAGCCATGGCTGGCCAGGTATTCGCACAGGTCGGCGTTCTCGCTGGCAGCGGCGCTATAGCTCGGCGCATAGATCACCACCGGGAATTTGCCGCTCTTTTCGGCTGCGTCGCGCATTGCCAGCATTGGCTGCGCCAGCACTTTCGCGGTTAGTGGAAACTGCGCCTGGTTGTCGGCGATGCGATGCGCCGTAGCGCGCTTCACTGCTGCTGCATCCAGCGTGAAATCGTCTTCGGTGGCGCGGGTCGTCAGGTAGTCCTCGAAGGTGACGTGCTTGGCACTGGAAGCAGCGGCCGGATACCAGACCAGCATCTGCATCGGGCGCGCACGCTCGCCGTAACTCGGCTGCCCGGTGACCGTTGAGACGCGAGACTTAAATACGCGCGACTTGTCGTATTGCTGGATGACCTTCAGCCCTACAGCGTGGGGACCGGGTTCGTTCTTGAATTCGAAAGTCTCGGCTGCATGGGCAATGCCAGCGGCCAGGAGGAGCAGGGCAAGCAGGGGACGGAACATGTTCGGCGGGATTAGTTGGGGAGCGCCGAGTATATCTGCGGGGGCGCTCCCCGAATCTCACCTATTGTCACTTCACCATCAATGCGGCTGACGTTTTTCCTGCTGCACGAGGATGAAGGGGCTGACCACGCTGGCCCACAGGTTGGCGTCGCTGGCGATCCATTCCTGGCATTGCTCGTCGGAGACCTTGGCAACCTGGCCGGCATTCATCCAGGCCGAGATGCTGGCCTTGTCGTCATGGGCGATACGTACGGCGACGTCCACCAGGTCCAGTTCATCGGCCACCCACACCACATTGCCCTGGGCGAAGTGCTTGAGCAGTTCGCTCCATGGGATGCGGGCGGTTTCGCGGTTTACTTTGGCGCGGAGTTCCGCGTCTTTTTCGGGGTTCAGCTGCATTTTTTACTCTTAAATCGGGGGAATCTGCTCGACGATGGCCGCCGGCGAACCCCGCCATGTTAACCGATACGCCGGGCCTTTGCGAACATTGCCTACCAGGGCAGGGCGGAAGCAGGCGAGGTTGGTGCCGCCCGCGCGCCGTACGCTTGGGTAGATAATGCCGGTCGAACCTTCGGCCAGCAGCCCGCGCGCCAGGCGCTGCGACGCGACGTAGCTGTCCGGGTCCAGGCAATCGGCGTACTGCGGCTGCCCGCAGATGTCGTGGAACTGGGCGCTGAAGTCCGACAGCAAGGCCTGGTAGCTCACGCTGTCGTCAAAGCGGTCGATTTCAGCGTATTCCACGGTTTTATGGAAGATCACTTCCGCCAGCGCCGTTTCATGCTCGAAGGCGCAATACCATGCCCCGCGCTGGCCGTCGTTGAAGCGGCTTCCCTGCGGGCGTGCGTAAGTGAAGGCGGCGTTGATGCTGCGGTAATTGGGTACGTAATAAACCAGTTCTTCGATGCCGATGCCGAGCGCGCCGCCGTGTTCGGCGCGCAGCCGGGCATTGGTGGCGTTATCGAGTTCAAAAAGCTGCTGCAGCTCGGCGTCGTTATCGGCGAGGGCGGACAGCACGGAATCTTCTTTATCGACGAAGCGCGACGGGATCAGGCGCACGGTGTCGAATTGGCGCAACAGGCGGAATGGCGGCAATTACAGGCCTCCGCGTCGAGCGTCGAGCAACTGGCGCACCGTTTGCATGGCGAGCAGGCCGCCGGCTTCCATGTAGTCCAGCGGCGTGCGGCCGCCGAAAATGCTGTTGCGGTTGGCCAGGCTGACCCATTCATCGGCCAGCTTGTCGCCGTAAATGATGTGCAGCGACTTGTAGATGCCCAGCAGGTAGGAAATGCGCGTGATGCGGTCGACTTCCAGTACCCGGTCGGGGTGCTTTTTCCATTCGTAGAAGGCGCTGCTGGACAGGCCGCCCAGCAGTTCGCGGGCGTCGTCGTCGCGCAGTTTCCAGGCGGCGGCCAGCTTGAAAAAGCCCTTGAGGGCCGCTTGCGACAGGCGCTCGCGTTCTTCCTTGCGGCTCAGGTCGACTGGTGTCGGGATGGCGTATTCGCTGTTGGGGTAGGCAAAGGCGGGATTCATATGTCCTCCGTTTATGGATTATTTATACTCCATTTCCGTGTTGTTTGCAAGCTTTGTGCGGTGTCAAAGGGTTGGAGGCTGCCTGCTGGCAATATTGCACGATGGAGAAAATTCTTCCCGTACTGGAGGGGCAGCTGAGACGATTCCGGCGCAATGCCGCATGGCTTGGGGCGGCGCATCCTCTTCTGGCTCGGCAATTGGGGACGCAGGCGGCGGCGCCGGATGCCGATGTCGACCGCTTGGTCCAGGGAGTTGCTTTGCTTCATGCCCGCACGGAGCTTGCCTTGCAACGCGCCCGCTGGCGGCAGGATGAGGGCTTGCTTGAGTTGCAATTTCCGGATCAGTTGCGGCCATTTCCGGCGTGCCAGGTCGCGCCAGCCCCGGACGAGGCACAACTGGCGATCGCTGACGCACGGTATTGCGCTGGCCGCGATGCGATGATTGAGCTGGATATCGACGCCGGTCCCCTCGGCGCGCCTGTCGCAAGCAATATCTACATCGACGGCGATGCGGGATTTAGTGCTGCGTTAAGGAGCGCTCTGCTGGGCGAAGGGGCATTGGCGGGTCACCCGGCAATTCTCCGGCTCCGGTGCGGCGCTGAGCTTGCGCTGCCATCCTGGCCTTTCGAGCCGACCGGCCTCGACCCGGATCAAGCGCTGCTTCCGCGTCCGCCCGGTGCGCATGCGGGACTGGCGCTGCTGCGGGAGTACTTCACCTTTCCCGCGCGCTTTAACGTGCTGAGGCTTGAGTTGCCGGAGTTCGACAGCCCAGGGCGCTATACCTTGCGGCTGCCGGCGCCCGGCCATCAAGCACCCGCCGCACGACTGCTCGAAACGCTGCGCGCCGAGCATTTGCGTGCTGGTTTGCGCGCGCAGGCCGACCTTCGGCGGATTGCGGCATCGCCGGTCCTCCTGGATGGAAGCCAAAGCGAATACCTGCTGTCGGTTCCACCGGAATTGGAAATCTTCTGCGTCGACAGGGTCCGTGTCGACGGTGCGGCATGCAGCGGATGGACCGTACGCCGCGTGGACGGTGCGCCGCCAGGTTACGAATGGCGCGTTGCCTTCGAAGGCGCGACCGCCCGGCGGGATGGCGCTGTCGGATCGATTGACGTCACCTGCTGCGAGCGTGCCTCCGTGCTGGGGCGGGCGACACGCGGGGCCGGTTGCCGCTGGCGCTTGAACTCCCTGCTGGCGTTGGAGCAGGTGTCGCTCGAAGCCAGCGCCATACGCGAACTTATGGCGACCCAGGCCATCAACAATTCAGCGCCCGCGCAGGCGATCATCGCTGCGGTACTTGCACTCGACGTTCGACCGGCGTTGCTGCCCATCGGGCGCGCGGCGCCATTGCAGGGGACGGAGCTGCGCCTGAGCGTCGACGAAACGGCATTTGCTGGCTGCGGCTTGCTGCTGTTCGCGCAGGTCATGGACCGCTTTTTCGCCGAATGCACCCACATCAACACATTTACCCGGCTGGTGCTGGCTTCCGCGAAAACCGGGGAGGAGCTGATTCGATGCAAAGCGAGGAATGCCAGCCTTGTGCTGGAGTGAGCGCGGAAAACGCCCACCGCTACAATTTCTTCCATCTGGCAGGACAGCTAGGCGCGGCGGAATGGCGCAACGGGCTGTCGCTGGCCTTTCCGCCCAGCGAAGTCGCCGCGCTCGATGGCAACGCAGTCACGTCCGCCTGCTTTGGCTTGCTCGGCATGGCAGGGGCCCTTCCTTACCATTACTCGGAAGCGATTGCCCGTAACGGCGGCACAGCTGCGCGAGATTTCATGGACCTGTTGTCCGCGCCGGCCATCGACGCCTTCTGCGCTGCCTGGCGCGAGGGGCGGCCGGAGTACACGCCTTTGCCGGTTTTGCACGCACATCGTGGCCCGCTGCGGGCACGCGCGCTGGGGGAGAAGCTATCTCAAGTACTTGGCGTTCCGGTGCGCGTGGAACAATTCGCCGGGCAGTGGGACAGCTTGCCGGCCGGACAGCGAAGTGCCCTCGGCAGCGGCAACGCCTGCTGCGGCGAGGGAGCGCTGCTTGGCGAGCGTCTGTGGCGGCTCGATAGCGCAGTGAGAATCCATGTCGGCCCGCTTGGCAGCCTGGCCGCCAAGGCATTCCTGCCCGGTGCGCGCTGCGCCCTGGCCCTGGCGCAGCTTTGGCGCAGTGCAGATGGCGATGGCAGCCTGCAGGCTGAAGCCCGCATCCACTTGCAGGCCGGTGCAGGTGGCGGTGTCATGCTGGGCGCTGGGGCGCGATTGGGACATGACGCGCTGCTCACGATGGCGGCAACCGGCGAGAGGGATGACTTGCGTTACCGTCTTTGCTAGGATGGGTCACCCAAGCAATCGAGGAGGCAAGATGAAAAAGATGGTCCTGCTGGCGCTGGCCGCGTCAATTGCCTGTGGCGGTGCTTTTGCGGCGTCCGGCAACGCTGAATTGAAGCAGCAAGTGGCTGACACCGAGCGCGCCTTCGCAGCCACGATGGCAAAGCGCGACCACCAGGCCTTTGTGTCTTTCCTCTCGGATGAGGCGATTTTCTACAACGGCCCGAATGTCCTGCGCGGTAAGGAAGCCGTCGCCGCAGATTGGAAGAAGCGCTATGAGAAGCCCGAAGCGCCATTCAGTTGGGAGCCCGACCAAGTCGAGGTGCTGGACTCCGGTACGCTCGCCCATTCTTCCGGCCCGGTGCGCGACCCGCAAGGGAAAATCATCAGCCGCTTTAACTCTGTGTGGCGCCTTGAGGCGCCCGGCAAATGGCGAATCGTGTTCGACAAGGGCGAGCGCGTTTGCGACTGCGCCAAGCCCTGATCAAGCTGATTCTGCGTGCTCCACCAGAAGCTGGACGCGGGTAACGCCGTTGTATTCGTTGGCATCCAGGCGGAACGCAACGCGCGCACGCTCGCCCAGGGCGTCGGTATGGCCGAACCAGATCGCGTCGTAACGCACGCCGTTCTTCTCCAGCATCAGCTTGAGGTGGCGGTCTTTCAGGATACGCTGGCTTAACACCCGGAATTCATCGCAGAACACGGGCGGTGCAAAGCCCTGGCCCCATACCTGGCCATCCAGCAGTTCGATGAACTGGGTGGTGTAGCAGTTCGCTTCCAGCGGGCCGTCGGTCTCGACCACGCGCTCCAGCTGCGATTCGCTGAGCCAGGATTTGCCGATCGCCTCGAAAGCGGCGCAAAAATGCTCGAAGGCCTCGGCGCGCAGGCTCAGGCCCGCTGCCATGGAGTGGCCGCCGAATTTATCGATCAGCCCTGGCGCACGCTTGGAGACCAGGTCTAGCGCATCGCGCAGGTGGAATCCGGGAATCGAGCGCCCGGAGCCTTTGATCATGCCGTCGCCAGCCGGGGCAAAAGTGATGGTCGGGCGATAGAAGCGTTCTTTCAGGCGCGAGGCCACAATGCCGATCACGCCCTGGTGCCAGCTATCGTCGTACACGCAGATCGTGCTGCTGTCGGCCGGCTGGAAGTCGTCCAGGTGGAGCAAGGCCGTGTCCTGCATCTCGGCCTCGATCTCGCGCCGTTTCAGGTTGATGTCGTTCAGTTGCTGCGCCAATTCCCAGGCGCGCGTTTCATCGTCCGTAATCAGGCACTCGATTCCCAGCGACATATCTTCCAGGCGGCCGGCGGCGTTCAGGCGCGGGCCAAGCGAGAAGCCAAGGTCGATAGGCGAGGCAGTGCGCGAAGAACGGCCGGCAACGCGGAACAGGGCCGCTACGCCGGCGTGCATGTCGCCGCGGCGCATGCGCTTCAGGCCTTGCGCCACCAGGATGCGGTTGTTTGGGTCGAGCTTGACCACGTCGGCCACGGTGCCCAGGGCTACCAGGTCGAGCAGGCGGTCGAGCTTGGGCTGGGTCTGGGCGTCGAAAACGCCGCGGCGTCGGAGTTCGGCGCGCAGCGCCAGCAGCACATAGAACACCACGCCTACACCGGCCAGGTTCTTGGAAGGGAAACCGCAGGCTGGCTGGTTGGGGTTCACGATCACACGGGCGTCCGGCAGGGTGTCGCCCGGCAGGTGGTGGTCGGTCACCACCACGTCGATGCCGCGCCGTTTGGCTTCTTCCACGCCTTCGATGCTGGCGATGCCGTTATCGACGGTGATGATGATGTCGGGCTTTTTCTCGCGAGCGGTCAGTTCGACAATTTCCGGTGTCAGCCCGTAGCCATATTCAAATCGGTTCGGCACGATGAAGTCGACATTGGCGCCCATGGAGCGAAGGCCGCGAAGTGCGGTCGCACAGGCGGTGGCGCCGTCGCAGTCATAGTCGGCCACGATCACCATGCGTTTGCCGGCGGCGATTGAGTCGGCCAGGAATTCGGCGGCGCGGTCGATGTGCAGCAGGCCGGCTGGCAGGATCAGTGCTGCCAGTTCGCTGGACAGGTCTGTCGGATTGCTCAAGCCGCGTGCGGCGAACAGGCGGGCCAGGACAGGGTGTATTCCGCCCTCGCGCAGCTTTTCGGCTTCTTGCGGCGGGCAGGGACGGATGGCGATACGGGTCATTGCGAGAGATTCTTCAGGTTCTGTGCGCGCCAGAATTTGCGCAGGGCGGATTTGCTGGTGCGGATCTCGGTCCAGCCATCGCGGCCGGTCAAAATCAGGGTCAATTCTTCGGTACGGCCATCGCGCATGGCGGCAAGCAGGGGGGCGAACCAGTCGTTCTCCAGCTGCTGCACAGCGCCCAGCCAGGCGCCCCAGTCGTTACCCGTGCCCATTGGGATCAAATGAGGCAGGACGATGGTGCCGGTTTGGCCCGGCGCCGCTGGTTTGCCGGGCGTGGCAAGGGCAGCCAGCCAGGAAGGCGGTTTGCCTGCCGGGCCGGCGGCGGGCCAGTTGGCTACTGCGATGTCGCGCGCGGACGCGGTCGCCGGAGCGCTTGCGCCGCCCCACATCCAGAACGAATTCACTGGCGCCAGGCCGCGCAGCTGGCGGGCCTCGTTGACGGGATGCTCGTGCCACAGCATCTGGATTTCGTTTTGCAGCTTTTTGAACGCCAGGGCGGTCGGCCCGGCCGGCATCCAGTCCGCCAGGTTGCTGCCCATGGCCGCATCGGGGGAGGCCGCTTCCAGGCCCTGCCAGCCGTCTGCACGCATGAACCAGGTTTCAGCATCGCCCCAAACCAGTTCGTCGAAGTACGGTTTCGCCAGGTCGAACAGAACTCGGGAATCCGCTTCATCCAGCCGCAGGCGGCGCGAATCGGCCAGCACCAGGTGATTGCGGGCGAGCTGGATATGGACGGGATGGACGATAAACCAGTGGCCTCCCGCAGGGGCCATGCCAAAGCCGCGCATTACCGCAGCCGCAAGGGCGCCGCACTCGCGGGCGAGCCATGCCTCATGGGGCAATACCCGGCTATCCTCGTCCGCAGCGTGCTTTTTTAGCAAGTTATTGCGCGACAGGAGAGCGGCAAGGGCAGGGGCCTGCAAGTTGCGGGAGAGTTCCGGAGCCAGTTCGGCTGGCGGCAATGCAAAGGGAAGGACGACGGTTGTGGAAGCCATGCGGCATTGTAGTGGAATCTCTTTATATGGCAAACTGCGGGCTTTACTGTGTCAATTTAATAAAAATGCCGTTTGAATGGCTGGTTGGCTTGCGCTACACGCGCGCAGGCAAGCGCAATGGGCGCAATAGCTTCATCTCCTTCATTTCCGCGATTTCGATGGCAGGCATCGGGCTAGGCGTCACCGCCCTGATTGTCGTGCTGTCGGTCTATAACGGTTTCCAGACGGTGGTGACCGACCGCATGGTCTCGGTGCTGGGGCACGTGGAAGTCTATGAAGTAAGTGGTCTTGGCCTGGGCGACTGGCACGCCGTCGCCGCCGATGCCGCCCGCAATCCGCAGGTGAAGGGCGTTTCGCCGTTCATCGAGATGCAGGGGATGCTGGTGCATGGCGGCGATCATTTGCGCCCATCGATCGTGCGCGGCATCCTGCCGGGCGAAGAGCCTAAAGTGTCCGAGATCGGGAAGCAGATGAAAGCGGGGAGCCTGGACGTGCTGCAGCCGGGCGCTTTCAACATCATCCTGGGCGCCGAGCTGGCGAAGGAACTGGAAGCCAAGCTGGGCGACCGCATAGCCCTGGCCATGTCGCAAGGGAATTCAGTGCAGAATATGACCCCGGTCATGCGTTCCTTCACCGTGGCCGGTACTTTCGAGGTGGGCCATAATGAATTCGACTCCGGGCTGGCCCTGGTTCACCTTGACGATGCGCAGCAAATCATCAATGCCGAGGGCCCGTTCGGCCTGCGCCTGCGCCTGCAGGATATGCAGAAGGCGCCAGAGGTGGCGGCCGAACTGCGCTCTTCGCTGCAGGGCCGCCTGGTGGTGCGCGACTGGACCAAGCTCAATTCGCTCTGGTCCGCTGCGGTGAAGTCGCAGAAGAACATGATGTTCATTATCCTGACCCTGATCATCGCGGTGGCCGCGTTCAACCTGGTTGCGACCCTGGTGATGACGGTGACGGACAAGCAGGCCGATATCGCCATCCTCCGCACCTTGGGCGCCTCGCCATTTTCGATCATGAAGATCTTTGTCGTGCAGGGAGCGCTGGTTGGCGTGATGGGCACGGCCATTGGCGTGGCTTGCGGCGTGCTGCTGGCATTGAACGTCGGCCCTATCGTGAGCGGGATTGAAAGCCTGTTCGGTGTGCACTTCCTGTCCAAGGAAATCTATTTCATCAGCGCCGTGCCTTCGGATCTGCGCTGGGGCGACGTGGGGACGATCGGGGCAACGTCCTTGCTGCTGGCATTTATTTCGACCCTGTATCCAAGCTGGCGGGCAGCCCGCATCAAACCTGCGGAGGCCCTGCGCTATGAGTAAGAACCTGCCATTCGAATGGATCGTTGGCCTGCGCTATACCCGCGCGGGCAAGCGTAGCGGGCGAAATAGCTTTATTTCCTTCATTTCGCTCATCTCAGTCAGCGGCATTGCGCTCGGCGTTGCGGCCATGATCATCATCCTGTCGGTAATGAACGGCTTCCGCAAGGACGTGACGGGCCGCATGTTGTCGGTGCTGGCCCACGTGGAAGTGTTCGAGCGTGGCTCCAGCTTGCCGGACTGGCAAGACCTGGCGAAGAAGCTGCAAACCAATCCCGAAGTGAAAGGCACGGCGCCGTTCGTTCAGATTGAAGCCATGCTGTCGCACGGCGGAGAAGCGCTGCGTCCGTCCGTAGTGCGCGGCGTATTGCCGGAGCAGGAGCCAAACGTTTCGGACCTGGTGCGGACCACGCGTTATGGCAGCTTTAACGACTTGAAACCGGGTGAATTCCGTATTGTGCTGGGTATCGACCTGGCGCGCGCACTGCAGGTGAACCTGGGTGACAAGGTGACCATGGTGCTGCCGCAGGGGACCGTGACTCCCGCCGGCATCCTGCCGCGCATGCGTACTTTTACCGTGGCTGGCGTGTTCATGGCGGGGCACCCGAAATTCGACGATAGCCTGGCATTCATCCACATTGAAGATGCACAAAGGCTGATGCGCCTGGAAGGACCTGCCGGCCTGCGGCTGCGCCTGGCCGATATGCATCGCGCGCCGGAAGTGGCTGGCGAGCTGCAAAAGCTGGTTCCGAAGGAAATTACTGTACGGGATTGGTCAAAACTCAATGCGACCTGGTTCGCAGCGGTGCAAACTGAAAAACGCATGATGTTCGTGGTGCTGGCGCTGATCGTTGCGGTGGCGGCTTTCAACCTGGTGTCCACCTTGGTTATGACTGTGACGGACAAGCAGGCCGATATCGCCATCCTGCGCACCATTGGCGCTTCGCCTAGTTCGATCCGGAAGATCTTCGTGATCCAGGGCGCGCTGGTCGGCCTGCTCGGCGCGGCGCTCGGCGTAGCAGGCGGTGTGCTGGTGTCGGTGAACATCGACGTCATTGTTCCATTTATTGAAAACCTCTTGGGAGTGCAATTCTTGCCGAAGGATATTTACACAATTAGCTCGGTGCCATCTGATATGCATTGGTCCGATGTCGGGATCATTGGTGTGGTGGCTGTGCTGCTGGCCTTCGTGGCAACCCTCTATCCAAGCAGCGCGGCTGCCAACGTTAAACCTGCGGAGGCCCTGCGCTATGAATGATGTACTGAGCTGCCGCAATCTCGGCAAGACCTTCACCCAGGGAAATTACGTGGTGAAGGTGCTGGAAAATATCAACCTGTCGGTGCAACGCGGCGAGCGAGTGGCGATTGTCGGCGCTTCCGGCTCCGGCAAGTCGACGCTGCTGCATCTGCTGGGCGGGCTGGATACCCCAAGCACCGGCAATGTGGTGCTGAAAGGCGAGGACTTCGCCAAGCTCAGCGAAGCCGGCCGCGGCGACTTGCGCAACCTCGAATTGGGCTTCGTTTACCAGTTCCACCATCTGCTGCCGGAGTTTTCGGCGCTGGATAACGTCGCGATGCCGCTGCTGATCCGCCGGGTCAAGCGCGCCGATGCCGAGCGCCAGGCGCAGGAAATGCTGGCCCGCGTGGGACTGGCCAAGCGCGTGACCCACGTGCCGGGCGAGCTGTCCGGCGGCGAACGTCAGCGCGTGGCGCTGGCGCGAGCGCTAGTGACGCAACCGGCCTGCGTACTGGCCGACGAACCGACCGGTAACCTGGATCATGGGACGGCGGAGCAGGTGTTCGACCTGATGCTGGAGCTGTCGCGTACCTTGGGCACTGCTTTCATCATCGTGACCCACGATTCAGGCTTGGCCGAGCGCTGCGACCGCATGCTGCGCCTGACCGATGAAGGCCTGAACCCTGGATAAGAGGCGCGCCATGTGGATCGACACCCATTGCCATCTTGATGCCCATGAATTCGGTGACCGTTCGCTGGCGCTGGCTGCAGATGCGCAGGCTCGCGGCGTGGGCATGGTGGTGATTCCGGCGGTCGACCGTGCCAACTTTTCGGTTGTGCGCGAGCTGGCGCACCAGGCGCCGAATGCCAGCTATGCATTGGGCATTCACCCGATTTATGTGCCGCACGCGATGGAGGAAGATCTGGCCGCGTTGCGCGCAGCCGTTGCGGAAGCGATGACCGATCCGCACTTTGTGGCGATTGGCGAGATCGGACTCGATTTCTTTATTCCCATGCTGTGCGAGCCGGAGATGCGCGAGAAGCAGGTGTACTTCCTGCGCGAGCAGCTCAAGATCGCACGCGATTTTGAGTTGCCGGTGCTGTGCCATGTACGCAAGTCGCAGGATCAGGTGCTGAAGCATGTGCGCCAGGTTGGCCCGGCGGGCGGCATTGCTCACGCCTTCAACGGCAGCTTCCAGCAGGCGCAGGCTTATATCGATGCCGGGTTCAAGCTTGGCTTTGGCGGCAACCTGACCTTTACCCGTGCGCTCCAGATCCGCCGCCTGGCGACGGAACTGCCGCTTTCTTCTATCGTCGTTGAGACCGATGCGCCGGATATAGCTCCTTCTTGGGTGCATCCGGGCGTGAACACCCCAGCTGAAGTGGCGGGGATTGGCGAGGCGCTTGCCAGCCTGCGGGGGAATGCTCCCGATATCGTCGCCAGGGCGACTACCCAGAATGCTTTAGACGTCATGCCGCGCTTGCGGGCCTTGTTGGCCGCCTGACAGGCAAGGCCGCCGGGGAGGGGAGATGCGGTGCGCAATCCTCGGTTTGATCTGCGGCGTGGCGTGGCTTCAGACGCAGGCCGCACTGCCTGGCGCGGGAGCGCAGACTGCATGCGTGTGCATCGCGCTACTTGCGGCGATACTGGCGGGGATCACGATGCGGCCGCCGATGCGCGCTGTGCTGGCTGCCACGGCGGGCGCGCTGGCTGGTTTTGCGTGGGCGGCATTCGTCGCCACCGGCGCCTTCTCGACTGAGTTGGCCAAGGCCGACGAAGGCCGCGATTTCGAGGTGGTCGGCACGATCGACAGCCTGCCGGGCCGCCTGGATAACGGCATCCGTTTCAATTTCGCTGTCGAATCTCCATCTTCGGTTCCACCGATGATCGTGCTGTCGTGGTACTCGGGAGCCCGTGCTGGTCGCGGCGCGCCGCCCCCGCAGGAGCTTTTGCCCGGCGAACGCTGGCATCTGCGCGTCAGGCTGCAACGGCCGCATGGCAATGCCAATCCATATGGTTTTGATTACGAAGCATTGCTGCTCGAGCAGGGCGTACGGGCTACGGGCTATGTGCGCGCCGAGGGCCGCAATGAGCGGCTGGCCGGCTTCGTGCCGACTGCCCACAATGCGGTTGAACGCACCCGTTATGCGATTCGAGAGCGCATCGCCGCTGCGCTGCCGGAAGCCCGCTACGGCGCTGTGATTGCGGCCTTGGTGGTGGGCGACCAGCGCGGCATCTCCCAGCTCGATTGGCAGGTATTCAGCCGGACGGGGATCTCGCACCTGGTCTCGATTTCGGGCCTGCACATCACCATGATCGCCGGGCTCGCCGCGTGGTTCGCGGGGGGGCTATGGCGGAAGTCCTTCTTCGTGCCGGAGTGGCAGTTGCCATTGCTGCTGCCGGCTGCCCGTATCGCTGCGATTGCCGGCATGCTGGCCGCCTGGGGCTATGTCGCGCTGGCAGGCTTCGGTGTGCCAGCGCAGCGTACCTTGTACATGCTGGCTGTCGTTGCCATCGCGATATGGCTGGACCGTTTGTCGGCTATCTCCCACGTTCTGGCGCTTGCCGCGGGTGTGGTGGTGATCCTCGATCCCTGGGCAGTCATGTGGCCGGGATTCTGGTTGTCGTTCGGCTGCGTTGCTGCGATCCTATACGCGACATCAGGCCGGACGACGCGTTTGCACCCTGAGCTGGATTCCGGCACGGCAGCCGCCCCATCCGTCCCGCAGTGGGGTGGCCGCTGGGCGGAGCGGACTGCTGGTTTGCGGGAGACCTTGCGGCAAGCCGCCGTCACCCAAATGGCAGTGACGGTCGGACTGGTGCCGTTGACCATGCTGATGTTCTCACAGGTTTCGCTGGTCAGCCCCCTGGCGAACGCCGTCGCGATTCCGGTTGTCAGCTTGCTGGTGGCGCCGCTAGCCCTCGTGGGAAGTGTGTTGCCTGCGCCATTGGCGGCGCCGGTCCTGCAGGCTGCGCATTGGCTGCTTGCCGTCTTGCTGGACTGGTTGCAATGGCTCTCCGCCCAGCCGATCGCTGTCTGGTCCGCGCCGGCCCCAAGCTGGCCATTGTTCGTTTTCGCGCTGGCAGGAACCGCATGGGCGCTCGCCCCGCGCGGATGGCCCTTGCGCTGGCTCGGCCTGGCCTGTTGGCTGCCCCTTCTGGCGGCACAGCCGGATCGTCCTCCGCCCGGCGTGCTCAGGGCAATCGCTTTCGACGTGGGCCAGGGCATGGCAGTGCTGCTGGAAACGCACAATCACCGCCTGCTGTACGACACCGGCCCCGCCTATAGTCCCGAAACCAATGGCGGCAACCGCGTTATCCTGCCTTACTTGCGCGCGCGCGGCATCAATTCATTGGACGGGATCATCGTGACCCATAGCGACACCGATCACTCCGGTGGCGCGCTGGCAATCCTGCGTGAGATCCGCACCGGGTGGATGCTGTCGTCGCTGCCTGACGGCCACCCGATTTCGAAGGCCGCGCCGAAGCACATGCATTGCGTGGCTGGGCAAGCCTGGGATTGGGACGGCGTCCGATTCGAGATGCTGCAGCCGACGGCAGCCAGTTACGACGACCCGGCCCTGAAACCGAACGCGCGCGGGTGCACACTGAAGATCACCACAAAATCCGCAGGCATCCTGCTCGCGGCCGACATTGAAGCGCCGCAGGAAGCGGCACTGGTGGCGGCGGTGCCTGAAAAGCTGCGCGCCTCGATTCTCCTTGTCCCGCACCACGGCAGCGGCACCTCGTCCACCCCGGCCTTCCTGGCCGCCGTCGAACCGCGCCACGCGGTTTTCCAGCTGGGCTACCGCAACCGCTACCACCATCCGCGAGCCGATGTTCTTGGGCGTTACGTTGATATGGGCGCCGGTATCTGGCGGACAGATGACGCCGGAGCCGTCACGATGGAGATCGGCGCCGAACCCGTATTAGGCGCCTTTCGCCAGCAGCATGCCCGCTATTGGTACGGCCGCTGAGCACACCAAAAAGGGACACTTGCAACAGCGCTGTTGTTCCATTACGGAGCACCGGTGGCATTCAAGGCATGGCATGGAGTTTGCGATGTAAAGGGTGAATGTCCTTCGGACTTTCGCCAACAAACTTACATCAAGGAGACTGTCATGCAATGGAGTAACCCAGAGTTCATCGATTTCCGCTTCGGCTTTGAAATCACGCTGTACATCTTCAACCGTTAAACGGAAATGGCCGCCGCAGCTTGCGGTGGCCAACCTGCATCATGAAAATCATCGTACTCGGCTCGGCAGCAGGCGGCGGCTACCCACAGTGGAATTGCAACTGCCGCAACTGCGACGGTTTTCGTCATGGGCTGGTGCGTAGCCGCCCGCGGACACAGTCCTCCATCGCGATCTCGGCAAACGGCACCGATTGGCTTCTGGTGAACGCCTCGCCCGACATCCTGGCCCAGGTTCGCGCCACGCCTGCGCTGCAGCCGGCGCGCTCCGTGCGGGATACCGGAATCGCGGCCGTGCTCTTGATGGACGCCCAGGTCGATCACGTCACCGGATTGATGATGCTGCGCGAGGGGCCGGCGATCCCGCTGTATTGCAGCGCGCCTGTCTGGGAGGACTTGCAGGCCGGTTTTCCCCTGGCACGTGTGCTGGGGCATTACTGCGGCGTCGAATGGCATGAGTTGCCGGTGCAGCACGGGGATCGCACCGCCTTCACGGTCCCGAAACTGGAGGGCTTGCGCTTCACGGCCATCCCGCTCGACAGCAAGGCGCCTCCCTATTCGCCGCATCGCGAAGCGCCGGTCCCGGGAGACAATATAGGGCTGCTTGTGGAGGACTTTGCCAGCGGCGGAAAGCTCTTCTACGCACCCGGCCTCGGCGCCATCGCCCCAATGACAGCGGCCGCCATGCGCGAAGCCGACTGCCTGCTGGTCGATGGTACTTTCTGGACCGAGGATGAAATGATTACGCTCGGCTTTTCCAACAAGCCAGCTGCCGCCATGGGGCACCTGCCACAGCATGGTCCCGGTGGCATGATCGAGGTCCTGGACGGCATGCCGGCCAGCCGCAAAATCCTCATCCACATCAACAACACCAATCCTGTTCTCGATGAAGACTCCGCCCAGCACGCAACGCTGCTAAGGCATGGCATCGAGCTGGCCCATGACGGCATGGAGGTCCAATTATGAATATGTTGTCACGACAGGAGGTCGGCTTCCAGCCACGCTGGGACAAGGCCACCTTCATCGACCAATTGATGGCGAACGAGAAGTACTACCATATCCACCATCCCTTCAATATGCGGATGCAGGAAGGCAGTCTCACGCCGGACCAGATCCGGGGCTGGGTTGCCAACCGTTTCTACTACCAGATTTCGATCCCGCAGAAAGATGCAGCGATCCTGGCCAATTGCCCGGACCGTGAAACGCGCCGCCGCTGGCTGCTGCGCATCCAGGACCACGACGGCTGCGACGGCAACGCCGGCGGCATCGAAGCCTGGACGCGCCTTGGTGAAGCCGTGGGTATCCTGCGCGAGGACCTCTGGTCGCTGAAGCACGTGCTGCCCGGCGTGCGGTTTGCCGTGGACGCCTATGTGAACTTCGCGCGCAAAGCTCCGTGGCAGGAAGGCGTCTGTTCATCGCTCACGGAATTGTTTGCGCCGAAGATCCATCGGGACAGGCTGGCGAGCTGGCCCAGGAACTATCCGTGGATCGAACCGGATGGATTGCACTATTTTCGCAGCCGCATTCCGCTCGCACAGCGCGACGTGGAGCATGGCCTGCAGGTGACCCTGGCTTATTTCCAGGGGCGTGAGCAGCAGGAAAGGGCGCTCGAGATTTTGCGCTTCAAGCTGAATGTCCTGTGGTCCATGATGGACGCGATTGACCTTGCTTATGGAGGCGGCAATGAGTGATCAACCCAGGCTGTCACGCATGTTCCGCCTGCAGTGGGAAGAAGCACAGGGCGCCTATGTGCTGTTGTACCCGGAGGGCATGGTCAAGCTGAACACCAGCGCAGCAGAGATCCTCAAGCTTTGCGACGGCCGCAATGCGCTTGGCGAGATCGTGGCGATGCTGGAACGGGCCTTCAATACGACCGGATTGACGGCGTCGGTGAAGGATTTTGTCGACACCGCACAGCAGCGAGGCTGGCTTGTCTAGCGCCGCCACTGAGCAGGCAGCAGCCGTGGCGCCGCCCAAATGGCTGCTGGCCGAGCTCACCTATCGCTGCCCGCTGCACTGCGTGTTCTGCTACAACCCGGTGGACTACGCGTCGCGGCCCAATGAGCTGGATACCGCGCAGTGGATCGATGTGCTGCGCCAGGGACGCAAGCTGGGCGCGGTGCAGCTGGGTTTTTCCGGCGGCGAACCATTGCTGCGCGATGACCTGGAAGACCTGGTGGCCGAGGGGCGCCGGTTGGGCTACTACACCAACCTGATCACTTCCGGCATCGGCCTGACGGAACAGCGCCTGCGTCGCTTGACTGAAGCGGGCCTCGACCATATCCAGCTCTCGTTCCAGGATTCGAGCAGGGAGATGAACGACTTCCTGAGCAGCACCCGTACATTCGAGCTGAAATCACGCGTGGCGGCGTTGATCAAACAATTCCATTACCCGATGGTGCTGAACGTGGTCCTGCACCGCTATAACCTGGACCATGTCGCACGCATTATCGAGATGGCACTGGCCATGGGCGTGGAATACCTGGAATTGGCCAACACCCAGTATTACGGTTGGGGACTGGTGAATCGCGCCCAGCTCATGCCGACGCAGGAACAGCTGCGCAAGGCCGAGGAGGTCGTCAATGAATACCGTGAACGAATCGGCAACCGGCTGCGGATCCTGTTCGTGGTGCCCGACTATTTCGAGTCGCGGCCCAAGGCTTGCATGAATGGCTGGGGATCGGTATTCCTGGGTGTAGCGGCAGATGGCGCGGCCTTGCCTTGCCATGCGGCGCGCAGCATTCGCGGCCTGTCTTTCCCCGATGTCCGCGAAACGAGCCTGCACGATATCTGGTACGGGAGCGAGGCATTCAACAAATTCCGCGGCGATGCCTGGATGAAGGAAACTTGTCGGACTTGCAATGAAAAGGAAAAGGATTTCGGCGGCTGCCGCTGCCAGGCCCTGGCGATGACCGGGGATGCGGCCAATCCCGACCCGGTATGCTCAAAATCGGCCGCGCACGGGGAATTGAAGCAAGTGGTGATGCACGCGCATCGTGCACAGGCGGCAGGGGAATTGAAGCCGCTGGTGTTCCGAAGTGATGCCAATTCGCGCTTATTAAGCTGAACAGGGGGCGAAAACTGGCATGGCCGGGCATCATGAGCGATAATTAGAAGCTTTGCACCAAACTCTTGTTGCCATAGCTTTTAGAATAAGTTGATGACGAAACCGAAAGTCCATTTCGCCCACGCGAACAGCTACCCGGCGGGCACCTACCGCCAGTTCTTCGAGTACCTTGGCCGGGACTTCGACGTGCAGGCCCTCGATATGCACGGCCACAACCCGCACTATCCGGTGGAAGACGGCTGGGCCAAACTCGTAGAGGAGCTGGTCGCCGAGCTGGAAACCCGCTACCACAAAGAGCCAGTCATCCTGGTTGGCCACTCGCTGGGCGGGATGCTCAGCCTGATGGTCGCTGCCCAGCGCCCGGACCTGGTGCGTTGCCTGGTCATGCTCGACTCTCCTGTGGTTGCAGGCTGGCGCGCCACTTTCTGGCGACTGTTCAAGAAGACCCGCCTGGCCGACCGCTATTCCCCGGCGCGCTTTTCGGTCAAGCGCCGCAATGTCTGGCCAAGCCAAAAAGAAGCGATGCGCCACTTCGCCAGCAAGGAAGTCTTTGGCGCCTGGGCACCGGGCGTGTTGCAGGATTATCTTGAAAGCGGACTCGAAGCACATCCTGAGGGTGTGCAGCTGCGCTTCCGCCGCGAGAATGAAACAGCCATATACCGCAGCCTTCCGCACCATATCGGGCAGCTTGTGAAGGGCGAATTCCCGGTGCCTGTGGCCTATGTGGCCGGCGATAACTCGGTGGAGAACCGCCAGGCCGGCCTGGAACACACCCGCAATCTGGTGGGCCGTAACTTCCGCATGATGCGCGGCTCACACCTGTTCCCGATGGAGATGCCGCGCTATGCGGCTGAATTGACCCGCGATCTGATCGTCCAGATGCTGGGCAAGCAGCTGCAGGCCGTCGAAGAGCCCCAGCGCCTGCGCGCCTGATGTAAAATCCGCACAATTATTTAAACCAGAAAGCTTCTGCGATGACGATTAAAAGCGATAAATGGATCCGCCGCATGGCGGAACAACAGGGCATGATCGAGCCTTTCGAGCCGGGTCAGGTACGCTCCGTGGACGGCCGCAAGGTGATTTCCTACGGTACCTCCTCTTACGGTTACGACATCCGTTGCGCCGACGAATTCAAGGTCTTCACCAACATCAACAGCACCATCGTCGATCCGAAGAACTTCGATTCGAACTCCTTCGTCGACGTGAAGAGCGATGTCTGCATCATCCCGCCGAATTCCTTCGCGCTGGCCCGTACCATCGAATACTTCCGCATTCCGCGCAATGTGCTGACCGTTTGCCTGGGCAAATCGACCTACGCTCGCTGCGGCATCATCGTCAACGTGACCCCGTTCGAGCCTGAGTGGGAAGGTTATGTGACCCTGGAATTCTCGAACACCACCCCGCTGCCAGCCAAGATTTACGCTGGCGAAGGCTGTGCCCAGGTGCTGTTCTTTGAGAGCGATGAAATCTGCGAGACCTCGTACAAAGACCGTAACGGCAAGTACCAGGGCCAGCACGGCGTGACCCTGCCGAAGGCTTAAGTTTCAGCCAGGGGGAGCGAGAGCTCCACACAAAGTCCGCCGCCGGCACGATTGGCGGCGGCGATGCGGCCTCCGTGCTGCTGCACTACCTGCTGGGCGATTGCCAGGCCCAGTCCATGTCCATCCACGTCTTTTTCCGTGCTGCTGCCGCGGTAGAAGGGCTGGAAAATCTTCCCCAAGTCTTCTTGTGCCACGCCAGGGCCGTTGTCCATCACGCGGATACGGATGTAGCGCGTGTCGCGCGAGCTTTCCACTTCGACTTTGCCGGCCGGCGGGCTGTGCTTGATGGCGTTGCGGACCACGTTTTCGATGGCGCGCGCCAGCAGTTCGGGCTGGCCGGTGAGCTGGGCGTCGGCGTTGCCGGTGAAGGCAACTTCGCGGCCGTTGGTGGCGGCTTCGAACTTGGCGTCCAGCAGGATGTCGTCCAGCAGTTCGCCGAGGCTGAATTCCTCTTTGGGTGCGTCGAATGCGCCTGCTTCCAGGCGCGATAAGGTCAGCAGCTCGCCGACCAGTTTGTCCATTCGTACACTTTCGCGTTCTATGCGTTCCATCGAGGCGGCGGCCTTTTCGGGCTGCTGGTGGGCCAGGCCGATGGCGGCCTGCAGGCGTGCCAGCGGGGAGCGCAGTTCGTGCGAGACGTCGTGCAGGAGGTTCTTCTGGCCATCGAGCAGGGCGCGCAGGCGGGCGGTCATGCGGTCGAAGTCGCGGCCCAGCGTGGTGAGTTCGTCGCCGCCGGCACGCGGTTTGGCGTTAAAGCGCGGCGTCAGGTCCCCGCTGGCGGCTGCATCGAAGGCTTGCCGCAGCTCTCGGATAGGGCGGGCGAAGTACCAGGCCAACAGGGCGGCGAACAGCAGGCTTGCCAGCACTGCCGCGCCGATAGGGATGAAGGGCGTCAGGGGCCGGAAACGGGGCGGCGGGCCGCCGGGTTCCCCGCGGCCAGGACCCGGGCCGGGGGCGGCGTCGGGACCGGCTGCAGGAGCGGGGCCGCGTCCAGCGGCTGGGCCATCGCCAGCGGCAGGCCCTGGACCTGCGGCGTGGGCTACGGTGGAACCACCTGGCTCGGAGCGCGTGTCTGGCGCGGCGGTTGGGGGCGGCGGGCGGCGGAAGTCTTGGTGGCGATAGGCGCGCGGGTCGAGGCCGGGGATTCCCGACCCGGCCAGTAAGGCGCGTGAATCGGGTCCCTCAAGCTCGCCAAGGTGGCGGCGCGAAGGCAGGAAAAGCATGTAACGCTGCCCGTCGGGCGAAGTGACGTTGCGGACGCCGTGGGGATCTGCGCTGGACAGCATCTTCTGCGCTTCCGACAGCATGCCCGGCGTGGTGATACGCCCCAACAGCTCTTTGCCATCGTCGCCAACGGCATAGACGCGGTGGCGCGGCATATTTTCCAGCAGCTGGCGCAGGCCATCTTTGCCGCCGTAGGCCAGCGTTGCCGCTGCGGATTCGATCGCCATATCGGCAGGCGGTCCGGTCTCGAGATCGGAAGGACGCGCTTCGGCGGCGGCACGCGCCTTGAGCCACACCGCACCGCCAATTGCAGCGGTAGCCGCCACCTGTGCGAGCAGGATCGAAAAGAAAAACTTCCAGAACAAACGTCCCACGGCTTACTCCCGAATCAGCTGGTAGCCCAGGCGGTACACCGTCTGCAGGCAGGAACGGCCGTCAGAGATGGAACCAAGCTTGTGCCGCAAGCTGCTCATGTGGACGTCGATATTGCGGTCGAAGCGCGCCATTGGCCGTCCCAAGCCCTGCTCGGACAGCAAGTTCTTGCTGACCGGCTTGCCGGCGTTGCGCGCCAATACTTCCAGCAGGTTGAATTCGGTGCTGGTCAGTTCCAGCGGAATGCCGTTCCAGGCGGCGCGGCGCTGTTCGGGCCACATCGACAGCTGGCCGACGACCAATGGACCGCTGCCGGTATCGGGGACGGCTTGCGTCCGGCGCAGGATGGCGCGGATGCGCGCGGTCAGCTCGCGCGGCGTGCATGGCTTGGTGACGTAATCGTCCGCGCCCAGTTCCAGGCCGACGATGCGGTCGGTATCGTCGCCGCGCGCGGTCAGCATGAGAATGGGCATCTGGCTCACAGCGCGGATGCGGCGCAGGGTTTCCAGGCCGTTCATGCGCGGCATCATCACGTCGAGGACGGCAATGGCATACAGCCCGGTGAGCGCGGAGGCGGCGCCGGTCTCGCCGTCGTGGGCGGTGGTGACGTCGAAGCCTTCCTGCACCAGGTATTCCTGGAACATGCCGACCAGTTCGACGTCGTCGTCAATCAATAGGACCTTGTTCATGGCGCCCATGATAACAAATCGCTCCTGCCGGGTTCTTCCATCTTTACACGTTTTTACCTGCGACTTACGGCGCTTTACAGACCGTAGCCAGAGAATGGAATCTCCTACCCACGACTGGAGATTGAGAATGAAGAAGAGCAAATTGATCCAGCTGCTGCTGGCCGCTGCAATGGCGCTGCCGCTGGCCGCCAGCGCGGAAGAAGGCGCGCCGCCGGAAGGCGATCGTCCACCATTTGGCGGCCCACGCAGCGATATGCGCGGCATGCCTTTCTTGCATGGGCTCGAACTGTCGGATAGCCAGGACGACAAGATTTTCCAGTTGATGCATGGCCAGGAGCCTTACCTGCGCGAGCAGCAGCGTGCGCATGAGAAGGCGTTGAGGGCTTTGCACGAGATGCGCAATGCGGATAAGTTCGATGATGGAGCTGCGTCTAAATTGGCCCAGGCTGCGGCGCAGGCTGATGCGAACCTGATGCTGGCGCGTATCCGTACGCACCAGAAGGTGCTGGCTGTGCTGACGCCGGAGCAACGCAAGCAGTTGGATGAGCGTATGGAGCGTCGCCAGCGCGGAGGTCCTCATGAACGTTAATTCGATCACCAGCAGCGGATACGCAAGCCAGCTGTCCTCCACCAGCACCGAAAAGGCGCGCCAGGCGCCGCCTCCGCCGCCTCCAGGGCCGCCGCCTGGGGAGAGTGGGTTTGTCAGTGCGATCGGTTCCGTGCTGGAATCGCTGGGCGTGACGGATGTTGCTGCCAGCGACAAGGACAGTGCGGCGTCGGCGCTGGGCGGCTTCCTTCAGCAGCTGATGACGTCCTTGCATGAGCAAGGCGATGCGGCAGGCGCCTCGGGCGGGCCAGGCGGTCCCGGAGGCCACGGCGGGCCAGGCCGTTTGGCACAGGACCTGCAAAGCCTGATCTCTTCGCTGCAAGACGATTCGTCGGACAGCGACTCATCGTCCTCGCTGGAGACCTCGTTCTCTTCCTTGCTCGAATCGCTCGGCACCGACAGCAGCGACTCGAAAGCCAAGCTGGCCAGTTTCCTGCAAACCCTGGCGGACAAACTTCCGCAGGCGGGCAGCAGCGGCAACCTGATTAACACCACCGCATAAGAAGGATACTCAATGGACGCTCATGACCACGGCCTTGCGGCAGACCTGGAAGCGATGATAAACATGGGCAGCACACGCCGCAATTCGCTGCGCTGGTTGCTGGCCGGCGCGGCTTCGCTGCCTCTCTTCGCCTGCGGCGGCGGTTCCGGCAGCGCCGGAAGTGAAAGCAGCAGCGAAAGCAGCAGCACCGGGAGCGGCAGCACAGGCAGTAGCGGAAGCGGCGCCTGCGCCGTCATCCCGGAAGAAACCGGCGGCCCTTATCCTGGCGACGGCACCAACAGCAACGCCAGCGGCATCGTCAACGTGCTGACCCAAACTGGCGTGGTGCGCAACGATATCCGTAGCAGTTTTAATGGCGCCAGCGGCACAGCTGCCGGTGTTCCGCTGACGATCAAGCTAAAGATCGTCAACGCCAACAACAGCTGCGGCGCAGCCGGCAATTTCGCTGTCTACCTGTGGCATTGCGACCGGGAAGGCCGTTACTCGCTGTACTCCAGCGGCGTGACGGACCAGAACTATCTGCGCGGCGTGCAGGAGGCGGATGCCGACGGCAACCTCTCATTCACGACCATCTTCCCTGGCTGCTACGACGGCCGTATGCCGCATGTGCATTTCGAGGTATATCGCAGCCTGGCGCAAAGCACCAGTGCCTCGAACCGTATCAAGACCTCGCAGTTCACTTTCCCTATGGCGACGTTGAACGAAGTCTATGCGACGACCGGCTACAGCAGTTCGGCCGCCAACCTGACGCGCATCAGCTACGCCACCGATAATATTTTCAGCGATGGTTACTCGCTGCAGCTCGGCACCATGAGCGGGAATGTCACGGATGGCTATGTCGTAACGCTGACGGTTGCAATCGCAGCGTAAAAAAAGCCCGCTTCGCAGCGGGCTTTTCTCTTTATTGCCTGACGCAGTCTACGAAGTAATCGCGCTTGCCGTTCACTTCGCGCTTGACCAAGCCGTGCACATCGGTCTCGAAGCCCGGGAAGTGCTCGTTGAAGTCGCGCGCAAAGCGCAGGTAGTCGACGATGGTCTTGTTGAAGCGCTCGCCCGGGATCAGCAGCGGGATGCCCGGCGGGTAAGGCGTCAGCAGGATGGCGGTGATGCGGCCTTCCAGTTCGTCCAGTTGTACGCGCTCGATTTCGCGGTGAGCCATCTTGGCGAAGGCGTCCGACGGCTTCATTGCAGGCACCATGTCCGACAAGTACATCTCGGTAGTCAGGCGCGCCACGTCGTAAGCTTTGTAGAAATCGTGGATCTGCTGGCACAGGTCGCGCAGGCCCATTTGCTCGTAACGCGGGTTGGCAGCCGAGAACTCCGGCAGGATGCGCCACATCGGGGCGTTCTTGTCGTAGTCGTCCTTGAACTGCTGCAGGGCGGTCAGCAGGGTGTTCCAGCGGCCTTTGGTAATGCCGATGGTGAACATGATGAAGAAGGAGTACAGGCCGCACTTCTCAACGATCACGCCGTGTTCCGCCAGGTACTTGGTCACGATGGACGCAGGGATACCGGTCTCGCCGAACTGGCCGTCCAGCGACAGGCCGGGGTTGACGATGGTGGCCTTGATCGGGTCGAGCATGTTGAAGCCCGGCTTCAGGTCGCCGAAGCCGTGCCACTTCTTGCTGTCTTCGGTGAAGATCCAGTCTTCCTGCGAACCGATGCCTTCTTCGGCGAAGGTGTCCGGACCCCAGACCTTGAACCACCAGTCCTGGCCCCATTCTTCGTCGATCTTCTTCATCGCGCGGCGGAAGTCCAGCGCTTCCAGGATGGATTCTTCCACCAGGGCGGTGCCGCCCGGCGCTTCCATCATGGCCGCAGCCACGTCGCACGAAGCGATGATCGAGTATTGCGGCGAAGTCGAGGTGTGCATCAGGTACGCTTCGTTGAAGGCGTCCTTGTCCAGCTTGACGGTCTCGGAGTCGCGCACCAGCACCTGCGAAGCCTGCGACAGGCCTGCCAGCAGCTTGTGGGTCGACTGGGTCGAGAAAATCATCGATTCCTTGGCGCGCGGACGGTCCTTGCCGATCGCGTGCATGTTCTTGTAGAAATCGTGGAAGGTGGCGTGCGGCAGCCATGCTTCGTCGAAGTGCAGGGTGTCGATCTTACCGTCCAACATTTCGCGCAGGGTTTCCACGTTGTACACCACGCCGTCGTAAGTCGACTGAGTGATGGTCAGGATGCGCGGCTTCTTGTTGGCGGCAGCTTGGGCGAACGGGTTGTTGGCGATTTTGCGCTCGATGCTCTCCATCGTGAACTCTTCGAGCGGAATCGGACCGATGATGCCCAGGTTATTCCGGGTCGGCATCAGGAACACAGGGATCGCGCCGCACATGATGATCGAGTGCAGGATCGATTTGTGGCAGTTACGGTCGACCACGACGATGTCGCCAGGCGCCACGGTCGAATGCCACACCATCTTGTTGGAGGTGGAGGTGCCGTTGGTGACGAAGTAGGCGTGGTCTGCGTTGTAAATGCGGGCGGCGTTGCGCTCGGACGCGGCGACAGGGCCGGTGTGGTCCAGCAGTTGGCCCAGTTCCTCCACGGCGTTGCAGACGTCGGCGCGCAGCATGTTCTCACCGAAGAACTGGTGGAACATCTGGCCGATCGGAGACTTCAGGAAGGCCACGCCGCCGGAGTGGCCAGGGCAGTGCCAGGAATAGGAGCCGTCGTTCGCGTAGTGCACCAGGGCGCGGAAGAATGGCGGCGCCAGGCCGTCCAGGTAGGACTTGGCTTCGCGGATGATGTGGCGCGCCACGAATTCCGGGGTATCCTCGAACATGTGGATGAAGCCATGCAGTTCGCGCAGGATATCGTTCGGGATATGGCGCGAGGTGCGGGTTTCACCGTACAGGTAGATCGGGATGTCCGCGTTCTTGTAGCGGATTTCTTCGATAAAGGTGCGCAGGGAAGCCAGCGCGAAGTCGGTCTCCTCCGGGCTGCCGGCGCCGAACTCCTCGTCGTCGATCGACAGGACGAAGGCTGAGGCGCGCGACTGCTGCTGTGCGAACTGGGACAGGTCGCCATAGCTGGTCACACCAAGGACCTCCATGCCTTCCTTTTCCATCGCCGCTGCCAGGGCGCGAATGCCCAGGCCGGACGTGTTCTCGGAACGGAAATCCTCGTCAATGATGACGATGGGGAAGCGGAATTTCATCGATGGTCTCCAGGCGCGACCTAGCGCCTCAAAAAAATAAGACCGGGAGTATCGCAGAAATACGCCTCCCGGGGGGATTTTTTTACAGCATTGCAACAACGCCCAGGCCGATGCCCACCGCCGCCACGCCATAAGTGGCGTACATCAGCCATTTACGGTTGGTCAGCAAAGTGATCGCGGCCAGTGCGATGGCGATTTGTTCGGCCGTGGTGGCCAGCGCCCATTGGTGGTGCTTGTGCAGGGCGTGGTCGGATTGGTGGTCCCATTCGGTCGATTTGGCTTCCCACTTCTCGGCGTCCTGCTTGATTGCCTCTTTTTCTTCCTTGTAGCGCGCCACGTCGGCCTTGTACTTCTCTGGATCGACGTTCGGCAGCGTCATGGCCAGTTCGGCCAGGTTCTGCTTGGCCGATTTGGCCTGGTAGTAGTTCCAGCGGTTGGCCGCTTCGGTCTTGGCGATGGCTGCATTGTTCTTGAACAGCGCCGCATCGTTCTGGGTTGCGCCGCCCTGGTAGCCGAAGATGGCGCCCACCGTGGCCAGGATGGCCGTGGTCACAGCGATATTGCCCGAGAATTTGTCGTTGCTGTGTGCTGCGTGTTCCACGGCGTGATCGTGTGGGCCGTGTACATGAAAACCGTGTCCGGACATGTTTTAGTTCCTGGTGTAGGTAATAAATGCATAAGGCAGCCGGGCTGCCGATACGTGCTCTTCGCGCGCCACTTCCTTCCATACGCCGCCCGGCAGCTCAGGGAAGAAGGCATCGCACTCATAGTTTTGGGCGATGCGGGTAATTACAAGCTTGCCAACCAGGGGCAGGGCTTGCTCAAAAATCTGTCCACCGCCGATCACGAAAGCGTCGTCCACGCCGTCCACCATGGCCAGTGCGTCCTCCAGCGAGGCGGCGCGTTCCACGCCCTCATGCTGCCACTCGGCGTTGCGGGTGATGACGATGTTGCGGCGGTTTGGCAAGGCGCGGCCGATCGAATCGAAGGTCTTGCGGCCCATGATAATCGGGTGGCCGGAAGTGAGGCGCTTGAAGTGCGCCAGGTCCTCCGGCAGGTGCCACGGCAGGGTGTTGTTGATGCCAATGCCATTACTGGAGTCAGTGGCAACGATGATGGTCAAATTTGTCATGGCCGACATTATATATCGGAGCACTTTGCAATCCGGTCACGTTGCGGAATTGCGCCATCGCAAGTTTTTTTTGGCCCCGAACGGGCGATTGTGAAAGTTGGAGAGTTTTATCGGGGGGGGCCGGAAGTATCGTGGGTTCTAGCGCGCTAGGAATTACTGCTGAGTAATTCTGTTTGTAGGTTTCATAACGATACGGAGCAGGAGAACCCCCTGATGAAACACCCACTCAAGCATCCCTCTGGGAATGCCGGGCGCGCTATTCTCGCACTGGCCGATGGCACGATCTTCGAAGGCGCCTCGATCGGCGCCAATGGCGCCACGGCTGGCGAAGTTGTCTTTAATACGGCCATGAGCGGCTACCAGGAAATCCTGAGTGACCCGAGCTACAGCCGCCAGATTGTCACGCTGACTTACCCGCATATCGGCAACACCGGCGTGAATGGCGAAGATGCCGAAGCTTCGCGCATCCACGCCGCCGGCCTGGTGGTGAAAGACGTGCCTTTCCTCGCTTCGAATTTCCGCTCCGAGAGGGACCTGTCGTCCTGGCTGGCGGAGCAGGGCGTAGTGGCGATCGCGGGCATCGATACCCGCAAGCTGACCCGCATCCTGCGCGAAAAGGGCGCCCAGTCCGGCGCCATCATCGCAGGCGGTGCGGCAGACGAAGCGCTGCACCTGGCGCGCGAATTCCCGGGCCTGTCGGGCCTGGACCTGGCGCAAACGGTGAGTACTGCCGTGGCATACGAATGGACTGAAACCGAATGGTCGCTGGGCCAGGGCCATGGGCGCCAGTTGCAGCCGGGCCGCCATGTGGTGGCCTTCGACTTCGGCGTGAAAGCGAACATCCTGCGCATGCTGTCCCAGCGCGGCTGCCGCGTTACCGTGCTCCCTGCGAAGGCCGGCGCCGCTGCGGCCCTGGCGTTGAAACCGGACGGCATCTTCCTGTCGAACGGTCCAGGAGATCCCCAGCCCTGCGATTACGCTATCGAGGCTGCGCGCGAGCTGATTGAGCGCGGCGTGCCGACCTTCGGCATCTGCCTTGGCCACCAGATCATGGCGCTGGCATCCGGCGCCCGCACTGTGAAAATGAAATTCGGTCACCACGGCGCCAACCATCCGGTGCAGGACGTGGAAACCGGCCGCGTGATGATCACTTCCCAGAATCATGGCTTTGCGGTCGATCCCGATTCGCTGCCGAATAACTGCGCAGTCACTCATATCTCGCTGTTCGACGGCTCGCTGCAAGGCTTCCGCCGCACAGACAAACCAGCCTTCTGCTTCCAGGGTCACCCGGAAGCCTCGCCCGGCCCGCATGACCTGGCGCCGCTGTTCGACCGTTTCGTCAGCATGATGGAGGGCGCGCGCCATGGCTAAGCGTACTGACATTCAGCGCATCCTGATCATTGGCGCAGGCCCGATTGTGATCGGCCAAGCCTGCGAATTCGACTACTCCGGCGCCCAAGCATGCAAAGCCTTGCGCGAAGAGGGCTACGAGGTGGTGCTGGTCAACAGCAACCCGGCCACCATCATGACCGACCCCGGCATGGCCGATGTCACTTATATCGAACCGATCACCTGGGAAACGGTGGCGCGCATCATCGAGAAGGAGCGCCCGCAAGCCGTGCTGCCGACGATGGGCGGCCAGACCGCGCTCAATTGCGCATTGGACCTGCACCGCCACGGCGTGCTGGCAGCATTCAATGTGGAACTGATCGGCGCCACGCCGGAAGCTATCGACCGCGCCGAAGACCGCGCCAAATTCAAGGAAGCCATGGGCCGCATCGGCCTGGAGTCGGCCCGCTCCCATATCGCCCACACCATGGCTGAAGCCTGGCAGGCGCAGGAAAAGCTGGGCTTCCCGGCCATCATCCGTCCGTCGTTCACGATGGGCGGCAGCGGCGGCGGCATCGCCCGTAACGCTGACGAATTCACCGCCATCTGCCTGCGCGGCCTGGAGTTGTCGCCGACTTCCGAATTGCTGATCGAGGAATCGCTGATCGGCTGGAAGGAATTCGAGATGGAGGTGGTACGCGACCGCAAGGACAACTGCATCATCGTCTGCTCGATCGAGAACCTGGACCCGATGGGCGTGCATACCGGCGACTCCATCACTGTCGCCCCGGCGCAGACGCTGACTGACAAGGAATACCAGATCATGCGCGACGCCGCGCTGGAAGTGCTGCGTGAAATCGGCGTGGACACCGGCGGCTCGAACGTGCAGTTTGCGGTAAATCCGCAAGACGGCCGCATGATCGTGATCGAAATGAATCCGCGCGTGTCGCGTTCCTCGGCGCTGGCCTCCAAAGCAACCGGCTTCCCGATTGCCCGCGTGGCCGCCAAACTGGCCGTGGGCTTCACGCTGGACGAGCTGCAGAACGATATTACCGGCGGCGCGACACCAGCCTCGTTCGAACCGGCCATCGACTACGTCGTGACCAAGATCCCGCGTTTCGCCTTTGAGAAATTCCCGGGCGCGAACGACCGCCTGACCACGCAAATGAAGTCGGTTGGCGAAGTGATGGCCATGGGCCGCACTTTCCAGGAATCGTTCCAGAAAGCGCTGCGTGGCCTGGATATCGGCGTCGACGGCCTGCAGCGCATCGCTACCGGCCGCGACGTGATCGAGCAAGAGCTGCGCTTGCCAGGTCCGCAACGCATCTGGTATGTGGGCGAGGCTTTCGCCCAAGGCATGTCGCTGGTGGAGGTGAACCGCCTGTCCCATATCGATCCATGGTTCCTGGCACAGATCCAGGACCTGGTGGAAGTTGAGGAATGGGTGGCCTCGCAGCAGTTGGGCGGCTTCGACCGCCATGTGCTGCGCCGCCTGAAACAGCAAGGCTTCAGTGACCGCCGCCTGGCGGCACTTTTGGGCGTGCCGGAGGATGCAGTGCGTGCGCAACGCCATGCCCAGGGCATCCGTCCGGTCTACAAGCGAGTCGACACCTGCGCCGGCGAATTCGCCACGCGTACTGCCTATATGTACTCGACCTACGACGAGGAATGCGAGGCCCAGCCGACCAGTGCCCGCAAGATCATGGTGCTGGGCGGTGGCCCGAACCGGATCGGGCAGGGCATCGAATTCGATTATTGCTGCGTGCACGCCGCGCTGGCGATGCGCGAGGATGGCTACGAGACCATCATGGTCAACTGCAATCCGGAAACCGTGTCGACCGATTACGACACCTCCGACCGCCTGTACTTCGAGTCCCTGACGCTGGAAGACGTGCTGGAAATCGTCGCCCTCGAAAAGCCGGAAGGTGTGATCGTGCAGTACGGCGGCCAGACTCCGCTCAAGCTGGCACTGGCGCTGGAGGGCAGCGGCGTGCCGATCATCGGCACCTCGCCGGACATGATCGATGCGGCTGAAGACCGCGAGCGCTTCCAGAAGCTGTTGTTCGAGCTGGACCTGCGCCAGCCGTCCAACCGCACCGCACGCACCGAGCAGCAGGCCGTGGCCATGGCCGAAGAAATCGGCTACCCGCTGGTGGTGCGTCCGTCATATGTATTGGGCGGCCGCGCCATGGAGATTGTCCACGAACGGGCCGACCTGGAGCGCTATATGCGCGAGGCGGTTAAGGTATCCCACGATTCACCGGTGCTGCTGGACCGCTTCCTGAACGATGCGATTGAGGTGGACGTCGATTGCGTGAGCGACGGCGTCGATGTGGTGATCGGCGGCGTCATGGAACACGTCGAGCAGGCTGGTATCCACTCCGGCGACTCGGCCTGCAGCCTGCCTCCATACTCCCTGGCCGATGCCACTGTTGCGGAGATCAAGCGCCAGACAGTGCGCCTTGCGCAAGGACTGGACGTGGTGGGCCTGATGAACGTGCAGTTCGCGGTGCAGCGCCTGAAAGCTGACGGCCGGATGGTTGACAGGATCTACGTGCTGGAAGTGAATCCGCGTGCTTCGCGCACCGTGCCGTTCGTCTCCAAGGCGACCGGCGTGCAACTGGCTAAGGTCGCGGCGCGCTGCATGGCGGGCCGCTCGCTGGCGGCGCAAGGCGTCACGGCGGAAGTGATTCCTCCGTACTACAGCGTCAAGGAATCTGTTCTGCCGTTTGCGAAATTCCCTGGCGTGGACACTATCCTCGGACCGGAAATGAAATCGACCGGCGAGGTTATGGGAACGGGGCCGACCTTCGGCGAGGCCTTCCTGAAAGCGGAACTGGCAGCCGGCGTGCGCATTCCCCAACAAGGGCACGTGTATATGCGCGTCCGCAAGGCCGACCAGGCTCGCGCAGTGGCCTTGGCTCGCGAACTCGCCGATGCAGGCTATTCGCTATGCGCCAGCGAGATCACGGCGGCCGTGCTGGAAGCGGGCGAAGTGCCAGTCAACGCGATTGAAGACGAAACCCTGCTTGGCCTGATCGCCTTGCGCGAAATCGCCATGGCCGTCGTCACCGTTGATGAAAAGCGCACGGCCATTGCAGCCACCCGCAGCCTGCGCACCGCGGCGCTGGCCAGCGGCACGGTAATGTTCACGACGATCGCTGCCGCAGAAGCCGCAGCGGAGGCCCGCAAGCATGCCAATTGCACAGCCGTTCGTTCGCTCCAGGAGTTGCATGCGCTGGCCGAGAGCGGCCAACGTGAGTCGCCACCGCTCGCACCGCGTCCTGTGCCGGGCGCAGCGGACATGGCGGCGGCCGCGTGGAAAATGCCGGAACGCCGCGCCGATTCGCGACAGCGCAGCGTTGGCGTGGAGCCGCTCAAGGTCTTCATCCGCCAGCCATTCACCGAATCGGACGAGCGCGAACAGCGCATGATCGGCGAAATCATGCAGATGATCGACAGCGCCAATGGCCTGCCGCACGTCTTCGATTACCTCACCGGCTTACAGGCGGAAAGCGCGGAGACCTTCCGTGCCTCCTTCGAACGCGGCCAGGGTTTGCCGTTCACGCCGCAGAACTTCCGGCGTCATCGACTTGCATTGCTGGACCAGGCCGACGTGATGGTCAACATTCGGGTCGGAATGAGCGAAAGCAGTGCGTTTGAGTTGAGCTATCACATATTCAAAGGCCGCCGGACGCCTATCCTGTTCCTGGTATGGAAAGGCGCGCCGATCAAGACCACGCTGCTGCGTGAGCTGGATGACCTGGTGGATATTACCTATATCGAGTTCGACGAGGTATCAGAGTTGCGAGGCCGGTTGCATCAGTTTTTCAAATCGTTGGTAAAGGAGTGAGCGATGTTCAATAATTTCAAGATCAAAACCCTCTTGGTGGGTGTGCTCGGTCTGCTGATTGGCCTGTTGGCCGTTATCGGCGGACTTGGAATCCTGAGCGCAGAGCGCTCGGTCGGTCTGGTGAAGGACGTCACTGTCGCTAACCAGAAGAACATCGCGGAACGAAACGCAATCCGTCTCGATATGGAAACTGGCCGCAGCCAGATCCTGCAAGCCTTGCAGCACAACCCGGAGCTGGGCTGGAGCAAGCTGCATGATCACCCGCTGACCAATCACTTCAACATCGTCGACGAAGTGACCGCACGCGTGACCAAGCACTGGGAAGGCTACCTGGCTAGTATCAAGTCGCCCGAGGAGCGCAAACTGGCCGAGGACTGGTTCGCCAAGAGCGATGGCCTGGGCGTTGCGCACGTTCGCGCCGCCACCGCAGCCGTCAAGGAAGGCCGCTGGGACGACGCCGAAACGGTCCTGATCAAGAAGGTCAACCCAACTTATCGTGTTGGCGACGTCGCCCTCAAAGCCCTCGCTGAATACAGTGACAAGCGCGTCAAGGAAGACGATGCCGCTGTCGCCGCAAGCCTGAGCCGTTCAAGCACCACCGTAACTGTGGTCCTGCTCGGCGGTTTGGTACTCAGCGTGTTCGCCGGCATGGTGCTAATGAAGGCCATCTCCGAACCGCTGGCAGAAGCCATGGCAGTGGCGCACCGCGTGGCCGATGGCGACCTGAAAGGCCAGGCCACCGCCCACTCGGCCAATGAATTCGGCGAGTTGCTGCGTGCACTGGACAAAATGCGCGACAACCTGGCTGCGATTGTGTCGGAAGTCCGTAGTGGCAGCGACACCATCTCCAGCGCGTCCGGCCAGATTGCTGCCGGCAATATGGACCTGTCCCATCGCACCGGCGAGCAAGCCGCGTCGCTGGAAGAAACCGCATCGTCGATGGAGGAGCTCACCAGCACCGTGCGCCAGAATGCCGACAATGCACGCCAGGCTAACCAGTTGGCCGTATCGGCATCGACCGTGGCAACCAAGGGCGGCGAAGTGGTGGCCCAGGTGGTTGAAACCATGGGCTCAATTAATGAGTCGTCCAACAAGATCGTTGACATCATTGCAGTGATCGATGGCATCGCCTTCCAGACCAATATCCTGGCACTGAATGCTGCTGTGGAAGCGGCACGCGCCGGTGAGCAAGGCCGCGGTTTTGCGGTCGTGGCCAGCGAGGTGCGTAACCTGGCGCAGCGCTCGGCTGCCGCAGCCAAGGAGATCAAGCAGTTGATCGACGATTCCGTCGGCAAGGTGGAAAGCGGAGCCAAGCTGGTGAACCAAGCCGGCGCCACGATGAAAGATATCGTGACCAGCATCCAACGCGTGACCGATATCATGGGCGAGATCACCAGCGCGACCCAGGAACAGACCGCAGGCTTGGAGCAAATCCACCACGCCATCACGGAGATGGATACAATTACGCAGCAAAACGTGGCATTGGTGGAGGAGGCCGCTGCGGCATCCGGCGAGTTGCAGGACCAGGCGAGCAGCCTGTCGCGGGTCGTGAGCGTGTTCCAGATCGACGGCCAGCACAGGGTGCCTTCGGCAGCCGCCGAGGCTCGTGCCGTGATCCAGGCCGTGCGCACCAAGCCTGGCGCGCCGGCCAAAACGGCCAAGCCAGCGAAGCCGGCCAAACCAGCCTTGACCCAGACCAAGGCGGCGCCTGCCCGCAAGGTGGCTAACAGCCCGGTAGGAGATTGGGAAGAATTTTGAATGAGGAGTGCGATTGGACCGCAAAGAATTTGAACACCTGGTTCGCCGTCTTGAACTGGACTCACATGCCAACCCTGCGGCATTCCGCCGCAAGGTCGTTGCGATCAGCCTGTCTGCCTTTGTCGTGCTGTTCGGCGCATTGGCGGGGCTGGTCGCCTTGTTTGTCACGCTTATGCAATGGGCTCTGGAATCGCACCGCACCTTTGTCACCATCAAGATAGGCCTGTTTGGCCTGTTTCTGCTGCCACTGATTTTTGTCGTCCTGCGCGTCATGTTCATGCGCCTGGACCCGCCGACCGGACGTGCCCTGACCCGCGAAGAGGCGCCTAAGCTGTTCGACATCCTCGACAAGCTGCACAGCAAGCTGAAAGGGCCAACCATCCACCATGTCCTCGTCACGGACGAGTACAACGCCGCCATTTGCCAGCACGCCCGTTTCGGCATCTTTGGCGGTTACCGCAATCACCTTATGGTCGGTTTGCCCTACCTGCTGGGAGCCACTTCCAAGGAAATGCTCGGCACGCTGGCCCACGAATACGGCCACTTATGCGGCAATCACGGTAAGGCTGCGACATGGGTGTATCGCCAGCGGCGCCTGTTCGTCGACATGTACAAGCATGTCGAGCAAAGTGCGGAAGACAACTTGGTAAGCAGCGTAATTGCCCGCTCGCTGGGCAAATTCTTCCCGTATTACGACGCCTACACTTTCGTGCTGGCGCGCCAGAATGAATACGAAGCCGACGCCATGTCGGTCGAGATGGCCGGTCGCACAGCGCGTGCGCACGGGCTGCTACGCGTCCATATGCTCGGGGCTTGGGTGTATAGCTCGTTCTGGCCAAAGATGTATGAGAACGCGGATCGCGCCGAGAGGCCGCCGTTCATGCCGTTCGCTTCGATGCGCATGGCGTTCAGGGCGAATTACGAAGAGTGGGCGTCGCAAGCTGCCCTGGATGCCGTGTGGGCCGTGCGTTCGGACGTGGACGATACCCACCCATGTTTGCGTGAGCGCCTGGATGCGATTGGCGTTGCACCATCCTTACCGGAACCGGTCGATGTGTGCTCTGCCGACGTGATGCTGGCTTCAGGAGTCGGCAAGAAGCTGGAGGCAGAACTGGACAAGCAGTGGTGGGAAGTCAATTCGCGCGGTTGGCGTGAACGCTATCGCCATGTGACGACTTCGCAGGCACGTATTGGCACCTTGTCCGCGCAACCACTGTCCAAGCTGTCGGTGCCCGACCTTCAGGAATTGGCCGCGTTAAGACTGGAGTTCGAATCCGCCGCTGCCGCGAAGCCGGTCCTGGTGGAGCAGTTGAAGCGCCCAGGTGGCCCGTATCCCAAAGCGTCGTTGATGTACGGCCGCGTCTTGCTGGAAGAGGGCAATCGCCAGGGCGTAGACCACCTGCGCGAAGCTGCGTTCAACGACCAGCGCCTGCTGAATGAAGCCGCTGAACGCGGCTATCACTACTTGCTGGAAAAGGAAGGGGAATACTCGGCCAACCAGTGGTGGAGCAGCGTCGTCCCCGAAGAAGAAACTGCTTAAACGCCAAGTTTAATTCGCGGTGCTAGCCGATTGCGTTTGCACTCGTTAGCTACCGTAAAATTTTTGAACGAGGAATTAATGTCAGAGAAATACAAAGTCGTGATTGAATCTGAGCCGGCTCCGGACGAAATGGTAGCTGTAATCAACGGCCTCACTGCCTTCAACGCTTCAAAAGCGAATGGCGACACTCCAAATTATCTGTTTATTGCCGTTCGAAATTCTGAAGGCGGTGTTGTAGGAGGATTGGTCGGAGCTACTTATCTGGGTTGGTTGCAGGTGCAGGCTGTCTGGATGTCCGATGAACTGCGCGGTCAAGGCTATGGGACTGAACTGATGCAGGCAGCGGAAAGCGAGGCCGTTCGGAGAGAGTGCCCGCGGGTATTCCTTGAAACGTTAAGCTTCCAAGCGCTGCCGTTCTATGAGAAACGCGGGTATCGGGTTGTCAGCCAAATTCCCGACTTCCCGCCAGGCGGTAGCCGATATGCGCTGACCAAAGAAATTGTTGCAGAGTGAGTTGGCAAGAAACGGCCATATAGCAGCCCCAACAAAGGACCTTTGTGATTCAAAAATTTGTAGTGGGTTTTGTCGTTGCGACGGCTATTGGGCTTTTTAGTTACGTGTTCGTGCTGTCTGCAATGAGGCCTTTCACTCCGCTGCTGCAAAGCGTTCACGTTTCATTGCCCGAAAACTATTTAGCGATTCTGATATCCTTGGTCGTCTTTATCGTTGTATTTGTCCGGTTGCTTCGAGGCTCAAAGGTCAAAGATGAGGTGGATGAAGTGTTAGACCTCGACGGAGACTAGACGACTGGCATCAGCCAAGACCGGAAGTCCGGCACAAGCATTCAGGCGTTATGAAGTAGCGAAAAGGACGTCATGTCAGATATAGAGTCTTTCCAGTTTTTTACGTCTCCAGCTGTTGATGAGGGAATTGCTTTGCGCTTGCTTGGAGACTTGATGGGGATGCTGGTTGAGTCAACAGATATACCGATGGAACATGCAAAAGCGTTTGCTCAGGTTTCCAGCTATTCCGAGGGGTTCGAGCAAGGATTTCTAATCTCGTGGCGACGCGCTGGTGCCCGACAAGTCGATCAAAAAGACGTGGTCGGACAGCTATCGAGCCACCTGAAGATATCAGCGCTCCTGGAGCCATCAAGTGAATTCGAGTGCTGGCAGTTGTATACTCCAAACGGCCCGCAGGAAGTGAGCGTCCAATATCTATCGGACGGTATCGAAATTAAACCGAAAAAGTAAAAATTCAGCTGTCGGCCAATAGCTGCCTTTTAGAAATCGCAATTACATGAAGATATTGTTTGTCACAGTGTTGCTAGCGGTGCTCCTTGGTCTGTTATGGGCTCCGGTATGCTTTGTCGCATGGAAGCTGTCGAGACAGGGCGACGTCACTGTGTTGCGTGGACTTCGTATCATTCTGCCGGGCCAACTGGCTGCTGTCGTAGTGCTCGCTTTTTTTGCCGATGCAATCGGCTTGAAAAATCCAGCGGGACTGATAATCGCGTTAGTAATTGGTGTCAGTCTCTTGGGCGCCGGAATTCTTTTCTTGCGCGGACGGAGTAACAGCATTCAATGATCGAAGCACGCAACATCGTTCGGAGACAGCCACGCCATCGATTCGGATATCAGGAGGTCGTTAGATGAAATTGATAGCGGCAATCAGCGCGTTTTTATTCATCGCACTGGCGGCGATCTTCGGCGTTAATGTTAGTGCCACTCGGGCAGAGCTTTGGCCCTCGTTCCTGTCGGTATTGCTATTCGTGGCGGGTACATCGCTTGTGCTGGGAATTGTCTTTGGCCGTCCTGCGATGTGGGTCACTACGTTTTCCGGTGGTCTGGCGCTATTCATTTTGTGGCTCCCGCTGCAGTATTATGCGACCGAAGAATCCTTGATTCGTTCCGCGATAGCGCTTCTATGCTTAATTATCGCCCAGGCACCAGTATTCGTCATCGGCGGGTTTCTGCGGACTCGCGTCGCTGCGCGGATGAACGGTGCATAGGTTCGATACATCTGTTAGGGAGTCGCCCCGGCAACCTAATGACTGTGTACATTCGGCCATGAGCCGACCTATTCGAACTGCTTTATGAAGGAAATGTGTTGTGAAGAATCGTTTTTTATTTTTCGTAATTTTGTTTGCATTGAATTGCGCGCACGCTGAAGAATGCTTCGAATCATCCATTGTTAGTCCGAGCCCATTTATGGGCAACAACGGGGAAATTTTTAAGTTGTTGGATGGTTCAATTTGGGAGGTGAAATATGATTATGAATACCTCTATGAATATTCGCCGCAGGTCATTGTTTGCCCAGACAAAGGGAAGCTATTTATAGGTGATAAGAAAATAAACGTCCAGCGTGTTGGTGAACGCAAAACTTCGGCGCCTAAGGTGAAGCGGCCAACTCTATCGTCCGAGGTAATAGAGTCGCAAATCGAGGGGGAATTCAATGGCTGGGATGGTGAAACAATATTTAAGCTAGTGAATGGACAAGTTTGGCAGCAAAGTACATACGCATATACTTATTCTTATAAGTATCGCCCTAAAGTAATGATAATTCCCGCCAACGGAGGGTTTGCGATGCAAGTTGAGGGCATGGATCAACGGATTCAGGTAATTCGGATTAAGTGATTTGGTGGTCGAAAGCGCTTTGAAGTGCGACGCACTCTGGAAAGCAATTATTTCTCACTAGTGACTCAAGGTCCGAATTGGGGCGATAGCCGACTGCCATCGGACGTTAGGCGTACGTCAAGTATGCGCTAGTACAACTGAGAGAACCACCCTCGTGATGGTATCTGTGTCTGCTTGAGAAAACCTGAGAATACGCCGCTGATGTACAGCGGCGTATTCTTCAATGGCGTGTTTAGACGGCCATCGGCGCCGTCAGTGGTGCATGATGCTGATAGCCTTCCAAAGTGAAGTCGGAAGGCTCGATTTTCTCCAGCCACTCTGGTTCGTACTTGCCGGTTTCCGCGAACGATGGCACGCGGCTGTTGATATGCAGCTGTGGCAGCGGCAGCGGCTCGCGTTTGAGCTGCTCTTGCACCATCTCCATGTGGTTCTCGTAGATGTGCGCGTCGCCGATAAAGTAGCTGAACCAGCGCGGCTTGTAGCCGGTCAGGCGCGCCACCAGGTGCAGCAGGGCGGCGCCTTCTGCGATGTTGAATGGCGTACCAAGGCCGATATCGTTGCTGCGCACGTAGAGGCAGAGCGAGATTTCGCGCGTTGTGGCGTTCGGGATGAACTGGTAGAGCAGGTGGCATGCCGGCAGCGCGACCTGGTCCAGCACCGCTGGATTCCAACCGTGGAACAGGATGCGGCGGCTCGAAGGGTTGTTGACGATGGTGTCCAGGCATTCACGCAACTGGTCGATGGCTTTGTACATCAGGACTTTCTGCACGCCGTCTTCTTCCAGCGGCGCTACCTGGCGGAAGCCGTTGCGTTCAGCGTCTGCGATTTGCTCGGTGGCCGAGGCGTCCAGCACCTTGTAGCCTGGCCACTGGCGCCACTGAACGCCGTACACCGGGCCCAGGTCGTCGAGGCCAGTGCGGTGCGGGTTGTCCAGCCATTGCTGGTTCTCGTTTGCGTTCTGGTCCCAGACCTTGCAGCCGAGGGCGCGGAAATCGGCGGCGCTGCGCGAGGCACGCAGGAAGGCGCACAGTTCACCGACCACCGATTTGAAGGCCAGCTTCTTGGTGGTGACGGCGGGGAAGCCGTCGTTCATGTCGAAGCGCATCATAGCGCCCGGCACGCTCAGGGTGCGGATGCCGGTGCGGTTGTCCTGCCAACTGCCTTGTTCCAGAACGGTGCTGATCAATTCTTTGTACTGCTTCATGCGTCTCTCCGTTTATCGTTTGTTGCCGCGGCCGCCGGATTTGGCGGCTGCTGCGCGGCCTGCGGCGCGGGCTGTCGATTTGGCGCCGCGCGTGGCGGTCACGACGACTTTGCCGCCGCCAGCGCTGCCGCGCGCTGAGCCGCCGGTGCCTGCGCCAGGACTGCCGGACCGCGCGCCGTAGATTGGCCCACGCGAGCGTGCTTTTTCTTTCGGTGGCAGCTCTTCTTTGAGTCCGCCAAAGCCACCTGCAGGGCGCGGCGTGTCATCGATCGCTTTTGTGGGCTGCTTTACGGCCGGTCGTGCCGTTGCGCCAGGTGTTGCGGCCTTTGTAGGTTTGGCCCCGCCGCGCGCCGGCTTGGCGGCAGTGCGAGCCGATGCTGCAGCGGCAGTCGGCGTGCCGGTCGAAGGAACGCGATGGTCCGCCTCGAAACCTGTTTCTTCTGCGCGCGGCAGCACGGCGCCGGTCAGCTTCTCAATAGCACGGAGCAGGTCAACTTCATCCGCGCAGACCAGTGAAACCGCTTCGCCCTCGGCGCCAGCACGGCCAGTACGGCCAATGCGGTGAATATAGTCTTCCGCCACGGTTGGCAAGTCGAAATTCACAACCAGCGGCAGGGCTTCAATATCCAGGCCGCGGGCGGCGACGTCGGTTGCCACCAGAATTTGGACGTCGTTTGCCTTGAAGCGCTTCAGTGCCTTGATACGCGCGGGCTGCGGCTTGTCGCCGTGGATCGAGTCGGCGGAAACGCCTTCGCCCTGCAGTAGGCCGACCAGTTGTTCGACTCCTTTGCGCGTCTTGACGAACACCAGGACCTGGCCCCAGCCTTCTTTGCGCATCAAATGCAGGAACAGGTCCGGCTTGTTTCGTTTGTCGGTGGTGAAGACCATCTGGCGTACGGTGCGCGCCGCGGTGTTAGGCGCGCTGGCCTGTACCATGAGCGGATCACGCAGCAATTGCTTCGCCATCGCGCGGATAGAGTCCGGCATGGTGGCCGAAAAGAGTAGGGTCTGGCGTTCGGCAGGCAGCGCCGCGAACAGCAAATCCAGGTCGTCGGCAAAGCCCAGGTCCAGCATGCGGTCCGCTTCGTCCAGCACCAGCGCTTGCAGTTGGCCGAACTCCAGCGCACCTTTGCGGTGCAGGTCGAGCAAGCGGCCAGGCGTGGCCACGAGAATATCGATGCCTTTGCGGAGCTTGGCGATCTGCGGATCCATCGGCACACCGCCATAGGCAACGGCGGAGCGCAGCGGCAGGTTGAAGCCGTAGGTGTGGAAGCTCTGGTACACCTGCTCGGCCAGCTCACGCGTAGGAACGAGCACCAGGCAACGAATGCAATTCGGCGCCGCCTGGTCGCCTTCCATGGTGAGGCGCTGCAGAAGGGGCAGGGCGAAAGCGGCCGTCTTGCCGGTTCCGGTTTGCGCGGCAGCCATCAGGTCGCGGCCCGCCAGCACGGCGGGAATCGTTTGTTTTTGTACCGGTGTCGGTACTTTGTAGCCAATCGAGTCGAGGGTGCGCTGCAGCCCGTCGATCAAATCCAGCGAGGCAAAACTCATAGTGCTTCGCTCCAAAGTTTCAGGGCGTGACGGACTTGCTCGTCCGTCAGCGCCATCAGGTTATCACCGACATACCATTCGGTGTAGCTGGTGCCGGGCAGTTGCGCGTGCGCCACCCGATTCAGCAGCCACACGCCGTGCTTCGCTGCGATCTCGTTACGGATCTGCAGCAGGCGGTCGCGGTCGACCGGCACGTGGATATGCAGCAAGTTCGCATGCGGGTGCGCGGGGTTGGCGCGCAACTGCGGATAATCACGCAGGGCCTCGTAAAGCCATTGCGTGCGGCGGAAATATTCGGGCATCGCGACCAGTCGTGCGTCAAACTGCATCGCGGCAGCGACCACATAAGGGCTGCGGTGGATCACATTGCCGCCCTGGCGGCGGAGCCACTCCTGCGCACGCGCGATGAAGGCGCGGCTGCCCAGCAGCATGGCGCCACCCAGGCCGCCGATGCCCTTGTACAGCGAAACGTAGACGCTGTCGAAGCCTGCGGCCAGTTCGGCTGGCGTGCGGCCATAGCCGGCCGCCGCTTCAAACATCCGAGCGCCATCCATATGCAGGTGAATGCCTTGCGCGCGGCAGTTCGCCTTAATGGCCTGCAGTTCTTCCCATTGCGGCGACTGTCCGCCCAGCTCACGGGCCGGCAGTTCCAGCGAAACGGCGGCCAAGCGGTCCGGCACGGCCTGCAATTCTGCCAGCGTGAATGGACGATGCGGGTCGCCAAGTTGCAGCGCCTGGAAGTGGTCGAGCAATTGATGGTTGCTGCGTTCGTGCTTGAAGATATGCGCCGTCGGGTGCAGTGCAACCAGGCGGCTGCCTCGCTCCATGCAGGCCAGGCGCAACGCCGTGACCTGGGTCATGGTGCCGGTGATGCAGAAGGTGGCGGCCTCGAAGCCCAGCAGGTCAGCGACTTTTTGCTCGAAGGACTGGATCAATTCACCTTCGCCATAGACGTCGTGGGCGATGCCGTTGGCCTCGCACCATTGCGCCATGGCGGCAAATGTCTCCGCCGGCGACGGCTGGCGGTGGCCGGGCAGGACAGTGTGGCAGTTCTGGCGCAGTTCAGCGTCGGTCACAAGGGCCTCAGTGGGTCACGTGAACGTGATGGAATTGCAGCGCCGCCAGGTTGGCATAGATGCCGCCCAGCGCCACCAGCGACTGGTGGGTGCCGGTTTCGACGATCTTGCCGTCTTCCATGACGATGATGCGGTCGGCGCGTTGCACGGTTGCCAGGCGGTGCGCGATGATGACGGTGGTGCGGCCAACCATTGCCGCTTCCAGTGCGCCTTGCACCAGGCGTTCGGATTCCGCGTCCAGCGCGCTGGTTGCTTCGTCGAGCAGCAGTAACGGTGGATTTTTGAGCAATGCACGTGCAATGGCGATGCGCTGGCGTTGGCCGCCGGACAGGCGCACGCCGCGCTCACCAAGGAAGGACTTGTAGCCGTGCGGCAGGCGTTCGATGAATTCGTGGGCCGCTGCCATGCGTGCGGCTTCGATCACCTCCTGGTCGGTCGCGTCGGCGCGGCCGTAGCGGATATTTTCCATCGCATCGGCCGAGAAGATGACGGTATCTTGCGGCACGATGCCGATGGCGCCACGCAGGGTGTGCAGGTCCAGCAGGCGGATGTCGGTGCCGTCCAGGCGGATCGCGCCCGATTGCGGATCGTAGAAGCGCAGCAGCATCTGGAACAGGGTGGTCTTGCCGGCGCCCGACGGGCCAACTACGGCGATAGTCTCACCTGGCTTGATGTCGAGGGTCACATGGTCGAGGGCCAGTGTGTCAGGACGCGAAGGGTAGCTGAAGCTTACATCGGCAAGGGTCAGGGACGCGCCGTTGGCAGCGCGCGGCGGCAGCGCTTGTGCCTGGGCCGGGTTCTGGATGTCGGAGCGGACTGCCAGCAGTTCCAGCAGGCGCTCGGTGGCGCCGGCTGCGCGCTGGGCCTCGCCCATCACTTCGGACAGTGCGCCAATTGCGCCCGCCACGATCGATGCGTACAGGATGAACTGGCCAAGGTCGCCGCCGGTCATCGAGCCTTCCAGTACGGCGTGCGCGCCCAGCCACAGCACGAAGACGATGGTGCCGAACACCAGCACGATGGCCAGCATGGTCAGGAAGGCGCGCGCCTGGATGCGGCGCATTGCGGTACTGAAGGCGCCTTCCACCGAACCGCCGAAGCGTTGTGCTTCGAGATTTTCATGGGTGAAGGCTTGCACGGTCGGCATGGCGTTCAGGATCTCGCCGGCCATGGCGGAAGCATCGGCCACGCGGTCCTGCGAGTCGCGCGACAGCTTGCGCACGCGGCGGCCGAAAATTACGATCGGGAGCACGGTCAGCACCAAGAGGCCGATGATGATGCCGGTCAGTTTTGGGCTGGTCACGAACAGCATCACCAGGCCGCCCAGGAACAGCAGCACATTGCGCAGCGCCATGGAAATACTTGTGCCCACCACGCTTTGGATCAGGGTCGTGTCGGTGGTAAGGCGCGACAGCACCTCGCCAGTCTTGGTGGTTTCGAAGAATTCGGGGCTTTGCGTTACCACGTGCGAGTACACGGCATTGCGGATGTCGGCGGTGACGCGCTCGCCGAGCCAGGACACGCTATAGAAGCGCGCCGCAGTCGCCAGCGCCAGCACGGTGGCCACCGCGAACAAGGCCAGGAACACCTGGTTGACGTGGGCCGCGCTATGCACGCCGGCGTTGGCGCCGAAGCCCAGGTCGATCATCTGTTTGAATGCGTACGGGATGGCCAGGGTGGAACCGGCGGCCACGATCAACGCGATGCCGGCCACGAGGAAGCGGTTGCGGTAAGGCTTGAGGAAGGGCAGAAGGCCCTTGAAGGCGGCCAGGCTGCCTTTCTTGAGTTCTCGGGCTTCGGGCTGGCCGTTATTGGTGGTGCTCATTGCGTATTCTACGTTCTTCTTTAAAGTTTCATCGGACGGACATAGCCCGTCAACTCCAGGTAGCCGCGTCCCGCCGGCTTGCCCTCCCGCGTGACCGTGACCGCGCCTTCCCAATAGACTGCGCCGCTCGAACGGCGCGAATCCAGTTCCTGGTCCTGTTGTAAAGGACTGACCAGCCACTGTTCGGGGCCGGTGGAAATCAGGGTGGCGACGGGATACTCGGCATGAGTGCGCGGCGAACGCCATCGCATCTGCGGGGTAAAACTGACCTGGTCCTGCGAATAGTGCGTCATCTTACCGGATGCGTCGCGCCATGTCGCGTGGGCCCATAGTTTACCACCCTGGCGGTCCCTTATCTGGAATGCCATGAGGGCGCCGCCGTCGGCCAGGTTGATGCCCGTCCAGTCCCAGCCTGCGGCGTTGGGATCAAGCACCTGGCTTGACCATTCGTGATCGAGCCAGGTCACGCCTTGCACGGCCTGTGACGCGGCTCCGCGCCGGGTGACGGTGCCGCTGGTGTGCAGCTGGGGCTTGCTATAGTAATAACTCGCCTGTTCGGGCTGGGGCCCTTTGCGGGAGAAACCGGCGTCGCCTTGCAGCATGACGGGCTGGGTGGGGTGGAGTTTCAGGGCGAGTGTAAAGTCGGTCGCTTCGATGTCGATTTGGTAATTTCCATCTGCGCCGCGGCGCATACGCCAGCCGTCCAGTTGAATGTCGATGTCCTGAGTTGATGCTTCGGCCAGGCCAAAGCCGGCGCGGGCCGTACGCTGGTCGTGCAGGAGCTTGCCGAGTGCTGGATCGGACAACGCGACGTGGGCGAGGATGATGTCTTTCGCTGCGAACTGGCTCGGGTTCTCGCGGCCATGTCCGGTGCTGGCGCGGAAGAAGGTGACCTGGTAGCCGAGTTGGCGGCCATCCGGCGTTGCGATCCAGCCGGTGGCGTACCACCATTCTGTCTTGAAACCAATGTGCGAGCCGAAGTCGCGCGGGAACTGGAGTTCCACGCCGGGTTTGACTGGCGTGAAATCGGCGGCTTTCAGTGGCAGCGCTATGATGGACGCGAGCAGGAAGCAAAGTACGGCGCGCATCACCAGTCCTCCCTTACGGCGCGGATTGGACCTTCTGAGAGGGCTTGTCGGCCTGCGATCAGGGCAGTGGCGGCCGCCGATAGCAATAAGGCCAGTGCGACGGTACCTAGCAGGGGCCAGGGGTAGTGCATTTGCATGGTCCAGTGGAAGGATTGCGGGTTGATCACGTGGACCAGCACCAGGCTGATGACCCAGCCCAACGCGAATCCCGCAAGGATGCCGAGCGTAGTCAGGGCGCCGCCTTCCAGTGCAAGGATGCCCAGGATTTGTCCGCGCGTCACGCCGACGTGGCGCAACATGCCGAATTCTTTGCTGCGCGCCAGGGTTTGCGCGGAGAAGGTCGCCGCTACGCCGAACAGGCCGATGACGATGGCGATCGCTTCCAGCAGGTAGGTGACGGCGAAGCTGCGGTCGAAGATTTTCAGCGTCAGGTTGCGGATTTCGGATGGGATGCTGGTTTCGAGCAGCTCGCCGAAGGGGAGTTTGCGGATGTTTTCCTGTACCTGCGCGGCGCTGGCGCCTTTTGCGAGCCAGATGGCGGCGTCGCCGGCGTCGCGGTCACCGGTCATGGCGATGTAGTCTGCACGGCGGATGATGACGGCGCCGCCGGCGCGGGCGTAGTCGCGCCAGATGCCTGCGACCCGGAATTCGCGCTGTTTGCCTTGCAATGGGAGGCGAATTGTGGCGCCTGTGTGCGAGCCATATAAGTCGGCCATCGCTTCGGATACCCACGCTGGCGGGAGAGCGCCAGTTTCCCCCGCCGCAGCTTCGGGCTCTCCGACGAGGACCATTGCGCGGCCAGGATCGGCTGGGTTGACATCCCGCGCCAGGATTGCGACATTGGCGCGTTCGGCCGCGAGCGAGACGGAGCGCACGCGCAGGAACTCAATGCGGGCGATGCCCGGAGCGGCGCTGAGGGCCGCTTGTTCGCCAGGCGTAAGCCCGCCGGTGACGCCAGCCGACGCGCTGCGTACATAGACGTCGGCCGGCAGGATGCGGAGAATCCATTCGTCGACTGAGGTGCGGAAGCTGGCGACCATGATCGCCATTGCCACCATCAGGCTGAAGCTGGCCAGCACCCCGCCCAGCGCTATCCCAGCCTGTCCGGACGCATTCGCCAGCCGTGCCAGCGCCAGCGCAGCGACAGGATTCGCCGCACCCCCGGCGAGCCGAGTGCGCGAGTCAAACATTCGGAAGACGCTGCCGGCCAGGCGCGGCATGAGCGCGATTGCGCCGACCAGCAGCAACGCGATGGACAGATAGCCGAATAGTGGCAATTCAAATACAGGCGGTGCGAAAGTCATTGCGGCGGCGGCTGCGAGACAGGACAGCCCTGGCCACGGACGCGCCAGGCGGCGCAGCGCCGTTTCATCGGTTCCCGCCTTGAGCGCAACGGCAGGCCGTGCACGTGCGGCATCGAGGGCCGGAACCAGGCCGCCAAGCAGCGCTACAAAGAGGCCGAGCGCGAAGTAGGCCAGCGCGGCGCCGGGCGCCCACTGTACCGATGGCTGCACGCCTGCAAAATAGCCCGCGCCAAGGTCGCCGCCAAACAGGCGCAATATGGCGGCGGCCAGTGCATAGCCGCCTGCCACCCCGAGCGCGGAACCTGCGGTGCCCAACAGAGCGCTTTCCAGCAGCACCTGGCGGATCAACTGGCGCCGCTCCAGTCCAAGCACGCGCAGTAGCGCGAACTCGCTGCGTCGGCGCAGAACCGACAAAGCCTGCGATGAGAACACCAGGAAGGCGCCGGTGAACAGCGCTACCAGCGCCAGTACGCTCAGGTTGACGCGATAGGCCCGGCTCAGATTTGCGCTACGGCTTTCCTGTCCGGAGTCGTTCGGCTGGCCTACACGGAAACGGCCTGGATAGTCACGCTCCAGCCGCGCCGTCAGCGCGCGTTCAAAAGCGCCGCGATCAACCCCATCACGCAGCTTCAGATCCACGCGCGACAGTTTTCCAAGCCGCTGGAATTGCCACTGCGCGGCGCCGATGTCCATGACCGCAAAACGCTGACCAACGCGCGCCCGTTGCAGGGACCCAGCGACCCGCAGGACAGCGGCCTTGCTACCTGCCTGCAAGCGCAGTTCGCCGCCTGGCCGCGCCTGCAGCCAGCTCATGGCAGCAGGAGAAAGGAAAATCGCGTCGTCAGCCAGGGTATCGTATTGTTGGTCCGCATCGGGAGCCCCGATCAAGTCCGGCGTGATAAATCCGGCGCGAAACACATCCAGCCCGATGATCTTCAGCGCTTGCCGCGCGCCGGGTAACGAAGCATCGAATTCCAGCACAGGCGAAGCGACCGCCACTTCCGGCAGCCGCGCAAGAACGGGATAAATGGATTCGTCGAAACTCGCCTCGGTACCGGTCAGCTGGATGTCGGCCTGGCCGGAGAGGCTGCTGATCGCGGTAGAGAATTCGTTCAGCGCCGCTGCATTGACCAGGTGGATCGCAAACCCCATCGCCACGCCGATTGCAATCGCAGCGATCGCGGTCAACGCCCGCACCGGGTGCGCGCGCCATTCCCCAGCAGCGAGCCAGCGCGTCAGCCGCCGCATTCCAACTGGGTCGTGTCGGCGGCGCGCTTCGCCTTCTGCCTGGCGCGCTCGGTGTTCTGCAGCGTCGCGCCGCGAGCGTCCTCCTCGGCCCATTTCTGCTGGAGTTGGAGTTTCTTGCACTTCCTGTTGTGGACGGCGACCGCGCGCGCAGCAGCCATTTCCTCTCGCTCCTCACGTGCTTCACGCTTGCGGCGTGCCGTGGCCAGTTTTTCGGCCTCGCGCGCCTGGCGCTTCAGGTCCGCCGCGACGGCTGGATCAGGAGCCGGCGTCGGTGGCACGGCCACCGTGCTGGCGATGCCTTTCTCGCAAGGCTGCTGCGAATAGCTCACTTTTCCATCGACGGTGCACTTGTGCAGGGTTTGCGCCCCTGCGGGAAGGACTAAGGCCAACAGCAGCAAGGGCAGGGGTTTCATAGTATTTTCCCGGGATTCATGAGGCCCAAAGGATCCAATGCGCCCTTGATGGCGCGCATCAGGTTCAACTCCACCGGCGATTTGTACCGCGCCAGTTCGTCACGCTTTAAAGCGCCAATACCGTGTTCGGCTGAAATCGATCCGCCGAAGGCTGCTACAGCATCATGCACGACGCGGTTGACTGCATCCTGGTTGTGAAGGAATTCTTCGTTCGTCACGCCGGCAGGCGGCGCGACGTTGAAATGCAGGTTGCCATCTCCCAGGTGGCCAAAGCACACCAGCTGGCAGCCAGGGAAGGCCGCCTGTAATTGTGGCTCGGTGCTTGTAATGAAGTCCGCAATCGACGATACCGGCAGCGAAATATCGTGCTTGATGTTCTTGCCATCGGCCGCCTGCGCCAGTGGAATATGTTCGCGCAAATCCCACAATCCGCGGGACTGCGCGGCGGAACTGGCGACCACCGCGTCCTGTGCCACACCTTCGCCCAGCGCCACGCCCAGCGCGCGTTCCAGCAGCGTCGCGGCATGTGCTTCCGATTCGCTGCTGGACAGCTCCAGCAAGGCATATTGGGCATGATGCCCGTTCAGCGGCTGCGGCAGTGCCGGGAAATGCTTCCCCACGAGGTGCAGACAGTACGCAGACATCAGTTCAAAGCCGGTCAGGCTTGCGCCGCAATGGTCCTGCAAAATCGAGAGCAGCCGTAGCGCCGCCGCCGGCGATTCCAGCGCCGCCAGCGCCGTCACGGACGCCTTAGGCTGCGGATAGAGCTTGAGCACAGCGCCGGTGATGATGCCCAGCGTGCCTTCCGCGCCGATGAACAGGTCGCGCAAATCGTAGCCGGTATTGTCCTTGCGCAGGCCGCGCAATCCGGACCAGATATCGCCCTGCGGTGTTACGACTTCAAGTCCGAGGCACAGCTCGCGGGTATTCCCGTAGCGAAGCACGCCGGTGCCGCCGGCATTGGTGGAGAGGTTGCCGCCGATGGTGCAGCTGCCTTCAGCTGCCAGCGACAGGGGAAACAGGCAACCGTGTTCAGCGGCCGCCTCCTGGGCGCGTTGCAGGATCACGCCGGCATCGACCGTCATGGTGCGGTTGACGGGATCGACCTGCCGGATCTTTTGCATGCGCGCCAGCGAAAGCACAACGGCGCGGCCGCTGGCATCGGGCACACTGCCAAGCACTAGGCCGGTATTGCCGCCTTGGGGAACGATCGGAATGCGCGCCTCGACGCAAAGCTTTACGGTTGCCGCGACTTGTTCGGTATCCGCGGGGCGCAGCACAGCGAGCGCCCGCCCGGTGAAGCGCCCGCGCCAGTCGCGCAGGTAGGGCGCCATGGCCGCGTCGTCGGAAATGGTATTCGACTCGCCGAGCAGGGCGCGGCAAGCGTCGAGAAAAGCAGCGGTATCCATCGTTACTTGGTCTTGCTGGTGTTGACCTTTTCCAGCAATTCACGGGCCGCCTGCTTGGCAGCCTTTTTGTAAGGCTGCACGTAAAGGATGGCGCACATGAAGTAGACCACCACAATAGCGACTTCGCCCCAGCCCAGCCAAGGCGTGACTTTGTCAGCCCAGGCACGTACCACGCCTTCGATGAAGTAGATCAAGATCATCATTGAAGTCCACTGGAGCGTGTAGATATCGCGCTTGATCACGCCCAGCAGCGGGAAAAGAAGCGGCACTGCCTTGAGGACCGCCCAGGAGCCTCCCGGTTTAAGCGGAGCAAGCCACATTTCCCAGGCCACGCACCAGACGATGAGCAAGGCCAGGCTGCCGATGGCGCCCCAATGGAATATTTTATGTTTGGTGCTGTTCATTTTCTTATCCCCGCAGCTTGACGGCCGCTTCGGCCAACCGGCGCCCCATTGCGATTGCCAGGCGTTTTTCATCTTCCGTGAACGGCTTTTTGCCGTCCAGCCCCGACCAGTGGGTAGCGCCATAAGGCGAGCCGCCGCTGGTCGTCGTCATCAGTTCCGGATGGGTGTAGGGCAGGCCCATGACCATCATCCCATGATGCAGCAAAGGCACCATCATTGTCAGCAGCGTCGATTCCTGGCCGCCGTGCTGGCTGCCGGTCGAGGTGAACACGCAGGCCGGCTTGCCGGACAGGGTGCCGGACAGCCATTGCGCCGACGTTCCATCCCAAAAATACTTCATGGCTGAAGCCATATTGCCGAAGCGGGTGGGGGAGCCCAGGGCGAGGCCGTCGCATTCCTCCAGGTCCTTCAGTTCGACATATGGCGCACCATCCAGCGGCACTTCCGGCGCGGTCGCTTCCGCGACGGTCGATACCGCAGGCACGGTGCGCAGGCGGGCGTCGCAGCCTGCTACGGATTCAACTCCCTGTGCTACTAATTCCGCCAGCTTGCGCACGGAACCATGCCTTGAATAATACAAAATCAGAATTGTAAGGTTGTTTCGGTTCATCGTTGCTATTATATGACCCTTTATTAATTAGCATGATCAAATAGCTTTACCGATGGTTCTTAAGTCCCTCTATACCAACGTTGCCCGCGCCTGTACCAAGGGCGTGGCCGAATTGCGCGCATTGTCCTGGAGCGAGTTGCGCGATCTCGTGCAGTTCGGGCGCCGCCGCCTGCGCGAGGAAAGCCTGCCACAGGTTGCCGGCGGCCTGACCTTCACCACTGTGTTCGCCCTGGTGCCGGTCCTGACGATTGCGCTGGCAATCTTTACAACCTTCCCGATGTTTAATACCTTCCGCACCGCGCTGGAGGCGTATTTCATCAAGAGCGTCATGCCGAAGGCCATTTCCAGCACCATCCTGGGTTATCTGACAACTTTCGCCTCCAAAGCCACGCGCCTGTCGGCCGTTGGTGCGGTGACGCTGGTGCTGACTTCCGTGACGATGCTGAGCATGATCGAGCGCGCCTTCAACCGCATCTGGCGCGTGAAGGCTGAACGCCGGCTGGTACGGCGGGTAATGGTGTATTGGGCGCTGATTACGCTTGGCCCGCTGCTGGTGGGCGTGTCCATCAGCCTGTCGACCCACCTGTTCGACGCGACCAGCGGCCTGGTTGGCTCGGTGACCGGTCCAATTTTCTATACCTTGCTGTCGGTGCTGCTGACGACACTGGGCTTCACCTTCCTCTATATTTCGGTACCCAACCGGATGGTGGACTGGCGCGACGCGATCTGCGGCGGTGCGCTGGCGGCGGTGGCTTTCGAGTTGGCCAAGCGCGGCTTCGCGGTGTTCATCACGCAGGTGCCGACCTATTCCAAGATTTACGGCGCGCTGGCAGCCTTGCCGCTGTTCCTGTTGTGGATTTACGTTTCCTGGCTGATTACGCTGCTGGGAGCATTGCTGACGGCCGCGCTGCCGGTGGTGAAATACGAACGCTGGTGGCACGAAGCAGTGCCGGGTGGCGAATTTGTCGACGCCATGGCGGTGCTGAAGGTGTTGCATGAGGCGCGCGAGCGCGGCGACAACGCTGCCGTCAGTTCGACGGAAATGCGTGGCCGCACGCGACTGGGCTTCGATGAAATGGATGCCCTGATGGAGAAGATGCTGGTTCCGGGCTGGGTGGCAAAAGTGAAGATCGCGCCGCCTTCACGGGTGCAGTTCGGAAAACGCGTCAGCGAAGGCGTGGACAATTGGGTGCTGCTGGCAAACGTGCACAAAGTGACGCTGGCGGACGTCTACCGCCTGTTCGTGTTCGGCGGCATGTCGCTGAATGCCGGCGTGGTGGCCGATTCAGACAATGAACTGGACCTTCAGGCCAGCCGCGATGCCGCCATCCTGGCGCGCCAGGTTGAAACGGCTGTGGAGGCCGGCCTGGGCGCCACGCTGGCCGAACATTTCGGCTAGCGCAGGAAGGCCAGCAGCGCGTCCAGCACAGCGTCAGGCTGTTCGGCCATCATCTGGTGGCCGGCATCGACGGTCACAGTGCGAGCGCCGGGCAATGCCGCCAGCAGCGCCTTTGTACTGCGCGGAGGCGTCATCATATCCTTGCTGCCAAAGATGAACTGCGCCGGGCAGCGGACGCTAGCCGCTGCCGCGTCGCCATTTGCATACGCATTGCAGGCCGTGAAATCGGTATGGAACAAATATTCCTCGCCCTGCGACGAAATACGCTCCATCAACCGCTTCGACATGCCGCTCACATAGAAACCGGGGCCAGGGCAAGACGGTTTCTGTGCGTACGAGCTGTGCGACCAGATGTTGACCATGTCTATCGCATCACCCTCAGCGTTGCGGGCCGCATCGAGCAGGGCGTCGGACACCTTCATCGGGTAAGTTGCGCCAAGCAGCGCCAGGCGCGTAATGCGGTCCGGCGCTTGGTGCGCAGTCTCCAGTGCGATCAGGGAGCCCATGCTGTGCCCGACCAGGGCGGCCGATTTCACGCCAGCCGCGTCGATCAGGCCACGCAGCCATGCGGCCATTTCCTCGACGCTGCGCAGCGCGGCTCCACGGCTGCGGCCATGGCCAGGCAAATCCACAGCCAGCACGCCAAAGCCGTGATGCGCCAGATAGCGCGATTGCAGCGCCCAGACCGAATGGTCGTTTTGCGCGCCGTGGATCATGACCACGGTTGGCAAAGCCGGATCGAAGGCCTTGCCGCCCGTGTAGCAATAAGAATCACTGAACATCATTCTCAAGCCCCTTTCTGCGAGGCTTTGAGGCCGCGCGCCAGGTCTTCCAGCAGGTCGTCGGCATCCTCCAGTCCGACCGAGAGCCGCATGGTGCCCTCGGCGATGCCCGATGCCGCCAACTGGTCGGCCGGCACCCGGAAATGGGTGGTGGAAGCAGGGTGGATCACCAGCGAGCGCGCATCGCCCACATTGGCCAGGTGGGAGAACACTTTCAGGCTGTCGACAAAGCGTTTGCCTGCGGCGCGGTCGCCCTTCAGTGTGAACGACAGCACGGCCCCGGCGCCTTTCGGCAGCAGGCGGGCGGCCAATGCGCGGTCCGGGTGCGAATCCAGTTCGGGGTAAATGACCGATTCCACTGCCGGATTGGAAAGCAGGAATTCGGCCACGCGGCGCGTGTTGGCGACGTGGCGATCCATCCGCACAGCCAGCGTTTCCACGCCCTGCAGGATGGCGAAAGCATTATGCGGACTCATGGCTGCACCGAAATCGCGCAGTCCCTCGCGCCGAGCACGCAGCGCAAACGGCGCCACGGTCGACTCTTCAGCGAAGACCATGCCGTGGAAGCCGTCATATGGTTCGCAAAGCTCGGCAAAGCGCCCAGTTGCTTCGTAGGCCGCTTGCCAGTCGAAGGTGCCGCCATCCACCAGCACGCCGCCGATCGCCGTACCGTGACCGCACAGGAATTTGGTCGCGGAGTGGAATACCAGGTCGGCGCCATGATCGAATGGGCGCAGCAAGTAAGGAGTGGTGAAGGTCGAATCGACCATCAGGGGCAGGTGCGCTTCATGCGCAATTGCCGCCACGTTCGGGATGTCCAGCACGTCGAGCCCGGGATTTCCCAGTGTTTCGCCAAAAAGGACCTTGGTATTGGGCCGGATCGCCGCACGCCAGGCATCCAGATCTCGCGGATCGACAAAGGTGGTCTCAATGCCAAAGCGCTTCAACGTGTAGCAAAGCAGGTTATGCGAGCCGCCGTAAAGGGCGCGTGAGGCCACGATATGCGAGCCTGTGCCGGCGATGGTCGCCAGTCCGAGATGCATGGCCGCCTGGCCGCTGGCCGTGGCAATCCCCGCCACGCCGCCTTCCAGTGCCGCCATGCGCTCTTCCAGCACCGCATTGGTGGGGTTGGAGATGCGCGAATACACATGTCCCGCGCGCTCCATATTGAAGAGGGCTGCAGCGTGGTCGGAGTCGCGGAAAGCGAAGGAGGAGGTGAAATGGATGGGAGTTGCGCGGCTGCCGGTGGCCGGATCTGGCGTGGCGCCCGCGTGCAGGGCGAGGGTATCGAACCCTGGATAATTTGGCTTAGTCATGGCTGACATGCTATCGTGTTATTTAGCTTGTGAATACTGTTGCGTTTTGATTAATCCAGAACTGGATTTTTCGCTTGGCTTACGCTAAATTCGATGGTAAGGCTTACAATAAAACCATAATCACCACCGGACAGGACGGCCCAAAATGAAAGTATCCGAAATCCTCCAAGTCAAAGGGAACATCCTCTACACGATCACTCCGGACCAGCCGTTGGTCGAAGCGGCAAACACCATGGCCGAGAAAGATATCGGCTCGCTGGTGGTGATGGAATATGGTGACCTGGTAGGCATGCTGACCTTCCGCGAAGTGCTGAAGGCGCTGCATTCGAACCAGGGTTCGGTCGGCGGCGGCACCGTGCGCAAGCACATGGACGACCACCCGATCACCGTGACCCCGGACACCGAAGTGAATGAAGTGCGCCGCATCATGCTGGAAAAGCATGCGCGCTACCTTCCGGTCATGAACGCCAAGACCCTGCTGGGTGTGATCTCGTTCTACGACGTGGCGCGCGCCGTGCTGGAAGCGCAGAGCTTCGAGAACCGCATGCTGAAGGCCTATATCCGCGACTGGCCGGCAGAGGAAGAAGAGAAGTCCGAAGGCTGATCCCCGCCTCGGCAAACAAAAAAGCCACCGAACGACGGTGGCTTTTTTATTATGCGACGCCGGCCAGGGCGTCGTCGCTGAGCCAGCCTAGCAAGGCCTCACCGGTCATCGGACGGGCAAACAGGAAGCCCTGGCCCAGCGGGCAGCCCAGGTTTTCCAGGATCTGTGCCTGGCGTTCGTCTTCCACGCCTTCCGCGATCACCGCCAGGCCGAGGTTGCGGCCCAATTGCACGACCATTTCGGCAATGCTGCTGCCGCGTGCCGAGTTGGTGATCTCGGTGACGAAGGCGCGGTCGATCTTCAGGCGGTCGATTTGCAGGCGCTGCAGGTAGGACAGCGACGAGAAACCGGTGCCGAAATCGTCGATCGCAATGGTGACGCCGGTCTGCTTGATCTGCGCCAGCATCTTGATTAGCATGTCCGGTTCTTCCATGGCCATCGATTCCGTGATTTCCAGTTCCACGTATTCAGGCGGCGCGCCCGTGTCGTGCAGGGCGTTGCGCAGCGTTTCCATGAAGTGCGGATGGCGGAACTGCACTTGCGATACGTTGATCGACATGGTGAATTCGGTATGGCCCGCGGCCCGCAGCGCCACCAGTTCCTGCAAAGAGGTGCGCATCACCCATTCGCCCAGGTCGATGATCAGGCCCGAATATTCCGCAATAGGGATGAAGCGGTCCGGCGAGACGAATTTGCCGTCCGGCGTCTGCCAGCGCAGCAACGCCTCTGCACCGGATGGGCGGCGTGTCGACAGGTCGACTTGGGGTTGGTAGACCACGAACAGCTGGTTCTGGCTGAAGCCCGTGCGCAGCGCGTGCATCATGCGTACGCGTTCGCGGATTTCCACGCCCATGCTGCGCGAGAAGTAGAAGTGGCCGGCGCGCTGCTGCGTCTTGGCGCGCTTCAGCGCGATATCGGCATCTTTCAGTGCGTCGGCGCCGCCGCCATCGTGTTCCAGCAGGCGCACCAGGCCCAGGGTGGCGGACAATTGCACGTCCTGGCCATCAATGCTGAATGGGGTCGAGAACAGGCTGATGATGTTGGCCGGATTGACCTGGCCGGCATCGCCCAGCACGCAGAAAATGTCGCCGCCGATGCGCGCCACAGTCAATTGCTTGCCAAGGCTGTTTTGCAGTCGGCCCGCGACCGCGGATAGCAGCAGGTCGCCGAATTCATGGCCCAGGGCGTCATTGGTTTCGGCAAAGTGGTCGAGGTCCACCAGGCAAAGCGTGGCGTCTTCCTTGGCTGGTCCGGCCAGCGTGGCATCGAGGATCTCGATCAGGCGGGTGCGGTTCGGCAGCTTGGACAGATTGTCGTAGAAGGCCGCGGTATGCAGGTGCGATACCAGCTCCACATTGTCAAGCCCCACGGCGACGTTGCTGCAGAAGACTTCGAGCAGGCTTTGTTCCAGCGCGCTCGGCGCCCGCGAAACGTCCATGAAGGCGACGAAGGTGCGGCTAGCCTTTCCGGCGAAATGCAGCACCAGGCTGTCGGCGTTATAGATATTGCGGCGGGCCGCCAGGCAATCTTCCATGGCCTTGAATACGCGCGGATCTTCCTGGATGGTCAGCTGGCTGCTGTTAAGGTTATGGTGGCTACCGGTGGCGGCCATCACGACCAGTTCGTGGCAGCCGGCGTCGGGGCATTCCTGCACACACAGCACGCCGTGCGCTTCCTGGTCCAGCAATGCGGCGATCTGCGACAGCACACCAGAGGCGAAATTCTGTACGCCATGCAGCGCCATCAGCTCGGTGCTCGCTTGGACGATGCGCGCCAGGCCGCGACGGCTTTCGTTGATATTGCGGATTTGTTCGTAGGAGCGGATCGCGGCGGTCACGGTCGTGAACAGCTTGATGCGGGTCAGTTCCGACTTGGTCTTGTAATCGTTGATGTCGAAATCGCGGATCGCGTCGATTTCGGGCGCATAGCCAGGTTGGCCGGTGCGCAGGATGATGCGCACATCGGCCAGTCTCAGCGTTTCGCGGATATAGCGCACCAGGTGCAAACCGGCGTCATCTTGCTCCATTACTACGTCGAGCAGGATCACGGCGATTTCCTGTTCGTGCTTGAGCATTTCGCGCGCCTGGGCGGCGGAATAAGCGTGCACGAATTCGAGAGGGCGATGCTGCATGTCCAGGTTGCCGAGGGCGAACGTGGTCGTCGAATGGACGTCTTCGTCGTCATCGATAATCATCACGCGCCAGACATTGCGCTGTGCCGGGGGAACTGGCTGAGCGGTATGCTCTTCTAAGAAAACCAGATCGTCCTGATCGTCGTGGCCGCCATCCGGCGCCGTGATCGAAGGGGGCATTTGTCGCTTCTCCAAGGGGTCTCGGTGTTCTTACAACTTAGTATATAGCGAATTGTTCCTGAGAACGACCATTTAAACACTTTCATGGAAGTTAACGAATAGCGGGGTGCTAGTTTTGCAAATCTTGGTGGCAAAATGGCTACTCCCTGCGAGTTTTGCCATCTCGGGTTAGAATGGGGAGTTTCCCCGGCAACTACACATCTCCCTCATCATGTCTGGCAACTCCTTCGGCAAGCTGTTCACCGTCACCACTTTTGGCGAATCCCATGGTCCTGCAATTGGCTGCGTAATCGATGGCTGTCCACCGGGCCTGGTGCTGTCGGAAGCGGACATCCAGCCGGAGCTTGACCGCCGCAAGCCAGGCACTTCGCGCCACGTGACACAGCGCCAGGAGCCGGACACGGTGCAGATCCTGTCGGGCGTGTACCAGGGCGTGACGACCGGCACCCCGATTGCCCTGCTGATCAAGAATGAAGACCAGCGCAGCAAGGATTACGGCAATATCGCGGAGAGCTTCCGTCCCGGCCATGCCGACTACACCTACTGGCATAAATACGGCGTGCGCGATCCACGCGGCGGCGGCCGCTCCTCGGCGCGCTTGACCGCTCCGGTAGTGGGCGCAGCTGCCATTGCCAAGAAGTGGCTGAAAGAGAAATACGGTACTGAATTCGCGGGCTGCATGAGCCAGTTGGGCGACATCGAAGTGCCGTTCGAGAGCTATGAACACGTTCCTTCCAATCCGTTCTTCGCAGCCACTTCGGACGCGGCCCTGATCGAGCGCATGGAAGAATACATGGACGCGCTGCGCAAGGATGGCGATTCCATCGGCGCCCGCATTGACGTGGTGGCGCGCAACGTCCCGGTAGGCCTGGGCCAGCCAATTTATGACAAGCTGGATGCCGACATCGCTTACGCCATGATGGGCATTAACGCGGTGAAGGGTGTCGAGATCGGCGCCGGCTTCGACAGTGTGGCGCAGCGCGGCTCGGAGCACGGCGACGAACTCACCTTGGAAGGCTTCGTCGGCAATAATTCCGGCGGCGTATTGGGCGGCATTTCGACTGGCCAGGACATCAGCGTTTCGATCGCAATCAAGCCGACTTCCTCGATCCGTACGCCGCGCCGTTCGATCGACAAGGAAGGCAACCCGGTGATGGTGGAAACGTTCGGCCGCCACGATCCGTGCGTCGGCATCCGCGCAACGCCAATTGCGGAAGCGATGCTGGCCCTGGTGCTGATGGACCACGCCTTGATGCATCGCGCGCAGTGCGGCGACGTTAAAGTATCCACTCCGGATATCAGTAAGGCGTCGCAGTAAGCGTGTTGCCGGCCCAGGCTTTCGGATTCGCGCTTTTCCTCTTCTGTTATTACGCTTACGCCGGTACTTTCTCGACATACGCCAGCCTGTATTTCCAGGGCAGGGGGATGTCGGTAGCACAGATCGGCGTGCTGATGTCGCTGATCCAGGTGTTGCGGATCTTCGGCCCCAATGTCTGGGGTTATGTTGCTGACCATTCCGAACGGCGCGTCTTCGTACTGCGCCTGACCGGCATGGCGGCGCTGGTTTCGTTTTCCGGTTTCGTTTTCGGTTCCACTTTCGCGCACTTCTTTGCCGCGATGGTTTTGCTTAACCTGTTCACGAGCGCACAAGGGCCGATGTGCGAGGCGTTGATGCTTTCCGAAATGCGGGGCGACCTGACGTACTACGGGCGCATACGCCTGTGGGGTTCGATCGGCTTCATCGTGACGGTGATGCTGTCTTCCTTCCTGATGGACTGGCAGGGCACTGGCGCCTTGATCTGGTTCTGTGGCGTGCTGCTGGTGTGCGTGCTGGGCGCCGCTTTCCGCCTGAAGGACGTGCCGCGCCTGACGCATTCCGGCAAGCCGCCTGCGCTGCTGGCGGTGCTGCGCAAAAAAGAAGTGCTGGCATTCTTCGCTTCCACGGCACTCATGGTCTCGGCCCACGCCTCGCTTTATACCTTCTATTCGCTTTACCTGGAAAAACAGGGCTATAGCAAAACCGTCACTGGCCTGATGTGGTCCGTCGGCGTTGTGGCTGAAGTGCTGTGCTTCTATTACCAGGCGCCCCTGTTCAAGCGTTGGGGCGCCAAGCGGCTGATGTACGCCTGCTTCGGCATTGGTGTGCTGCGTTTTGCACTGATTGGCATCGGTCCGCACTCGCTGGTCCTGCTTGTGCTGGCGCAGTTGATGCACGCCGCGACCTTCGCCTTGCACCACTCGGCATCGGTGCAGACCATGCAGCGCTGGTTCGGCGGCGCTTTGCAGGCGCGTGGCCAGGCCCTTTACATCAGCATTTCTTACGGCGTAGGCGCCAGCATAGGAAGCCTGGCTCTGACCCAGGTCTGGGAAAGCGCAGGACCGCAATGCATTTACTTTGTTGCGTCGGGATTGGTGGCGGCGGGCGCCGTGGCTGCAGCCTTGAGCTACCGCTGGCGGCGATAGGATTCAGGCTGCGCGGTTGACCGAGTCGACGTGGCGGCGCTCGGCTGCTTTCATCACCATGGCACGGATATCGTTCAGCAGGGAGAACTCGGTCGGGCTGAGGTGGATGGCAGGGAAGGAATCGTCCCAATCACCATACAGGAAGCCGGTCGGCTGGCCGTTGGAGCACAACGGCAGGATCACGAAGCTGCGCGCGTCGCTCAGCGTATCGCGCCACCAGGCTGGGAGTTTGGCTGAAAATTTCGGGTCGGCCGCATTCTCGATAAAGATCACACGGTCGCTGCTTAATGCGGCGTGGAAGACATTCGGCTCGTAAGCGTCCGGGAACTGCATGGAAGGCAGGTGTTCGCGCACGCCTTCGCCCAGGCACATGCGCGCCATATATTTGTTCTCGCGGCGATTGCGCACAAAGGCCACGGCGCGTGTGAACTGCAGGCCCTTGAACACGGTTTCCAGCGCAATAGACACCATCTGGCCAGGGCTTGCGGAATCCAGCGAATCGCGCATATCGGACAGGCCGCTGAGCAGGATATTGTTGCCGGCGGCGCGCTGGCGGGTCTGGTCCAGCGCCTTGGCGCTGCGTTCGCCCGGCTTGGACAGCGGGGCAATCGACAGGTCGGACGCCGCCACCACCTTGGCTTGTTCGATCGCGAGCGCCAGCTTGTCGGTGCTCACACCGATCATGTTCGAGTAGCGCGCGGTAATGCGGCGCACTTCGGCCGCGCCTTCCTCATTGTCGTGCCACAGGGCGCCAGCACAGATGCAAGACATGGTGGACACGCCAGCTACCCAGTCTTCCTGACTGAGAGGTTCGGCCGGTTCATCGTCCGCAGGCGGTACCAGCGTGCGCATGCCCGAGAGCAGGTTGCTTGGCAGGCCCCAGTGCACGGCGGCGGCGCGGCCGATGTCCTGCAGGCTCAAGCCCAATATGTCGACTGCGGAAGCATCCTCCTTGCCTTCACCGGCGGTTTCCTGCAGCGCGGTCCAACGCTCCGGCATGTAGAAGGTGATCATCATGCGGCCCAGAGTTTGCAGCATGGAGCACACGACGGCCTCTTCGCCCTGGCGGTTCTCGGCGGTCGCCGACACTTCGCGCGCGACGATGCCTGCCAGGACGGCTTTTTCCATTTCGATGTGGGCCAGGCCGGAATCCGGCGACACCACCGAGAGTTCTTCGATCAGCTTGAGGCCAAGCGCCAGGTGGCCGATTGCCTCGGTGCCGAGCACCAGCACAGCTTTGCTGACGGTGTTGATATGCTGGCCGAATGCGGAATACATGCCGCTATTGGCAAGGCGAAGCACCTTCTGCGTCAGGACAGGGTCCGACAGCACGGTGCGCGCCATATCGAATTCTTTTTCATCTTCGCCGCGCATCGCGCCGAGGATGGAGGTGATGGCCTTGGCAAAGCCCGGCATATCGCCCTGGAGGCGGGTGCGTTCCCACAGGGTCGAGAGAGTCTGATCGCCCAGTGCGCTCATTGGGCCACCTGCCTGACTTCTTCGGTCATCAGGGAAGCATAGGTACGCTCTTTCAGCGCCGCCATCGCGGTATGCGCGGCCATCGGGCGGCCGGTCAGGAAGCCCTGCACGTATTGGCAGCCGCGCTGTTCAACGTACTGCATCTGTTCTTCGGTCTCCACGCCTTCCGCCACGACAGACAGGTCCAGGTGTTTTGCCAGGTCCAGCACGGCGTTGCAGATGGCGCCGTCCTTTTCGGAACCAGGCAGGTCGCGAATGAAGGTGCGGTCGATCTTGAGCACAGAAATCGGGAAGCGTTTCAGGTAGGACAGCGAGGAGTAGCCGGTGCCAAAGTCGTCGATCGCGATGCGTGCCTTGCGTTCCGCCATTTTTGCCAGGATCATTTCGGCATGCGATGGGTCGATCATCAGCGTGCCTTCAGTAATTTCTAGTACCAATTGTTCACCAGGCAGGCCGGAGAAGGCCAATGCATCGTCGAGGACATCCAGGAATTTATCGTTGCGGAACTGCCGCGGGCTGATATTAACAGAAATGTAAAGCGGCCGTTTTGCCACTTCCTGGAACTGCTTCAGCTGCACGCAGGCCGATTTGAGGGCCCAGGCGCCGAGCAGGTTAATCAGTCCGTTGGTTTCCGCGATCGGGATAAAGCGGCCTGGCGGCACCATGCCAAGGGTAGGGTGCTTCCAGCGCATCAGGGTTTCAAAGCCCTCGATTTCGCGCGAAATGGCATTGACGATAGGCTGGTAGTACAGCAGGAATTCGCCTTCGCGCACGGCCTGGAACATGGCTGCTTCCAGCGAAATATCGTGCTCGGGCGGACCGCTTTGGCGCTGGCTATAGACGACGCAACGCGCCTTGCCGGTTTCTTTGGCGCGCGACATCGCCGCGTCGGCCAGGGCAATCAGGCGCACTTCGTCCTCGGCGTGCTCGGGATAAATCGAAACGCCCAGGGAAGCGCTGACGTAAATCGTGTGCTGTTCGACTTCGAAGGGCGACTGCAGCGTGGCGAGCAAGCGGCCGGTGACCAGCTTGATCTGCGCCTCGTTGTAAGTACCGGGTAGCACGGCGACGAATTCATCGCCGCCAACACGGGCCAGGGTGTCGCTGTCGCGCAGGGTCTTGCGCAGGCGCGCCGCGGCCATTTTCAGCACAGCGTCGCCGACAGGATGGCCGAGGCCATCGTTCACTTTCTTGAAGCTGTCGAGGCCAATGGTGGCGACAGCAAAGCCCTGGCCGGAACGGCGGGCCTGGGCAATGGTCATGCGCAGGCGGTCCGTCAGCAGCAGTCGGTTTGGTAATTCGGTCAGGCCATCGTGGGTGGCCATGTGGCGCAGCCGCTCTTCGGTCGCGTGCTGGGTCGTCATGTCGCGGCCGACAACCAAGAGTTCGTAAGCCTTACCAGCGGTCGCATAACTGCTTACACGCAGTTCATAAGAGACTTCCTGGTCGGGGGTTTTCAGGCGGATTTCAGCGCGGTTCGCGCCGCGGCCCTGAATCGATTCCGAGAGGGCTGATTTCAGTGTGGCGTGATCCAGGTCGCAAACATAAGCGAGAAAGGGGTGGCCTTCCATTTCCTGCCCGCCGCGTAACAAATTGGCAGCGCGTTGGCTTGCGAAGAGAATTTGCCCCATCAAATTGAGCCGGAACACAACATCACCAGCTTCCTCTAAAAGGAGGTTCGCCTCATGGTGTGATGTCGCTAAGGGCACTGTTGTGGAGCTGGAAAGCATTGTTGCGCTCGATTCTTTCTCTTCGGGTCGTAACCAGAGAGAAATGTAACACTTAAAGCTCATGTTTCACATGAAAAAGAGCAACATTTGTCTATGTTTTTAGGAAATATGTTGCCCGAGATCAGTTTTAAATGAATTCAGTGGAAGTTTGATGCTTTATTAAGCAATATTTCGTTTTCATTGTTATCTTGCTACTCCTGAAAGTTTGCGCTAGCCTCTGCGATAACGAGCACGCATGAGGAGAACGCCATGAACCGTTTCGACACGCACGAGGTCTTCAACCAGGTGTCGCCCTTCGTGAACGTCAACCTGTTCACTTGCGATACCGCGCTGCGCGAAGCGCTTGAACGCGAAGGCGGCGCTTTTGCCACCGCGTCGTTGATGGAGCTGGGTGCGGAGTTGGGCACTGCCGAGATGCAGGAACTGGCTCGGCAAGCGAACGAACACCCACCCGTACTGAATAATTTCGACCGTGGCGGGCGCCGCATCGATGAAGTGGAATTCCATCCGGCCTGGCACAAGCTGATGGAGCAGATGGTCGCCGCCGGAGCGCACGCTTCGCCATGGGAGGGCAAGCACCCGCACCACGGCGCGCAAGTGGCCCGCGCGGCGCGCTACATCCTGTTCGGCCAAGTGGAGAATGGTTCGCAATGCCCTGTCACCATGACCTATGCAAGCGTGCCCGCGCTGCGCCAAAGCCCTGGCCTGGCGGCGCGCTGGCTGCCCAAAATCCTATCGCGCGTTTACGATCCGAGCCCGCTGCCGATTGATGAAAAACGCGGCGCGCTGATCGGCATGGGAATGACAGAAAAGCAGGGCGGTTCCGACCTGCGCGCCAACACCACCCACGCTGAAGCCGTGCCGGCACACGAAGCGCGCGAACTGCTCGGCGAGGACAGTGAACCGGTCTATCGCCTGACCGGCCACAAATGGTTCTTCTCCGCGCCGCAATGCGACGCCCACCTGGTGCTGGCCCAGGCTGGTGACGAAGGACTGAGCTGCTTCCTCGTGCCGCGCTTCCTGCCTGACGGCGCACGCAACCAGGTGCGTGTGCAGCGACTGAAACAAAAGCTCGGCAATAAGTCGAATGCCTCTTCCGAAGTCGAATTCACCGGTGCCTATGGCTGGCTGCTTGGTCCCGTGGGGCGCGGCATTCCGACCATCCTGGAAATGGGCAACCACACTCGCCTCGATTGCGTGCTGGGCACTGCCGGCATCATGCGCGCCGCGCTGACCCAGGTATTGCATCACGCCCGCCGCCGCAGTGCCTTCGGCAAGCCGCTTGCCGAGCAGCCGCTGATGCAGAATGTATTGGCCGACCTGGCGCTGGAATCGGAGGCGGCGACGGTGTTTGCCATGCGCCTCGCACGCTGCTTTGATCACATGGACAATCCCGCGGAGGCCTTGCTGGCGCGCCTGTTGACGCCTGCCGGCAAATACTGGATCTGCAAACGCGGCCCAGGCTTTGGCGCGGAAGCGATGGAAGTCCTCGGCGGCGGCGGCTATGTCGAGGAAAGCTCGCTGGCCCGACTGTATCGCGAGCTGCCGGTCAACTCTATCTGGGAAGGCTCCGGCAACGTCATGTGCCTGGACCTGCTGCGCGCGCTGTCGAAATCCGGCCAGGCGAAAGAAGTGCTGGCCGCCGAACTAGGGGAGGGCAGCCACGCCGATCCCGAATATGTACGCTACACCAGCCAACTGCTGGCCGACCTGCCGCGCGCCAGCCAGGACGAATTCGGCGCCCGCCAACTGGCCGAGCGCATCGTGTTGGCGGTACAAGCCGGCCTGCTACTGCGCCACGCCCCAGCCTTCGTCAGCTCAACCTTCGTTGCCACCCGCCTTGCGCGGGAACCGGGCGGCGCATACGGCCGGCTACCGGCGGGAACCAACTGCGAAGCCATCCTGCAGCGCGCGCTGGTGGAAAACGCCTGAGGCTGGGATAATGCGCGCAATTAACCGAATTTAAAGCTAAATTTATGAAACAAGATCCACGCTTTCCCAACCTGTTCATCACCGACCACCCGCTGATCCAGCACAAGCTAAGCCATATGCGCGACAAGGCAACGTCCACGCGCACCTTCCGCGAACTGCTGAAAGAAATCACCCTGCTGATGGGTTACGAAATCACCCGTGACCTGCCGCTGACCACGCGCGAAATCGAGACCCCGCTGCAAACCATCCAGGCCCCTGTGATCGCCGGCCGCAAGCTGGCCGTAGTGCCTATCCTGCGCGCTGGCGTTGGCATGAGCGACGGCCTGCTGAACCTGGTGCCATCGGCCCGCGTCGGCCATATCGGCGTTTTCCGCGACCCTGAAACCCACCAGCCGGTGGAATACCTGGTGCGTTTGCCGGACCTGGTCGACCGTACTTTCATCCTGTGCGACCCGATGGTCGCGACCGGAAATTCGGCCGTTCATGCTGTTGACGTGCTGAAAAAGCGCGGCGTCACCGACGACCAGATCATCTTCCTGGCTTTGGTAGCCGCACCGGAAGGCATCGAAGTGTTCCAGAAATCGCACCCGAATGTGAAGATCTTCTGCGCCTCGCTGGACTCCCACCTGAACGAACACGCCTACATCATTCCAGGCCTGGGCGACGCGGGCGACCGCATTTTCGGTACCAAATGAGCCATGGCGAACCCAGTCGACCCAGAATTCCAGGACCGGCTGCAAGCCTTGCGCGACAAATACGCCGCCAGCATTCCCGAACGCATGGCGGCAATCCGGGAAGCCCTGGCCCGGTGCCAGGGCGGCCTGACGCCTCCGAATATCGACCAATTGCACCACTCTTTGCACAGCGTGGCCGGCTCTGCCGGGTCATTTGGCTTCCACGCACTGGGAAATGAGGCTCGCCGTATCGAGCAACTGGTGCGCGCTGTCATGGAATCCGGCGCCCCCTGGGATGGCATCGAATCTGCCGTGCAAGCACTGTTGCATTGGGCCGACAAGGATTTTCGTTCCGAAAAGTTTGCCGCGCACGATTGATATTTATCAAACAAGATTGATAAATCTTGTCTATAGTTAGCTATACATGTGCGGAACCTGTTGGGCAAATCGTGAATTAATTTTCATCGCGACGTGTTTTTAGCAGGTATTTCGGTATAATGCGGGATCGTCTAGATTCAGGTGACTGGATTTAAACGGTATCACGGGCGTAAAGCTCACTTAACTGTAATAGGAATTGTAATGGCAACTGGTATCGTAAAATGGTTCAACGACGCAAAGGGTTTTGGCTTCATTACCCCTGATGAAGGCGGCGAAGATCTGTTTGCTCACTTCTCGGCTATCCAAAGCGCCGGCTTCAAGTCGCTGCAGGAAAACCAACGCGTCTCCTTCGACGTGACCTCCGGCCCAAAAGGCAAGCAGGCGTCGAACATCCAGCCTCTGTAATCAGGCGGATCCAAACTGCAAAAAATCCTCCAAATCGGAGGATTTTTTTTGCCTGTACAGTCCGTGTCAACCTTTGCGCCAATAGCCCGGCTGGGAATAGGTATGGCGCAGGAAGTCTACGAAGGCGCGAATCCGTAGCGGCAGGTGGCGGCGTTGGGCAAAAACGGCGTATATGTCATTGCCGGGCGCTGAGTATTCGTTGAGCACCGGTTTTAAGCGTCCAGCGTCAATATCGGCTCCGACTTCCCACATTGAACGCCATGCCAGGCCTTTGCCGGCCAGCACCCATTCGTGCAGCACAGCGCCGTCGTTGCAGCTCATATTCCCGGCAATCTTCAAGGTGACATTCTTATCACCCTGGCGGAAGGTCCAGCCACGCTGGCTGCCTTCGCTGCTGATGGTCATGCAGTTGTGCTTCGACAGGTCGTCCAGTGTCTTTGGCACCCCGTGGCGTTTCAGGTAGGCGGGTGTGCCGACGACGACGCGGTGGTTGTCGGCGAGCTTCAGGCTGACCAGGTTGGAGTCGGACATAGAGGCGATGCGGATCGCTACGTCGACGCCTTCGCCGATCAGGTCGACCACGCGGTCACTCAAATTCAATGTCACGGCCACGTCACGGTGCTCCGCTAAAAAGGAGGGGATCAGCGGTGCTACGTGCAGCCGTCCGAAGCCTGCCGGTGCGGAAATCATCAGGTGGCCCGTGGCGCGCGCGCTACGTTCTGCCACGGCGGCTTCCGCGCTTTCCAGTTCGCTGAGGATGCGCTGGCAATCCTCAAGGAAGGCCGCGCCTTCGTCCGTCAGTGCCAGCTTGCGCGTGGTACGCTGGAGCAGTTTGACGCCGAGGCGTTGCTCCAGTGCGTCAAGCCGGCGCCCTATAACGGCCGGCGCGATACCTTCTGCACGGGCAGCTGCCGACAGGCTGCCTCGGTTGACCACTTCTACAAAGGTGGAAATTTGCCTGAATTGACCCATGCGTCCTCACTTATGACTAAAACGCACAGATGATGTGCGTTTTAGTCTTGTTTCTCTATGTTTTTAGTCAATATACTGGAAAACATCGAATCACAACACTAACCATCTATAACGGAGAAAGACCATGAGCATTACTCTGCCAGCAGGTATGCAAATCACAGGTGAGATCAAGCCAGGTTTCGAGCGCGTCCTGACCCCCGAGGCACTGGCCCTGGTGGCGAAGCTGAGCCGCGAATTCGAACCGCGCCGTCAGGAATTGCTGGCCAAACGCGTAGAGCGCGCCAAGCGCCTGGATGCAGGCGAGCGTCCAGACTTCCTGGCCGAAACCGCCCATATCCGCAATGGCGACTGGAAGATTGCCCCGATCCCTCAAGCGCTGGAATGCCGCCGCGTGGAGATCACTGGTCCGGTTGAACGCAAAATGGTCATCAACGCCCTGAACTCGGGCGCCGACTCCTACATGACCGACTTCGAAGATTCGAACACCCCGAACTGGGACAACCAGATCACCGGTCAAATCAATATGCAGGACGCGGTGCGCAAGACCATCGCGCTGGAACAGAACGGCAAGTCCTACAAGCTGAATGAAAAGACCGCTACCCTGGTGGTGCGCCCACGCGGCTGGCACTTGGACGAAAAGCACGTGACCGTTGACGGCAAGCGTGTTTCGGGCGGCATCTTCGACTTCGCCCTGTTCATGGTCCACAACGCGAAAGAGCAACTGGCACGCGGCGCCGGCCCATACTTCTACCTGCCGAAGATGGAATCGCACCTGGAAGCGCGCCTGTGGAACGATATCTTCGTCATGACCCAGAATGAGCTGGGCCTGCCACAAGGCACCATCAAGGCCACCGTGCTGATCGAAACCATCCTGGCTGCCTTCGAGATGGACGAAATCCTGTACGAACTGCGCGAGCACAGCTCGGGCCTGAACGCCGGCCGTTGGGATTACATCTTCAGCTGCATCAAGAAATTCAAGCTGGATAAGGACTTCTGCCTGGCCGATCGCGCGAAAGTGACCATGACTTCGCCGTTCATGCGTGCCTACGCGCTGCTGCTGCTGAAGACCTGCCACAAGCGCAATGCGCCGGCAATCGGCGGCATGGCTGCACTGATCCCGATCAAAAACGATCCGGAGAAGAATGAAGTGGCGATGGGCGGCGTGCGTAACGACAAAGCGCGCGATGCCACCGATGGCTACGATGGCGGTTGGGTGGCTCACCCAGGCCTGGTTGAACTGGCCATGGGCGAGTTCAAGAAAGTGCTGGGCGATGCGCCTAACCAGATTTCGAAACAGCGTCCGGACGTGGAAGTGACTTCGGCTGAACTGCTGGACTTCAAGCCGGAGGCGCCGATTACTGAAGCGGGTCTGCGCTACAACATCAACGTGGGTATCCATTACCTGGGTAGCTGGTTGAATGGTAACGGCTGCGTGCCGATTCATAACCTGATGGAAGATGCGGCGACTGCGGAAATTTCGCGTTCACAGGTGTGGCAGTGGATTCGTTCCTCCAAGGGCGTGCTGGAAGATGGTCGCAAGGTGACCGCTGATATGGTGCGTGCGATGATTCCTGAGGAACTGCCGAAGGTGAAAGCCTCCGCGCCGGATGGCTCCACCCCAGCCTACGATCGTGCTGCTGTGATTTTTGAGAAGATGTCGACTTCGGAAGCGTTTGAAGAGTTCTTGACGCTGCCGCTGTACGAAGAAATCTAAACCCGGTAAACCAGGGTCAGACCCAAGGGTCTGACCCTGTCTGCTCGCCGGCCAACGGGGTTGGGTCTGGGTTCTTGACGTTCTCAATAAGCCAAAGGCCTAGAACCAACCCCGCTGGCCGTGAGTCCGTTCAGGGTCTGACCCTTGGGTCGGACCCAGGTTTACCGGTTTTAGCGGCGGGTCGCCAGCGGCTGCCTGTCAAGAAAGTCCTGCAAGCGGGCCTCGTCGATACGATGGCCCGCAATCCTGCGGAGCAAGCTGTCGATCCGATCCGCACCCCAGAACAATTCCCCGTCAAAGACAAAACTCGGCACGCCAAAAATGCCATCGTTAATGGCCTGCTCAGTCGCTCGCGCCAATTCCGCCTTCACCTCCGCCGTCCCTGCCGCAGCCACCAGCGCCTCCCCATCCAGCCCGCAATCCCGTGCCACCCGCGCGAGAACTGTAAAATCCTGCGCGTCCTGCCCCAGTTCCCAGGTCGCGGCCATAACCGCCGAAAAAAACGCAATCCGCTCATCGCGATCAACAATTGCCGTCGCCATGCGCAGCATCGGCAAAGGATTAAACGGATGTCCTGGCGGACCCGCAAACTCCAGCCCTTGAGCCGCCGCCTGCCGCATCACATCCCGGAAAGTCAGCGCGCGCTTGGCAGGCACCTCCGCCGGCCCCACCAGCCCATGCTTGTTCAGCATCGCCGCAAACAAAACAGGCACCATCTCAACTTTCACCCCAGCCGCCTCAATTCGGGCAATCTGCTTGGTCGCGAGCCACACGAAAGGACTGATCGGATCTACATACATGCGGACGGTCTGCATAAATCTCCTTAAATTAGAAGGTATTCTTCCACTCCCTGAGCGCCGCGAAGACGGCAACCGGCGGCTCCCCGCCAGTCAATTTGCCGGCCTCGCGCAGCCGGGAAGCGATTTCAGGTTCACGATAACGCAAGAAAGGATTGGTGGCCCGCTCAAGGCCAATGGTACTTGGCACGGTCGGTTTGCCCAGTTCACGGGTTGCGGAATCAGCAGCCACGCGGGCCTGCAAAGCAGCGTTCCCCGGCTCAACCGCGCAAGCAAAGCGCAGATTGGACAGCGTATATTCATGGGCGCAGAACACCTTGGTAGCCTCCGGCAGCGCGGCCAGCTTTCCCAGCGACTCCGTCATCTGTGCGGGCGTACCCTCGAACAGACGCCCGCAGCCGCCTGCAAACAGGGTGTCCCCGCAGAAGACCCACGGTTCCGCGCCGTCGCGCACGTAGGCGATATGGCCTCGCGTATGCCCCGGCACGTCGAGTACGCGCAACGACAAATCCAGACCGGGGACGGCCACTTGGTCGCCTTCGCCGAGCGGTACGGTTACGGCCGCGATACCATCATGGCGCGGACCGAAGACCGGCACCGGAAATTGCGCCAAAAGCCCCGGTACGCCGCCAATATGGTCAGCATGGTGATGGGTGAGTAGAATGGCGGTAAGCGTCAATCCGTGTTGCTTCAGGGCGGCAAGGATGGGCGCTGCGTCGCCGGGATCGACGGCTGCAGCATTGCGGCCATCGTGGATCAGCCAAAGATAGTTATCCTTAAAGGCTGGGACGGTAAGAACGGAAACAGGTTTGCTCATGGGCTCAATAAAGGGAATGCATGGATAGCGCAACATCCGACGAATCCATTATAGCGTTTGACAAATGGCTGGAAACACCGCCAGGGGCATATGTGCGCGCCTGGGAGCAGGCATGCCTGGACAAGATGGTGGCGGATATCTTCGGCTTCAATGCCGTGCAGATCGGCATGCCGCAAATCGACGCACTGGCCGCGAACCGCATGCCGCACCAATGGCTGGCCGATATCCGCCAGCATCCGCGCCGCTCCGGCGCTGGCCGCGCCGTGGCGGTCACGCTGGATAGCGTTGAGCTGCCGTTTGCTACCAATAGTATGGACCTGGTCGTCCTGCCGCATGTGCTGGAATTTTCCGCCGAACCGCACCAAGTGCTGCGCGAAGTCGAGCGCGTGCTGATTCCGGAAGGCCAGGTCATCGTGTGCGGTTTCAATCCGGTGAGCCTGTGGGGCCTGCGCCAAGTGCGCGGCCGCCTGACCGGATCGCAATATTTGCCAAAAGCGGGCGAGTTCATTTCCATGCCGCGCATTAAAGACTGGCTAAAATTGCTGAATATGGGCGTGAGCCAAACGCAATTGGGCTGCTACGCGCCCGCTTGCCGCACAGAGCGTTGGCTGGCGCGCTATAACTTCATGGACCGCGCCGGCCCGAATTACTGGCCGTATTTCGGCGCGGTCTACATGGTGCAGGCGATCAAGCGTGTGAAAGGCATGCGCCTGATCGGACCGGCCTGGAAGCAGAAAACGGCGAAGGCGGGCGTTCCCGTCCCCGCCACCAACAAACACAAAGAAAGACTCGATGGATAAAGTAGAGATTTACACAGACGGCGCCTGCAAAGGCAATCCTGGCACCGGCGGCTGGGGCGCGCTGATGATCGCAGGCGACGCCAAGAAGGAAATGTTCGGCGGTGAGCTGAATACCACCAACAACCGCATGGAATTGACCGCAGTGATCGAATCGCTAAAGGCCCTCAAGCGCCCCTGCGAAGTGGTCCTGCATACCGACAGCCAATACGTCCAGAAGGGCATCAGCGAGTGGATCCACGGCTGGAAGGCGCGTGGCTGGAAGACCTCCACCAAGGAGCCGGTCAAGAACGCCGATTTGTGGCAAGCGCTCGATGCGGCACAGGCGGCCCACACGGTCGACTGGCGCTGGGTACGCGGCCACAATGGCCATCCAGGCAACGAGCGCGCCGACCAGCTGGCCAACCTGGGCGTGGAATCGGTCCGTAAGAAATAAGGCCTGTTATACTTCGCCGCTTGCTACGAACACTTTCGTGAAGATTTATGCGTCAAATCGTCCTCGATACCGAAACTACCGGCATTAACCCTAAGCAGGGAAACCGAATCATTGAAATTGGCTGCGTCGAACTGTTCGAGCGCAAGCTGACGGGGAATAACTTCCACCGCTATATCAATCCTGATCGCGACTCGGAAGAGGGCGCATTGGCCGTCCACGGCTTGACCACTGAGTTCCTGCGCGATAAGCCGCGCTTCCATGAGGTGGTGGCGGAGCTGCGCGAGTATATCCAGGGTGCGGAAGTCATCATCCACAACGCGCCCTTCGACCTTGGCTTCCTGAACCACGAATTCAACCTGCTCAAGCTGCCGGCCTTTGATTCCCATATCAATGGCGTGATCGACACCCTGGTGCAAGCAAAGGAAATGCGCCCAGGTAAGCGTAACTCGCTGGATGCGCTGTGCGAACACTTCGGCATCTCCAACGCTCATCGCAAACTGCACGGCGCGCTGCTTGACGCGGAATTGCTGGCCGACGTTTACCTTGCCATGACCCGCGGCCAGAACAGCCTGGGCATGGACATCGTGATCGAAGACACGGGCAGCGGCATCGCCATGGCAGAGATCGCGTTGGCTGAAGTGATGGTGCTGCGTGCCAGCGATTCGGAAGAGGCGGCACACAAGGATCTGCTCGATGGCCTGGACAAGGCGGTCAAGGGAACTTGTGTTTGGCGTACCCCTAGTCTATAATAGCGCCACTTCGGGAGGTTAGCTCAGGGGTAGAGCACTGCATTCACACTGCAGGGGTCGCAAGTTCGAAACTTGCACTTCCCACCAATATTCAAGCAAATCAAGGGCTTACGAATTCATGTCGTAGGCCTTTTTTGTTTGGTATGAAAAAAGTATAAAAAAGCGGCACAAAATTCTGCGTTTAAGGCGGAGCGCGCGCCTTTTGCACTTGCTTCCAGGACTTGCTCTCCTACCGTCCCCATCCCCTCTGCCAAATTTTCGACTAGTTCGTTGGCTGCACTCTTACTGCAGAGGCAAAAGCCATGACATCATGCTCAATGAGTGCGGACGAGCATGGGAAGGGGGCAGCTACGACGCCACCCCCGGTATTTATGCGTCAGTCTGCTCGGCAATCTCAAGCGCGTCGTCCACCTCGATGCCCAAGTAGCGTACGGTGCTTTCAAGCTTGGTGTGCCCCAGCAGTAGTTGGACGGCTCGCAGGTTCTTCGTTCGCCGATAGATGAGGGTTGCCTTAGTTCGACGCATGGTGTGCGTGCCATAAGCAGAGGGATCGAGTCCGATCTCATCAAACCATTGGTGGACGATGCGAGCGTATTGCCTCGTGGAGATGTGAGGCGAGCCAGTGATTCTGCTCGGGAACAAGTAGTCTGAGCTTCGTAAATTTGCAGTTGCAATCCAAGTGCTGATACTTTGCCTGGTACCTTCCGTCAGTTCAAATTGCACAGGCTGCTTGGTCTTCTGTTGAATCACACTAGCTCTATGCGCGACGTGAGAGCCATGACAAATATCGAGCACGCGCAGTTTGACAAGGTCACAACCACGTAACTTGCTGTCGATCGCCAGGTTGAACATTGCCAAGTCTCTCAAGCGGCCGTAGATTTCTAAACGGACACGAATCGCCCAGATTTCGCTGATCCGGAGTGGCGCCTTCTGACCAATTAGTTTGTCCTTGTTCCAGGGTACGCGCGTGGGCGTTACCGAAGTTTGAGTATCCATGGTGCACCTCCTTTTCGAAAGGAGTTTCACTATGCTCCGATAACCTACTGTGGTCGCCGCCGATCATGCTCGGTGAGAATCCGTGTATTTCTTCGTTCAAGCAAGATGGTATGCTGAAAGTTGCTGGCTTCGGCCAACAACGGACATCTACAGGGTCCCCTTCTTTTGGCGTTAACGAATAGAAGATAGTCATGCTTAGAAAAAATCTCGTTTTATCATCATTACTGGCTTTGACTGCTTACGCGGCCGCAGCTGAAGACCTCGAATGTAAGTATGAAAAGCGCTTTAAAGGCTCAGGTTCAAAACAGGCTGGCTTGAAGGTTCAGATCGGCGCAAAAGGAATAACTCATCTTGCCGTGTCCAGCTCATATGCCTCTGGACAGGAAGGTGGGGGGTACGTGTGCGAGGTCGATACATCCGATCAGAATCAGACCGTCAAATGGGATTCAGAAAACAGGAAGACTCTGCTTCGGGTCACGTTTGCTGGCGCCAGGCCATCCAATATCGAAATCGAGCCCACCGCAAAAGGCTACCGCGTAAATCTTGAAGGAGCATCTCTGGATGCTTGCGGGTTCGGAGCCGAGTGGCCGAGGTCTATCGAAGTTAGTCGTGGAAGCAAGAAATGCGAAGTAATCTACAACAATTACTAGAGATCAGAGTGCTGCCTGTCCTGAGACGGTAACCGGCCTAACCGGCCGCACGGCACCCAAGACACTTTTGAGTGACACACTATGAGTACGACGGTTGCCAGTTTGCTGGGAATTATGAAGGTCCGCCTTTCGATGTATGAAACAGGGGTGATTGCACCGCCCCTCGAAGTCATTATCGCCACTCGCGCACTTGTAGCTGAGCTTGATGTGCTAGCCCCTAAAGAGATCGTTGACATTGTCTATTCCAGGAATCCGTTTCACGCGCAATACATCAGGAAAAAGACCGGGAAGCTCTTGGCTGAGTTTACAATTGACGCCGGAAGCCTGCCGTCCTAATAGCGCTAGCGGCCAAGAGCCGCCGGATGCGTTTGAAATCAATGCAGATTGGAGAAGTATGCTCAAGATAGTTTTTCTTTTTATAT
>NZ_JBXARE010000017.1:0-113189 GCF_058807935.1 Pseudoduganella sp. GW821-FHT11H04 | reverse complement strand
AGGGGGAGAAGAGACAGGACAAAAGGCGCACAAAAGTGCGCCTTTTGTCCGTTTGCTCGACCTGACCCCGACTTACAATAAGGTATGAGCCTATATATTGGAATGATGTCGGGTACCAGCCTGGACGGCGTCGATGGCGTCCTGGTGGACTTCTGGGCGGGTGCTGCGCGCACCATGTCGGCGGCATACGTGGAATTCCCGCAAGCGCTGCGCGATGAGCTGATGGCGCTGCAGGCCGCCTCCCCCAACGAAATTGAACGCGAGGCGCTGGCTGCCAACAAGCTGGCGGAGCTTTATGCCGATTGCGTCGCTCAGTTACTGGCCAAGGCGGATATGAAATCCGCCGACGTGCGTGCCGCTGGTGCGCATGGGCAGACAATTCGCCACCGCCCCGAACTGGGCTTCACGCGACAGATCATCAACGCATCCCTGCTGGCCGAGCTGAGCGGCATCGATGTGATCGCCGACTTCCGCTCGCGCGACGTGGCGGCGGGCGGCCAGGGAGCGCCCCTGGTCCCGGCTGGTCATAAGGCCCTGTTCGGCAAGGAAGGGAAGACGCGCGTGCTGGCCAATATCGGCGGCATCGCCAATATCTCCGTGCTGCATAAGGAAGGCGCCGTGGGCGGCTACGACACCGGCCCCGGCAATGTGCTGATGAATGCCTGGATCTCGCGCCACAAAGGCGTGGAATTCGACGATAACGGCGCCTGGGCCGCGTCGGGCAAAGAAGTGCCGGGCCTGCTGGCCGCGCTGCTGTCGGAGCCCTACTTCGCCCTGCCCGCGCCGAAAAGCACTGGTCGCGACCTGTTCCATGCCGACTGGCTGGACGCCCATTTAGCGCGCTTCCCGGAAGCCAAGCCCGACGATGTGATGTTCACCCTGATGCGCCTGACAGCCGTCAGCCTGGCGCGCGAAATCGCTCCGCATGGTGTGGATGCACTCTATGTTTGCGGCGGCGGCGCCTACAACGCCACCCTCATGCGCGAACTCCAATTGGAGCTGGGCGAAGCCACCAAAGTCCAATCAACCGATGCGCTGGGCGTCCCGCCCAACCGAGTGGAAGCAATGGTCTTCGCCTGGCTCGCCTACCGCTTCGGCGAACGCCTACCCGGCAACCTGCCATCGGTCACCGGCGCCCGCGGCGAGCGCATCCTCGGCGCCCTCTACCCCCGTTAACGCACGAGCCCGTGTCCCACCATGGGGTCACACCCCAAATGAGACACGGGCTCAGCAATTAGCAGCAGAGTCCGTGTCTCAAATCGGGTGTGACCCCAAGGTGGGACACGGGCTGAGCCGTAATTGGATTGCTTATACGGAGAAGGAGGAACCGCAGCCGCAGGTCGAAGTTGCGGATGGGTTCTTGATCACGAATTGTGCGCCTTCCAGGTCGTCTTTGTAGTCGATCTCGGCGCCTACCAGGTATTGGTAGCTCATCGAGTCGATCAACAGCTGGACGCCGTTCTTCACCATGGTGGTGTCGTCTTCGTTGACGATTTCGTCAAAGGTGAAGCCGTATTGGAAGCCGGAGCAACCGCCACCCTGCACGAATACGCGCAGCTTCAGGTCTGGATTGCCTTCTTCTTCGATCAGTTGCGCTACTTTCTCGGCCGCGGCGTCGGTGAAAACGATCGGTGCCGGAATCACGTCTTCGGCTACTGCAGTCATGTGTTACTCCTACTTAAAATCAGTTGTCCCATTATAGTCCATGCCGGAGCTGGCCGCTTTAGAGGCTGTGCACTGTCGTTGCCTCAGTGGCAACGATTTTTCCTTTTTCCGACAGGCTTACCTTGACCGCGCTAGCTGTGACGCCTTCCGGCAGCTCTAAAGTGCCATCGACGCGCTGGTAGCGGTCCACTTTCAATTCGTAGCGCTCGGCCCCCTCTTTCGGGTACTCGAGCACGGTTTTCTTGCCATCCTGGGTCACGGTCACCGCCAGCTTGAGCTTGCCTGTGAAAGCCGATGGACCTTTCTTCTTCGCCCCATATTGGAGCAGAACCGTGTAATGCAAGAGCTTTGGCGATGCCATGCGCGCTTGCATGCCGGCGATTAACAGGCCGGCGCCGGCAGGTGCTGGTTCAAGAATGTCTTCCAGCAAGGCCAGGTCGGCATTCAACTTTGCCAGTTCGGCATCGGATGCTGCATTCTGCGCGGGCGCTGCTGCGGCGGGCGAAGGCGCTGCTTTCAGCTTTTCAGCCAGGGCATCGCGCTCGGCGGTCATGCGGGCCAGTTCCAGCTCGGTTGCAGCGAGCTGCTTTTTCACCGAAGGACTGGACTCGCCCTGCGACACGCCAATCACGCGCTTGCCCAGGTCGACACCCCACATCGCCAGCACGCCGCCGGCGACCAGGACCGCAGCCAGGCCGACCACGCGCGCCAGCATCGGCACACGGGCCTGTTCAGCAGCAGCTTCCACTTATGGCATCAGGGCGATGGTTTGCAGGCCCAGGCCCTCATCGAGGCCGAACATCAGGTTCATACACTGCACTGCCTGGCCGGACGCGCCTTTCACCAAGTTATCCTGCACCACCAGCACGATCAGGGTGTCGCCATCGTTCGGGCGATGCAGCGCCAGGCGCAGCATATTGGCGCCGCGAGTGCTGCGGGTTTCCGGGTGTGAGCCCCATGGCATGACATCGACGAACGGCTGGTCGGCGTACGCGTCTTCGAACAGCTTTTGCAGCGATTCGTTCGATACGTCCTTATTCAGGCGCGCGTACAGGGTCGAGTGCATGCCGCGGATCATCGGGACCAAGTGCGGGGTGAAAATCAGGTTGACCTTCTCGCTGGTGTAGCGCTGCAGCTGAGCCGCGGTTTCCGGGGTGTGACGGTGGCCGCTCACGCCGTAGGCCTTGAAGTTGTCCGATGATTCGGAGAACAGGGTGCCGATTTCTGCTTTGCGGCCAGCGCCGGACACGCCGGATTTGCAGTCGGCGATCAGGTGCCCGGCGTCGATCAGGCCCGCCTTCAGCAGCGGTACGAAGCCCAGCTGCATGGTGGTTGGGTAGCAGCCTGGGTTGGCGATCAGGTTCGCTTTCTTGATGTCTTCGCGGTTCAGCTCTGGCAGGCCGTAGACGGCTTGCTCCAGCAGCTCCGGCGCGGTGTGGTCGATCTTGTAGGTCTTTTCGAACACTGCGCGGTCTTTGATGCGGAAGTCCGCTGCCAGGTCGATCACTTTCACGCCTTTGGCCAGCAGCTCTGGCGCTTGCGCCATGGCGACGCCATGCGGGGTGGCGAAGAAGACCACGTCGCACTGGGTCAGGTCCACCTTGTCCGGCGAGGAGAAGGCGATGTTCACGCGGCCGCGTAGGGAAGGATACATCTCAGCCACCGGCAAGCCGTCCTCTTTGCGCGAGGTGATCGCGGTCAGTTCGACTTCTGGGTGTACGGCTAACAGTCGCAGCAGTTCCACACCCGTGTAACCAGTGCCGCCGACGATGCCTACTTTGATCATGATCTCTTCCTTGCGAAGTAAAAATTAGACGAGGGAGCCATTTTAAGGCAAAAATAAAAAAAGCCGCTGGAGACCAGCGGCTTTTTGTACGAGAGCGTAAAGATTAACGCTTCGAGAATTGCTTTGCGCGACGTGCTTTGCGCAGACCAACTTTTTTACGTTCAACTTCACGCGCATCGCGAGTGACGAAGCCGGCACGTGCCAGGTCGCCCTTCAGGCCTGCATCGTAGTCGATCAGTGCACGGGTGATACCGTGACGCACTGCACCTGCCTGGCCGGACTCGCCGCCGCCGTGCACGTTGACTTTGATGTCGAAACGTTCAACGTTGCCGGTCAGTTCCAGCGGCTGACGGATCACCATCAGGCCGGTTTCACGGGAGAAGTACTCAGCTGCTGGTTTGCCGTTCACGATGATCTGGCCGGTGCCAGCTTTGATGAACACGCGAGCAACTGCACTCTTGCGACGGCCGGTGCCGTAGTTGTAGTTACCGATCATGTCAGTTCCTTAGAATTCGAGTGCTTTAGGTTGCTGGGCAGCGTGTGGGTGGGAACCCTCAGCGTACACTTTCAGCTTCTTGATCATGGCGTAGCCCAGAGGACCTTTAGGCAGCATGCCTTTAACTGCCTTTTCCAGGGCGCGGCCTGGGAAGCGCTGCTGCATCTTCAGGAAGTTGGTCTCGTAGATGCCGCCTGGGTAACCGGAGTGACGGTAGTAGGTCTTCTCGGTTGCTTTGGTACCGGTCACGCGCAGTTTGCCTGCGTTCACGACAACGATGAAGTCGCCGGTGTCAACGTGAGGGGTGAATTCTGGCTTATGCTTGCCGCGCAGTCGGCGTGCCACTTCGCTGGCAACACGGCCGAGGACTTTGTCCGTCGCGTCAATCACGAACCAATCGCGCTGGACTTCATGGCCCTTAGCGGAAAAAGTTTTCATGTTTGAACTTTCTGTGAAAGATAAAAAACGCTCTATCGGTGGTTCCGCCCCTATGCTTCAGCGGACGCAGCCTTCTTGTTTAGTTTTCCCGAGCGAAAAGGAAAGCTGGCGATTATAGCCCGGCCAGGCCCGCTGGGTCAACCCCGTCCTGTACCGCGTTTCCGTTGCTAAGCAGATATTGCCGGGCTACTATGGAACCCCGGAATCTCATGAGGAGACGGCCATGCGTTCGCCCCTGCCGGCCACGCTGTTAGCCATGTTTCTGGCACCGCCACTGGCTCAAGCCCAAGCCGGCAAGGATTGCCACTTGCCCGGCACCGAAGAGGCGCTGCACTGCATCCGGCTGACCGTGCCGCTCGACCACCACGCCCCCGGCGCCACGCTCAACCTGCACGTGACGGTGGCCCCCGCCCTGCGCGAATCGGCGCGGCGCGACCCGCTATTCCTGCTGGCCGGCGGCCCGGGAGAAGCGGGCTCCGACCTGGTGCCCCTGCTAAACAGCACCTTCCGCAAGGTGCGCGCGACACGCGACATCGTGCTGATCGACCAGCGCGGCACTGGATTATCCGGCAAACTCGATTGCAAACCTGGCAAGAATAGCGAGACCGCCACGGAAGACCAGTTGCTCGACCAGACCCGCGCCTGCATCAAGGGGCTGAACAAGCGCTTCAATCTATATACAACGGAGCAGGCCGCGCGCGATATCGAGTCGGTGCGCGGCGCCCTTGGCTATGGCCGCATCAATGTCTGGGGCGGCTCATACGGCAGCCGGCTGGCCCAGGCCTATGCCCGCCTTTTCCCCGGCAGCGTGCGCTCCCTCGTGCTGGACGGGGTGGCCGCGCCCGACCAGGTGGTGCCGGCCGGCGCCCACGACGCCCAGGCTGCGCTGGACGCCCTGTTCAAGCAGTGCGCCGACGATCGGGTCTGCGCAGCCGCCTTCCCTAATTTGCGCGCCGAATTCCAGTCGCTGACGATGCGGCTGACGGCGTCGCCGGCGGCGCTTAGCCTGCCCGATCCGCGCACCGCCGAAACGAGTAAGATTAATATGACCAGCATGCGTTTCGTCGGCACCGTGCAAAACATCCTCTATTCGCAGGCGGACAGCCGGCGCCTCCCCTTCTTGATCCACAGTGCCTACCAGGACCGCTGGGCGCCCTTCATCGCCCGCAGCAATGTGGCGCGCGACTTCTCTGCCGAGGGACCGGCCATGCCGCTGCACCTGGCGGTGGTCTGCGCCGAAGACTTCCCGCGCCTGACGCCGGAATTACTGGAAGAAGACACCAAGGGTTCCTTCCTGAGCGCACCGCAAGTCATGCGCATCGGGAAGATGTGCGAGGCCATGGAAGTGCCGGCCGTGCCGTACAAGGAACCGTCGATGATTGAAGCCCCGGTGCTGCTGATGTCCGGCGCGCTCGACCCGGTGACACCGCCGCGCCGTGCCGAAGCGGCACGCAAATACATGAAGAACGCGCAGCACCTGGTCGTGAAGAACGGCGGACATATCGTATCCCCGCTCGGTTGCTCGCCGCGCCTGCTGCGCCAATTTCTCGACCAGCCAACGGCGCCAGTGAAAGCCAACTGCCTCAACGAAATCCCGGCCCCGACCTTCCAGCTGAATAGCGCAGGACCACAACCATGATCGAAGTCCAAAACCTCTGCAAGCGCTTCGGCAAGGTGCAAGCCCTGGCTGGCGCCAGCTTTGTCGCGCGCGACGGCATCATCACCGCCCTTCTTGGCCCAAATGGCGCCGGCAAGACCACCCTTCTGCGCACCCTTGTCGGCCTGCTTCAGCGCGACCACGGCACCATCTCCATCGACGGCGTCGATCCCGCCGTCGACCCAATGACGGTTCGCCGCAACATCGGCGTACTCACCGACCAGTTTGGCCTGTACGAGCGGCTGACCACGCGCGAATACCTGCGCTACTTCGGCGAGTTGAACGACATGGAAGAATCGGCCATCGAACGCCGCATCAAGGAAACCACGGAACTGCTGTCACTGGAAGACATCATCGACCGCCGCGCCAAAGGGTTCTCGCAAGGCCAGCGCATCAAGGTTGCACTGGCGCGCACCCTGCTGCACCGGCCGCGCCACCTGCTGCTGGACGAACCAAGCCGCGGCCTGGACGTGATGAGCACACGCGCACTGCGCCGCGCCCTCGCCGCGCTGAAGGAGGATGGCTGCTGCGTCATCATGGCAACCCACGTGATGCAGGAAGTGATCCATTCCTGCGACGACGTGATAGTGATCGCCAACGGCACCACCGTCACGCAAGGAACGCCGCAGCAACTGTGCGAACAGGCCGGCCTGACCAGCCTGGAAGACGCTTTCGTGCGCCTGGTCGGCACAGAGGAGGGCATCGAGCTATGAAGCTGAAATTCCCCATCGTCCTGCGCAAGGAACTGACGGAAACCCTGCGCGACCGGCGCGCCCTCAGCCTCCTGCTGATCTTCGTGCTGATGTACCCATTGCTGGTCGGCGGCGTACTGCAGCGCCAGATCGACCGCGCCACCAAGCCCGAACGCGAAGGCGTCGAACTGGCCGTCATAGGCAGCGACCAGGCGCCAACCCTGATGAACCAGCTACGCCAGCGCAATGTAAATATCACCGAGCTGGAACCAATGGGCGAAGAAGACATCAATGCCCTGCTGCGGCGCCAGACCGTGGTCGCCGTGCTGCGCCTGACGCCGGACTTCGCCGAGAACTATCACGCTATGCGGCCAGCACGGGTAGAGCTGTGGTTCGACTCCGCCTCCGACACGCCGCGCAAGATCGATGAAGTCGAATACGTACTGCAGGATTACAGCCGCAATATCGCCGGTGCGCGCTTGCTGGCGCACGGCGTTTCGCCTGCCAACCTGAACCCCGTCCTGTTGCAGCGCTATGACACCGGCACCAGCGCATCGCGTTCGGCCAATACCATCAGCACCATGCTGGGCATCTTCTTCATCCCGGCCTTCATGTTTTGCATGAGTACTGCTGTTGACAGCACGGCCGGCGAACGTGAGCGCCGGTCGCTGGAAGTGCTGATGGCCCAGCCGGTGCGGCCGGCGGACCTTATCATCGGCAAATGGCTGGCGGCCTCCTTGCTGTCGATTGTCGGCATCACACTCGAACTGGCAATTGCGCACGGGATTTTGAAGTGGCTGCCGCTCGAAGAAATCGGCCTGTCCTGGCGCCTGGGCTGGAGCGACCTGGCCATGGTATGCCTGGCCTCCGCCACCCTGTCGCTATTTGCTGCGGCGCTGGAAATCGCACTGGCCATCAACGCCCGCTCGTTCAAAGAAGCGCAAACCCTGGTCAGCTTTACGATGATCGTGCCTCTCGTGCCGGTCGTCGTGGTGCCGATGCTGAACCTGACCAATAGCTGGTGGATGTATATGGTTCCCGTGCTGTCCAACCAGACCTTACTGCGCGAGCTGGCCAAGGGTCAAAGCATCGGCTTGTTGCCCTTCTTGCAAACATTCTTCAGCAGCCTGCTGCTGGCCATGCTGTGCGTCTGGTATACCGAGCGGCGCATGAAGAGCGAGAAATACATGATGACCGTATAATGCCCGGACGGATTTTACGGAGATAAGTCGATGGAAGTGAAAGTCAGCTGGAATGGCCCTTCGGGCATGAGTTTCCGCGCCCAGACCGGCTCGGGCCACATGGTCAATATGGATGGCGCGCCTGAAGGCGGCGGCCATAACCTGGCGCCGCGCCCGATGGAAATGGTCCTGCTTGGCACCGGCGGCTGCACCGCCTATGACGTAGTGCTGATCCTGAAAAAGGGCCGCGCCGACGTACGTGGCTGCGAAGTAACCCTGCAAGCCGAACGCGCCGAGGCCGAACCTAAGGTCTTCACCAAGATCAATTTCCACTTCACCGTGACCGGCAAAGACCTCAAGCCGGAAGTGGTGGATCGCGCGATCACTCTGTCCCACGACAAGTACTGCTCCGCCAGCATCATGCTGGCCAAGACCGCGCAAATCACCCACACCTTCGAAATTATCGAAGCCTGACCAGCGTTTCGGCGAAGTTCTGGCCGAACATCACAGCGGTCTTGATGTCGCCCGCGACGAAGTCGTCGCGCGGCGCGCCATGGCCGGCCTGCGCCATCATCCCCGACCAGGATCCGAGACGATTCGCCGCTTCCTCATAAGGCACGCCGAGCTGCTGTTCCGGCAAAATCGGGTTGCCTACCCATAGCATGCCGTGCTGCATGCAGAAGGTGAACATCGACATCAGCGTCGATTGCTTGTCACCCGCGGGCAGCGAGGACACCGTGAAGCCTGCGGCCAGCTTGCCCTTCAACTGCTGATGGCGCCACATCTTGCCGGTAGCGTCCATAAAGCTCTTGAACACACCCGACACGCCGCCAAGATAGGTCGGCGACCCAAGCAGGATGCCGTCGTACTGCATCAACGACTCGGGCGCACCCGACAGCTCAGAAGCTTTCAGCACATGCACGTCCGTGCCCGCCACACTTTGCGCTCCCGCCGCAATGTGGGAGGCGATGTGCTCCGTGTGGCCATGGGAGCTGTGATAAACGACTGCCAGTTTTTTCATGGTGCGATTCCTTTGACGATCAGTGCGGATAAATAAAGTCCCAGGCCGAAGACGGCGTGGTTGGCCAGGCTGCGCAAGCAGTTCTTGAGCGGCGCCGGGGTCTTGCGCGAAGCCACGCCGAGCCCCATGGACGGCTGCATCACGAACAGCGGCGCGCCAACCGTCGCAATGCCAACCGCCAGCGCAGGTCCGATACTGGGCGCATGCAGCCAGCCGCTGCCCGCCACCGCTACCAGCGCTGCGGCAAACGCCACGCCCGTTGCGTAGTGCACCAGCCAGCCCAGGGCCTGCTCTCCGCCCACTGCCGGCGAAGCGGCAATCGAGTCATGCGCGAAGCGGCCCTGCGCAAGGTGCCCGGCCCAGCGGCCAATGAAGGCCATGTTCATCGTCTTCATGCCTACGCTTTTAAGGAGCAATAGCCATGCATCGAAAACGATGGTGGCGCCAATGCCGATAATGATGAATTCCATTGCAATCTCCCTGGTTGATGGGCACACTGTAGAAGTTGAAGTCAACTTCAAGTCAAGGGGTTTTTGATGGATATCGCCGAAGTTTCGCAACGCTCGGGCATTGCCGCCTCCGCGCTGCGCTATTACGAGAAAAAGGGCCTGATCAAGCCGGCCGGCCGCAATGGCCTGCGGCGGACCTATGCGCCCGGCGTGCTCGATACGCTTGCCCTGATTTCACTCGGCCAGTCGGCCGGCCTGTCATTGGATGAAATTGGCGCCATGTTCACCCCGAATGGCGGCACCTCCATCGACCGCGCCTTCCTGCTGGCCAAGGCCGAAGAAATCGAGGCATTGGCCAAGCGGCTGAAAGCCATGAGCGAGGGATTGCGTCACGCCGCCGCGTGCCCTGCGCCTAGCCACGCCGAATGCCCAAAATTCCAACGCCTGCTGAAGGCCGCCTCCTCCGGCGCTATTGAGCGCAGCCTGCGGATGTGAGAAAGTGCGCATTTTGGCCCAAGCCCCAGCTGCTATCCTTGCGGGTTCATTAAAATAAATCCATAAGGGGTAATCAATGAAGGTTCGTAACTGGGTTCTCGCACTCGCGCTGGTGCCGGTGTTTGCCATGGCGGCGGAAATGACGCCGGAACAGCGCCGCGCAGAATTTGGCAAACTGGAATGGCACGTCGGCCCAAGCTCCGAAGCCATCGCCGGCAAGGCCACGCTGAAAACGCCAAACGAAAAAGTGCAGTTCCTGGACGAGAAGAACTCGCGCCGCTTCCTTGAGTTGACCGGCAACCTCCCGGACAACGGCAACTTCATCGTGAACAGCTCCGAAGGCGGCTGGTGGGCAGACTTCTCTTTCGACCCAAGCGGCTACGTTAAGGAAGGCGAGAAGATCGATGCCGACGCGCTGCTGAAAACCTTGAAGGAAGGCGACGGCCCGGCCAACGAACAGCGCAAGCGCCTGGGCCTGGGCGAACTGCATACTGAAGGCTGGTATGTGCCGCCGCACTACGACGAAAAAACCAAGCAACTTGAATGGGGCCTGAAACTGCGTTCGGATGAAGGCGTAGCGTTGAACTACACCATCCGCCTGCTGGGCCGTACCGGCGTGATGAGCGCGACCCTGGTGTCGTCGCCGGAAACGCTGGATGCCGACGTGGCGAGCTTCCGCAAAGTTCTGGCAGGTTTCGATTACAACGACGGTGAGCGCTACTCCGAATTCCGCGCCGGCGACCACGTTGCCGAATTTGGCCTGGCCGCGCTGATTACCGGCGGCGCCGCCGTCATCGCCACCAAGAAGGGCTTCTGGGCCGCAGCGGCCCTGTTCCTGGCCAAGATGTGGAAGCTGGTCGCCGTCGGCGCAGTCGCCATCGGCGCCGGCATCAAGTCCCTCTTCAAGAAGAAAGAAAGCGGCAATTGATTCAGCTTCACGCCGAGGTCTTGCTGGTGGCAGCCATGTTTGGCCTCTACCTGTACGACTCGGTGCAGCTGCTGCATTCGAATGAAGGCGTGCTGGCGGCCACCCTCTGGGGCCGCTGGTCGCTGCATTTCGGCGCTGAACACTACACCTTGCGCGGCAAGGAACCGTTCCTGCCCAATCCCCTGCTGCCGCATCGCCCTATATTTGCGCTCCTTTGGAAGCAGCAAATACCCGCCCCAAAAGGCGCTCCACAGCGCTGGGCGTCTCCGCCACTCGGCCCTTACAAAGTATTGGCGCCCTTGGTATGGCTCATGGCCATTGCCTTATTCGGACTCATCCCCGCCGGCCTGTTCTCCCGTTTCGGCAACGTCCTGATTGCCGCCGGCATCGTGCTGTTCTACTCGGCCGTCCTGCTCGCGTTGGCCTTCATATGGTTCAAGCGCCGCACCCTGCAACTGGCGCCGCGCCGCATCGGCGCCCTGGCATTCGAGTCGCTCACCTGCCCGCCGTTTGCATTGAACCTGATCCGCCACGTCAGCTGGACCGCACGCCCCGCCGCTGACTTGATCACCACCAGCCGTCACCTGCTGCGCCAGGACGACTGGACCTACACCCTGCCAACCGTCATCAAACGCATCGACAACGCGATCACCTACGAAGACGAAAACACGCCGCGTGCCCAGGCCCTGACCGAATACCAAACCTGCCTCAACCGCGAACTCGCATCGCTAAGCTGATCGCTCAAATTCAGCGGAACTTTCCGCATCCATTCCTGTCCAACCTCAAAGCCTCCCGCAGCAAACTGCGGCAGAGTCTAACCACTGCCGAGCGGGAGGATTTTTGGACTACGAGCAAAGAATCGTGAAGTTAGAGGTGACAGAGGACAATTTGAAAGAAGAGCTAACGCTTCTGCGAGACAGAGTTGACGAAGGATTCAAAGAGGTTCGCGCCGAACAACTTCAGTTGCGTAGAGACTTCGAGAAACTAATTTATTGGGTTGCCGGCCTGACCGTCACCAATATCCTGGCAATCGTCGGGTGGGCCCTGAAAGCAGCCGGACTATTTTGATACTGCAGCGTTTCCGCCGCCGAGTCAGATGTAATAGGTGGTCGAGGTCATGACCTTCGACATTGCCTTCATTGCCAGCTGGATCGGCAGCGGAGTCTTTTCCGCGCCCATGTCTTCAGCCGCTTTGCCGTGCGCGATTTCGTCGACGCGCATTTGTTCGACGATGGCGCGGGACTTGGCGTCCTGCGGCGGCAGGAGGTCCAGGTGGCTGGCCAGGTGGGCCTCAACCTGGCGTTCAGTCTCCACCACAAATCCCAGGCTTTGCTTATCGCCCGCCAGAGCGGCGGCCGTGCCCAACGCGTAGGCGCCGGCATAGAACAAAGGATTCAGGAAGCTCGGTTGCGAACCGAGTTCCGACAGGCGCTGCGCGCACCAGGCTAGATGGTCCTCTTCCTCGCGGCTGGCCTTGTCGAATGCAGCGCGCGCCTCGTCACTTTTGGCAAAGCGGGATTGCGAGTTGTACAGCGCCTGCGCCATCACTTCACCAACATGGTTCACGCGCATCAAGCCCGCGCTGTGGCGATGCTCCTGCTCCGTCATCTCCGCATCGGCCGCATGCACCGCCGGATTCGGTCGCGATGCCGAATGCACGCCAGCCAGCACGCGCAGCGCCTTGTCAGCACCAGTGATGAAACGGTCGAGTGGATTGTGGTAGCGGTTCATGTTGGTTCGTCCAGCTTGTTCGGAAAACCACATTATAGGCTTACGAGCCCTCGCGAAGGATACGCTGCTTCTCCAGCCAGTCGGCAACTGGGCCGCGCACGTCGATTTTGGAAATGTCTTTCGCCACGCCCAGGTTCAGCCCAAGCAGGAAGGGAATCGAATCGACCGGCACTTCGGGCAGGTAGTCCACCATGGCCCGCATGAAGCGCGGCGACTCCAGCGTCTCCACCACCTTGGCGCCGCTCATGAACTGCAGGATGCTGGTCATGCTGTGGCCCGAGCCGATGCTGCGGTAGACGAAACGGTTGAAGGCTTTGTCCAGCGCCTTGAAATCCAGCTGCTCCTTGGTCATCAAACTGGCCAGGTAATACAGCCCGATGGCGGTGCGAAAGAAGCCTGTGGACTCTTTGACGTCCAGCCCGCAACGGGTCACGGTCAGGATTTTCTCCTGCACCTCAGCGTCGAGTTTTGGATGATGTACTTGCATGGCAGGGACTATATAGCAGTTTTGTCCAGATTTGTTCCTTGCGCCGGGGTATCAACCTTGTTACCCTTGAAACTTTAGTGCTAAACCAACACAGGAAGCGCCCTTTCCGTTCCCCGGAAAGCGCATCCTGGGGCGCAAAATGCGCTGGCTATCGCATTCGGGCAAGCGATATGTCGCGTATTCAATACAATGCCATCAAGTGAAAAGGGGTTAGCGGAGCCGCCATGGAATTGCGCATTAAGAATTTATCGAAGACATATGCCAACGGGGTAGTTGCGCTCGACAACGTGTCGCTGACAATTCCCGCCGGCATGTTCGGCTTGCTGGGCCCGAATGGCGCCGGAAAGTCGACCCTGATGCGTACCCTGGCCACCCTGCAGGAATGCGATTCCGGCTCGGTCTTCTTCGGCGACCTCGACGTTCTTGATGAAAAGGATGAAATCCGCCGCCTGCTAGGCTACCTGCCGCAGGACTTTGGTGTTTATCCGAAAGTTACCGCCTACGAAATGCTGGACCACTTTGCGGTCCTGAAAGGCCTGTCCAACCGTGCCCGCCGCCGCGAGGTGGTGGACGGCCTGCTGCAGCAAACCAACCTGTTCGAAGTGCGCAACCAGCGCCTGGGCGGCTTCTCCGGCGGCATGCGCCAGCGCTTCGGCATCGCGCAAGCCCTGCTGGGCGACCCGAAACTGATCATCGTTGACGAACCGACCGCCGGCCTGGACCCGCAGGAACGCGTGCGTTTCCACAACCTGCTGTCCGACATCGGCGAAGACCGCACCGTGATCCTGTCGACCCACATCGTGTCCGATGTGGCCGACCTCTGTTCCAACATGGCCATCATCAACAAAGGCAAGCTGCTGGTCGCCGGCGCCACCCAGCAACTGATCGATGACGTGAGCTGCAAGATCTGGGCGCGCTTTATCGACAAGAAGGAGCTGGCCTACTTCCAGCAGCGCCACGCCGTGATCTCGACCCGCCTGATGTCCGGCCGCACCCTGATCCACGTCTACAACGACGACGATCCGGGCGACGGTTTCGAGGAAGCCCTGGGCGACTTGGAAGACCTGTACTTCGCGACCATCCTCGGCCGCCACGACGTCAGCAACGCCTGCGACTGACCGGGGCCGCCATGTTTGCCATCGCCCTCTTTGAAGCGAAACAGCGTCTCAAGTTGTTTTCCACCTGGGTCTACTTCGGCATGTTCATGCTGCTGGCCATCTTGTGGATGGCGGCAGCGGGCGGCGTGTTCAAGGAAGCCATCGTCACCTTCGGCGGGCGCGTATTCATCAATGCGCCGCGCTCGATCATGCTGACCTCGTCCTTCCTCGGATCCATGGCCGTGATCATCATCGCCGCCATGATGGGGCGCTCGGTGCAGCAGGACTTCGAATACGAAACGCAGCACTTCTTCTTCTCCGCCCCGATCCGCAAATACCAATACATGCTAGGCCGCTTCCTCGGCGCCTGGATGGTGCTGTGCGTGGTATTCCTTTCGATCCCGTTCGGCATCTGGCTTGGAACGCAGGTGCCTGGCATCGATCCTGAACGCCTTGGTCCGTTCAACCTGCTGCACTACCTGCTGCCGTATGCGGTATCGCTGCTGCCCAACCTGTTCATCTTCGGCGCCATCTTCTTCGTGCTGGCCGCGCTGACGCGGCGCATGCTGCCGGTCTACGTGTCCAGCGTGGTCATGCTGGTCGGCTATATCGTGGCCCCGGGCCTGGCCCGCGACCTCGATTACAAAACGCTTGCCGCCCTGATCGACCCGTTCGGCACCACCGCCGTGATTCGCCTCACCGAATACTGGCCGATCGCCGAACGCAATGTGCGCCCGGTGCTGCCGGAAGGCGTCTTCCTGCTGAACCGCGCGATCTGGTCCTCCTTTGCGCTGGTGGCGCTGCTGCTTGGGTACTGGCGCTTCCACTTCGTCAGCACTGTCGATAGCGGCGCGGCGGCGCGCAGCGACAGCGATATGCCCGGCAACCTGACCCAGGCAGCAGTCTCCACCAACGAAAAGCCGGATTTCAAAGCCCGCAGCCTGGGCCTGCTCTTGCTGCGCTTTAGCTTCCTGAACCTGCGTGAAACCACCAAGAACATCTACTTCTTTGTGATCGTACTGGCGGGCGTGCTGACCATGTATGCCGGTGCGCTGGACATGGGTTCGATGTTCGGCACCGGCACCTATCCGGTCACCTACCAGGTGCTGGAACTGGTGACCAATACCTTCACCTTGTTCATGCTGGTCGTGACCGTCTTCTATTCCGGCGAAATGGTGTGGCGCGAACGCGAGCACCGCATGTCGCAGATGCTGGATGCGCTGCCTGTGCCAAGCTGGCTGCCCATCCTGTCCAAGCTGTTTGGCCTGATTGGCGTGCAGGTGCTGCTGCTGTCCATCGTTATGCTGGTCGGCATGTCGATCCAGCTGTTCCATGGTTTCTTCACCTTGCAGCCGGGCCTGTACTTCCAATGGCTCTTCACCGTGCAACTGCCGGCCAGCATCCTGGTGGCCGTGCTGTCGATCACGACACAGGTGCTGGTGAATAACAAATACGTCGCCTACTTCGTGATGATCGTCTACTACGTGGCGACCATCACCTTCTCCACGATGGGCCTCGATCACCCGATGGTGCTGTACGGCGTCACGCCGGAACTGCCCTACTCCGACATGAACGGCTTTGGCCACTTCATGGTGCGTGAGCGCTGGTATGAGCTGTACTGGGCCGGCGCCGCGGTCATGCTGATGGTGCTGACCGTGGTGTTCTGGCCGCGGGGCACCAATGACGAATGGCGCCAGCGTGTCAGCCTGGCGCGCCATGCGCTGACGATGCCGGTGTTGGCCGCCTTTGCCATTGGCCTGGCGGTGTTCCTCGGCGCCGGCGGTGTGCTGTACTACAACCTGCACGTCAATAACTTCAAGACCCACTTCGGCCGCGACGCACAGCGCGCCGACTATGAACGCAAATACCGCCAGGTGCTGGACGTAGCCCAGCCGCGCATCACTGACGTGCGCCTCGGGCTGGACATGTTCCCCGACCAGCGCACGCTAAAGGTGAAGGGCTGGTACCAGTTGGAGAACAAAACGCGGCAAGCGATCAACACCATCTACGTGCAGCAGGACCCGGACGCCGACCTGCAGCCTTTGCAGTTTGGCCGCAAAGCTTTCCGTGTGCTGAACGACACGGAACTGGGCTTTTACAGCTACCGCCTTGAGAAGCCGCTTCAGCCGGGCGAAATGATCTCGCTGGACTTTACCCTGAGCTACGAGCCTAAGGGATTCTTCAACCTGGGCAAGACCACGCCGGTCATGAACAACGGCACCTTCTTCAACAACACGGTGCTGCCGCATATCGGCTACCAGCGCCACGCCGAACTGACCGACCCGCGCGACCGCAAGAAACACGGCCTGCCCGCCAGGGAGCCAGCCCTGCCGCGCGACGATCCGAAAGGCCTCGCCAGTAATTATCTCGGCGCGGATGCGGACTGGGTCACCTTTGAAGCCACCCTCGGCACCGCAGGCGACCAGACCGCTGTGGCGCCAGGCACGATGGTGAAGGAATGGCGCAAGAACGGCCGCCGCTACTTCCACTACAAGATGGACCAGCGCATCCTGAACTTCTACGCCTTCCAGTCGGCGCGCTACGCGATCAAGCATGACTGGTGGCAGGACGTGGGTATCGAGATCTACTACCAGCCAGGACACGAATACAACCTGGACCGCATGGTCAAAGGCGTCAAGGATTCGCTCGACTACTACACGCGCAACTTCAGCCCTTACCAGCACAAGATTGTGCGCATTGTGGAATTCCCGCGCTACGAACGATTCGCACAATCATTCCCTAACACGATCCCGTATTCGGAAGGCGTCGGCTTTATTGCCAAAGTGGACGACAAGAACCCGAAAGACATCGACTACCCAACCTACGTCACCGCACACGAAGTGGCACATCAGTGGTGGGCGCACCAGCTGGTGGGCGGCAATACGCGCGGCGCCACGGTGCTGAGCGAAACCCTGGCCGAATACTCCGCGCTGATGGTGATGAAGAAAAGCTTCGGCCCGCAGCGCATGCGCCGCTTCCTGCGCTATGACCTGATGAAATACCTGTTCGGCCGCGCCACTGAAAACAGCAAGGAACTGCCGCTGGCGGATAACGAAAACCAGGGCTACATCCACTACAACAAGGGCAGCCTGGCGATGTACCAGCTGGCCGATATCGTCGGAGAGGCCAAGGTCAACGAGCTGCTGGCAAGCTTGCTGCGCCAGTACGCTTATCACGGCGATCCATATCCGAGCGTGTCGGTTCTGGTGGATGGTTTGCGCCGCATCGTGCCTCCGGAGCAGGCCTACCTGGTGGACGACTTGTTCAACTCCATCGTACTGTTCGACAACCGCGTGGTCGAAGCGAATGCGACGAAACGCGTCGACGGCAAATACGATGTGACGCTGACCGTGCACGCAGCTAAGCTGCGCTCCGATGAACTAGGCGCTGAGAAAGAAGTGCCGCTGCACGACCTGATCGACATCGGCGTGGATGACAAGGACGGCAACGCCCTGCTGCGTGAACGCAAGCTGATCGACCGTAACCAGTCCACCTTCAAGCTTGTGGTGCCGGGCCGCCCAGCCAAAGCTGGCATCGACCCGGACAACAAATTGATCGATCGCAAGCCAGACGACAATTTGGGCGCGGTGGAAATCATCTCGCGCTAAAGGTTAAGCAACGCACTTTGCGCGCAGCCCATGCTTGTTAAGCTTTCACGCATTGAAAGCGAGGCAATCATGGGCATCCTGAGCAATATTTTCCACAAGATTTTCCCGTCGTCGCACCAAGAGGCCGCCCCAACCCCGGCCTCTGGTGCGCCTGCCAATGCGCAGGCGCCTGCCGCGCCTGCGCCAGCCGCCAAGGCTGAAGTCGATGTCGAAGCAATCCTCAACGAAAAGTCCGCCAAGGCCGGCCAGCCTTTGAACTGGCGCAGCTCTATCGTTGACCTGCTCAAGCTACTCGACCTCGACTCCAGCCTGGCCGCGCGCAAGGAGCTCGCGCACGAGTTGCACTACACCGGCGACACCAACGACTCCGCCGCCATGAACATCTGGCTGCACAAACAGGTCATGAACAAGCTGGAAGAAAACGGCGGCAAGGTACCGGCGGAATTGAAATAACTAGGCCAGCGCTCCGACGAGCTGTTGCAACCATTCAGCGGCATGCGCCCGGTTCCACACCAGCGCCACCTGCTCCACGCACTGGTAAGCGCAGTCGCTGACGTGGATGCGCACCAGCTCCTCATCCTCCAGCGCAAAGTCAGGCAAATAGGCCAGCGCCGCGCCCGATTTAACGAAGCCAAGCAGCAAGTGGATATCGTCGGTCCAGTAGCGGATCTTGCGCGGCAATTGGTCATCGCGCCAGCCATCCGAACGCGCGCCACGCTGCACCCCGCAAAACATTGAACGCGGAGGGCACGCAAAATCGTACGCCAATACCTGTTCCGTGGTCGCCCGCAAAACGCCCGCCGCGGAGGTGACCCGGCGACGGCCTCCGGCAACATCAGCCAGTTGCGCCACCAGCGAATGCCGCTTGCCGCCAACCAGGTGCTGCACCACGCTACCCAGCGGCGTTATCGCCCACTCCTCCGACAAGTGCTCGCCGCGCCCCTCGATCGCCTCCTGCGTAACGATCGCCGCATTCAGGTCGCCGCGCAGCACCGCCGCCAGCGCCTCATCCTCAAACATGGCCTGCATGCGCAAGCTCGCGTGCGGCCAAGCCTGCAAAGCATCCCCCACAGCCCGTCCATGCCGCCACAAGAGGACTGCCGGCCCGCCGATACGGCATTCAATGGCCGCACGCCCGCCGAGCAAATCAGCCCGCGCCTGGTCCGCCAGCGCCAGCAAAGTCTGCGCACGCGCCAGCAAAAATGCCCCCGACTGGTTCAGCACCAGCGCCTTTGCACTTCGATCGAACAGCGGCATGCCCACGTTCTCCTCCAAACGCTTCAAGGCTTTGGAGACTGCGGAAGGCGTAAGATGGCTCTCCAGCGCGGCCGCCGCCAGGGACGGACTGCGCGCCACGCTGACAAAAATGCGCAAATCGGCAAGATTCATTGTTTCCAACCAGGACGCAAACGTTGAATTTAAGTTGCTTTACGGGACACAAAACAAAGCATACCATGCCGCCATGACTACCATTACCCAACGCCAGTGGATCTACCGCCAACAGCCGGTAGGAGCCATCACCCCGGAACACTACGAACTGGTCGAGCAAGCACTCGACACCAACCTTGCCGAAGGCGAGGTACTGCTTGAATCGCGCTGGTTCAGCGTTGATCCCTATATGCGTATCGGCCAATCCACCAAGCCGACCTACGACGCGGATCCGCATCCATTGAACACCGTGCAGCAAGGCGGCGTCGTGGCGCAGGTGCTGGCATCCCGCTCGCCAAGCTTCGCGCAGGGCGACTGGGTATTGAGCTATACCGGCTGGCAGACCCACGCCAAGGCACATGCCAGCACCCTGAAAAAGCTCGATCCGCAAGCAGCCCCAGTGACCACCGCCCTCGGGGTGCTGGGTATGCCCGGCCGCACTGCCTGGTTTGGCCTGACTGAATCCGGCAAGCCGCATGCGGGTGAAGTAGTAGTGGTATCCGGTGCAGCCGGCGCCGTCGGCTCCCTGGTAGTGCAATTCGCCAAACGCCACGGTGCGCGCGTACTCGGCATCGCCGGCGGCCCCGCCAAATGCGCCTGGCTAAAGGAAAAACTGGGCGCCGACTGGGCCATCGACTACAAGGCTTTCACCAGCGCCGACGCATTGAGCGCCGAGATCAAGGCCCTGACCGGCGGCGTCGACGTCTACTTCGATAACGTGGGCGGCATGGTCACCGACGCCATCATCCCGATCATCAACCGCCGCGCGCGCATCGTCATCTGCGGCCAGATCAGCCAATACAGCGGCGGCCTGGAAACTGCCGAAATGGGCCCACGCCTGCTGCAGCACATGTTGTATCAACGCGCCACCATACAGGGCATGCTGGCACGCGATTACCTGCATCGCATGGACGAAATGATCCGCATCGTCGGTCCTTGGGTAAAATCAGGAGACATCGTGTTTGAAGAAACCGTGGTGGAGGGATTCGGACAGCTACCCGCTGCACTGAATTCGCTCTTCACCGGCGAACACCGAGGCAAACTCCTGGTGAAAGCATGAACCCAATTCGACGCACCATCGCAGGTGCATTACTTGCGCTTTGCACGCTTCCGCTCCATGCGGCCGACGCCACTTATGGCAGCCACGGCATGGCCTTGTTCGGCGGGCAGCAAGGTCTGTACGCCTCCCACCTGCCAATGTTCCATGCGCCGCATGACTACCAGGTGATCCTGCAAGTCCACATCGCCGATCCGGCCATCGACGCCGCGCTGCGCAAGCGCCTCGATGGCAAGGATGCGCTGTGGACCATCGATCCCGAGAAGTTTGAACTAAGCACCCTGGCCCCAGAGGCCAAGTCGTCGCGCAAGGAATTCAACGCGAATGTGGTGCAAGGCCATTTCGAACGCGGCGGCAGCACGCAATACAAGGCAGCCAAGGTGGTAATCGACAAGGTGCTTGTATTCCGCCAGCTTGACGACAAGCCGCGCGACGCAAAACTTTCGCGCTACATGCAAGTCGGCAGCGGCACGCAGCGCTTCCTCGTCAAAGAGATCGATACCCGCCCTGACTTCGACCACATCGTGGCCTACCATGCCGCACCAGGCGCTCCGATCGCCCCGATCCAGGTGCGCAAGTGGGGCATCAAGGCAGCCGGCAACGACGCCCTCGCCAAGGCGCTGAATGCGCCAGTGAAGGCAATCGGCGGCACCATTTACTTTGAAACCGAAGATCTGAAATGAGCGTACCGCAAGCATACGAAGGGCTGTGGCGCCGTAAGGGCATCTGGCGCACCGACGGCAGCAACGACCTGGTGACGCCGGTATGGTGGTTCCAGGCGGCCGAATTCCACATTGACTTGCGCATCCCCAGCGACCGCAAGGCGATGACAGGTTTCGCCGGCATCACGGAGGTCGACCGCGACCGATGCGAGTGGCGCCCCGAGATTGCCTACCCCTTCGTCAGCCCCGAGGCAGATGCAGGCTATATGCGCTTCGACAGCGCCGACGCATTGCACGAAGCAGGAGTTGATGGCAGCTATAAGGAAGACTGGTGGCGCGAAGCAGCAGGCCCGGTGACAAGCAGCCGCACCGTGCTCGATGATGGCCGCATCCAGTTTGAAATCGCTTGCGGTGAATTTTTGGCTCGCGCCGTCGGCAAACCGCTCAAGGCTGCCGACATCACGATCTTCCGGCGCGTGCCGAATGGCCTGTGGCGCGTGATCGCTGCCACCACGGCGGCGCGTGAAAACGTGATCGTCGAAAAGCCTTAAAGGCTCAGCAAACTACCGCTGCGGAACGGCTTGGCGCCGGCGATTTTCGCCACGTTCATGCCGCGGATGATGTAGCGATGGGCCAGGCGCGTAAACACCACGCCATCGACTTCCGACTTCAGGTGCGTGGTCTCACCGGTGACCGGATCTACCAGGTCAGCAACCACTTCGCCGACGTGCACGGCATCGCCCACTTCCTTCAGATAGACCAGCAGGCCCGCATGCGGCGCATCCAGGCGCTGCACACCTTCCAGCGGCGTTGGCGCGCAGCCCTGCGCCGGTACGGCAACGTTGCCCGCATCGACCATGCCGCGCACGTGCAGGTAGCCGATGATGGCTTCCGCATCGCACGCCGCCAATTCGTACGTGACTGACGTTTCACCGCGCAATTCAACAGTCGCCGCCATGCAGGCGGAAGGGATCGGGTAGTCCGGGCCGAAATGGGCGGCCAGATCCCACCACAGGCGGCTGCATGCCTCGTCGAACGGCTCGCCTCCGGCGCCGGTGGTGAACAGCACCGCACAGGCTCCGATCAGGTTAGCCAGCGGCTGGGCGATCTCGCACAACGACGTGCCAACGTAAAGGTGCATCTCGCCCTCATTCTCGCAATGCAAGTCGAGCACCACGTCGGCGTCGATCGCCATTTCGAGCAAGTGCTTCTTCAGCGTGGTCGCATCCGAAGTAGGCCGCCACTGCGACACCAATTCACGCAGATGCTGCCGGATCGTGCGCACGTTCGCTTCCGCATCGCTGCCCAACTGTCCCGCCAAGCGAGTTTTCAGATGCTCAAAATAGTGCGGGTAGCCGCGATTGAAATTGATGCCATTGCTCAGGTCAAAGCGCCCGAACGGACGCTCATTGATGACTTGCCCCAGACCGATCGGGTTAGCCGCCGGTACCAGGATCACCTCACCGGTCACTTTGCCCGCAACATCCAGCGCCTGCAAACGCTTACGCAACTCCTGGGCCACCAGCATGGCCGGCACCTCGTCCGCGTGCAACGCGGCCTGGATATAGGCCTTCGGCCCACCCGGCTTGCCAAAGTGGTAGCTGGTCAGTTCGTAGTGAGCCGTGCCATGGGGCGCGGACAGGGGATGTTTGACGGTTTCCATGCCTGCCATCCTACCAGTTCATGAGGCAAGGCGGCACCAGCAATGCCAGCGCAAGGACAAGGTAAATCAGCTGTAGCGGCACCATCCAACGCGCCCAAGTCAGCCAAGGAATGCGCGCCAGCGCCAGCACGCCCACTGTGATGCCCGAAGTCGGGATCATTGGCGTGGTGAATTCGCCAAACTGGAAGGCCAGGATCGCGGTCTGACGCGACACACCGACCAGGTCGGCCAATGGCGCCATGATCGGCATGGTCAGCGCCGCCTGGCCGCTGCCAGAGTGGATGAAGAAGTTGATCACCGACTGGATCAGGAACATCTTCTGCGCCGAGAAGATCGGCGAAGACGAAGCCACCAACGGCATCAGGCCGTGCAGCATGGTGTCGATGATGTGCGCGTCACGCGCCAGCACCATCGTGCCACGAGCCAGCGCAATCACCAGCCCGGTGCCGACCAGGTCCTTCGAGCCCTGCACAAAAGCCGCCACGGCCTCGTCGGAGTTAAGGCGCCCAATCAGCGCCACCACGATAGTCATGGCCAGGAACAGCGCGCCAATCTCCTCGATGAACCAGCCGAACTTCACCACACCGAACACCATGCCGCCCAGCGTGGCGACAAATATCCACAGCACCAGGCGATGGCGCATTGTCATGCCTTCAAAGCCGCTGAAATCGACCACGCCTTCTGCGCGCTTTTCAAGGTCCAGCAAATAGGTCGGACTTTTCTCCGGATGGCGCTTGATGCGCGCTGCCCACCACATCAGGAAAGCGATTGTCACTCCCGTCGCAATGAACCACACGATCACACGATATCCAATCCCCGAGAACATCGGCACGCCCGCAATGCCCTGCGCGATGCCCACGTTGAAGGGATTCAGGAACGCCGCACAAAAGCCCACCTGCGAGCCAAGAAAAGGAATCGACACGCCCGTAATCGTGTCATACCCCAGCGCCAGCGCAAGCGGCACGAATATCAGAATGAACGGAATCGCCTCCTCATTCATGCCGAACGTCGCCCCGCCAATTGAGAATAACGTCACGAACACCGGAATCAGCGCCGCCCGCACCACACGCGAACGAGAATGCGCCTTCGCGATGGATTTGATCATCGCATCAATCGCCTGCGTCTTGTGCAGCACATTGAAGGTGCCGCCCGTGAGCATAACGAAGCCGATAATCAGCCCCGCCTCCGCAAAGCCCTTGATCGGCGCCATCAGCAGCGCGGCAAGCCCCTGCGGCTTGCTCTCGATGTAGTGGAAGGTATCCGGATCAACCAGCTGCTTGCCGTTGACAAGGTGGGTCTCGTACTTCCCGCCCGGAACCAGCCACGTAGCCAGCGCAATCAGCGCCAGGATGATGAACAACAGGACGAAGGTATTTGGGAGCTTCAGTTTTTTCATAGTTTTTATGGATCAAAGTCGGTGCCAGGTCTGTCATTCGGACAACCAATCAGCTTCTTTGACAAATCTCAATACGTCCAAAGCGCCCTTTTGGCGTATTGAGATATATCAAACGTGAGCGCTAGCTGTCCGAATGACAGACCTGGCACCGACTTTTTCATTCAAACGCACAAATGGAAACGGGACCGCTTGGGTCCCGTTGGTTTATTCCGCTGCGGCGGTTTTCTTGGCGGCTGCCTTTTTAGCTGCCGGCTTTTTGGCTGCAGCTTTTTTGGCTGGGGCCTTTTTCGCGGCGGCTTTCTTGGCGGCTGGCTTGGCGGCGGCTGGTGCTGCTTCTGCTGCGCCCTCCTCGGCTCCGGCTTTGGCCGCCGTTTTCTTGGCCGGTGCACCCGGCTTGGCTTTGCGTTCTTCGAACTCGAAGCTGATCTTGCCGTCTTTGCCGCGTACCAGGAAGGCTTTGAATGGCCGGCGGGTGCGCTGCGAGATGAAGCCTGGCAGCAGGTCGGTCTTGCCTTCGTTGAGCAGCTTGGCCATCTGTTCCGGCAGGATCTCCTGTTGCAGGATGATGCGGCCGGAGCGGAAGTCGCAAGTCTTTGGCTTGGCTACCTGGTGTTCGCAAACATAGGCCAGGCCCATTTCGTACACGCCACCGGCGCATTTCGGGCAAGGACCGAGCGGGGTCTGGCCGGTGAAGTCGACGCCTTCGCCGTCTTCGCCTTCCTCGTCGTTCTGGCCGAAGTCGAATTCGAGCTTGAAGTTATTGATGTCTTCATCGCGCACGATACGCAGGATCGCGGCGAACGGACGGCCCATCTTGGAGCGGAAGCCTTGCAGCGGGCCGATGGTGCGGTCGCGCAGCAACTGTTCCACTTCTTCGATTTCGAACTGGCGGCCGCCTGGTACCTTGGTCATCGAGAATTCGCACTTGGTGCAGGCGAAGCGGCGGTAGTTTTCCTTGACCACGCCACCGCAGTTCGGGCACGGCGATTTCAGCGTCGCATAATCGCCCGGGATGGTGTCGTTGTCGTATTCCTTGGCGCGCTTGACGATGATCTGGGTCATCTGGGCGATTTCGCGCATGAACTCTTCACGCGAAATGCGGCCCTTCTCCATCTGCGACAGCTTGTATTCCCACTCGCCGGTCAGTTCCGGTGCGGTCAGTTCATTCACGCCCAGGCCGCGCAACAGCGTCATGAGCTGGAATGCCTGCGCCGTCGGCATCAGTTCGCGCCCTTCGCGCAGCAGGTATTTCTGGGTCAGTAGACCTTCGATGATGGCTGCGCGCGTGGCTGGCGTGCCGAGGCCCTTGCCCGCCATGGCGTCGCGAAGTTCGTCGGAGTCGACCAGCTTGCCCGCGCCTTCCATGGCGGACAGCAGCGTCGCTTCGGTATAGCGTGCAGGTGGTTTGGTGACCAGGCCATTCGGTGTGACCTTCTCGGTCGCCACTTTCTCGCCCTTGGCGACCGGCACCAGGTTGCCGCTGCCTTCCTTGTCGTCATCGCCGGCTGCATCCTTGCCGTAGATGGCCAACCAGCCAGGGTTGGTCATTACCTTGCCCTCAGTCTTGAACTGGTGGCCGGAGACTTCGGTGAAGCGGGTGGTGACCAGGAATTCCGCAGCCGGGAAGAACACGGCCATGAAGCGGCGCGTCACCAGGTCATACAGCTTCTGTTCCGGTTCGCTCAGGTTCTTCGGCACGATGCCGGTCGGGATGATCGCGAAGTGGTCGCTGATCTTCGTGTTGTCGAAGATGCGCTTGTTCGGCTTGACCCAGCCCTTGTCCAGAATCTGCTTGGCGAACTGGTTGTAGTTGTTGCTCTCTTTAAGGACTTCCAGCGTGTCCTTGACGGTCGGCAGGTAGTCTTCCGGCAGGTGGCGGGAGTCGGTACGAGGGTAAGTCAGCACTTTGTGCTTCTCATACAGCGCCTGCGCCAGGCCCAGGGTGTTTTTGGCGGAGAAGCCGAAACGCGAGTTGGCTTCGCGCTGCAGCGAGGTCAGGTCGAACAGGCCAGGCGACATCGAGGTAGTCGGCTTGGACTCCTCGCTGACGTTGCCCTGCTTGCCCTTGCAGGCCATTGCGATCGAATCGGCCGCGGCCTTGCTCCACAGGCGCTCAGCGCGCTTCTCCGGATCGTGTTCGTCTTTCTTGAAGTTGGTGTCGAGCCAGCGGCCTTCGTACACGCCGGCGGCGCACACGAATTCAGCGCGCACTTCCCAATAGTCGCGCGACACGAAATTCTTGATCTTCTCTTCGCGCTCGACCACGATCGACAGGGTCGGCGTCTGCACGCGGCCCACGGTGGTCAGGTAGAAGCCGCCCTCTTTCGAGTTGAAGGCGGTCATGGCGCGGGTGCCGTTGATGCCGATCAGCCAGTCCGCTTCCGAGCGGCAGCGGGCGGCGTCGGCCAGCGGCAGCATTTCGTCGTCGCTGCGCAGATGGGTGAAACCGTCGCGGATCGCGTTCGGCGTCATCGACTGCAGCCACAGGCGCTTGACCGGCTGTTTCGCTTTCGCATTCTGCGCGATCAAGCGGAAGATCAGTTCACCTTCGCGGCCCGCGTCGCATGCGTTAATCAGGGTGGTAACGTCTTTACGCTTGATCAGCTTGTTCAGTACCTTGAGGCGCGATTCAGTCTTGGCGATCGGGTTCAGCGCAAAGTACGGAGGGATCATCGGCAAATGGGTGAAGGTCCATTTGCCGCGTTTGACGTCATGCTCTTCCGGCACGGCGATTTCGAGCAGGTGACCCACTGCCGAGGACAGCACGTAGTCGTCGGATTCGAAATACTCATCGTGCTTGCTGAAGCCGCCAAGGGCTTTCGCGATATCGTTCGCGACGGAAGGTTTCTCAGCGATGATGAGGGCTTTACTCATATTTATAGTTCTCGTCGGTGTATGCGGCAGCGCGCATAATACAACATTCGCAAGTAAACTCAGGCAAGCGGCTTCAGATTGAAGTCACAATGCTGCGAATATTATTACGGAATTGGCCGGCGTAGGGCAACGCCGGCAAGAGCGTGCTTAGTGCAACAGACGCGGAGCCTGTTCTTCTTCGGCGCCGAACAGGTCGTCAAACATCAGGGCGTCCGGTTCCTTGCCCTGGCTCCACAAAAGCATCAGTACGATAATTTTCAGCTTACCCAGTGAAACAGGCGCCTCATCCAGCGCCAAAGCGCGTTCGATGACGATTTCACGTTGCAGCGGGGACAGAAGGCCGGCGCTTTCCAGGAACTGGATAAAACCGACTGCAGAGGCGCCCAATACGTCCAGCTCCTGGCGCACATAGAAACGCGTGCCAGTCGAAGTGGCCGCCAACGATGGCTCGCCACCAGCCATGGCGGCAAGATCGTTCAGCCAGACCAGCGCCTCGGAAATCTCTACGTCGTCGAAACCGACTGCGGAAAGTTTCTTTGCCAATGCTGCGGGTTCAGGGCAGGCATCAGGGCGGTAATAGGTCTCGTACAGATAAACCAGGATGTCAAACATGGCGCTACTTTAGCAGGATTGGCGAGCCGGGCACAAGCATTTGGGCGTTTCAAAGGCTTTTCAAACGCTGGAAAGCGCCGCCAGGCAGCCTTTCCACCACACCTGCAAGCTCCAGCGATAGCAAGCTTGCGATCATGTCACATGGCGCAAGTTGCAACCTTGTTGCAAGTTCATCGGCGCCGATCGGGTCATATCCGATGGCGGCCAAAAGCCAGCCTGCGGTCTCGTCGACCGGCACCGCCGGCATGCCCGCTCGGCCCTTTTGCCCTGCGCGGCCAGGCTCGCGCAGGCCCAGGTCTTCCAGCAAGTCCTCCGGTGAGGCCACCAGCCTGCCGCCCTCGCGGATCAGGGCGTGGCAGCCCACTGATTGCGGCGCGTGCAGTGAGCCGGGCAGCACATAGACGTCGCGCCCCGCATCCAGGGCCGCGTGGGCCGTAATCAGGGAGCCGGACCTGGCTGCCGCCTCTATTACCAAGGTCGCCCGCGTCATGCCGGCAATGATGCGGTTGCGGATCGGGAAGTGCTCGGCTCGGGCGTGCGTCGAGAGCGCGAACTCGCTAATTAAGCAGCCGTCTTCGGCAATGCGGCGCGCCAGGGCGGCGTTACGGCGGGGGTAGATGCGGTCGATGCCGGTTCCGATGACGGCCACCGTCCCGCCCTGCCCTTCAAGCCCGCCTTCGTGGGCGGCCGCGTCGATGCCCAGCGCCAGGCCGGACACTACGAGTAGCCCGGCCTCGCTCAGGGCCTGGGCGAACTGGCGCGCATTGGCTTTGCCTTGCTGGGTGGCGTTGCGAGCACCCACTACCGCCACGGCCTCGCGCTGGAGCAGCTCCAGCCTGCCTTTGGCATACAGCAGCAGCGGCGGATCGGCGATGTGCTGCAAGGTCGGCGGATATTCAGGGTCGCCGAACAGGACCAGGTGGTTGCCTTCCTGCGCGGCCCACTCCAGCGTAGTTTGCGCCATGGCGCTTATGCGCTCCGGCATAGGACCGGCGAGACAGCGCGCCGCCTCCAATGAGATTTCATTGTCGCTGTCGCTGATGCGAGTGAAGCGGCGGTCGGGCCGCGCGCTGTCGGCATCCGCAGTCGCCAGCATACGCAATGGCAGCGGCGCAGCATCGTCCTGCGCTGGTGGCGCGGCGAGTCGGGCATTAGCGGCGGTGAAAACTGCTTGGGGGGTTTGGTACTGCTGGAGCAGCTTGAAGGCTCCGTGGCGGCCGACGCCCGGCGTATTCGCCAGGCGCAGCCAAAGCGCCAGGCTGTGAAGGTCCTGGCGCTCGGGGGTGGGGGCAACCGTGTCCTGCACGGCCATCGGATTTACTCCGCAGTGTTGGCGACGTCTCCCACGACGATTGGTTCAGTCACCTGCATGATCAAGCCGTACGACACGTGCTTGAACACACGGAAGATAAACAAGCTGCCCACCTGTTCATCCGGCAGCTTGACCTGGGGGTTCCCCATGCCGAACCAGCCTTTATCACCGCCCGGATCGGAAACCGTGTCACCACGATGGTACAGCTGCAGCACAGATCCGATATCGAGTCCGTCAAGCTTTCCGCGATTAATGCTCACAACCTGGTTCTGGCCAGCGTGGGTCACGCCGCCATACACAGCCAATACGCGTGCATTGACTTGCACTTCTGGTGGGTGAGGCATGTAGTTCTGCATTGGCATTGGCGGCATTGCCATCAGCAAGTCGCCCTTGCCCATTTCTTCCTTGGCGTTCGCAACCTTGAAAGTGTGCACATCCGTGCCCGCTGCCGCGGCAGCTTCAAGCTTCAGGGTGCCGAGGTAGAAGGCCTCCTGCGCCACCACTTCCTTGGTAACAGGATCAATCAGCGGTTTGCCCGGACGGAAGACCTGGAAGGACTCGCCGCCCTTCAGGTTGCCGCGCACATAGGCTTTGTCGTCTTTGCCGAGCATGACGCGGGCGCCGCGCGTCGCAATGATGCGCGGTGCGTTTTTCAGCTCGTCTTCTTCAATAATCAGTGGCTGGCTCAGGAAAGGCTCGATCACGCCGGACGGAATCGACTGCACGGCTTCCTTGCCCAGGCCCTGGGTGCGCAGCTGCGGCTCCAGCTTCATGTCGCCGGCGCCGCCGGAACCGTCACCGCCTACCTTGTTACCAAGGCGCAGGCGGCCAGCCTCGCGGTCGAACCAGACGATCTGGCCCGGGTAGATCCAGTGAGGATTGGCGATTTCCTCTTTATTCATGCCCCAGACCTGCGGCCAGCACCAAGGCTTGTCGAGGAATGTGCCGGCGATGCCCCACAGGGTATCGCCTTTGACAACGGTATGGCTGTCCGGCGCGTTCGGTTTGAATTCACAGACGATCGTCTTGGCATGGGCCGAAACGGCCGTCACACCGCAAAACAGGGCGGCGGCCACAAGGCGGCGGCTGCTTATGCTAAAATTTTTCATTGATATATCCGTTAAGTGCGGCAATGACGGAAGGCCACAAAAGGCTTGCCTCACTGAAATCAAATTCTGCCCATATTACCCTGATGAAGCAAGGAATTCGTGTCACAGAAGCAATCGTGCACACGTAATATGCGCTATTTTCCGCACAACTATTGTTGTTTGACTAAGATATTACCGTGAAACTGAATATTCTCCGCTATCCCGACCCCCGCCTGCACAAAGTTGCCAAACCCGTCGCAGTGTTTGACGACCGCCTGGCAAAACTGGTGGAAGACATGGCGGAAACCATGTACGACGCACCTGGCATCGGCCTGGCCGCCACGCAGGTGGACGTGCATGAGCAAGTTGTGATCATCGACGTAACTGAAGATAAAACCGGCCTTACTGCCTTCATCAACCCGGAAATCCTGTGGTCGAGCGAAGAAAAGCAGGTGTATGACGAGGGTTGCCTGTCCGTGCCGGGCATTTATGACGGCGTGGAACGTCCGTCCCAAGTGAAGGTACGCGCCTACAACGTCAAGGGCGAGCCGTTCGAAATCGACGCCGACGGCCTGCTGGCAGTCTGCATCCAGCACGAAATGGACCATCTGCAAGGCAAAGTGTTCGTCGAATACTTGTCTCCGTTGAAACGCAATCGTATCAAGACCAAAATGCAAAAAGAAGAACGTGGCATTCAGCGCGAAGAAGCGCTGCGCGCCGCCGGTCGCCGTTACTGATAGCAGCGGGGGAAGAAGCATGAAAGTGATCTTCGCGGGCACGCCTGAATTTGCGGCCGTCGCCCTCCAGGCTTTGCACGAAGCAGGTTTCGAAATTCCCCTGGTACTGACCCAGCCCGACCGCCCGGCTGGCCGCGGCATGCAGCTGCAGCCATCGGCGGTCAAGCAGTACGCCGTCAAGCACGGCATCGAAGTGCTGCAACCGCTGTCGCTGCGCATGGATGCCAAGGACCCGCAGCGCGCGGCGGAGGCGAAAGCCGCCCACGAGCGCTTGCTGGCTACCGATTACGACGTGATGGTGGTGGCGGCCTATGGCCTGATCCTGCCGCGCGCCACCCTCGACATCAAGCCTTGCCTGAACATCCATGGCTCGCTGCTGCCACGCTGGCGCGGCGCGGCCCCGATCCATCGCGCGATCGAGTCGGGCGATGCCGAAACCGGCGTCACTATCATGGAAATGGAAGAAGGCCTGGACACCGGCCCGATGCTGCTGATCGAGCGCATGCCGATCACGCCGCAGGACACCACCGCCACCTTGCACGACAAGCTCGCCGCCATGGGCGCCGAGATGATGGTCAAGGTGCTGCACAAAATGGAAAAAGGCGTGGTGGAAGCAGTGCCGCAGCCGGAACACGGCGTCACCTACGCCAACAAGATCCTGAAAGAAGAGGCGGTGCTGGATTTCACCCAGTCCGCTCGCGAAATCAGCCGCAAAATCCGCGCTTTCAATCCCTTCCCCGGCGCGCATGGCGAAGTGAATGGCACGGTGATCAAGCTGTGGGGCGCTGAAGTGCTGGACGGAGGCAGCAGCGCCGAACCCGGCCAGGTGATCGCAGCCGACGCGCACCACGGAATCGTGGTCGCTTGCGGCGAAGGCACACTGCGACTGACGCAGCTGCAAAAACCGGGCGGGAAACGCCTGCCTGCCGCTGAATTCATCAAAGGCTTCCCGCTTGACGGGCAGCGTTTCCAGTAAATGGACCAACTTGCGGCGCTGCGCGCGCTCCGCCGCGTTGTTGAAATGGGCAGCTTTACGGCTGCCGCCGATGCACTCGGCATCTCCCACACCATCGTCTCCCGCCAGGTGCGCCAGCTCGAAGAGCATCTCGGCGCACAGCTCCTGAACCGCACCACACGCCGCTTCGCATTGACCGATGCCGGTCGCGATTACGTCGAATCCACGCGCCAGGTGCTGGACCTGCTGGACGATGCCGACCGCAATGTCGGCCGCCACCAGGCCGAACCCACCGGCATCCTGCGTATCAATGCGCCCATGGCCTTCGGCACCATTGAAGTGGCGCAATGGCTGCCTGGCTTCATGGCGAAATACCCTGGCCTGCAAGTGGACCTGGTGTGCAATGACCGCATAGTGGATCTGATCGAAGACGGCTTCGACGTTGCGCTGCGCCTTGCGCGCGAGCTGCCGGATTCCACGCTGGTTGCACGCCGTTTGGCCAGCAGCAAAGTACTGCTCGTCGCCAGCCCCGGCTACCTGCGCTCGCACGCCGCGCCCGTCGCGCCAGCCGACCTGTCGCAACACAACTGCCTGGTGTACACGGCCGCCGCACGCGCCAATGAATGGGCGCTGGTTGGCCCGGATGGCGAAGAACACATTGTTTCCGTGCACGGCACGCTGCAAGCCAACACCAACGTCGCCCTGCGTGCTGCAGCGGTGGCCGGCCTTGGCATCGCCAACGCCGCCGCCTTCATTGTGCGAGAAGAACTGGAGCGCGGCGCATTGGTGGAAGTCCTGCCAGGCTTTACGCCCAAGGCACGCGAGCTATACGCCCTCTACCCGCAGAACCGCCACCTCTCGCCGAAGGTTCGCGCCTTCGTCGACTACGCCGCCAGCGTTTACATCAACATCTTCTGAACTGCGCGGAATTGCTGCGTAAGTCCGCCCCAGCCCCAGGCCGCAGGGCGCGCGTCGTCGATGTGGATGTAGCTCACTTCATGCAGCTCGCCGAGAAGCTCCTGCAGATCCTCGTAGACCGCCGCGATATAGGCCGACTTCTCGTTGGCGGTGTTGGTCTCGTCGGTCACCTTGATATCGAAGAAGAAGCTTGCCTTACCCAACTCCGCCAGCGATTCGCCGCCGACAAACCACTGCTCGTGCGGCGTGTAGTGCACGGCGATGGCGGTCAATGCCGGCGCCTTGTGCAGGATTTCGCCGGTGTGCTTCATCAAGATGTTGCTGACTTTTTTGGCAGGCACTTGTTCCGGGGTGCCGCTGACGGTGATGTTCAGGATGGGCATTTGAAGCTCCTTCAAAGTGGTTGGTTGATGGAGCCATCTTAGACATTGGGGCGGCAAATTGTTAGCCGCCCGGCAACACATGATTTGTGCTAATCCAGCACAAATGTCCACCGTGGGGTCAGGAACGAAAGTGGACATTCCCTCAGGAATGTCCACTTTCGTTCCTGACCCCACGGTGGACATTTTCGTTTGCGCAAATCAGCGGGATGAATCGAGCTGCTCGTGCTCGTTCGCCACTTGCTGCGCCTTGCCGTAGCTTTCGATCAGCAATTGGTACGCTGGGAAGATCTTGGTGTAGACCTGCGCCCATTCGGCGGCGTCATCACGGTTCCAGGTCTGCTGCAATTCGGACGCCACGCCCGCCGTATCGATCGGCACCACGCCTGCCTGCACTACGCGCGCCAGGGTGATTTCCTGCGCCATCTTGCTGTAGGTGCCGGAGGCGTCGACCACGGCGAACACACGGTAGCCGTCATACGCCGCAGCGATCGAAGGGAAAGCCATGCACACACTGGTAATCGTGCCTGCAATGATCAGGGTCTTGCGCCCGGTCGCCTTCACCGCCGCCACAAAGTCCGGGTTGTCCCAGGCGTTGATCTCGCCACGGCGCGCCACGTATTTCGCATGCGGCGCGTTCTCGTGGATTTCCGGGATCAGCGGGCCGTTCGGGCCCTGTGGCACCGAGGCTGTGGTGATGACCGGCAGCTTGGCCAGGGAAGCCATCTTGGCCAGCGCCGCTGCGCGCGCCCGTAATTCCGGCATCGGCATGTCGCCCACGGTCTGGAACAAGCCGCTCTGGTGATCGATCAACAGCATGGCGGTATCGGCTGGATCAATGACCGGACGCTGGCCGTTGAAGTTTGCTGGGGTGCTCATGGTGAATCTCCTCTTAATGTTGGCCAAAGCGGCCTTGGTTAAAGTCGTTAATCGCTTCTACAATTTCCTGCTCGGTGTTCATGACGAAAGGGCCATGGCCAACGATTGGCTCATTCATCGGCTCACCGCTCAGGAGCAGGACCGATGCATCGCTATTAGCTTCGATGACAGCGCTCTGGCCTTCCGCATCGAGCATGACCACTTGCGCTTCACGAGCAATGCTTTCGCCGTTTACCAGCACCGTGCCGCGCAAGACAACCAGCATGGCGTTCCAGCCTCCAGGCAAAACCAGCTCGGTAGCGCCGCCTTGCTTCAGGCGCATATCCCACACATGCATCTGGCTGTGGGTGTGCGCTGGACCCCACCGGTCGTCGTACTCGCCGGCGATGACGCGCAACTGTCCGGCGCCGTTCGGCAGGTCAACGGTCGGAATGGCGTCGGCGGTGATGGCCTGATAGCCGGGCTGCGTCAGCTTGTCGCGGGCAGGCAGGTTGACCCACAACTGCACCATTTCCAGCACGCCGCCTTTGCGGGTGAATTCAGGCGAATGGAATTCGTCATGCAGGATGCCGGAACCAGCCGTCATCCATTGCACATCGCCCGGACCGATCAAGCCGCCCTCGCCGGTCGAATCGCGATGCGCCACTTCGCCCTGGTAGACGATGGTGACGGTCTCGAAACCGCGGTGCGGGTGCGAACCGACGCCGCGCGGAGCGCTGCCTGGTTCAAACGTGGCAGGGCCGGCGTAGTCCAGCATCAGGAACGGGCTGGCTTGCTTGCCGTGGCTGCGGTAATTGAACAGTGAGCGCACTGGAAAGCCGTCGCCCACCCAGTGGGGAGCTTGTGCGCCGTAGATGCCGAGGACTCGCTTCATTGCCATCTCCTTGATTGGTTGAATGTAGACAGCTTAATTTCAGGACGAACACCCGGGTAGTCTGCTAAATTGCGTTGCACAGTCCTATTTTTAGAACGATGGAAGATCTAAACGACCTGTATTACTTCGCCCAGGCGGTCGAACATGGCGGTTTTGCCCCGGCCGGGCGGGCGCTGGGCATGCCAAAGTCCAAGCTAAGCCGCCGCATTGCCCTGCTGGAGGAGCGGTTGGGCGTACGCCTGATACACCGGACCACGCGCCAGTTCACAGTCACCGAGGTGGGCCAGACCTTCTACGAGCATTGCAAAGCCATGTTGGTGGAGGCGGAAGCTGCGCAGGATGCCATCGTCGCCGTGCGCGCCGAGCCAAGCGGCACGGTGCGGCTAAGCTGTCCGGTCGCCCTGCTCCATGTGAACGTGGGTGAAATGCTGGCTGATTTCATGATGGCCTTCCCCAAGGTGCAGGTGCAACTGGAGGCCAGCAACCGACGGGTGGATCTGGTGGCAGAGGGCATCGATGTGGCGATCCGCGTGCGCCCCCTGCCGCTGGAAGACAGCGAACTGGTAGTGCGGCAGTTGGCCGACCGCGCAATCTGCCTGGTCGCCAGCCCTTCCCTGGTCGAGCGCATGGGGATGCCTGGCACTCCGGCCGCGCTAAGTGGCTGGCCGAGCCTGGGCCTGGGTCAGCCGCAGCAAACGCATAACTGGGAGCTGTTCGGTCCCAGCGGCGCCCTGGCAACCGTATTCCACCAGCCTCGTTTCGTTACCACCGACATGATCGCCCTGCGCAAAGCCGCCCTGGCAGGCGTCGGCGTGGTCCAGCTGCCGCTGCTGATGGTGAAAGAACAACTGGCAGCGGGCCAGCTGGTACGGCTGCTGCCCGAATGGGCGCCCCGGCGCGAAGTGATCCACGCCGTCTACCCCTCCCGGCGCGGCATGCTGCCCTCCGTCCGCGCCCTGCTCGACTACCTCGCAGCCCGCTACGCCGCCCTCACCGAAGATTGACGAAATGTCCACCTTGGGGTCAGGAACAAAAGTGGACATTCTTCCAGGAATGTCCACTTTCGTTCCTGACCCCAAGGTGGACATTTCGCATAAGCAAATGCCGAATTTGTATCGGCGGCTGGGGGTGGTGGCCGGGGGAAAATGCTGCTTTGCCGTATAATTTCAGGTCCACGTTGCCCAACCCGCGATATCAAAATGACTAACACGACCCGTCCAACCGCCAAGACCGAAGCCCAGCTGCGCGACATCCTCGCCAAGCGCATCATGTTCCTGGACGGTGCGATGGGTACCATCATCCAGCAGTACAAACTGGATGAGAAGGCATACCGCGGCGAGCGCTTCGCTAATTTTGCGGCGCCGGAAGGCAGCGGGCACCGCGAGCTGTTCGTCAAAGGTAATAACGAGCTGCTGACCCTGACCCAGCCCCAGGTGATCCAGGAAATCCACGAGCGCTACCTGGCTGCCGGTGCGGACCTGATCGAAACCAATACCTTCGGCGCCACCTCCATCGCGCAGGACGATTACTTCATGGCCCACCTGGCCTATGAAATGAACGTGGAAGCGGCCAAGCTGGCGAAGGCCGCCACCGCCAAGTATTCCACGCCCGACAAGCCGCGCTTCGTCTGCGGCGCGCTGGGCCCGACCCCGAAGACCGCTTCCATTTCGCCGGACGTGAACGACCCAGCCGCCCGTAACGTCACCTTCGACCAGCTGGTCGCGGCTTACTACGAGCAAGTGCGCGGCCTGGTAGATGGCGGCTCCGACGTGCTGCTGGTGGAAACCATCTTCGACACCCTGAACTGCAAGGCCGCGCTGTTCGCGATCGACCAGTACTTCGACGAGCGTCCTGAAATCGAGCGCCTGCCGCTGATGATTTCGGGCACCGTCACCGATGCCTCCGGCCGTATCCTGTCCGGCCAGACCGTGCCTGCTTTCTGGAACTCGGTTCGCCACGCCAAGCCGCTGACCATTGGCCTGAACTGCGCACTGGGTGCGACACTGATGCGTCCATACGCCGAAGAGCTGTCGCAGATCGCCGACACCTTCGTCTGCATCTACCCGAACGCCGGCCTGCCTAACCCAATGAGCGACACCGGCTTCGACGAGCTGCCGGAAGACACTTCGCGCCTGCTGCGCGAGTTCGCCGACGCGGGCTTCATCAACGTGGCCGGCGGCTGCTGCGGTACCACGCCTGACCACATCGCCGCTGTCGCCAAGCTGCTGTCCACTGCCACGCCGCGCAAGCTGCCGCACGTGCCTGTGGCGCAGCGCCTGTCCGGCCTGGAGCCGTTCACCATCGACGACGACTCGCTGTTCGTCAACGTCGGCGAGCGCACAAACGTGACCGGCTCCAAAGCTTTCGCGCGCATGATCCTGAACGAGCAGTATGACGAGGCACTGTCCGTCGCGCGCCAGCAGGTGGAAAATGGCGCCCAGGTCATCGACATCAATATGGACGAGGCGATGCTGGACTCCCAGGCCGCCATGACCCGCTTCCTGAACCTGATCGCTTCCGAGCCTGATATCTCGCGCGTCCCGATCATGATCGACTCTTCCAAGTGGTCGGTCATCGAAGCGGGCTTGAAGTGCGTGCAGGGCAAAGCCGTGGTGAATTCGATCTCCATGAAGGAAGGCGAGGAAGAATTCATCCGCCAGGCGAAACTTTGCCGCCGCTACGGCGCCGCCGTGATCGTAATGGCCTTCGACGAAACCGGCCAGGCCGACACCTTCGCGCGCAAAATCGAGATCTGCGAGCGCGCCTACAAGGTGCTGACCGAGAAAGTCGGCTTCCCGCCGGAAGACATCATCTTCGACCCGAACATCTTCGCCGTCGCAACCGGTATCGAAGAACACAACAACTATGCGGTGGACTTCATCGAAGCCACGCGCTGGATCAAGAACAACCTGCCGCACGCCAAGATTTCCGGCGGCGTGTCCAACGTATCGTTCTCCTTCCGCGGCAACGACCCTGCGCGTGAAGCGATCCACACCGTGTTCCTGTACCACGCGATCAAAGCCGGCATGACCATGGGTATCGTCAATGCCGGCATGATCGGCGTGTACGACGACCTGCCAGCCGAACTGCGCGAGCGCGTGGAAGACGTGGTGCTGAACCGCCGCGACGACGCCACCGAGCGCATGATCGAATTCGCGGCGACGCTGAAAGGCGGCGCCAAGCAGGAAGCAGCCAACCTGGAATGGCGCAATGCGCCGGTCGAGAAGCGCCTGGCGCACGCGCTGGTGCATGGCATTACTCAGTTCATCACCGACGACACGGAAGAAATGCGCCAGCAGGTGTTCAACAGCGGCGGCCGTCCGATCAATGTGATCGAAGGCCCGCTGATGGACGGCATGAATATCGTCGGCGACCTGTTCGGCCAGGGCAAGATGTTCCTGCCGCAGGTGGTGAAGTCGGCACGCGTGATGAAACAAGCCGTGGCCCACCTGATTCCTTATATCGAGGAAGAGAAGAAAGCGGAAGAAGCGCGCACCGGTATCGTGGCCAAGCCAAAGGGCAAGATCGTGATCGCCACCGTGAAGGGCGACGTGCACGACATCGGCAAGAACATTGTGTCCGTGGTCCTGCAGTGTAATAACTTCGAAGTTGTGAACATGGGCGTCATGGTGCCGGCCTCCGAGATCCTGGCGAAAGCCAAGGCGGAAAATGCGGACATCATCGGCCTGTCCGGCCTGATCACTCCGTCGTTGGAAGAGATGGCGCACGTCGCGAAAGAGATGCAGCGCGACGAGCACTTCCGCATGCTGAAGATCCCTCTGCTGATCGGCGGCGCGACCACCAGCCGCGCCCACACCGCGGTGAAGATCGCCCATAACTACGAGGGCCCGGTGGTGTACGTGCCGGACGCCTCGCGCTCCGTATCGGTGGCGCAGTCGCTGTTGACCGACGAGCAGCGCAACAAGTTCGTGGAGGAACTGGACCACGACTATGCCCGCATCCGCGAGCAGCACGCCAACAAGAAGGCGCTGCCGACCGTATCGATTGAAACGGCGCGCGCCAACAAGGCGAAGCTGTCGTTTGCGCCGGTGCGTCCAAAGTTCGTTGGCCGCCGCGTATTCAAGAATGTGGACCTGGCGACGATCGCCGAGTACATCGACTGGGGCCCGTTCTTCCAGACCTGGGACCTGGCCGGCCCCTTCCCTGCCATCCTGACCGACTCAGTGGTGGGCGAGGCTGCTTCCAAGGTGTTCGAGGAAGGCAAGGCGCTGCTGAAGAAGATTATCGATGGCCGCTGGCTGACCGCCAATGGCGTGATCGCCCTGCTGCCGGCGAATACCGTCAATGAAGACGATATCGAGGTTTATTCCGACGAGTCGCGCTCGGAAGTGGCCTTCACCTACTTCGGCCTGCGCCAGCAGGGCCTGAAGCCGGTGATCGACGGCGTGCAGCGTCCTAACCAGTGCCTGTCGGACTTCATCGCGCCTAAGGACTCGGGCAAGCAGGATTACATCGGCATGTTTGCCGTGACCGCGGGCCTGGGTATCGAGAAGTATGAGAAGCGCTTTGAAGATGCGCACGACGATTATTCGTCGATCATGCTGAAGGCGCTGGCTGATCGTCTGGCGGAGGCGTTTGCGGAATACCTGCACGAGCGCGTGCGTAAGGACCTGTGGGGCTATGCGTCGGATGAAGCACTGTCGAATGAGCAGCTGATCAAGGAAGAGTATCGCGGCATTCGCCCTGCGCCGGGGTATCCGGCTTGCCCTGAGCATACCGTAAAGGCGGATGTGTTCAAGGTGCTGAATGCGAATGAGATCGGGATGGAGCTGACGGAGTCGTTTGCGATGTTCCCGGGGGCGGCGGTTTCAGGGTTCTACTTTGCGCACCCGGAATCGAAGTACTTCACTGTTGGCAAGATCAATGAAGACCAGGTGGTGGATATGGCTGCGCGTCGTAGCGTGGCCAAGGACCAGCTGGAGCGCTGGCTGGCGCCGAACCTTTAAACCGGTACCCCGGTGTCTGACCCGCAGGGTCAGACACCTGTGACGCGACGGCTGCGGGCTGGTGTCTGACCCTGCGGGTCAGACACTGGTTTACCGGGTTTGGGCGCGGAAGCGCCAGATCGCCAGCGTCCCAAACAGTGCAGCAAACGCCAACTGTACGCCTGCAGTCTGCAACGCCACATTCATCCCCAACCCACGCCAGGTCATGGCATCCAGTCCATCGACCGCCCAGCGCGTCGGCACCACAAGCGTCAGTTGCTGCATCCAAGCCGGGAACACAAACGTCGGCACCCAAGCCCCGCCCAGCATCACCAGGATCAAGGTCGCAAACACCGCCAGCCCACGTGCCGCCTCCGGTGTCTTTCCAAACGCCGCAATCAGCAGCCCGAACGAAGCCGTCATCAGCGCAAACGCCACCACCACCAGCACAAAACCAGCGACATTGGTGATCTCCACCTTAAAGATCAGCATCGCGCAGAAGAAGATCGCCACCATCAGTCCCGCCGCAATCATCGCGCCGGACAGCGCACGCGACACGAGCACCTGCGACATGGTGATCGGCGCCGCCAGCAAGCGGTTCCAGATGCCCATGCGACGCGCCAGCAGGATGCCGATGCCCAGGTCAATCCCCATGAACAGGATGAACTGCACACCCATGCCCGCAAACGCGTGCGCATAAGCGTTGTACTTCGGTCCCGAGCTGAGCGCCTCGTCCGTCGTGGTGAACGGCACGCTCAGGTTTCCGCCGCCAGTGGCCACGGTGCGCTGGCTGTCAGCCTTGCTCGCCTCATGGTCCTGGTACTTCTTCAAGCCGCCCAGGAGGTTCATTAACGCCTGCTTGTCGTCGCTTTCAGGCACCTGCTCCAGCTGTTTCAGGTTCGCCTCGGTGAACTTGCTGCCGGAAGCGCCGCCCATTACTTCCCCGGTCACGCCTTGCATCACGTGCTGGGTCAACAATCCCTTCACCATCGCCAGCACGGTCGATTGCGATGGGTCGTAATACAGCGGCAAGGCAGGCTTGCTGCCTGGCTGGAACAGGGACTGGCCCGACGCATCGCCAAAGCCTGCCGGGATCACCACGGCCACCATCAGCTTGCCCGCGCGGACTTTGTCCTTGGCATCCTGCTCGCTCAACTCCTGGACCGTCAGCGTCGGATCGGCCTTCAGCGCATCGCCGATCTTGCGACCGATAACGCTGGTGTCCTGCTGCACGAGGCCGATCTCGATCTTGCTGTTGTTGCCGCCGCCGGCTCCGCCGAACAAGGAGCCAAAGAACGCCGCCAGCACAATCGGCATCAGCAGGTTAAGCATCAGCGCGCGCTTGTCGTTCAGGTAGAGAATCAGATCCTTGCGGATCATCGCAATAATTGCTGTCATCGGAATTCCTTAGTCGCGCAGGGTGCGGCCGGTCAGGGAGAGGAAGATGTCTTCCAGCTTGGTGCGGGCAGTCGAGAAATGGGCCAGCGGGTGGCCCTGCTCGTCCAGCCAGCGCAGCACCGGCGCGGCATGCGTCGTCGCGTGCAGGCTGATGTCGATCTGCGCGCCCTCATGACGCACGCCAGCCACGCCAGGCAAACCTGCCAGCGCAGCCACCACCGTTTCCGCCGGCGTGCGCGCAACGTCCGCCAGTTCCACCTGCAGCGCAGCTTGCGCAGGCAGGCGGCGATACAGCTCCGCCGGCTCAGCGTCGGCCAGCACCTTGCCGTGGTCGATGATCACGATGTGGTCCGCCAGTCGCTCCACTTCTTCCATGTAATGGCTGGTGTAGATCAGCGAGCGGCCCTGCGCCTTCAATGCTTCCAGCGTGTCGAAGATGGCATTGCGGCTCTGCGGGTCGACGCCGACAGTCGGCTCGTCGAGGATTAGCAGCTGCGGATCATGCAGCAGCGCCGCCGCGATATTCAGGCGCCGCTTCATGCCGCCCGAGAAGGTGGCCGGCTTGTCCTTGGCGCGGTCCGACAGGCCCACCAGCGCCAGCACTTCCTCCGCACGCTTGGCCAGCGCGGAACCTTTCAAGCCATACAGCGCGCCAAACAGTTTAAGGTTTTCAATTGCGGGCAGCTCTTCATACAATGCCAGGTCCTGCGGCACCAGCCCCAGTTTCTGCTTGGCTGCGCTGGCGCCCTGGCCTACCGGTTCGCCATCCAGCGTGACGGTCCCGCTATCGGCTTTGATCAAGCCGCAAATCATGCTGACCGTGGTCGACTTGCCGGCGCCGTTTGGCCCCAGCAGGCCGACCGTCTGCCCGCGCTGCACCTGGAACGAAACTCCGTCGACCGCGCGCCGTTCCCCATAAGACTTGCTCAATCCGCTGACGCTTAACACTGCTACTCCTCCTCCGCAAAAAAAAACGGCGCCAAGGCGGCGCCGCTGCCGGTGCGTAAGCCTCTACAGGGCGTATCGCACCACGTTGTCACTCCATTCGAATGCCGACATTTCCAGCTCCACCAGCTCCTCGGTCGAAATCGCGAGGTCGGCCAGCGCGGGCAGGATGCGGGTGTCCATATCTTCCAGTCGCTCGATGCACTCGGCCAGCTTGAGCAGGTCGCCGAAGAAACCGCTGCGGAATACCAGTGCCTCCTGTACCTCATCGCCCATCGGGATCTGCGCCAGAATCTCCATCATCGGGATGCCGAACAAGGTATCCATCAGCGACATGATGCCGACCGTGAAAGCGATATCGGCCACATGACGGTGTGCAGGGCGCAGCTTGGTCGCCAGCAGTTCCAGCAAGCGGCCGCGCGTGGTGGCCAGCATCAGCAATGGCGTCATCGAATGACCGCGCTTGCCCGGCTCCGCGTACAGCATGATCTGCAGCCAGCGCTGCAGCTGACGGCGACCCAGGATATGCACGGCCTGGCTCAGCGAATCGATACGCTGGCGCGCGCCGACAGCCGGCGTATTCACCAGGCGCAGCAGGTTCAGAGCCAGCGACACATCCTTCTTGATGGCACGCTCAATCTCGATATTGTCGGCGTCCGAAGTGACGAGAGTCATTAGCTCCATCACCGCCAGCTGCGACGGCGACAACTTCTTGCCGCTCATGATCACCGGTTTGGCGAAGTAATAGCCCTGGAAGTAATCGCAGCCCAGGTCCAGGCAATTCTTGAATTCGTCGCGGTTCTCGACCTTGCAGGCCATCAGCTTCTTGCCGTCCTGTTTGAAGCGCGGCGCCAGCTTGACCATGCCGTCCAGTGAGATATCGCGCATCGACAGCTTGACGTATTCCACCATCGGCATCAGCGCAGGCAATTGCGGCGAATCGGGATTGATGTCGTCCAGCGAGAAGCGGAAACCGTGGCTCACCAGCTCCGACATGCGCGACAGCACGGCCGGCGCCAGAGTATTGGCAGCGCTAACTTCCAGGACCAGCTTTTCGCGCGGCAGGAAGCCGAAGATATCGCTCAGGATGGCGTCCGCATCAACGTTGACGAAGCCGATAGCATCGCCAATGGTGCGTTCCATGCCCAGTTGAGCGGCATGCGCGATCACGGCGGCGGTAGCCGAGAGCTGAGTAGTATTGATGTTGGCTGGCCCAACCGGAGCGTTGCGAAATAGCAACTCGTAACCAAACAGGGCCTGGTTGCGGTCCAAGATCGGCTGCCGGCCCAGATAAAATTCGCGAACTTTCAGGCTCTGGGAGGCCGCATCGTTGCTGGAAAGGTCGATCATAGGGGAAATTCCTGACGTGTCCTGCCATTTTGGCATCAATTCTTGCCGGTGTCTTCTAAATTTGCTCGAAGTCCCTTTTCTGCGGCAGGCCGTCCACAAAGCATTTCATCTCGCCCGGTACGAAGGGCGTCCATTGCTCATTGGTAGTTAATGGCTGAGTGACGATCACGGCTACCCGGTCGTTTGGCGTGGTGACCTGGGCGAAGTCCACGCTCACGTCCTCGTCGGACAGCTTGGCAGTATCGAAGGGATATTGGCGCACGATGTAATGCAGGTGGGTCGAGCAATGCGCGAACATGGCGCGGCCGTCGGACAGCATCATATTGAAGGTGCCATGGGCGGCAATGCTGCGCACCGTCTTCTCCACCTGGGCGCGCAGCATGGGCAGCGGCGGACAGGTATCGCCAAAGCGCTCGCTCAGCTCCTGCAGGATCAGGCAAAAGGCTTGTTCGCTGTCGGTAGTGCCGACCGGGCGGAACGGGCCATGCAGAACTGGCGCGAACTCTTTCAAGTCGCCGTTATGCGCGAACACCCAGTAGCGCCCCCACAGCTCGCGCACGAATGGATGGCAGTTCTCCAGCATCACCTCGCCCTGCGTGGCCTTGCGGATATGCGCAATCACGTTCTTCGACTTGATCGGATAGTTCTTGATCAGCTCCGCGATCGGCGAATGGATCGCAGCCTGGTGGTCGACAAAGTGGCGCACGCCGGCGCCTTCGAAAAAGGCGATGCCCCAGCCGTCATGGTGGGTATCGGTCTGCCCGCCGCGCAGGGCGAAGCCGGTGAAACTGAACACAATGTCCGTCGGGACATTGCAGTTCATAGCAAGTAATTGGCACATCCCTCAACTTTAACAGGTTGCACGAACGTCGCAGACGGTCGAGATATTACAAGCCATTCCTCTAAAACATGTGGTAATGTTACCATATCATCAAACTCGCGGCCGGTCGATGACTGGAGAATCCGTTGCAAAGGCCACCAATAGTAAGCGGGGGCAATATAATGATCTCCAAGCAATGGTCTCTCTATGCGGCGATTAGCCCCATGAAAAACTTCATTCTTCATGATGTCGACACAGCGCGCGGCCCGGTGCCAAACAGATATTGGCTCGCCTACGCGGGGGTAGCAATCGCCATTCTCGTCTTTAGCTGCTTCGCGCTGTTTGGTTCGCGGCTGAGTGGCCCCAATTTGCAAGCGCACACCGCCATCGAGATCTCCGGCTTTTTTGCCGGCCAGACGCTTGCTGTCATGCTTCTCGTGCTCTTGCTGATTGAACGGCATCGCTACCGGAACTGCTGGGCCATCTGCAGCCTGGCCAGTATGAGCCTGCTGGATGGCTTCCACGCCTTATGCCCGGTGGGACAAGACTTCGTATGGCTGCATAGTCTGGCCACATGCTGCGGCGGCCTTTTCATGTGGGCCTCGACATCGCAACGCTTCATCCGCACTTCATCGATCCTGCGCATCGTGGGCGTACTGTATTTGCTGGCGATCGCAATTGGCGCGTTCTCTTTTATCGCGCCCGGCCAGGTTCCCCTGATGGTGCTGGACAAACAATTTACCCCGTTCGCCCAATTGCTGAACTTTAGCGGCGGCGTCGGCTTCATTTTTGCGTCGAATTACTACTTCACCCAAACAAGGGAGGACAACGCCGAACATGCGTGGACATTCTTCCTTTTCAGTTTGCTCTTTGGCCTGGCTGGCATCTGCTTCGTGTTCGCCGATATCTGGACCAGCATGTGGTGGGGCTGGCACGGCTTGCGCTTGTTCGGATACCTGCTGGTGATTGCAGAACTGGTGCTGGTCTTCACGCGCGGGCGCAGCCAGCTAATCGAAATCAATGAGCAGCTTGACCAGCGCGTGACTGAACGCACGACCGATTTGAGCGAAGCCTTGCTGCGATTGCAGCAGACGCAGCGTGAGCTCGTGCAGTCCGAAAAACTCGCCTCACTCGGCTCAATGGTGGCGGGGATTTCCCATGAACTGAATACGCCGCTGGGCATTTCGGTCACCGTACTAACTTCAGTGAGCGATCGCCTCCACAACTTGCAGGACCAGTTCGAACAGGGGCAGCTAAAGCGCTCCACCCTGCAGCAAGGCATGGCGGATCTCGATGAGGGCTTGTGCATCATGGAGCGCTCAGTCCTACGCGCAGCGGAACTCGTTTCCAGTTTCAAACAGGTGGCCGTTGACCAGACATCCGAACGGCTTCGCAAATTTGACCTGCGAAAGATGATCGACGAACTGCTCTGCACTTTGCAGCCGGCCTGGAAGAAGCAGCCAATTGAAGTCCGCAATGAAACCCCGGCAGGCATCCTCTGCCGCTCACTGCCCGGCAGTATCGGCCAGATTGTGATCAACCTTTGCCAGAACGCCGTGCTGCATGCCTTTGAAGGCAGGCCGCAAGGCTTAATCAGGATTGTCGGCTCGCGCACCGAAGCAGGCATTGAAATCCGTGTCATCGACGACGGCGCCGGCATACCGCCGGCGGCGCTGTCCCGCATCTTCGAGCCGTTCTACACGACCAAACTTGGACAAGGCGGCTCGGGACTGGGCCTATCGGTCTCGCACCGCATCGCCACCACCATCCTCGGTGGTGAGTTGGACGTCACCTCGGTAGTAGGGAAAGGCACGACGTTCTACCTGCGCCTGCCTCTGCGAGCACACGTCAAGCGCACGTGAATTCAGCTTATGCGACTGTCGCGCTCACCATGACGTAATAACCGTCGGGATCACGAAGGGCAAACTCCATGGTTCCGGTGCTGGGATTCATTGCCGGCTCCTCCGCCAGCGTTCCGGCCATGGCGTGCGCCCGCGCTAGCGTTGCGTCAAAGTCGTCCACGCGGAAGAAGAGGAGAAGTCCATTGCCAGGCTGCGCCAGCCCAGGACTGGCCAGCGTGGGGTGATCATGCGAACCCCATTGGTGAAGGCAAAGCAAGACCGTGCCATCGTCATCCACGATCTGCCCGAAATGTTGGTGGGCAGGCCCTGCCTGCGGCTGGCCAAACAAGGTCTGGTACCAGCTGAAGCTGCGTGCTACATCAGCGACGCCGATGATGGTCCAGGTACGCTTCATGGGAAGCGGACAACCGCATTTTCGGTTGGAATTTCAAGCTGCCGCTTGTCGGCCTTGGTGGTCAGCCACTCCTTCCAGCCCCCCTCAGCGAGCAGTTTTTTCGATGGCAGCTCCCCTTGGAAATCGAACGAATCGAGAACGTATGGCAGGCCTTCCGCTCCAAGCGGTGAATTACCGTCGCTAACGTGGAAGTGCAAATGCGGCGCATCCGAATTGCCGGAGTTGCCGAGCAAGGCCAGGGTCTGGCCACGCTTCACACGTTCGCCGACTTTAACGCGGATGCTGTTCGGCTGAAGGTGAGCGTAGAACGCGAAGTTGCCGCCGCCCAGGTCAAGGATGAGGTAATTGCCGCCGACCGTTTCAAGATTGATCGGGACAGCCTTCTTCGCAGCGGTCGGATCGTTATCCGGAATCCCATCCTTCACATCGACCACGGTGGCATTCGCAACCGCCAAAACTTCTGCGCCATACGCCGCCCAGTTCGCGTTCTTCGCCGGGTCGCCGCTGAAAGCCAAGCCCCCTTTTCCAATCCGCGTCCAGTCAGCCGCGAAGCGTTGCGCTATCCGCGCCTTGCCATCGACCACCACGATAGTGCGGCGATGGACCGAAGTGTTCGACATGCCGCTCAACGCGACCCAGCCCTGACCGCGCAACGGTGGGCTGATCGCAACCGGCGCGGCCTGGCGAACTGCCACCTCTGCGCCATCAACGTAGATATCTTCACCCTGCTCGTCCGGCTTGAAGAAAAGCCGATGCACCAATACGCGCGGAACATCCGCCGGCTTTTCGAATACGAGATCAAGAAGGACTACCGCCCGCATTCCGCCGCCGATCACCCGCTTATCCTGCAAATCCGCCGGAGCGCCGGGACGCACCAGGCGCTCCTTGAGTGCCGGCCCTTCAACGCTATGCAGGAATGAGCGGTCCGTCCCACCTTTCGCCACCGCTACACGCGACAGCTCAAGACTCTTCGCGCGGAAATTGGTGATGTGCAGTTCGTAAAGAAGATGAATTTTGCCGTCAGCCTGGACAGGCGTCGGCGCCGCCGGGATTTCAAGATCAACTGGCATGCCCACCGAAAGCTTTTGCGCTGGGGCCATGCCGGAACACAGCGCCAGGCCGATGGCGAACAATCCAACCAGAAATCGCCTGATCATCTCTGCCTCCTAGCTACGCAGGGCGCGAATGCAGCTCACCTTGCCCTTCAAAGTTCTCTGCAGCCCCGGCACCATGGAACAAACCACGTCACTCTCCTCTACCGACACGCCCCAAAAGATCCATCGCATTTCGCGCTCAAGACGAGTGCCTCGCTCTACTCTGAGATAGGTCAGGATATTAGGCTCGTTATCGAAAAGTTGGGCATTGCGCGGCGAAAGCTCTGTCTTGCATTCGGCAGACTTCAGCGACATCCGCGTGCTCCGTGCCTTTTCCATTTCTACGCCAAGAGACTCCAGCGCATTTTTCGAGCGCTCTTGGCAATCGGCTTCGTTGACAGTTTCCTCAAGCGCCACTGCTTCGATTGATCGCCTTTTGCTCTCAAACATGATGCGCACTTCAAGATACACAGGATTCCTGATCACTTCAGGATTCTGCGAATCGTCCGTTCCCCTAGCGAGGCCAACACCTTTTGCGACCACGGCCAATACCGCCAGCAAGCCCACGGCTTTCAGCAAATCGTTCATCTTTTACCCGCCCAGACGGGATTATCTTGGAAAGATTGAAATCATAGCTTGCAGATCACAAGCATATTCTCTCCAATAGTCACTCGCCGGTGTTCGGAGCAAAGTTAAGCTCGACGCCGTTCCCGGCCGGGTCAGTGAGGAAAATCTGAATCTGCTGCGTTGCAGGGACAACGGCAACGCGGTATTGGATGCCGCGCCGATTCAGCTCCTGCTCGTATTCCGCCTGCCCGCTGCAACGAAAGGCCGCATGATCGAACGTGCCAAGCGGCTTGGCGGCCCGGTTTTCCTCTGGCCCCGCCTCGGATAAATGCAGGATTGGATATCCCCCAGCATAAAGCCAGTATCCAAAACTGCGAAACGGGGGACGCTGGCCGACTTCGAGGCCAACAACCTCGCAATAGAAATCGCGCAATTCATCGAGCAAAGCCCGAGGGGCGCGAAGGTTGTAATGACTGAAACCGATCGTAGGCATTTGAACTCAAGACGTGCGACTCCGGCGATGCGAAGGAGGGAACGGGCAGCCAGCAGACGGCTGCCCATGGCGGGGATACGTAGTTGCCCCACGGAAGGAATGCCTGAAACTTAGTGCAGCAGCACCGGCTGGCTCATCAGTGCTTCGTAATTGCCCAGGAAGTCATCGATCTCCTCGATGGTGGGCTCGCTGGCGATTAATTCGTTAACGTCGCGGCGGAAGTTCTGCGCCATGACCCCGGCAATGAAGATTTCGCGTTTGCCGCCTTTGTCCACGATTTCGTAACCGCCAAAGCGCAGGGCTTCGAGGCTACGGTCCGGACCGAATTCGACAACGCTGTATTGCTCGCTGTTATAAATCAGGTTCATATGGCTTCCTTCACGTTTCGTTTCCAAACCGAGATGGGGCTGTCCTAGCCATTTTCAAGCGTTCAGTACCGGCTCCAGGCGCAGCAAGGCGTCGTAGGGTGCCGCTTCAAGCATGGCGCGCAGGCTATCCACGTGGGTGGCATCAGCCAGGCTGATAAAGAGCTGCGCCGGGGGACGGCGCAAGAGACGGTTCAATGTAACACGTAAGACAAGATTACCGGCGCAGCATAGGCAGCCGTGGGCGATTCGATGTACCTGCGGCTGCCATGCCGTCGGGTCACTTTCATCATATACCAAACTGGAATTCCCGTCGGCCAGACCTTCCAGGATGACGGCAGTAGGTACGCCAGGCGACAAAACGGCCGCAATCGCGCTCTCGCGCGCTGCGGCCGTCGGACCTGTGACCAGGGTGGTTGGAATCAAGCCTGGTTCTTTTTCGACAGCTTGCCCGGCTCCACGCCCAGCTGCTTCAGCTTGCGGTACAGGTGGGTGCGTTCCAGCCCGGTCTTCTCGGCCACACGGGTCATGCTGCCGCCTTCGCGGCCCAGGTGGTGTTCGAAGTACATGCGCTCGAACGCGTCGCGTGCTTCGCGCAGCGGCAGGTCGAACGACAGGTTAAAGATCGGGTTGTCGCCGTTCACCGCACGCGCCATGCCCAGGTTATGGGTCACCGGCTGCTGCACCGCTTGCGACTGGCCAAAGCTGGTTTCTTCAACCGGCGCCGGCATGACCGGACGCGATGCCATGACCGGCGCTCGCACCGCTTCCTGCGCTCGGCTAAGGCCAGCCTGCACGGCCTTAAGCAGCTTTTGCATCGCAATCGGCTTTTCCAGGAAATTCATGGCGCCGATGCGGGTCGCCTCCACCGCTGTATCGATGGTCGCGTGACCGGACATCATGATCACCGGCATGGTCAGCAAGCCATCGCGCTGCCATTCCTTGAGCAGCGTAACGCCGTCCGTGTCGGGCATCCAGATGTCGAGCAGGACCAGGTCGGGCGTCCCCGCTGCACGCGCCGCGCGTGCCTGCTGGGCGTTCTCCGCCAGCGTCACCGCGTGGCCTTCATCGCCCAGGATTTCCGAGAGCAACTCCCGGATGCCCATTTCATCATCAACTACGAGAATGTTTGCCATGTACCCCTTGCCCCTTCCCTCATTTTGTCGCCTTCTACGCAGGCATTCTATACCTGTCTGGGCGACAATGATTTTATAAGTCCAACAATATTATGCCAACTACACCGACGCCAACTTTAACAGCAAAATCAGCACCGACGCACCACTTCTATCGTCACGGTTCTGGATATCGATCCGGCCCCCGTGTTCCTCGATAATCTTCTTCACCATTGCCAGGCCCAAACCGGTGCCTTTTGCCTTCGACGTGACGTACGGTTCGAAGGCATTGGCCAGGATCTTTGGCATGAATCCGGGGCCATTGTCCGAGATCGAGAGGCGCACTGCAATACGTGTGCCGCCGTCCGCACTCTGGTAGATGATGCCTTCCGTGACCACGTCGATGCGCGGCTCGACGTCCAGGGGCGGATGCTCCTGGAGCGCGTCCTGCGCATTTTGCAGCAGGTTGTGGATCACCTGGCGCAATTGGGTCTCGTCGCCCATGATCATGGGCAGTACCGGCGCCAGGTTGGCGTGGATGATGTCGTTGCCCTCACCGCTGACGTACAGGTGCAGGATTTCCTCCACCAGGGAGTTCAGGTCCAGCGGCTGCAGTACCGCGGGCGGGGTGCGGGCGTAATCGCGGAAGTCGTCGACCATGCGTTTCATGGCGGCGACCTGGTTGACGATGGTGGTGGAGGCTTTGTTGAGCAATTCCACATCGGTGCCGGCGAGCTTGGATTCAAGCTTCATTTGCAGGCGTTCGGCCGACAGCTGGATAGGCGTCAGCGGGTTTTTGATTTCGTGTGCCAGGCGGCGGGCCACTTCACCCCAGGCGATCGAGCGCTGGGCCGAAATCACGTCGGTGATATCGTCGAACACGACGATATAGCCGGTGCCGGTTTCCAGCGGCAGTCGCGAGCCGCGCGTCAGCAGGATCTGTTCATTGTCTTCGGGACTGCCAGGCTTGCGCGGAATTTCGATCTGGCGCTGCCAGTGCAGGCGCGCCACGTTGCGGCCGGCGGCAGTCTGCGCACTTTGGGCCGAGAAGGCGGAGATGATGGCGGCCGCAAATTCCTGCATGCCGTCCACTTCGGACAGTGGCTGGCCAATCAGTGTCACGCCAGCATGCTGCAGGATGCGTTCGACCGAGTCGTTGCAGGTAACCAGGCGGAATTCGGAATCGAGCACCATCACGCCCGCCGACATATTTGCCAGCACCGATTCAAGGTGGGCCTTGGCGTTCTGCAGCGCGATGCGGTTGCGCTCAACAGCGCTGCGCGCTTCGGACAGCTGGCGCGTCATGGTGTTGAAGGACTGGGTCAGCGTGCCCAGTTCGTCCGAGCTAGCGACGATTGGACGAGGCGACAGGTCACCCTCGGCTACGGCGCGGGTACCTTCGGCCAGCAGCAGCAGCGGCTGCGCCAGGTCATTTGCGATCAGGAAGGCCGCAGCAATGGCGCCGAACACCGCCAGCAGCAAGGTCAGGGTCAGCGTTTCGATATACATCTTGCGCAGGCCGACGCGGGCCACGAAGCGCTCTTTGTATTCGGAGAAGGCGGTACGCAGCATTTCGCCATTGCTGGCCAGCTTTTGCGGTACGGCCTGGATGATCTGCAGGTAGCGCGGCGCGAGGTGGGCGCCGGAGGGCTGCACGGGATCGGGGATGGCCATCAGCACGCGCAGGCGCAGCACGCTGTTGGCATCGAGGGGAGCCGGTTGCGGGGCGCCGACATGGTCGTCGCGCAGCTCGCCGCCGCCTTCGTAGGCTGCATAGGCAGGGTCTTCCTTTGCCTTGCCTAGCATGACGGCGCTTGGCAAGTCGGCAGACAGGTTGACGCGGCGCTCGCCCATGGCGGAGACGATCAGGCCACCGTCGGCATCGACGATGATGGCGCTCTGGGTGCCGGGATGGCGGCGTACGAAGCGGGCCAGCGTGGCCGGAGCGGCGTAAAACGGGTCTTCGGCCAATTGGCGCACCGTGCCGCGCGCCTGGGCCTCCAGTTCGGCCAGCGATTCGTCCAGCGCCGAGCGGCCCAGGTCCAGGCCCGCGTCCAGCGCTTCTTCCACCCGAACGTTGAACCAGGAATCGATGGAGTGCGACACAAACTGCACCGACACCAGGAAGATCACCAGGCCGGGCAAAACGCCGATGGCGGCAAACAGCACCACCAGCCTTGTCATCAGCTTGGAGCCGAACTTGCCGCTTTTATAGCGTGAATAAAGGCGGAACAGCGATACGCCGACCAGCACCACCAGCGCCACCGCGACGGAAGCGTTCAGGCCAAGCAGCCAGCCGTAGTAGCGGTCGAAAAAGCCGGAGTTGTCGGAAGCGGAAGCGAGCAGGAACAGCAATATGCTGCAGGTCGCGCCAGCGACGACAAACAAATACCTAAGGGCCGATCTCACTTACTCAGCCCTGTATTGGAAGGTTTTCTGTTTGGACGAGAGTCGCCACTCGCTGTTGTTGAAGGCATTGACCTGGATCGGTTTGGGCAGGAAATCCTTGTCCATACCCATCTTCAAGGTCACGTTATACGTTTTGCCCACCTCCAGGGCTCCGCGCGGCGCCACTACCCAGCGGGTAGGCCGGCGGATGAAAAACAGGGCTTCGTCCAGCGTCTGGAAAGGCTGGGCGACGGAGCCGATGATCTTGACGTGGTACTGGCGTGTGAGCACGTCGTACCAGAGTTTGTAGGTGCGCTTGGCGGTGACGGCTTTTTCGTCGAACCAGTACCAGCGCGGTCGGGTGAAGCTGATTTCGGTGGTGAAGTGCAGCGAAACGCCCGACTGCACGGCGTCTTCCAGGCCGTGGCTCAACTCAAAGGAATAGGCTGACGACAGGCGATAACCCTCTTCCGCCGCCTCGATATAGGCGCGCGTGATCTCCACCCCGTCGTCGGAGGCGTGTGCGGCGTGCGGTAACGCACACGCAAGCGTCAACAGCAACTGCCAGCAAAGGAGTCGAAAAAATCTTTGGATCACTTGCCTGGTGCTCGTCAAAGGGTCACGCATCTTTCTGGAACAATGCGTAGAACAAACCATCGTGATCCTGCTCGGCGCCGCCCAAAGGCAGCAATTGGCCGGGTGCATCGAGGCGGGTGGCGCGGTTACGCACCGCGAAAGCGGCCGCCTGCGCCTCGGACTCCTGCGGCCACAACGAACATGTCACGAACAGCAATTTACCATTCGGGGCGAGCATTCGCCAAAGATTGTCGAGAATTTCCGAGGAAAGTGTTGCAAGTTGACGGGTGTCGCTCTTGCGGCGCAGCCAGCGGATATCCGGGTGGCGGCGCACGATGCCGGAGGCCGTGCAAGGCACGTCGGCCAGGATGCGGTCGAACTGCTGGCCGTCCCACCAGGCGTCGGTTTGGGCTTCGGCTGGCTGCAGGCTTGCTTGCAGTTGCAGGCGGTCGAGGTTTTCCTGGACGCGCTGCAGGCGCTTTGGATCGGCGTCCAATGCTGTCAATTTGACATCGGCAAGTTCCAGGATATGGCAGGTTTTGCCGCCCGGCGCGGCGCAGGCGTCCAGCACGCGCATGCCTGGCTGGACGTCCAGCAGCGGTGCCGCCAGCTGCGCGCCGGCGTCCTGCACCGAAACGTCGCCTTCTGCGAAGCCCGGGATCTGGGCGACCGGCACCGGCTTGGCCAGGCGCACGGCGTAAGGGCCGATCTGCGCGGCGTCGATGCCTTCGTTGGACAGGCGGGCCAGGTAGTCGGCCGCAGTGGTGCGGCGGCTGTTCACGCGCAGCGTCAGCGGCGGCGCCTCGTTACCCGCGGCCAGCAGCTTTTCCCAGTCTTTCGGATAGGCGGTGATAACGGCGTCGATCCACCATTGCGGGTAATTGTATTTGGCTTCCGGCAGCTGCATGGCTTCGCCCAGCAACTCGTCTTTCTCACGCAGGAAACGGCGCAGCAGGGCATTGACCATGTTCTTGGCGCGCGCGGTGTCCGGGTGGGAGCCGGCGGCCGTGACGGCCTGGTCGACCACGGTGAAGGCTTCGTACGGGGCCGGGCTGCCGTCGGCCGGGTGCATCAGCGGCAGGGCCGCGGACAGCAGGGCCTGGACCATCGGGTCCGGGGCTTTTGGCGCCATCAGGCCGATCAGTATTTCGCTCAGGGCCAGCTGACGCATGGCGCGGTAGGAGATGTCCTGGATCGCGCCGCGGGCTTGCGGTTGGGCGTTATTGGCGGCGAATACCGTTGCCAACGCTTGCGGCAGGGCCATGCCCTGCTGCACCTGGACGGCTGCCGTTGCTGCGCCCAGCAGGGCGAAGGACAGGGAATCTTGCTTCAGTTCGGATTGGAAATCGGTCTGCACGCGCGGCTTCAGGTCGCGGTGATGGCTTTCGCGGACGGCAGGCTTGGCTGGTGCGCGTGGCGCTGCCGGCGCGTCTGCCCCACGGGCCGCTGGCTTGCGGGCCGCCCAAGGCGAGCCAGAACCGGCGCCCTCGCCGCCCGCCGCACGACCGAAGTCGCGCTGATTGCTGCCGGAGCGCGAATCATTGCGGAATTCCGCGCCTTCGCGCTTGCCGAAGCCGCGCTGGCCGCCTTCGCCGCGGCTTTCGCGATCTGGACGTGGGGCGAATGCGCGCTGTTCGCGGTCGCCGCGACCTTCGCTGCGGCCCTCGCCACGGTTTTCACGGTCCGAGTGAGCGCCAAAGCCGCGCTGGGCGACCTCGCCGCTCGGGCGTGGGCCGCCGGTGCGCGGAGCCGATTCGCCGCGGGATTGCCCTGCAGGGCGCGGCCCCGACGGACGCGGGCCAGCCGAGCGCGCGGCGCCCTCTCCCTGCGCGCGAGGCGCCTTGGCCGCCGGCGCTGCCGGTTTAGCCTTGGGTTTGAGGGATAAAGTTGAGCGCTCTTTCTTAGTCATTGCAATCCTGTCATCGCGCCCGCCAGCAGCGGAGCGGCCCTGTGCGGCCACCAATTCGCGGTAAATCTGTGAAAACCAAGATTGTACCCGGGATAGGCCCCCTAACCCTTTGTTTTGCCCCGATTTACCGGTTCTGGCAAACAAGTATAATGTTCCTCTTTCAGACGTTCCTCAGCTACTCACATGCTCGCCCAACAAAAGCAAGAGATCATTTCCCTGTTCCAGGCCGCCCTCGCGCCGATCCTGGAAGGTTCCGACGTTAAAGCCAACGTGGTGCTGGAGCGTCCGCGCGATGCCTCGCACGGCGACGTCGCCTGCAATATCGCCATGCAGCTGGCCAAGCAACTGAAAATGAACCCGCGCGAACTGGCGCAGAAGATCGTCGCAGCCCTGCTGGAAAACCCGGCCGGCAAGCAGCTGGTGGCCGCAGCCGACATCGCCGGCCCAGGCTTCATCAACCTGCGCGTGAGCGACGCCGCCAAACAGTCCGTGGTCAAGAGCGTGCTGCAGCAGGGCGCTGCCTTCGGCCAGAGCGAATCCCTGGCCGGCAAGAACGTCATCATCGAGTTCGTCTCCGCCAACCCGACCGGCCCCCTGCACGTAGGCCACGGCCGCCAGGCGGCCCTGGGCGACGCCCTATCCTCGCTGTTCGAAGCGCAAGGCGCCAAAGTCACCCGCGAGTTCTATTACAACGACGCCGGCGTCCAGATCCAGACCCTGGCCAACTCGGTCCAGTGCCGCGCCAAGGGCTTCAAGCCGGGCGACGCGGAATGGCCTGAATCGGCCTACAACGGCGACTACATCGCCGACATCGCCGCCGACTTCCTGGCCAAGAAGACCGTATCCGCCTCGGACGGCCAGCCAGTGACCGGCTCCGGCGACGTGGAAGACATTGAAAACATCCGCGCCTTCGCAGTGACCTACCTGCGTAACGAGCAGGACATCGACCTGCAAGCCTTCGGCGTGAAGTTCGACAACTACTACCTGGAATCCTCGCTGTACTCCGACGGCAAGGTGGAAAAAGCTGTTGAAGCGCTGGTCGCCAACGGCCACACCTACGAAGACGGCGGCGCGCTGTGGCTGCGCACCACCGACTACGGTGACGACAAGGACCGCGTGATGCGCAAGACCGACGGCGGCTACACCTACTTCGTGCCTGACGTCGCCTACCACATCGTCAAGTTCCAGCGCGGCTTCACCCAGGCGATCAACATCCAGGGTTCCGACCACCACGGCACCATCGCCCGCGTGCGCGCCGGCCTGCAAGCCGTCGGCCTGGGCGTTCCGCAAGGCTTCCCTGACTACGTGCTGCACAAGATGGTCACCGTGATGAAGGACGGCGCCGAGGTGAAAATCTCCAAGCGAGCCGGCTCCTACGTGACCGTGCGCGACCTGATCGAATGGTCCGGCGGCGGCGACATCACCAAGGGCCGCGATGCCGTGCGCTTCTTCCTGATCTCGCGTAAAGCCGACACCGAATTCGTGTTCGACGTCGACGTCGCGCTGAAAACATCGGACGAAAACCCGGTCTACTACGTGCAGTACGCCCACGCGCGCATCTGCCGCATGCTGGCCAACTGGGGCGGCGACGAAGCCTCGGTGGCCAACGTCGACCTGTCGCCGCTGACCGCGCCGACCGAAGCGACCCTGCTGGCCGCCCTGGCCCAATACCCAGAGGTGCTGGCCCGCGCCCAGGCCGAACTCGGCCCGCACCAGGTAGCTTTCTACCTGCGCGACCTGGCAGCCGCCCTGCACTCCTTCTACTTCGCAGAAAAAGTGCTGGTGGAAGACGAGGCGACCAAGCTGGCCCGCGTGGCCCTGATGGTTGCCACCCGCCAGGTGCTGCGCAACGGCCTGGCGCTGATCGGCGTTTCCGCTCCTAACCAAATGTAAGGTCCACATGGCTTTTCGCTCCATGCGCATTTCGTCGCGCCGGCAAGAAGGCAATACGCTCGTTGGCTTCATCATCGGCCTGGTCATCGGCCTGGTCATCGCCGTCGTCGTTGCCCTGAGTATCACCAAGGGCCAGTCGCCCTTCACCGACAAGGCGCCGAAGAATGGCAAGCCGACCGATGAAGCGTCCGGCCAGATCGCCGATCCGAACAAGCCGATGTACGGCAGCAAGGATGCGGTGAAAAAGGCCAACAGCGAATTCGAGCGCGAAGCCGCCGCCAAGCCGGCTGCGACGGACGAACTGCAAAAGGTGGTGGACACGATCCAGGCCAAGGGCCAGGCTGCCGCACCGGCGCCGGCTGCAAAGCCGCCTGCGGCTCCGGCTCCTGCCGTCACCTCGCCTGGTGCACCGCCGCCTGTCAACAGCGCTGCTCCGCCAGCGCAGGCAGCGGCTCCCGCCCCTGCACTGCCTGGCGAAGACAAGTTCGTGTACTACCTGCAGGCTGGCGCCTTCCGTGAAGTGGGCGATGCGGAAAACACCCGCGCCAAACTGGCTTTGCTGGGTTTTGAAGCAACCGTTTCCGACCGCGCCACCGACTCCGGCGTCCTGCACCGCGTTCGCATGGGTCCTTTCACCCAAGTGGAAGCCATGAACAAGGTGCGTGCCAAGCTGTCTGAAAACGGCGTTGACGTGGCGGTAGTGCGCAACCAGAAATAAGGGAGTGTCGCGATGATCAAGCAATTCCTGGCCGTGCTCCTGTTCGGAGTTTCCTTTGCTGCGACCGCGTCGCCGACCGCTCCGGTGCTCGATGTCGACTACCAGAAGCTGGTGGAGCGCCAGCCGGTCGATACCGGCAAGAAGGTTGAGGTCATCGAGTTCTTCGCCTACTACTGCCCTCATTGCTACGCTTTCGAACCAGGCATTGCGGCATGGGCAAAGAAACAGGGCGACAACATCGTCTTCAAGCGCGTGCACGTGGGCACCGGCCCGGCTGTGCTGCCGCAGCAGAAACTGTTCTTCACGCTCGATGCAATGGGCCTGCTGGAGCAGTACCACCAGAAGGTGTTCGATGCCATGCGCGCGCAGCTCGGCGCCTTGCGCGACGATGCGGCCGTGATGGAATGGGCTGCCAAGGAAGGCATCGACAAGAACAAGTTCGCCGAGACTTATAACGGATTTGGCGTGTCGGGCAAAGTGCGCCGTACCGAACATATGATGGGCGACTATCGCGTCGATTACTGGCCGATGGTAATCATCGACGGCAAGTACATGACATCGCCTTCGCAAGTTAAAAAAGGCACACCGGTGTCGAGCGAAGAGCAATTGCACGCCAACGCGCTGACCGTCATGGACTTCCTGGTCTCAAAGGCGAAGGCGGAGAAGAAGTAAGGCCTTGAAGCGCGTATTCATCACCGGCGCTTCCAGCGGCATTGGCGCGGCCCTGGCGGCGCACTACGCTGCGCAAGGCTGCACCATCGGCCTGCTTGGCCGCCGCGCCGATGCGCTGCAGGCACTGGCTGCCTCCCTGCCCAATTCCTCGCTCCACCGCTGCTACGCGGTTGACGTGACCGACCATGCGAGCCTGCGCGGCGCCGCGGAATCCTTCCTTGAACATGCCAGCGGCTGCGATATCGTCATCGCCAGCGCGGGCATTTCGCATGGCACCATCACCGAACTGCCGGAAGACTTGCCGGTGTTCGAATCGATCATTGCCACCAACGTCACCGCCACTGTGGCCACCTTCTCGCCTTTCATCGGCGCCATGCGAGCGCAGGGAACGCCGGCGCGGCTGGTGGGCATCGGCAGCGTTGCCGGCGTGCGTGGGCTGCCGGGCGGTGGCGCCTATAGTTCGTCGAAGGCTGCGGTGCGCGTGTATTGCGAGTCCTTGCGCGTTGAACTGCGCGGCACCGGGATCAAGGTTGTCACCATCGCGCCGGGCTACGTCGACACCCCGATGACGAAGAAGAATAAGTACGCCATGCCTTTCCTGATTCAGCCGGCCCCTTTCGCGGCGGCAGCTGCACGTTGCATTGCGCGCGGCGACAGCTACCGCGTGGTGCCGTGGCAGGCAGGCTGGATCGCGCGACTGCTGCGGGTGCTGCCGGACTGGCTGTACGACCGCGCTTTCGCCAAGGCGCCGCATAAGGCGCGCAAAGGCACCACATGAATGCAAATCCCCTCTCCGCTGCGGCGATCCACGCGCTGGTAGCCGATAGCGCTTCCCATGTCGCCATCGAGGTCGTGGACGAAACCGGCTCCACCAATGCCGACCTGCTGGCGCGCGTGCCCTTGCGTGGCCCGCTGCTGCGCGTGGCCGAGCGGCAAACCGCCGGCCGTGGCCGCGCGGGGCGCAGCTGGCTTTCCGCACCGGGTGCGTCGCTGACGTTCTCCGTCGCGTGGCCATTCCGCGCACCGCTGCACCGCATGGTGGGCCTCCCGCTGGCGGTTGGCGTGGCGCTGGCCGAAACCGTGACTGGCCTCGGCGTGCCGATTCAGCTGAAGTGGCCGAACGACATGCTGAAGGATGGCGCCAAGCTGGCCGGCATCCTGGTCGAAACGCAGGCCGCACAAGATGGCACGATTTGGGCCGTCATCGGCTGCGGCATGAACCTGTTGATGCCGGACGAAATGGAAGCCGCCATCGGCCGCGAAGTCTCGTCGGCTCCTTGGCTGGCGCAGATGGACCGCAATGCCCTGCTAGCGCAATTACTGAGCCGCCTGTGCGCGGTGCTGGCGGAATTCGACGATACCGGCTTTGCCTCCTTCACCGAACGCTGGAACGCGCTGCAAGCCTGGCGCGGACAGCCGGTGCGGTTGCTCGACCAGGGCGTGGTCCGGCAGGAAGGCCTGGCAGCAGGCGTCGACGACCAGGGCCGCCTGCTGCTAGACACGCCATCCGGCCGCGTGGCCGTGCTGTCGGGCGACGTTTCGCTGAGGCTCGCGCCATGAGTTACGACCTGCTGATCGACGCGGGCAATACCCGCATCAAATGGGCCCTCGCCGCCCCCGGCGCCGCCCTCGGCGACTGGCACGCCCAAGGCGCCCACATGCACGCCGACGCCGCCGACTTCCCAGCGGCCCTCAGCGCAGCGCTCTCCGCCGCCGCCATGCCAGCCATCGGCCGCGTGCTGATCGCTAACGTGGCCGGGCAAGCCGTGTGCGACATGCTGACAGGCTGGCTGGCCGCGCCGCAGCTCGGCATCGCGCCGCAAGCCATCGAATGGTTCGCCTCCGTTCCGCAACGCGCCGGCGTACGCAACGCCTACCGCAACCCATCGCAACTGGGCAACGACCGTTTCGCCGCCGCCATCGGCGCGCATGCGCTGTGCCCCGGCAAGGACATCGTGGTCGCCAACTGCGGCACCGCCACCACCATCGACGCCATCACCAAGGACGGCACCTTCCTGGGCGGCATGATCCTGCCCGGCCTGGGGCTGATGGCAACGAGCCTGGCAAAGAACACTGCCCAACTGCCGCAAATCAAACCTGGCAGCAAACTGCCGGAAGGCTTCGCCGACAACACCGACGACGCCATCCTGACTGGCTGCCTGGCCGCGCAAGCCGGCGCGATCGAACGCGCATTTGAGCTGCACCAGGCCGCAGAGTGTATTATTTCGGGCGGCGCCGCGCCCTATGTGGCGCCTGCGGTCCCGGTACCGCACCGCCATGTCGACAATATTGTGATGATAGGCCTGCACGCCGCACTGCGTAGCGCCTGACCCGTATGGAGTGCCTGTGCTGAAACTGATCTTCGCCCTGCTGCTTGCCGCCAATGCCGCGCTGTTCGCGTACGGCAAAGGCTATCTCGGCCAGTTCAGCGGCAATGAACACGAACCGGCGCGCCTGCAGAAGCAGCAGAATATCGATAAGCTGCAGCTGATCAGCGCCAGCAAGGCGGAAGGGGCTGCCGCCGCCGCCGCTCCACCGCCGCCGCCGCCGGTGTCGCGCGAAGAACCGGCCACCGTCGCCTGCTTCGAAGTTGGTAATTTCCAGCTGGCCGAAGCGCGCAAATTCGAGGACCGCCTGTCGCCGCTGGAACTGGGCGATCGCCAGTTGCGGAAAAACGTACCGGGCCAGGAGGTTTCCAGCTACATCGTGCATATCCCGCCGCAGGCCAGCCGCGCCGCCGCGGAAAAGAAAGCCGACGAGCTGCGCGCGCTCGGCATCACCAATTTCTTCGTATTGAATGAAAGCTCGCCGCTGAAATGGGGCATTTCACTGGGCGTGTTCCGCACCGAAGCGGCGGCCCAGGCGCAACTCGCCGCGCTGAACAAGCAAGGCGTGCAAACCGCCCGCATTGCGCCGCGCTATAGCAGCAACCACGAACTGTACTTCCAGTTCCGCGAGATCAGCGAAGACGCCAAAGGCCGCATCGCCAAAATTGCCGCCAAGTTCCCTGAGCAGGAAACCCGCGAGTGTACTAACGCTCGATAACGATAGGCTTCAAGCGGAAGCTCGAAGGCAGCGCCTTGCCCGCTGCCTGGGCATCTTCCCGGCTCGCATAGGGGCCAGCGAACAGGCGATAGAACTTGCCCGCCTGCTCCACATCCAGCTTCAAGCCGGCATCGCTGGCTTCCAGCCGCTTGCGCAAGCCGTCTGCGCCGTCTTCACGCGCGTAGGATCCCAATTGCAGGTAGAAGCCCGATTCGGCCGACCCGCCGTCCAGCCGTACGGCCTTGGCCTCGTCGCCGCTGGAGGAGACCAGCATCGGCGCCGCTTTCGGCATAGCCTGCGCCTGTTGCGTCGGCGCCGGCGAGGAACCGCGTGCAGCAATGATTCGTTCAATCTCGGCCGGCGGAATGTGCACTACTTCCAGCTGACTGCTGCCATTGACCAGCAAGCCAAGCTTCAGCGCCGCCGTGTAGGAAACGTCGATGATGCGCGTCGAATGGAAAGGCCCGCGGTCGTTGATACGCACCACCACCGAATTGCCATTGCTTACATTGGTTACCCGCGCATACGAAGGAATCGGCAGCGTAGGATGCGCCGCCGTCATCTTGTACATATCGTAGATTTCGCCCGACGAAGTACGCTGGCCATGGAACTTCTTGCCGTACCAGGTACCCGGCCCGCGCTGCTTGAATTCAGCACCCAGCGCGGTCGGCTTGTAGGTCTTGCCGAATACAACGTAAGGACGGTTCGAGTACGGCAGCAAAGGATCGTTGCGCACCTCCGCATCCGGCACTTCGAGCAGGCCAGCCGGCGGGTTTTCGCCCGGGCCATCGTCCTGGTAATACGCCCCGCGTCCGGAACCTGCCGCCGGCAAGGCTGGAATCCCGGGCGCCGGCTTGGCCGTCACCGGTGCGGGCGCCTTGCGCGAAGGCGTTTCGGTCGGCGTGGTGCCGCAGGCCGCCAGCAGCGCGGCCGCAGCGAGAGGAAGGAGTCGGTATGCTTGTTTCATGTCTGCACCAGCTTTCTATGCCGTTGAATCGACATCAGGATGCCCGAGCCCAGGCCCAGCGTCAGCAGCGCCGTGCCGCCATAGCTGATGAATGGCAGCGGCACGCCCACTACCGGCAGGATGCCGCTCACCATGCCCATATTGACGAAGGCATAGGTGAAGAAAATCATCGTAATGGCGCCCGCCAGCAAACGCGTGAACAGGTTCGGCGCATTGGAAGCGATCATCAGCCCGCGCCCAATCAGCAGCAGGTAGAGGAACATCAGGATCAGGTTGCCCACCAGGCCGAACTCCTCGGAGAACACGGCGAAGATGAAGTCCGTGGTGCGCTCAGGGATGAACTCCAGGTGCGCCTGGGTACCCTGGGTCCAGCCCTTGCCGGTAATGCCGCCGGAGCCGATCGCAATGGTCGACTGGATGATGTGGAAGCCCTTGCCCAGCGGGTCGGACGTTGGATCAATCAGGGTCATGATACGTTCGCGCTGGTAGTCGTGCATCATCGACCAGGCAATCGGCAGGCAGGCCGCGCCCATCAGCACCAGCGCCAGGATCGCCTTCCATGCCAGGCCGGCAAGGAAAATCACGCAGGCCCCGGCCGCCACCACCAGCAGCGCCGTACCCAGGTCGGGCTGGCGCGCAATCAGGGCCACCGGCACCAGGAGCAGCACCGCGCCCAGCGCATAAGCGTGCCAGCGCAACTGCCCGTGGCGCTGCTGGAAATACCAGGCCAGCATCAAGGGCACCGCGATCTTGGCGAATTCGGACGGCTGGATCTGCGCAAAGCCCAGGTTCAGCCAGCGGCGCGCGCCGAGTTTGATAGTACCGAACAGCGCCACCGCCAGCAGCAGCGACACCGTCACCACATAGGCCGGCAGCGCAATGCGCATCATGTTCTGCGGCGAGATATTCGCCACGAACCACATCACCAGGAAGGACATGGCGATATTGCGCAGCTGGTCCTCGATCTTGCCGGGAATGCCGATACTGGCAGAATACAAGGCGACCAGGCTGGTCGCCAGCAGGAACACGATGACCAGCATCAGCGGGCCATCGAACACCGTCACATAGGGGCGCATGCGCCGCCACAGTGATCGCCGTTCATTGATAGGCATGCTGCCTCCTTACTGTTTCTTGCGCGGCGGGCCGAGCGGCGGCTTCTCCGCTGCAGGGGCCGGCGCCGGCGCAGGTTGATCCGATGGCGGCTGGGCCGCGGCGCGGCGTTCGGCGGCCGCCTCCACGTCCGCTTCAGGCAAGTCTTCCACCGGCACGTTGACCGCGTCTTCCTTCGGTACTGGCGTAGTGTCCTTGCCTTCCGGACGCTTGCCGAGCAGCCAGTAGTCCAAAACCTTGCGCGCGATCGGCGCCGCTTCCGCACCGCCGAAGCCCGCGTTTTCTACGATCAGCGCCAGCACGATTTTCGGCTTGTCGGCCGGAGCGAAGGCGGTGAACCAGGCGTTGTCGCGCAGGCGCTCGTCAATCTTGGAGGCGTTGTATTTCTCGTTGGCCTTGATCGCCACCACCTGCGCGGTACCGGTCTTGCCGCCCACGCTATAGCCGGCGTTCAGGAAAGCGCGGTACCCCGTCGCACCGGGCTCGGTCGTCACCCCCACCATCGCATTCTTGATGAATTCGACGTTGTCTTTCTTGAGCGGGATGCGGTAGCTTTCCTTCGCCACGGTCAGCGCGCGCTTGCGGGTGCCGCCGTCTTCGATGATCTTCACCAGGTGGGGCTTCATCACCACGCCGTCGTTGGCCAGGTTGGCCACGGCGTGCGCCACCTGCAGCGGGGTGTAGGAGTTGTAGCCGGAACCGTTGGACACCGAAATCGTATCGCCGCCCACCCACTTGCCGGCCTGCGGATTCTTGCGGAAGCGGGCGCGCTTCCATTCCTGCGACGGCAGGATGCCGGTCTTTTCGTTCTCCAGGTCGATGCCGGTCTTTTCGCCGAAACCGAAAGGCTTCATGAAGTCGTGGATCAAGTCGATCCCCATGTCGCGGCCCAGGATGTAGTAGTAGGTATTGCAGGACACCACGATTGACTTGCGCATATCGACCGTGCCGTGGCCGCCCGCCACGTCGTCGCGGAACTTGTGGTCACCCAGGTAGAAGAAGCCCGGATCGAAGATCGCTTGGCTGGTGGTGCGCTTGCCGGTTTCCAGCGCGGCCAGCGCCATGAAAGGTTTAAAGGTCGAACCGGGCGCATAGGTGCCGGACAACGGACGGTTCATCAGCGGCCTGTCCAGCGAAGTATTGAGTTCGTTCCAGCTTTGCGCATCGATGCCGTCGACGAACAGGTTGGGGTCGTAGCCCGGGCGCGACACATAGGCCAGCACGTCGCCGGTGGCAGGCTCGATCGCCACAAGGGCGCCGCGGCGCTCGCCGAAAGCTTCTTCCGCCACCTTCTGCAGTTCGATATCGACCGACAGGATCAGGTTCGAGCCCGGCGTGGCAGGAGTGCGCGACAGCGTGCGGATGGCACGCCCGCCGGCGGTTTTTTCGACTTCCTCGTAGCCGGTGATGCCGTGCAGCTGGCGCTCGTAGCTCTTTTCCAGGCCTTCCTTGCCGATGTATTCGGTGCCGTTGTAATTGGCTTCGTATTCGGTGCCTTCCAGCGCCTTGGCTTCGGCCTGGTTGATGCGGCCGATGTAGCCCACCACGTGCGAAGCCACTTCGCCCAGCGGATATTGGCGGAACAGGCGCGCCTGGATATCCACGCCAGGGAAGCGGAAACGGTTGGCGGCAAAGCGCGCCACTTCTTCGTCGCTCAGGCGGCTGCGCAGGGGAATGCTGGTGAAGCTCTTGGACTCTTCCATCAGCTTCTTGAAGCGGCGGCGGTCCTTAGGCTGGATGTCGACCAGCTTGGCCAGTTCGTCGATCACGTCTTCCAGCGGCGCCGCCAGCTTGGATGGCGTGAGTTCCAGCGTAATGGCGGAGTAATTGCGCGCCAGGACCACGCCATTGCGGTCCAGGATCAGGCCGCGGTTAGGCACGATCGGCACCACCGCGATGCGGTTGTCCTCGGCCTTGGCGATGTAGTCGCTATGCTTGACGACCTGCAGCCAGATGAAACGCGCCAGCAGCAACGCGAAGCAAAAAAACACCAGCCCGCCCAGTACAGACAGGCGCACCCGGAAGCGGTGCAGGTCTTGCTCTGTATTCTTAAACTCGGTCATGCTCAGATCGGGCGGGTGTGGTCTTTATCGACCGCGCGGCGTTGCGGCGCCAGCAGCAACATGGTGGCCAATGGCCACAGCAAGGCCGCAACCACGCTTTCGACAAAGAAGAACCAGCCGGGGAATTTGCTGGAGACGATGAAGCGCACCAGCATCTGTACGGTTTGCGCCAGCAGCAGCAGCGGCAGCACCTGCACGATTTGCGTCGTCACCTTGAACCACAGGATCCGGCGGTGCAGCATGATGGCGAAGTAAGACAGTAAAGTGTAGGCCAGCGCATTCTCGCCGAGCAGCGAAGCGTCGTGCACGTCCATCAGCAGGCCAAGACAGAAGGCGGTGCCGATGCCGACCTTGCGCGGCTGGTGAACGCCCCAGAACACCAGCCCGAGCGCCACGAAGTCCGGCGCCGCGATAAAGCGGCCCCACGGCAGCATATTAAGAAGCACGGCGCATAGCATGCTGAACGCGATGAACAGCGGGCTGACCGGCAGCAGGATGTATTGTGGACGATTCATCGGGTCGCCTCCTTCGTTGCCGGAGCTGCAGGAGCAGGTGCCGGCGCCGCCGGTGCAGCGGCTTCCGCCTTCGCTTTCTTCTTGCCTGGTTTGGCGACCGGCTCCTCCACAGGAGGACGCGGCGGCATTTCCGGCAACGACATCAGGATCAGCAGCGCGGTATTGCGCTGAATGCCCGCCAGCGGCGCGCATACCACGTGGCCGAATGCGCCGGCGGCATTGCTCTCCACCTGCACAACGCGCGCCACAGCCAGGCCGGCCGGATACACGCCATCGATGCCGGAGGTAATCAGGATATCGCCCACCACCACGTCGGCTGTCGGCTCCATGAAGCGCAGGTCCAGGTTGCCGGACTGGCCGCGTCCAATCGCCACCGAACGCAGGCCGTTGCGCAGCACCTGCACCGGGATCGCTTGCTCCTTATCGGTCAGCAGCGTCACTTCGGACGTGAACGGGAACACACGCGTCACCTGTCCCACCACGCCCTGGTTATCGATGACCGGCAAACCAGTCGTCACACCATTCTGGGTACCGCGGTTCAGCACAACCTTGCGCGTGAATACATCGCGCGCTTCATAAAGGATTTCAGCAAGCTGCGACTTGCCCGGAACCCGCTGCTGCGCATCGAGCAGCTTGCGCAACTGGTTGTTCTCGGTCTGGTAGAGCTGCGCCTGCTGCAAGGCTTGCGAGGCGGCGATCTGCTGTTGCTGCAGCACGCTGACCTGCTTCTCCAGTTTCGACAGCGTGGAGAAATAGTCGCCCATGCCGTACATCGCATCGCGCGGCAACAGTGCGATCTTCTGCAGGGGATAAAGGACAAAGCCGACGCCCTGCCGGACTGCCGTCAGCGCATTTACGCGCGAATCGGCCAGTAGCAGCGCAATCGAAATGCACGCGAACACCATCATCTTGAAACGGGCGGACGCGCCTTGCTTGAACAGTGGCGGTGGACTGTATTCCATGTCTTAGAATTAATAAGGGCAGCTTGCGCTGCCCTTTTTACACATTCTTACTCGTAGGAGAAGATGGACCCCAGCTGGTCCATGCGCTCCAGCGCCAGGCCGGAGCCGCGCACCACGCAGGTCAGTGGGTCTTCTGCCACCAGCACCGGCAGGCCGGTTTCTTCCATCAGCAGGCGGTCCAGGTCGCGCAGCAGTGCACCGCCGCCGGTCAGCATCATGCCTTTTTCGGCGATGTCTGCACCCAGTTCCGGCGGGGTCTGTTCCAGCGCGTTCTTCACGGCGGAAACGATGTTGTTCAGCGGGTCGGTCAGCGCTTCCAGGATCTCGTTGGACGAGATGGTGAAGGAGCGCGGGATGCCTTCCGACAGGTTGCGGCCCTTGACTTCCATTTCCTTGACTTCGGAGCCAGGGAAGGCGGAACCGATGGCCTTCTTGATCGCTTCAGCGGTCTGTTCGCCGATCAGCATGCCGTAGTTGCGGCGGATGTAGTTGACGATCGCTTCGTCGAACTTGTCGCCGCCCACGCGCACGGAGCCCTTGTACACCATGCCGCCCAGCGAGATGATGCCCACCTCGGTAGTGCCGCCGCCGATGTCGACCACCATGGAGCCGGTCGCGTCGGACACTGGCAGGCCGGCGCCGATCGCCGCTGCCATTGGTTCTTCAATCAGGTACACCTGCGATGCACCGGCGCCCAGCGCCGATTCACGGATCGCACGGCGTTCCACCTGGGTCGAGCCGCAAGGTACGCAAATGATGATGCGCGGCGACGGCCGGAAGAATTTGGAGTCGTGCACCATGCGGATGAACTGCTTCAGCATCTGCTCGGTGACGGTGAAGTCGGCGATCACGCCGTCTTTCATCGGGCGGATCGCCTCGATGTTGCCAGGTACTTTACCCAGCATCTGTTTAGCTTCTTTACCAACGGCCTGGATGGTTTTCTTGCCGTTTGGGCCACCTTCCTGGCGGATCGCCACAACCGAAGGCTCGTCCAGCACGATGCCGGAACCGCGTACATAAATCAGGGTGTTCGCCGTACCCAGGTCGATAGCCAGGTCAGACGAAATATAGCGACGTAAAAAACCAAACATGAGTGTCCTGTGGCGCGTTGCCGCGCAAAATTCGTTATTTAAGGTATCCGGTCAAATGCGGCCGTGCGGGTAGTCAGCACCAGCAGCGCATTAACCCGCGATTGTACCTTATAATCTGTAGGTTATTTGCCTTAAATCCACTCTATTGTGCGCGCATGCAACCGTTGATTTATGCGGTGTTAGCCGCGATTTAACTGGTGATAGGCAATCAATCCAATAAATTATATTTTTGACAATTCCATGTCCCTGACACTGAACGACGTTAATCGCATCGCCAAACTGGCCCAGTTGGAGATGGACGAAGCCCATTCCGCCAATATGCTGGACAAATTGAATGGCATTTTCGCGCTGGCCGAGCAGATGCAGGCCGTTGACACCGAGGGCGTTGCCCCGCTGTCCCACCCGCTGGCAAACGCCATGCAGGTCGCATTGCGCCTGCGCGAAGACGTGGCAACCGAGCCGAATCGCCGCGAGGATTACCAGCAAGTGGCGCCAAAGACAGAAGATGGCCTGTATCTGGTGCCAAAAGTGATCGAATAAGCGAGAACAGAGAATGCATACCAAAACAATTAAAGAGCTGTCCGAGCTCCTGCAAAAAAAGGAAGTCAGCGCCGTCCAACTGGCGACCCACTTCCTGGACCGTATTGAAAAAAGCGACCTGAATGCCTTCCTGCACGTGGACCGCGCCCTGACGCTGGCCCAGGCCGAAGAAGCCGACAAGCGCATCGCCAACGGCACCGCCACTCCGCTGACCGGCGTGCCGATTGCGCACAAGGACATTTTCGTGACCAAGGGCTGGCGCTCGACCGCCGGCTCGAAAATGCTGGCCAACTACACCAGCCCATTCGACGCCACCGTGGTGCAGAAAATGCTGGACGCCGGCATGGTCAACCTGGGCAAGCTGAATTGCGACGAATTCGCCATGGGTTCCTCGAATGAGAACTCGGCCTTTGGCGCCGTGAAAAACCCTTGGGACAAAGCTGCCGTTCCTGGCGGCTCTTCCGGCGGCTCCGCTGCTGCTGTCGCTGCGCGCCTGGCGCCAGGCGTGACCGGCACCGACACCGGCGGTTCGATCCGCCAGCCTGCCGCGTTCTGCGGCATCACCGGCATCAAGCCAACCTACGGCCGCGCTTCGCGCTTCGGCATGATCGCCTTCGCCTCTTCGCTGGACCAGGCAGGCCCGATGGCGCAAACCGCGGAAGACTGCGCGCTGCTGCTGTCCGCCATGACCGGCTTCGACGAACGCGATTCGACCAGCTTGACCGTTGAACAGGGCAACGCCCCTGAAGACTTCACCCGCGACCTGGACAAGCCGCTGACCGGCCTGCGCATCGGCGTGCCGAAAGAGTACTTCGGCGAAGGCCTGGCTGCCGACGTTGAAAAAGCCGTGCGCGCCGCGCTGGCCAAGTTCGTGGAACTGGGCGCAACCCTGGTCGACATCTCGCTGCCGAACACCGCGCTGTCGATCCCGGCCTACTACATGATCGCTCCGGCGGAAGCCTCGTCCAACCTGTCGCGCTTTGACGGCGTGCGCTACGGCCACCGCGCCGAGGGCTACAAGGACCTGCAGGACATGTACAAGAAGAGCCGCGCCGAAGGCTTCGGTCCGGAAGTACAGCGCCGCATCATGGTCGGCACCTACATCCTGTGCCACGGCTACTACGACGCCTATTACCTGAAAGCGCAGAAGATCCGCCGCAAGATCACCCAGGACTTCGCCAATGTGCTGGGCAGCCAGTGCGACGTGATCATGGGCCCTGTCGCCCCAACCGTGGCCTGGGACCTGGGCTCGAAGGCGGACGATCCGGTAGCGAACTACCTGGCCGACATCTTCACCCTGTCCACCAGCCTGGCCGGCTTGCCTGGCATGTCCATCCCTTGTGGTTTCGGCGAAGGCGAAAAGAACGCCAAGCGCCCGGTCGGCCTGCAAATCATCGGCAACTACTTCGCAGAAGCGAAGCTGCTGAATGTTGCCCACCAGTTCCAGCAAGCGACGGACTGGCACAAACGCAGCCCTTCGGGAATCTAATTACGGGCAGGTCCGCAAATGTCCACCTTGGGGTCAGGAACCCAAGTGGACAGAGAACTACCCTGTCCACTTGGGCTCCTGACCCCAAGGTGGACATTTGCTAAGTGAGAAAAATATGGAATGGGAAGTCGTTATCGGTATTGAGAACCACGTACAGCTCACTACCGAATCCAAAATTTTCAGCGGCTCGCCGACCAAGTTCGGCGCCGAACCAAACACCCAGGCCAGTCCGGTTGACCTGGCGCTGCCGGGCGTGCTGCCTGTGATGAACAAGCAAGCGGTCGAACGCGCCATTCGCTTCGGCCTGGCCGTGGGCGCGAAAGTCGCCCCTCAGTCGATCTTCGCCCGCAAGAACTACTTCTACCCTGACCTGCCAAAGGGCTACCAGATCTCGCAGTTCGAAGATCCGGTGGTACAAGGCGGCAAGCTGACTTTCGGCTTCGAGAAAGACGGCGAATTCGTCACCCGCACCGTGAACCTGACCCGCGCCCACCTCGAGGAAGACGCAGGCAAATCGCTGCACGAGGACTACCACGGCATGTCGGGCATTGACCTGAACCGCGCCGGCACCCCGCTGCTGGAAATCGTCTCTGAGCCGGAAATCCGCTCCGCGGCCGAAGCCGTGGCTTACTGCAAGGCCCTGCACGGCCTGGTGATGTGGCTGGGTATCTGCGACGGCAATATGCAGGAAGGCTCCTTCCGCTGCGACATCAACGTGTCCGTACGCCCGAAAGGCCAGACCGAATTCGGCACCCGCTGCGAGATCAAAAACCTGAACTCCTTCCGCTTCATCGAAGAAGCCGTGCACGTTGAAGTCGCGCGCCAGATCGAGCTGATCGAAGACGGCGGCAAGGTTGTGCAAGCGACCCGCCTGTACGATCCGGACAAGAAGGTCACCCGCGAAATGCGCTCCAAGGAAGACGCGCAGGATTACCGCTACTTCCCTGACCCGGACCTGCCGCCGCTGACCATCGGCGCCGACTGGATCGAGCGTGTGAAAGCATCCATGCCGGAACTGCCGGCCGTGATGCGCTCGCGCTTCGTGGAAGAGTACAAGCTGCCTGAATACGATTCGCTGGTGCTGACCGCATCCAAAGGCATGGCCACCTACTTCGAAGCCGTGGTTGCTGCAGCCGGCAAAGAAAACGCGAAGGTTGCCGCTAATTGGCTGATGGGCGATGTGTCATCGACCCTGAACCGCGAAGGCGTTGAAATCACCGACGCGCCAGTGCTGCCTGCGCAGCTGGCCGGCATGCTGAAGCGCATCGCCGACGGCACGATCTCCAACAAGATCGCGAAGGAAGTGTTCGGCGCAATGTGGGAAGCAAAGTCGGAAGACCCGAACCTGGTCGATGTGATCATCGAGCAGAAAGGCCTGAAGCAGATTTCCGATACCGGCGCACTGGAGGCGATTGTCAACGAAGTTATTGCCAACAACGAGAAGTCGGTTGAACAGTACCGTGCCGGCAAGGAAGCGGCGATCAATGCGCTGATCGGCCAGGCGATGAAAGCCTCGAAAGGCAAGGCGAATCCGGCGCAGCTGACCGAGCTACTGAAGAAGAAGCTGGCTTCCTAAACCCGGTAAACCTGGGTCAGACCCGCAGGGTCAGACCCCGTCTGCGGCGCGGCCCCGGACCGGAAGATCATACAGGGTCAGACACTTGTGTCTGACCCCGGCTTACCGGGTTTGCAAGGTGAGCGCACATCCACCGCAGGATATCCGCATAGATCTCCTCCCGATTCACCTCATTGAAATTCTCGTGATAATTCTCATGCTGCACATGGCACTCCAGCAGCTTAGGATCAACCATCGCCAGCAGATCCAGCGTCGCCTTCGGATCCGCCAACTTATCATTCCCCGCAACAACCGCATATAACGGCCATCGCCAGGTCGGCATCACCGACGCCAACCCCTTCTGCGCCCCCTGCAACGCCACACCAAACCGCACCGTGCACTCGCTCGCCCGCACATTGTCCGCCTCATCGCGATGATGTCGCGCCGTGATCTCAGGATCGCGCGTCAGCACATCGGTCAGCGACGCCAACGGCACCTTCATAGTCGGCAGCAGCGCCGCCAGGACGCCGGACATCTTCTCCAGCACCGCCGGCACCTTGACCGCATTCACGTAATACGGCGAAGACAGCACAAAGCCCTTCACCAGCGGATCACGCTCCAGCACCTCAAGCCCAAAGCGCGTGGCAATCAGCGCCCCCATCGAGTGCCCCATGATGAACACCGGCACACCCGGGAAGTGTTGCTTGACCCAATGCAGGAACAGCCCCACTTCCTCGACAAAGATCGCGAAGTCCGGAATATCGACCCGGCGCGCATTCTCATGCCCGCACAAGTCAAATGCCACGGTGGCAAAGCGGTGCTGCTTGAAATACAGCGCCGGCGTCACATAATCGCCCGCATGCGCCATGCCGCCATGGATCGCCAATATCACACCAGCCGGCGCTTGCAGCGGCTCCCAGATATGGATTTTACGTTCGGCGCCGTTGCGGCCCTTGAAAGTGGCGAAGCGGTCTTCAGAAAATCGGTTCATGCGGTCAGGAAGAAATGCTCAGCGCAATACCCATCTCCAGCAACAGCGAGAGATCGGCCAGCGTGAAATCGAGAGTGGATGCGCCCTGTGCAGGCGCGGCGGGAACAAAGGCAAGGCGCAAGTCCGCCTGGATCGGCGCGACATCGAAGGTGATGCCGCGCGCCTGGCATTCGTGCAGGTAGGCGCGCACCTGGCGCATCAAAGCGTCCGGATCCGGGTTTGTGCCCAGCGTGACGTAGAAGCCGTGGTCAAGGCGGGTGCGGCCGGTCGGGCTGGTGTCGCCCTTCTTCCAGTCGTTTTCAGGCTCGCTGGGGAGCCCGTCCCGCACATCCGCCACGGCGGCTTCGTCGCCGTACACCTTGAGCGTTGCGATGTTCATTACTTTCCTCGTTCCAATGTTGTAAGGAAGTAATCGCAGTCTAGCACAACGCCCACGGGGCGCCAGCCGCTTTAGACGACGCCGTAGCGCGAGCGGTAGGCGGAAACAGCGTCCTTGTACTGCGCCAGCGAAGGGTCGGCCGACAGGTAGGTGAACAGGTCGGCCAGGTTGCCGATCGAGATCACTGGAATGCCGTAGTTCTTGCTCACCTCCTGCACTGCCGACAGCTCGGACATCTGGCCATCCTTGCCGCCGCGCTCCATGCGGTCCAGGGCGATCAGAACTGCGCAAGGCTCGGCGCCGGCGTTGCGGATCATTTCAACGGATTCGCGCACCGAAGTGCCGGCCGAGATCACATCGTCAATAATGACAACTTTGCCAGTCAGCTTGGCGCCCACCAGGGTGCCGCCTTCGCCGTGGTCCTTGGCTTCCTTGCGGTTATAGGCGAAGGAAGTGTTGCGGCCTTTGCCGGCCAGTGCCATCGAAGTCGCCGATGCCAGGGTAATACCCTTGTAAGCCGGGCCAAACAGCATGTCGAATTCAACACCGGAATCCAGCAGGGTCTGGGCGTAGAAGTCCGCCAGCTTGGCCAAAGTCGCGCCGTCGTGGAACAGGCCCGCATTGAAGAAATAGGGCGACTGGCGCCCTGCTTTGGTCGTAAACTCGCCGAATTTCAGCACTCCCGCCTGTACGGAAAACGCGATAAACTCTTGCCTCAAATTGCTCATAGTGCACCCATCCTTGTTCAAAGTGCCGATATTTTAACCGGAACACCTATGCCAAAAATCATTTCCGCAAACCTGAACGGAATCCGCTCCGCCTCCAAGAAGGGCTTCTTCAACTGGATGGCCACTATCGACGCCGATATCATCTGCGTACAGGAACTGAAGGCGCAGGCGCCGGACATGACCGAAGAATTCCTCAATCCGCACGGCTACCACGGCCACTTCCACTACGCCGAGAAGAAAGGCTACTCCGGCACCGGCATCTATAGCAAGGCCGCACCGGACCGCGTGGAAATCGGCTTCGGCAGCCCTGAATTCGACGCCGAAGGCCGCTACGTGCGCGCCGACTTCGGCAACCTGACCGTGATTTCGGTCTACTGCCCTTCCGGTTCCTCCTCCGAAGAACGCCAGCTGGCCAAGTTCCGTTTCATGGAACTGTTCCTGCCCCACCTGCAGCAGCTGCGCGCCGAAGGCCGCGAATTCGTCATCTGCGGCGACTGGAACATCGCCCACAAAGAAATCGACCTGAAAAACTGGAAGGGCAACCTGAAAAACTCCGGCTTCCTGCCGGAAGAACGGGCCTGGATGACCAAGCTGTTCGACGAAGTCGGCTACGTCGACGTGCACCGCGGCCTCGACCCGCGCCCGGAACAGTACACCTGGTGGTCCAACCGCGGCCAGGCTTACGCGAAGAACGTGGGCTGGCGTATCGACTACCACGTCGCCACCCCGGGCATCGCCTCCAAGGCGCACACCGTGTCGGTTTACAAAGATGAGAAATTCTCCGACCATGCCCCACTGATCATCGAATACCACGCATAAAAATCATGAAATCAGTCCTTGTCCTATTCCTGCTGACCATCAAGAGCAGCTTTATCAACGACGAAGAGTCGGAAGCCACCGACGAACAGTTCGACACGATCCAGTTCGTGCAGACTGAAAAAGGCACCTGGCGCTTCAAGACCTTCGCCGAGGACGAGGACGTTCACCTGTGGAGCATCGAGGCCGACGGCGACCTGGTCGAACTGGCGATCGAGACCACCAACCGCCATTACGGCGACGTAATCGACGAAGCCTTCATCATCGAGAGCGAAGACGGCGTGGAAGGCCTGCGCCGCGAATTGAAGAAGCAAGGCTTGAGCGACAACCTGCAGATTTCCCCGAAAGGCCCGCTGTTCTGGGCCCCACCGGGCTCCAGCTACAGCCCTAAATCCGCTCCGGCCCACTAAGCCATGCGCCTGGCCTGCTTCGCCTTTGCAACGCTTGCCGGCCTGTCGGCATGCGTCGGCAGCTCCGTGCATTACACCTACAGTAACGCCAAGGTAAATGATCTCGAGATCCGCATCGTGAGTTCTCCTGCCGGTGCTTCATTCGATCTCGCCGGCGCCTCCCCCGCTGCAGTCAAGATCAACGCATACACCATGCATTGGCGGGAAGAGCAGGCAGCCAGTGCCCGCGATTGCCGTTCGAACGGCGATCCGGGATGGCAAAGCACGCTGACCGCAAAGCAGGTCATTGGACGCTACCTGATCGTCACCGACGAGATGGGGAAAAATGTCTGCGGTGGGGCTCTCGATAATTCGCATCTTTATACCCAGGTATTCGATCTTGATTCGGGCGACAAAGCCGGCACATGCGGCTGGCTGGCCGATGGCTGCAAAGGCCTCGACAACTATGGCGAAGCGAAGAGCCCTCTCGGCGAAATGATCAAGGAACTCGCGCCGGCTTCACCGGGGTGCCAAATCCTTTCGACCATGTACGGCGTCCAGGGACCTTATCCCACAGCCGATGGACTCGTCTTCGCCACGCTTCACAGCAACAAGGATTGCAATGCCAACGTGACGGTCAGTTACGACACGATCACTCCATTCCTTTCAGCGGAAGGCAAGAAGGCGGTATCCGGCTTGAAAGGCCAGCGCTAACTCAAAGCGTTTGCCTGCTTTCGAAGTAGCGCCATTCGCCCGTCAGCGGGTCTGGGAAGCCGATCGTCTTGGCCAGCAGCTTAAGGGGCGATGAGACATCGTTCTCCTTGCAGGGCAAGGCGACGGGATAGAAGACATCATTTACGATCGGGATGCCGAGCGATGACAGGTGCACGCGCAGCTGGTGCTGGCGGCCGGTGTGCGGCCACAGTCGATAGAGCACTAGCTCGCCGCGCTGCTCGATCACGTCGATCATGGTTTCGGAATTCGGCTCGCCCGGCACTTCCTTCATGGTGAAGAACTTATCGCCCTCCACCATGCGGCTGCGGTAAACGAATGGGAATGTGCGGCCAGGCAGAGGGCCGGCCAACGCCTCATACTCCTTCTGCACCAGGCGTTTCTGGAACAGGGACTGATAATCGCCGCGGCTGGCGGCATTGCAGGAGAAGATTACCAGTCCCGCCGTTTCGCGGTCCAGGCGGTGGATCGGCACCAGGTCTTCGATACCAAGCTTCCGGCGCACCCGCACCAGCAACGTCTCTTTCACGAAGCGTCCGGACGGGATCGTAGGCAGGAAGTGCGGCTTGTCGACGACCACGATATGCTCGTCCTGGAACAAAACCTCTTCTTCAAACGGTATGGGGAATTCGTATTCGAGCTCGCGGTAGTACCAGATGCGAGCGCCGCGCACAAAGCGGGATTCGGGCCGCACCGGAGCGCCCTGCCCGTCCACCACATCGCCGCGCGCCATGCGGTCGCGCCACTGCGCTTCGCTCACGGCGGGATAGTTGGCGGACATGAAGCTGATCATGTCCGGCCAGTCGCCCTCTGGCAGCCACAAATAGCTGGGCGTGACGCCATCGCGCATCGGCAATGGCGGCGCGCTCGCGGCGTGCTTCGGGCGGGACATGTCAGTTGGGCAGCGCGGACGTCTGGTAAGCCGGCAGTTTGTTCACGTCCAGGCCGCGCACGCGGGCGTAGACCGGCAGCACCAGCGGCATATTCTTCTGCATATCCTGAATGCGCGAGTCGCCGCTAGGGTGGGTCGAAAGGAATTCCATCGGCTCCTGCGAATTCACGGCGGCCATCTTCTTCCACAGGACGAGGCCGGCGCGCGGGTCGAAACCTGCGCGGGCTGCCAGGTCAATGCCGACGAGATCGGCCTCGGTCTCATCGCCGCGCGAGAATTTCATTACGGTGAGCTGACCGGCCATATTGGCGCCGGCGTCGGTGAGGCGAGGATCAATACCCAGGTAGGAAGACAGCACGGCGCCACCCAGCTTGCTGGCAATCGACACGGCGGTCGACTGCACCGCGCGCTTGCGGGCATGTTCGCGCAAGGCGTGCGAGATTTCATGGCCCATGACCATGGCCACTTCATCGTCCGTCAGGTTCAGTTTCGTCAGGATGCCGCTGTAGAAAGCAATGCGGCCGCCCGGCATGCAGAAGGCGTTGACCTGGTCGGAATTGAGCAGGTTGACCTCCCATTGCCAGTTGGCGGCGGAAGGGTTCCAGCGTTTCGCATTAGGTACGATGCGCGCTGCGATCGCACGCAGGCGCTTAACCTGCGGGTCGCTGTCTGGCACCAAGGCCTCTTTCTGCTTCGCTTCACTCAGCAGTTGGGAATACTGGAGCTTGGACTGCTGGTCCATCTCCTGTTCGTCCGCAAAGACGCGCAGACGCGACAGCTTGGTGACGGGGATGCCGTCGGCCTTGGGATTCATCGGCGCAGATGCTGGCGCGGCCGTTGCGGCGCCGGCGGCCAGGGCCAGCGCGATCAGTGTGAGCTTGAACTTCTTCATGTTGGCTACGATACCACAACAGATTAACTGCTTTGCTTTTTGCGCAAGCGGAACACGGCCAGGTCGCCACGCAGGTTTGGCAGCACGGACACGGTCTTGCCCTCGGCCAGCGCCACGCATTCGATCACTTCCAGCCCCACTTCTTCCGCCAGTTCCTGGAAGTCGTAGATGGTGGCGCAACGCACGTTCGGCGTGTCGTGCCATTGGTATGGCAGCGACTTGGAGACCGGCATGCGGCCCTTCAGCAGCGCCACGCGGTGCGGCCAGTAGGCGAAATTGGGGAAGGACACGATGGCTTCGCGGCCCACGCGCACGATGTCGCGCAAAAGCGCTTCCACGTGTTTCAGCATCTGCAGCGAGGACAGGCACAGCACCGTGTCGAAGGAGTTATCGCCGAACATGCCCAGGCCATTCTCGAAGTCCTGCTGGATCACGCGCACGCCGCGCTGGGTCGAAGCCAGCACCTGGTCGTCCGCCAGTTCCAGGCCGTAGCCGGAGCAGCGCTTGTCGGTCTGCAGGTAATCCATCATCACGCCATCGCCGCAACCTACGTCGAGCACGTGGGCGCCTTCGCGCACCCAGTGTGCAATGAAGGCCAGGTCGGGACGGGCGCTGCTCAAGTCATCGAAAGTCATGCTGCTTGTTCCTTGTTCGTTTCTTTCCACACTTGCTCGTAGTAGGCGCGCACCATATTCATATAGCGCGAATCTTCAAGCAGGAAGGCGTCGTGGCCATGCGGCGCATCGATCTCGGCGTAAGTCACCTCGCGGCGGTTGGCCAGCAGTGCCTGCACGATCTCGCGGCTGCGCTCCGGCGAGAAGCGCCAGTCCGTTGTGAAGGAAGCGAGGAAGAACTTGGCCTTGGTACCGGCCAGGGTCTTGGTCAGGTCGCCGTCGAATTTACGCGCCGGGTCGAAGTAGTCGAGCGCCTTGGTGATCAACAGGTAGGTGTTGGCGTCGAAGTATTCCGCGAATTTGTCGCCCTGGTAGCGCAGGTAGGATTCGATCTCGAAGTCGATGCCGAAGCCGAATTTGTAGTCGCCGCCGCTGGCCGCGATATCGCGCAGCTTGCGGCCGAATTTCTCCGCCATGTCGTCGTCGGAGAGGTAGGTAATGTGGCCGATCATACGTGCCACTTTCAAGCCGTTCTTCGGCACCGCGCTATGTTCGTAGAAGTCGCCGCCGTGGTAGTCCGGGTCGGTCAGGATGGCCTGACGCGCCACGTCATTGAACGCGATATTCTGCGCCGACAGCTTCGGCGTAGAGGCGATCACGAGGCAGTGGCGCAGGCGCTCCGGGTACATGATGGACCAGGCCAGGGCCTGCATGCCGCCCAGCGAACCGCCCATGACGGCGGCAAACTGCTGGATGCCCAACTGGTCTGCCAGGCGCGCTTGCGCGGCGACCCAGTCTTCCACCGTCACCACCGGGAAGGCGGCGCCGTACTGCTTGCCCGTTTCCGGATTGATGTGCATCGGGCCGGTGGAACCGAAGCAGGAGCCCAGGTTATTCACGCCGATGACGAAGAACTTGTCCGTATCGAGCGGCTTGCCCGGGCCGACCATATTGTCCCACCAGCCCACGTTCTTTGGATTGTCCGCGTAGTAGCCCGCCACGTGGTGCGAGGCATTCAGCGCGTGGCAAACCAGCACCGCATTCGACTTGTCCGCATTCAGCGTGCCATAGGTCTCGTACATCAGCATATAGTCGCGCAGGGACGCTCCGCTCTGTAGCTGAAGGGGTTCCGCAAAGTGCATTGTCTGCGGCGAGACGATTCCAATCGAAGGCATGTGAATCCGGTTGTCAAAAAAAGGTTGGTATTACAGGGCTTGCAGGGCGTTGACGGCGTCGGCGATCGTGTCAGGGTCCATGCCGCGCATGATCTTTCGCATTTGCGGCTTAATCAGCGACAGGTCGCTGTTCAGGATTTCCTGCTTGACCGACAGCAGCTGCGACGGGTGCATCGAGAATTCGCGCAGGCCCATTCCCAGCAGCAAGCGGGTCAGCTTGGCGTCGCCCGCCATTTCGCCGCACACCGCCACTTCGATGCCGGCTTTGTGGCCTGCGGAGATGGTCATGGCGATCAGTTGCAGGATGGCCGGATGCAACGGGTTGTACAGGTGCGCCACTTCATAATCGACGCGGTCGATCGCCAGCGTGTACTGGATCAGGTCATTGGTGCCGATGGACAGGAAATCCATCCTCTTGACGAACATCGGCAGCGCCAGCGCGGCCGCCGGGATCTCGATCATCGCGCCGACCGGCACATCGGGGTCGTACTTCTCGCCCCTTTCCTCGAGCTGCGCCTTGGCGCGCTTGATCATGGCCAGCGACTGGTCGATCTCGAAGGCATGCGCCATCATCGGGATCAGGATGCGCACCTTGCCGTGCACCGAAGCGCGCAGGATGGCGCGCAGCTGGGTCAGGAAAATCTGCGGCTCCGCCAGGCAGTAGCGGATAGCTCGCAAGCCCAGGGCCGGATTGAGCGCGGTGTGCTCCATCTGGTCCAGCGGCTTGTCGGCGCCGATATCGAGGGTGCGGATGGTGACCGGACGGCCTTTCATGGCCACCACGGCCTTGGTGTACTGGTCGTACTGCTCGTCCTCGGTCGGCATGCTGTCGCCGCGGCCCATGAACAGGAATTCAGAACGGAACAGGCCAACGCCGTTGGCGCCCGACTCCATCGCGTGTTCGCAGTCTTCCGGCAGCTCGATGTTCGCCATCAGCTGGATCTGCATGCCATCCTTGGTGATGGCGGGCGTCTTTTTCAGCTTGCCCAGCTTCTTGCGGGCGCGCAGGGCGGCCAGCTGGCGTTCGCGGTACTGCTCCAGCACTTGCGCACTTGGGGTGACGATCACCACACCGGCATCGCCGTCGATGATCACCCAGTCGTCTTGCTGGATCAGGGTCGAGGCCTGCGACATGCCGACAGCCGCCGGAATATCAAGCGAACGCGCCACGATCGCGGTGTGCGAGTTCTGGCCGCCCACATCGGTCACGAAGCCGATGAAGGAGCGGTCGCGGAACTTCAGCATGTCGGCCGGCGAAATATCGTGGGCCACCACGATCATCTGGGCCAGGAATTCATCGCCTTCGAGTTCGCCCTGCTTTGGCAGCAGCTGTTCGCTGCCCATCAGGACTTTCAGCACCCGCTCGGCAACTTGCTGGATGTCGGCCTTGCGCTCGCGCAGGTAAGGGTCTTCGATTTCGTCGAACTGCGCCGACAGCTCGTCGATCTGGGTCAGCAGCGCCCATTCGGCGTTGTAGTGGCGGGCGCGGATAATCTCCAGCGGTGCCTCGGAAATCATCGGGTCGGACAGGATCAGCGCGTGGACGTCGATGAAGGCGCCCAATTCGGTCGGGGCGTCCTTCGGCAACTCATTCCACAGCGTCTGCAGCTCGCGGTGCACGGCGGCCAGCGCCGATTGCAGGCGCCGCACTTCCGCTTCCACGTGCTCCTCGGCGATCAGGTAATGCTTTACATCGAGCGCCGCCGGCGCAAGTATGTGCGCGCGGCCGATCGCGATACCTCGCGAAACCGGAATACCGTGGAGGGAGAACGATGCCATCGGGCTGCCGTCCCGCATTTATTCGCCTTCGCCGAACTTGTCGTTGACCAGTGCGCTCAGGGCGTTGATGCAATCCTGTTCATCGGAGCCGTCCGCTTCCAGCAGGACTTTGGCCCCCTTGCCAGCAGCCAGCATCATCACACCCATAATGGACTTGGCGTTGATGCGGCGACCGTTACGCGACAGCCAGACATCGCTTTGGAATTTGGCTGCCAGTTGGGTGAATTTTGCAGAAGCACGTGCATGCAATCCGAGCTTGTTGATAATTTCAAGTTCTTGCTGAATCATGTTTTAGTTTTGTTTAGTTGACTCGGATACGGTTGTCGACCTTGACCGCGCCGTTCTGCGCGCCGGCCAGGGCCATTTCCACTACGACGTCCAGCGTGTCGGTGCGGTAGGTGATCGCGCGCAGCAGCATCGGAAGACTGATGCCTGCAACTACTTCGACCCGGCCCGCATCGGCAAGCTTGTTACAGCAATTGGCGGGCGTGCCGCCTTTGATATCGGTCATGACCAGCACGCCGGCACCCGAGTCGAGGCGCTTGATGGCGTCACGCGCCAGCTGCTGCACTTCGTTCAGGTCCTGGTCTGCCAGCACATCGATCGCCTCCAGTTTTTCAACCGGGGCCCGGAACACATGCGCTGCGGCGGCCAGGAATGCCTGGCCAAGCGGCGCGTGTGTCATCAATAAAATCCCTACCATGTTTATCCTTGCTTGCCTGCCCGTGCTTCCACTGCGTCGATGAACATGGACGCGACCTGGAAGCCTGTCTGCTGCGTGATCTCCTGGAAGCAGGTCGGGCTGGTGACGTTTACCTCGGTCAGGTAATCGCCGATCACGTCTAATCCTACCAGCAAGAGGCCGCGCGAAGCCAATTCCGGACCAAGGGCCTCGGCAATTTCGCGGTCGCGCTGCGACAGCGGCTGGGCCACGCCGGTACCGCCGGCGGCCAGGTTTCCGCGCACTTCACCGGCTTGCGGGATGCGGGCCAGGCAGAAAGGCACGGGTTTGCCGTCGATCAGCAGGATGCGCTTGTCGCCTTTGACGATGTCCGGGATGTAGCGCTGCGCCATGATGGTGCGGGTGCCAAGCTGGGTCAGGGTCTCGATGATGGAGCCCAGGTTCAGGCCATCGGCTTTCACGCGGAAGATGCCGGCGCCGCCCATGCCGTCCAGCGGCTTGAGGATCACGTCGCCGTGTTCGGCCTGGAAGTCGCGCAGGCGGGTTTCGTCGCTGGTGACCAGGGTCGGCGCGGTGAATTGCGAGAACTGGGCGATCGACAGTTTTTCATTGTGGTCGCGGATGGCGGAAGGCTTGTTGAAGACCTTGGCGCCTTGTTTCTCCGCCAGCTGCAGCAGGTAGGTGCCGTAGACGTATTCCATGTCGAACGGCGGGTCCTTACGCTGGATCACGGCGTCGAAGGCGGACAGGCTGGTGTCTTCCGAAGGCGCTGCCTTGTACCACTCGTCCTTGTCGCCGGTCATCTCGATGCGCGAAATGTGAGCCGTGACCTTGCCTTCCTTGAGCGCCATGTGGCGCTGCTGGAAGGCATATACCTCATGCCCCCGGCGCGCCGCCTCGGCCATCATGGCGAAGGTGGAGTCCTTGTAAATCTTGAAGCTGGACAACGGGTCGGCGAGGAAGGCGATTTTCATGGATTAGTCCAAAAATGTAACACTTGATTCTAGCCGAAACCCGGAAATTCTGGGTCCGACCCTTGGGTCGTACCCAGGTGTACCGGGTTTAATAGACCTCCGGATCCGGGTCAGTGCGCTCCATCTCCAGGGAAGCCGCCAGCAATGCCAGCCGCGCCACCACACCATAGACGTAGAAACGATTCGGCGCCGCAGTCCCCGGCTTCGCCTTCACATCCGGTACCGCATGCTGCTGCGCGAACGCCAGCGGCACAAACTGCGACCCCGGCGCGTTCAGATTCTGGTCCGGCCCCTTCTCGCCATGCACGCGGTAGAACCCACCCACCACATAGCGGTCGATCATATAAACCACCGGCTCCGCAAACGCCTCTTTGATGCTCTCAAAGGTCGGCACGCCCTCCTGGATATTCAGGTCGGTCACCGCCTTGCCATCCTTGATCACCGTCATGCGCTTACGCTGCTCTTCCGACAACTCTTTCAACTCGGCCGCATCGCGGATCGTGATCACGCCCTTGCCATAAGTACCGGCGTCCGGCTTGATGATGACGAACGGCTTCTCCTTGATGCCATATTCCTTGTACTTCTTGCGGATCTTGGCCAGCACCGCATCCACAGAGGCGGCCAGGCTCTCCTGCCCTTCCCCGGTGGTCAGGTCCACCGCGCCGCATTTGGCGTGGAAAGGATTGACCATCCACGGATCAACGCCAATCAGCTTGCCGAACTTCTTCGCCACCTCATCGTAGGCATTGAAGTGGTTGGACTTGCGGCGCAGCGCCCAGCCCGCGTGCAGCGGCGGCAGCAGGCTTTGCTCATGCAGGTTGGTCAGAATATCCGGGATACCTGCCGACAAATCGTTATTCAGCAGGATGGTGCACGGGTCGAAATCCTTCAGCCCCACACGGCGGCCGTTCGGCGAGCGCACCAGGGGTTCCACCACCAGCATATTGCCATCGGGCAGCGCCAGCGGCGTCGGCTGGGTGACGGATGGGTCTAGTGAGCCGAAACGCACGTTCAGGCCGGTCTGTCGGAAAATCTGCATCAGGCGGGCGACGCCCTGGAAGTAAGTCGGGTGGCGCGGCTTGATTTCCGGGATCAGCAGCAGGTTTCGTGCATCTGGGCAATATTTATCAATCGCCGCCATGGCCGCCTGCACCGAAAGGGGGAGCATTTCGTTGGCCAGGTAATGGAAGCCGCCAGGGAACAGGTTGGCATCCACCGGGGCCAGCTTGTAGCCGGCATTGCGCAGGTCCACCGAAGCATAGAACGGCGGCGTATGCTCCTGCCACTCGAGGCGGAACCACCGTTCAATGGCTGGGGTCGCGGCAATGATCTTTTCTTCAAGATCCAGTAACGGACCGGTCAGGGCCGTGACGAGATGGGGAACCATGTGACTTCCTTGCGGGTTGGTATTTGCAGACTCTCCATTTTGGGGCAAAAACGCCATTTAAAAGATACTTTTAAACAAAAAAAGCGCCCCGAAAGGCGCTTCGGGGTCTGGCACCTGACAAGACATGGCGCAGCCATGTTTTGTCAGGTGCCAGACCCCATGGTTTTTTGACAAATTAAGCGTGGTACGCGGACTCGCCGTGGCTGGTGATGTCCAGGCCTTCGCGCTCTTCTTCCTCGGGTACACGCAGGCCGATCACAACGTCAACCAGTTTGTATGCCAGGAAGGCAACGACAGCCGACCACACGATGGTAATGCCCACGGCTTGCATCTGAATCCAGACCTGGCCGCCGATCGAGTAATCTGCGCTTGCCTTGTTGGCAACGTAGTCGAATACGCCCTGGCCGCCCAACGATGGTGCAGCGAACACACCGGTCAGGATGGCGCCCAGGATACCGCCCACGCCGTGCACGCCGAACACGTCCAGCGAGTCATCCGCGCCGATCAGGCGCTTCAGGCCGTTCACACCCCACAGGCAGACGATACCAGCCAGCAGGCCGATCGCCAGTGCGCCCATTGGGCCAACGAAGCCGCAAGCCGGGGTGATCGCCACCAGGCCGGCAACCGCGCCGGACGCGCCGCCCAGCATGGAAGGCTTGCCCTTGAAGACCCACTCGCCGAACACCCACGATACGGTTGCGCAGGCAGTTGCCAGCAGGGTGTTGACGAAGGCCAGCGCAGCGATGTCGCCAGCTTCCAGGGCCGAACCGGCGTTGAAGCCGAACCAGCCCACCCACAGCAGCGATGCGCCGATCATGGTCATGGTCAGCGAGTGCGGAGCCATGGAGTCGCGGCCGTAGCCGACGCGCTTGCCGATCATGATTGCGCCAACCAGGCCGGCGATAGCGGCATTGATGTGCACCACGGTGCCGCCTGCGAAGTCCAGCGCGCCTTTCTGGAAGATCCAGCCCGCTTTGGCGGTTTCGCTGGCCAGGGTGTCGGCGTTGGTGATTGCGTCAGGACCGGTCCAGAACCAGACCATGTGGGCGATAGGCAGGTAGCTGAAGGTGAACCACAGGACCATGAAGGCCAGCACGGCGGAGAAGCGCACGCGCTCGGCAAACGCGCCGACGATCAGGCCGCAGGTAATCGCAGCGAAGGTGCCCTGGAAAGCTACGTAGATGAACTCAGGAATCACTACGCCCTTGCTGAAGGTAGCAGCGGTTGCGAACGCTCCCTTGGCCGGATCGTAAATACCGTTCAGCAGCGAGCGTCCGAAGCCGCCGAAGAAGGCATTACCCTCGGTGAACGCCAGCGAGTAGCCGTACAGGCACCACAGCACAATGATCAGCGCGAAAACGAAAAACACTTGCAGCAGCACGGACAGCATGTTCTTCGAGCGCACCAGGCCGCCGTAGAACAGGGCCAGGCCTGGGATGGTCATCAGGATCACCAGCAGGGTAGCCACGAACATCCAGGCGGTGTCGCCCTTCTGTGGCACAGGTGCGGCGGCCGGAGCGGCAGCGGCAGCTGGGGCAGCGGCAGCGTCGGCAGCAGGTGCAGCTGCGGCAGGAGCCGGCGCAGCCGCAGGCGCAGCAGCCGATGCGGCAGCAGTAGCGGCAGCAGCTGGTGCTTCAGCCGGCTTGGCGTCTTGGGCCAGCACAGGCAGCGCTGCGCTGAAAGCCAACAGGACAGTCACCCCCGCCAGCCATTTCTTCATGGTCTTATGCATCACGTTTCCCCTTACAGTGCTTCGTTGCCGGTCTCGCCGGTACGGATACGAATTACTTGCTCCAGCGACGAGACGAAAATCTTGCCGTCGCCGATCTTGCCGGTGCGGGCTGCATTTTCAATCGCCTCGATAGCCTGGTCGACGATCGCATCGTCAACGGCAGCTTCGATCTTGGTCTTTGGCAGGAAATCGACCACGTATTCCGCACCGCGATACAGCTCGGTGTGGCCTTTCTGGCGTCCGAAGCCTTTAACTTCGGTCACCGTAATACCTTGCACGTTGATCGCCGACAGGGCTTCACGCACCTCGTCGAGCTTGAACGGCTTGATAATGGCGGTAATCATTTTCATACGGTTGCCTCTTTAGAAGGTTTTGGACACGGTCAGCACCAAGCCGCCCTTGCCCAGGTTTTTGCCATTCGGCGCCACGTACGCGTCGCTGGTGGTCTTGATATAAGCCAGGGCTACGGTTGCCACGCCAAAGTCCTTGGTGGCGCCGATTTTGTAGTCGGTATAGCTGAACGCTGGGCTGTTTTTCACCTTCTGGCGGCCTGCGTGCAGGTTCAGGGTGTAGCCTTCGCCCAGGTCCTGGTTGACGGAAGCATCGATATAGGAGCTGTGCTTGCTGTCAGCGAAGCCGAACAGATTGCTCAGGGAGTTCGAGTACTTCAGGGTAGCCGGGCCGTAGCCTACTTGGCCGTAGATTTCGCGGGTATTAGCGCTTGGATGCAGGTCGTTCGACGGGTAGACATAGGCCAGGAAGCCAACGTCGTAGCTGACGCCAGGCACGATCTCGCCGCGCTTGCCGCCATACAGGTCGATTTCCACGCTGGCATCACCGCCGCCATCCTTGACCCATTTGATGGTCGAGCCCCAGACGCCTGCGTAGAAACCGGTTGGATTGTTGACCCAGTCAGCGCCGCCTTGCAGCGCAGGTTTCAGGCGGGTTTGCGAGATACCACGGTAGCGATAGTCGCTGGTCAGGGCCGCGTTATAGCTAATCTCATTGTCAGGCTTCGCCTCAGGCGCAGCATCGGCTGCTTGGGCCAAGCTAGTCCCCATCGATGCGATTGCCAGTGCGACTGCAGCGGTGAGACCCAGCTTCTTGCTCTTATAAATCATGGCGATTTCCTTTTGAGTGAACTTTTATTGCGGTTTAAAATTCAGTCTGAAACAACAGCTTTACTGCTTATTAGCAGATTGCGTGCCAGCCATAATTCGTGCAGGAATTGAACTTAAGACAGCTTTCCGCACCATTACAATCCAAAGCCGCACCGTTGTGGTGCACAAACTCACACACAAACACACATCAGGAAGAAATAACCATGGACATGAACGCCTTCTTCAACGACTTGCAACAGAAGGTCAACCAGGTCATCGAAAATTCGCCGGCCAAAGATATCGAAAAGAACGTCAAAGCCATGATGACCCAGGGCTTCGCCAAGCTGGACCTGGTCACCCGCGAGGAATTCGATATCCAGGCACAAATGCTGGCCAAGGCCCGCGCCAAGCTGGAACTGATGGAATCGCGCCTGGCCGAGCTGGAAGCCAAGCTGGCCGACAAGTGACAATTCGTGTATTTCCTGGCAATTTTCTAGCCTACTCTGTAAGAATCGCCCTAACGTAGCGGGAGATTCCTTACGCCATGGGCAAACGCTTTCCTACGGAGGTGTTCCATGGCCATCACACTCGGCGGCGCTAGCAAGCGCATCGGCCTGACCTTGTCCGGCGGCGGCTTTCGAGCTGCCGCTTTTCATTTGGGCGTGTTCCGCCAGCTGCAGGCGCACCAGCTGCTGGATAAGGTCGACCTCATCTCTTGCGTCAGTGGCGGCAGCATCGCCGGCGCCTTCCTGGCCCTGAACTGGCACGATCCCAATGCACTCGACAAGCTGGATGAGTACCTCGCCACGCGTTCGATTGCCGTCGGCTCGGTGATCGGCGGCCTGCTCGATCCCTTCCATTCGCGCCTGGACAAGCTGGCCGATACGTATGCGGATGACCTCTTCGGCAGCAAGAAGCTGGGCGACCTGTCCGAGGGCCCGCGCATCTACCTGAACACCACCAACCTCGCCACCGGCAATATGTTTTCCTTTATCGCCGGAAGCAAGGGGAAGAGCGAGATGGGCGACTACGAACTGGGTTTTGCCGACGCCGCCAACTTCCCGATCGCGCGCGCCGTGGCCGCGTCGTCCGCCTTCCCGCCTGTATTCCCGCCCCTGCGGCTCGAGAAAACGGAATACGCGCCTGCCGCCAAGTGCGATTACGTCACCCTCAGCGACGGCGGGCTATATGACAACCTTGGCGTCAATCCCGGCCTGGCCGCGCTGAACGAGCTGAATTACCTGCTGGTCAGCGACGCCGGCAAACCCTACGCCATCAAGGTCGACCCGACGGAATCGAGCGCCCTGGTGCTGAAGGAAGGCCTGGACATCATGATGGAGCAGATCCGCGGCCTGCAGTTCGACCGCATGAAGCACCGCCACATGGCCAAGGCCGGCCCTTGCCCGCTGTGGTTCTCCATCGACAGCCATGATGGCGAAGCGATCGAGGGCGATTCAGTCTTCGCCTCCTCTATCGAGACCAACCTGAAGGCGCTCAACAAAGCCGAACGCGCCGTACTGGCGCGCCATGGAGCGGCGTTGGTGGCGGCCCGCATCAAGACCTGGGCGCCGGAACTGCTGCAATAAGGAGCCGCCATGTACTCCTCCGCCAGCAGCCAGGATTACAGCCAGAAGGCAATCGAGCAAGGCAGCAAGCGTCCGCCGTTCCGGCGCCTGCGCGGCTATGCCTTCGACCCGAGCATGTCGCTCAAGCTCGATACCGCGTCGATCAACCAGCGCATCTTCAACATCCCGTGGGAGAGCGAGCTGCAGCCAGGCCCGCGCGGCGAATACGTGGAAGTGGTGGACTTCGACCCGGCCAGCGATTGCTGGTATGAGCCGGTCGACCTGAATAGCCCCAACCTGCTGGCGCAGGACGGCCATCCTCCATCCGAAGGCAACCCGCAATTCCACCAGCAGATGGTGTACGCGGTGGCGATGAACACCATCTGCAATTTCGAAAAAGCGCTGGGGCGCCAGGTGCAATGGTCTTCGCACGAAGACGCCAGCAAGCACGAGGAATTCGTGCAGACCCTTCGCATCTACCCGCACGCACTGCGCGCAGCCAACGCCTATTACAGCCCGCAGAAAAAGGCGCTGCTGTTCGGCTACTTCCAGGGCCCGAGCGGCATGGTGTTCTCTTGCCTGTCGCAAGACATCATCGCCCACGAAACCACGCACGCCCTGCTCGATGGCATGCACCGCCGCTACCTGGACGATAACAACCCCGACACGCTCGCCTTCCACGAAGCCTTTGCCGACATGGTGGCGCTGTTCCAGCACTTCACCTTCCCGGAAGTGCTGAAGCACCAGATTTCCCGCACACGCGGCAACCTGGAAGCGCAATCCCTGCTCAGCGAGCTGGCGCAGGAATTCGGCGTGGCCACCGGCCGCTATGGCGCCTTGCGCAGCGCCATCGGCGAGATGGATGAAAACGGCGTCTGGCACCCGGTGCAGCCCGATCCGACGCGCCTGGCGCAGGCGCTGGAGCCGCATGAACGCGGCTCGATCCTGGTGGCGGCCATGTTCTCGGCCTTCATTGAGATGTACAAGCTGCGCAGCGCCGGCATCGTATCCTTGGCTAGCGCCGGCACCGGCAAGCTGCCCGATGGCGCGCTGCATCCCGTGCTGGTGGACGAATTGGCGTCAGTGGCGACCAAGACTGCCCACCACTTCCTGCTGATGTCGATCCGCGCCCTCGACTACTGCCCGCCTTTCGACATCACCTTCGGCGACTACCTGCGCGCCCTGGTCACTGCCGATTACGACATGGTGCCGGACGACCGCCACGGCTACCGTGTCGCGTTGATCGAATCCTTCCGCCGCTGGGGCATTTTGCCGGAAGGCCTGAAAACCCTGTCGGAAGAACAGCTGCGCTGGCCCTATGCGCGCATCGAACTGGCCGATGGCAGCTCCGACCCCACCAGCGTGCTCACCGGCCTGGCCAAGGAACTGAGTGGCCTGGTGCAGGACTCCCTGTACCAGCGCAAGCGCAGCCGCGTGTACGAAACGCTGCGGCGGGCGCGCATCCGCGCCCATGACTACCTGGAAGAGATGATCAAGTCCAACGACCTGTCGCGCTGCGATGAATTCATGCGCGTCACCGGCCTCGAACTGCACCGTAACGGCAATGTGGAAGGCCTGCGCTACGACAGTGACGGCCTGCCCAGCTTCGAAGTGCACGCCGTACAGCCAACCCTGCGCGTTATGCCCGACGGCGACATCCTGAAACAGCTGGTCATTTCGATCACCCAGCGCCGCCGCAAACTGCCGGTGGACCCGGGCCATCCCCTCATGGGAAGCTTCGACTTCCCCGGCGGCTGCACCCTCGTGTTCGACCTGGAAGGCGATATCCAGGACGACGGCGGCGTGATCCCGACCCTGCGCTACGCGATCAAGCGGCCGCTGAACGACGACAAGCGACTGGCCGCAGTGCGTTCCCACCGCAGCATGCGCTATGACGCCGGCGTGGCGCTGCGTTCGACCTACTTCAGTGTGGACGGCGACAGCGCCGAGCCGTTCTGCATGCTCCACTCCAACGAATAAGGTGCCGCCATGAATTCACCCACTGTTCCACCGCTGGCTGCCCGGGCCAAGACGCGCCCGCGCGCACCGCAGGCGGTCGCCGATACCCACCCGCACAAACAGGCCGCAAACGAAGCACGCCTGCGCATCCGCCTGTACCGCCATGGCCTTGGTGACTGCATCCTGCTGCGCTTTGCCAAGGAAGGCGGCTTCGATACCTACAACGTTCTGATCGACTGCGGCCTGATCACCGTGGCCGACAAGCCAAAAGAAAAAATGCAGGCCGTGGCCCACGATATCCACGAGGCCTGCAATGGCCATCTCGACGTGGTGGTCATGACGCACGAACATTGGGACCATGCCTCCGGCTTTCACACCTCGCAGGCGCGCGACGTTTTCGATTCGATGGAGATCGGCGAAGTCTGGTACGCCTGGACGGAAGACCCGCGCAATGAACTGGGCCAGCGCTTGCGCGCCGAACGCGCGGCCAAGGTGAATGCGCTGGCCACGGCCGTTTCGGCCTTCGAAAATTCCAATTCGCCCGGCATGCAGGAGCGCGGCGCGCAACTGGGCCGCATGCTCGGCTTCTTCGGACTCAAACCCGGCGACCCGCCCGGCGCCGCAATCGGCAGGACACGCGACGCCTTCGAATACCTGCAAGGCAAGCAGGATGTGAAGACGCGCTATCTGTCGCCAAAGCAAGGGCCGCGCACGCTGGATGGCGCGCCGAACCTGCGCGTCTATGTACTCGGGCCGCCGCCGGATGAAGGCCTGATCAAGCGCAGCACGCCGACCAAGACCGGCCGTGAAGTCTATGAACTCGCTTCGGAATTACAGCTGGCGAGCAACCTGGATGCCGCCTTCCTGCGCATGGGACCAAGCGGCGCCCCGCCCGATGACAGCTTTGATGATTGCCCCTTCGATCCTGGCTTGCGGCGCCAGGCGAATGCCGGCCAGCGCTATTCACCTGCCCTTGCCGACCTGGTCTCCAAAGTATGGCAAGCGCAAGCCGAGGACTGGCGCAAGATCGAAGAAGACTGGACCCAGGCCGCAGAAACCCTGGCCCTGAACCTGGACAGCCACACAAACAACACTTGCCTGGTGCTGGCGTTCGAATTTATCGATACGGGGGAAATCATGCTCTTCCCGGCCGACGCGCAGGTTGGCAACTGGCTATCCTGGCAGGACTTGCGCTGGAAGGTGGGCGACCACTACGTCACCGGGCCGGACCTGCTGTCACGCACAGTGTTCTACAAGGTCGGTCATCACGGCAGCCACAACGCCACCTTGCGCGACAAGGGGCTGGAGCAGATGACCAGCGAAAACCTGGTCGCCTTCATTCCAGTGTCGAAGAAGGAAGCCATCAAGAACCGCTGGATGGGCATGCCCTTCAATCCGCTGGTCGAGCGGCTGAAGGAAAAGACTTATGGCCGCCTGCTGGTGGCCGATGAAGAACGCCCCAGCGAAGCCAGCCTCGCCGAGCTCTCGCCTTCCGCCCGTAAGCTGTTCAGGGCCACCGTGGAAGAAAAGGACCTATGGTTCGAAGTCAGCCTGAAGTAGCTTCGTTACGCAGGAAGTCGGAGAACCACGCCAGCGCCTCATGCTCGCTGCGGCTTGGCCGCCAGCACATGTAGTAAGCCCCTTGCGCGCTGAGCGTCTGGCTGAAAGGGCTGACCAGGGTGCCGCGTTGAAGGTCGTCGCGTATCAGCACCATGCGGCCCAACGCGATGCCCTGCCCGTTCAAGGCCGCCTGCATCAACGCATTGCTGTCGTCGATCAGCGGCCCGCGCAGCGCCAGCGAAGGCGCCAGGCCGGCCTGCTCAAACCAGCGCTCCCAATCGTCACAACTGTCCTCGTGCAGCAGCGTGTAATGCGCTAGGTCGGTCGGAGTATTCAGCGGCGGACCATCCTTCAGCAGCGCAGGCGAACATACCGGCAGCAGTTCGGTGCCGAACAACTTTTCGCACTCCACGCCCGGCCACTTGCCATCGCCCCAGCGTATTGCCAGGTCGATGCTGTCGCGTCCCAAATCGGTATGCATCACGGTGTGCACCAGCCGCACTTCCAGCTCGCTGTGCGCCGCCAGGAAGCGGTCCAACCGCCCGACTAGCCAGCGCGAGCTGAAAGCCGGTGTCACAGCCACCGTCAGCCGCTTGCGCGCACGCCCCTCGCCTTGCGCCAACTGCGCCAGCACGCGGTCGATGCGGCCAAAGGCGTCGACCAGGCTGCGTTGCAAAATCGCCCCTTCGCCGGTCAGCGTAATGGCCCGCGTCATGCGCTTGAACAGCTTTATCTGCAATGCCTCCTCCAGCGTTTTGATCTGGTGGCTGACCGCCGCCTGAGATATGCACAATTCGTCGGCGGCACGGGTAAAACTCATGTGCCGGGCGGTGACCTCGAAGGTTTTCAACTGGCGCAGCAGACTGGATGAATGGACCACGTGGAACTCCATGCATAAGGTTTTCTAATGTATCACATGCAGACTGATCATTTGTCAACGTTATTTCGCGCCCCCAAGATCAGGCCATCCGACTCCGATCAACAGGACATGACATGGCCACACATCCTTACATTCCCAATTCCGTCCCCGCCGTGCGCGAAGCCATGCTGCGCGAAGTAGGCGCAGCCAGCACCGAAGAATTCTTTGCCGATATCCCCGCCGCCCTGCGCATGCAGGCGCCGCTGGCGATTCCCGCCCCCCACCTGTCCGAAGCGCGCCTCAAGCGCCATGTGGACGGCCTGCTGCGCAAGAACCAGCATTGCGGCGTGCAGCTTAGCTTCCTGGGCGGCGGCTGCTACCAGCACCACGTGCCGGCCGTATGCGACGAGATCAATGGCCGAAGCGAGTTCGCCACCGCCTACGCTGGCGAACCGTATGACGACCATGGCCGCTTCCAGGCGCTGTTCGAATACTGCAGCATGATGGGCGCCCTGCTGGAGATGGACGTGGTCAACGTGCCGGTCTACGACGGCATGCAGGCCGCCGCCACCGCCGTGCGCATGGCGGGCCGCCACACCGGCCGCCGCAGCGTCGTCGTAGCGGGCAACATCAATCCGGACAAGCTGTCCATGTTGCGCAACTACGGCCGCGCCGATGTTGATTTCATCATCGCGCCTTTCGATGCTGCCACCGGCCTGCTCGACAAGGGCGCGCTGGCGGGCTTGCTCGGCCAGGACACCGCAGCCCTTTATGTGGACGTGCCATCCTTCCTGGGCACCATCGACGACGGCGCAGCCCTCGCTGCTGCGGCGCATGCGGTGGGCGCCTTGCTCGTAGTTGGCGTCGACCCGCTGTCGCTTGGCGCGCTGGCGACTCCCGCCAGCTATGGCGCCGACATTGTCTGCGGCGACATCCAGCCGCTTGGCATGCATATGAACTACGGCGGCGGCCAGGGCGGCTTCATCGCCAGCCACGACGATCCGGCCATCGTCATGCAATACCCATCGCGCCTGTTCGGCATTGCGCCGACCAGCGTGCCCGGCGAATATGGCTTCGGCGACGTCGCCTACAGCCGCACCTCCTTCGACAAGCGCGAGAACGGCAATGAATTCGTCGGCACCGCCGCCGCGCTGTGGGGCATTACCGCCGGCGTCTTCCTGGCGCTTATGGGGCCACAGGGCATGGGCGAACTGGCCACCGGCATCGCCCAGCGCACCGCCTATGCCAAGCAGCGCCTGGCGTGCATTCCTGGCTTGCGCATCACGCATGGCGGCAGCTGCCACTTCCGCGAATTCGTCGTCAACTTCGATGGCACCGGCCTGCCGGTAGCGGCCATCAACGCAGCGCTGCTAAAGCAGGGCATGTTTGGCGGCCATGACCTGAGCGCTGACTTCCCTGCGCTCGGCCAGTGCGCCTTGTACGCCTTTTCCGAAGTCCACACGCAGGAAGACATCGACCTGCTCTGCGCAACGATTGAGAAAGCCATCCAACAATGAAATCCATGGAAAACATCGCATCCCATCGCACGCAGTCCGTGCGCCGCTACCACCAAGCGCGCTGGGACGAACCCGTGATCTTTGAATTGAGCCAACCCGGCGAACGCGGCATCCTGGTGCCGGAAGTGGAACCAGGGATCGCGCAGGCTGCGGGCCAGCCACTGGCAGGATTGCCGGCCTCCATGCTGCGCCAGCACCCGCCCGCCCTGCCGGAGATGTCGCAGAACCGCGTACTGCGCCACTACCTGCGCCTGTCGCAGGAAACCCTTGGCGCGGACCTCAATGTCGACGTAGGGCAGGGTACCTGCACCATGAAGTACAACCCCAAAATCAACGACCAGCTGGCGCGCCAGCCCGGCATGTCGGAACTGCACCCGCGCCAGCCCGACAGCACCGTGCAGGGCATGCTGGAAGTGATCGACAAACTGGAAGGCGTGATGCGCGAAGTCTCGGGCATGGATGCCGTGTCGCTGCAGCCGCGCGGCGGCTCGCAAGCCATCTTCGCCAATATGTCGATGGTGCGCGCCTGGCATGAAAGCCGCGGCGAAGAAAATCAGCGCGACGAAGTGATCACCACCATCTTTTCGCACCCTTCGGACGCCGCCTGCGCCAAGCTGGTGGGCTACAAGGTCATCACGATCTACCCTGATGCCGACGGCTACCCCGACCTGGCTGCGCTGAAGGCCGCCGTCTCGCCGCGCACAGCCGCACTGGTAATCACCAACCCGGAAGACACCGGCATCTTCAATAGCCGCATCCGCGAATTCGTCGACGCAGTGCACGCAGTGGGCGGCCTGTGCGTGTACGACCAAGCCAATGCCAACGGCCTGCTGGGCATTGCCCGGGCGCGCGAAGCGGGCTTCGATCTGTGCCACTTCAACCTTCACAAAACTTTCGCCACCCCGCACGCCTGCGGCGGCCCCGCAACCGGTGCGGTGTGCTGCACGGCGGAGCTGGCGCCCTTCCTGCCCGGCCCACTGCTGCGGGAAAAGGATGGCCGCTACCAGCTGGTGAAAGGCGGCGAGCAATCGATCGGCAAGATCAGCAGCTTTGCCGGCACGGCCTCCATCATGCTGCGCGCTTACGCATGGATCATGAACCTGGGCGGCGAGGGCCTGCGCACCGTGTCCGAGATTGCGGTCCTGAACAACAACTACATGATGCACGAGCTGCTGAAGATCGACGGCATGGCCGCGCCCTACGCGCCAGGAAAACGCCGCATTGAGCAGGTGCGATACAGCTGGGCCGGCCTGACCGAGGCCACCGGCGTGACGTCGGAGGAGATCGGCCTGCGCGCCGCCGACTTCGGCGTGCACTACTGGACCAGCCACCATCCTTACGTCGTGCCGGAACCCGCTACCATCGAGCCGACCGAATCCTACTCGCGCGCCGACCTTGACGAATTCATCGGCGTGATGCGCCACATCGCCGGCGAGGCACGCAGCAATCCGGGTGTCGTCAAGACCGCGCCGCATAACTGCCCGACCCACCGCGTGCAAGGCGAAGTGCTGGACGACCCTGAACGCTGGGCCATTACCTGGCGTGCCTACCAGCGCAAGCTGGGCGAGCGCGGACTGGCATGAAAGTAGGACTGGTGGTCAATCCCCTGGCCGGCATCGGCGGACCGGCCGGGCTCAAAGGCTCGGACGGCGCCGCCTGCGTGCAAGCCGCGCTGGCATCGGGAAGCCTGCCGCAGGCGCAGGCGCGTTTGGCCACCATGTTCCAGGCTTGCGGCGAAGCGGCCCACGCCATCGGCTGGTACACCGCCGACGGCGACATGGGGCTGGCCGCGCTTCAAGCTGCCGGCCTGCAAGCATGCGCGGTGGTGCCGGTGGCATCACCAACGCAGGCGTCCGACACACGCCGCGCCAGCCGCATCCTGGCTGGCATGGGAATCGACCTGCTCCTGTTTGCCGGTGGCGACGGCACCGCGCGCGATGTGCTGGACGGCGTGCGCGACGCTGGCCTGGCCTCCAGCCTGCCGGTATTGGGCCTTCCCGCCGGCGTGAAAATGCAGTCGGCGGTCTTTGCCAACCATCCCACAGCGGCAGGAATGCTGCTGCGCCAGTTGCAGCAAAACGGCCTGGCCCTGTGCAGCGACGCCGAAGTGATGGACCTTGACGAAGATGAGCTGCGGCGCGGCGTGATCGCGCCCCGCCTGTACGGCTACCTGCAGCTGCCGCAAGTGCCATCGCTGACGCAAGGAGGCAAGGCGCGCCACGTCAGCGGCAGCGGGGCCCAACGCCTCGCCATCGCGCAAGGATTTGCGGAAGAAATGGATGCCGGCTCTCTCTATTTGGTCGGCCCGGGCACCACGACACAAGCCTTGCTGGCCGTGCTGGGTGTCGACGGCACGCTGCTCGGTGTCGACGCCGTGCTGGGCGACGGCACCCTGATGGCGCGCAACGCCACCCGCTTCGAACTGGAAGACCTGGCCAAGCAATGGCAAACGCCGCTGCACCTGGTGCTGTCGCCAATCGGCGGCCAGGGCCTGGTGCTGGGACGCGGCAACCAGCAGATTTCACCACGCCTGCTGCGCGCAGCAGGACGGCGCGGCGTGCATGTACTGGCGCCGCCTGACAAGCTGGTATCGCTGCATGGAGGCGTACTGCGCATCGACAGCGGCGACGCGCAACTCGACGAAGAATTCAACGGCTATCTGCCGGTGACGACTGGGTACCGGGAACAGACCATGTGGCCTGTCTCGGTGTAGCAGCAATCATGACAATAAAGAGGAGAAACCTGATGAGACAAAAGAAAGGGCTGACCATTTCGGTCGCCACCCTGGCCCAGGTGGCGGCCATGCACAGTGCGCAGGCTCAAGCGCAAACGCAAGCGACGCCCGATTCGCCGATGCAGGAGGTGGTCGTCACCGGCACCACCGCGAAGAACCGCACCAAGCTTGAATCCTCGGTCGCCATCACCACGGTGGACCAGGCCAAGCTTGAAAAACTGGCGCCGCACAGCCTGGCCGATTCGCTGCAGCAGGTGCCCGGCCTGTGGGTCGAAGCCTCCGGCGGCGAGGTGTCGAACAATGTGTCTCCGCGCGGCCTGAGTGGCGGCGCCGCCTTCCAGTTCATCAGCCTGCAGGAAGACGGACTGCCGGTGATCTACGACGGCGAACTGGTGGACGTGCTGCTGCGCGAAGACGTGACCATCAAGCGCTTCGAAGCGATCCGCGGCGGTACCTCGGCCATCCTGTCCACCAACGGACCGGCGGCCATCGTCAACTTCATCAGCCACAAAGGCACGCAGACGCCGCACGGCGAAATCAAGGTCACCGCCGGCGACTACGGCATGGTGCGCACCGAAGGCGTCTACTCCGGGCCGATCAACGAGGACTGGACTTATGCGGCAGGCGGCTACTACCGCCACGGCAAAGGCGTGCGCCCGATCGGCATGACCGCCGACCATGGCGGCCAGTTCCGCCTTAACCTCACGCGCCGCTTGGCCGGCGGTGAGCTGAACTTGTCGGCCAAGTACGTCAACGACCACAACACATTCTACCTGCCGATCCCGCTGACCAATCCGTCCAAGCCAACCGGCGTACCGGGCGTGGACCCGCATTTCGGCTCGCTGGATGGCCCGGACCTGGCGATCATCAAAAACCAGACGACCAACGGCAATATCGAAACCAACCTGCACACCGGCTTCCACGTGCTGGCGAAGGTGCTGGGGGCAGACCTGCAGCATGACCTGGGTGGCGACTGGTCCTTCCGCAACAACGCGCGCTACACCCGCTACGACGTGGCGCCGCACTCGGTCTTCAATGGCCCGAACAGCTACCTGGTCCGCGCCGGCAACCGCCTCGACCCCGATCAGTCCAGCGACGTCGCCGCGCTGCTGCAGCGCTTCGGCGGCACTGCCAAATTCGCCTACGCCGGCACCGGCCAGGTGATCGCCGATCCATCGACCCTGAACGGCAACGGCTTCACCACCGATGCTGTGGCTGAAACCCGCTTCCGTTCCCTGGGCCACTTCGTCGACAAGCTGTCGCTGACGAATGAAAACGACAAGAACAGCTTCACCGCCGGCATCCTGTTTGCCAAGCAGAAGCTGTATGACGACTCCGACTATGGCGCCCGCATCATCACCGAAGTGCGCGACCAGCCGAAGCGGCTCGACATCGTCGCCGTCGATGGCAATAACAACATCCTCGGCTACCTGTCGGACAAGGGCGTTCTGCGTAACGGCTACTTCTACGAACGCCACAAGGGCGACATGAATTCCACGTCGCTGTTCGTCAACGATGAATGGAAGGTAAGCAAGAACCTGCGCCTCGATGCCGGCGTGCGCTACGAAATCGCCCGCTACGACGTGCAGGATGAGAACGTGCTGGCCGCAGGCGACGACCTGCCGGGCAACAGCCTGACCGGCGGCGCGATCATTCCAGGCGCCTTCAATCCCGATGGCAGCGACAAGGACAACATCATCGCCAACAACTACATGCGCCGCGCGGGTACCGGCGAATGGACGCGCAAGAAAAAGACGATCAAGGAGTCCTCGTACACCGCGGGCTTCAATTACGCCTTTAACGACCATGTGGCAGCCTACGGTCGTTATGCTAGCGGTACCAACATGCCGACCCTGTACAGCACCGACAGCTTCGTCGACGGCGCCAGCAGGCTCAGTTTCACGGAAGCCGGCGTGCGCTATATCTCGCCGTTCTGGACTACCTCGGCCACCCTGTTCCACACCAAGTTCGACAACCTGTCCTTCGGCGAAACCAACCAGGCTACCGGCGACTTCCGCCAGGTCTTCGTCAAGACGCTGTCGACCGGCGTCGAACTGGAAGGCATCGTCAATTTCCACAAACGCTTCTCGCTCGAGTACGTGGCCACCATCCAGGACGCCACCATCAACGGCATCGATCCGGATGCCGAAGAAGCCAAGCAAAACGGCAACCAGGTAATGCGCACGCCAAACACCCAGGTGCGGCTGATCCCGACCGTGCACTTCGACTTCGGCGATATATTCCTGGTGTACAGCCATATCGGCAAGCGCTATGCCGACTTTGAGAACGCGCTGGAACTGCCGTCCTACCACGTGCTCGATATGGGCGCCGAGTTCAGGATCGACAAACACTGGAAGCTGAACCTGAAGGTGAACAACATCACCAACGAGATCGGCCTGACTGAAGGCAATCCGCGCAGCGGCTTTAACCAAAGCTCTAACGGCAGCCTGTTCTACGCACGCCCTATCCTGGGCCGCAACGCAACTGTTTCGTTGTCCTACCGCTTCTGATGCGGCTTGGCCGGGCGCTCCGCGTGCCCGGTCTTTTTACTTTAGCCGTGTTACCCTTCCCCCCACCCCGATTCGATTCCCGCCTATGTCACCAGCTTTCCGTAAGCTGCTGCTGGTCGCAGCATGTTCCGCAGCCTGGGCTGCGCAAGCGCAGTCTCCATCCATCAACCGCTACGGCGTACCGTCCGCCGTGCGCGATTTCGACGCCGAGCAAAACCAGCGCTTCAACCCAATGTTCGACGCCGGCAGCTGGCACGGCTACCTGCTGCCGGACAAGCCGGAATTGGCCGGCGCCTTCAGCGGCCCGCTGGTGGTGGCGGAAGAATACAGCCTGTACATCGCCCCCGCCCTTGAACGCCTCGAACTGTCCGACCGCCGCACAGGCCGTAGATTCAAGCCGGAACAGGCCCGCTGGACAAGCACCGCGCGGCCTGGCGTACTGCGCCAGCGCCTGGTATGGCCCGGCTTGCAACTCGACGTGGACCTGCATTTCATCAGCGCCAGCAAAGCCCTGGTGCGCTATCGCCTACACAACACTTCCGGCAAACCGCTGTCGCTGCGCGCACACTGGCAAGGAGACCTGATGGCGCAATGGAACAAGGAAGGTACGGTCGCCGATCGCCAGCCAGCATGGAACCCAAAACTGGCCAGCGACGCTGGCGGAATAACAATCAGCTTCGGCAAAGTGCGCGACGCCGGCAATGTAATGACCAGCGGCCATTCGCGTTACCGCATCGAGCGCAGCGTACGAGCGCAGGACACCGTGTACGGCGCCCACTACGACAGCAGCGCCGACTTGCCATTGCTGGCAGCTGGCCGCCGTCAGACCATCTATGGCGCCTACAGCTACCATCTCAACGAGATTGACGCGAACGCTATCCTGTCGCCCCCCGCCCAGCTTGAACAGGCCATCGCCGCCAACCAGCGTCGTTGGGCCGCATGGCAATCCAGGCTGCCGGCCTCACCGCTCGCCACCAAGTCGCTGGAAACCCTGGTCGGCAATTGGCGCGCGCCGCGCGGCGCCATCCTCCACGACGCGATGGTCCCATCCACCACCGCGCGCTGGTTCAATGGCGCCTGGACCTGGGACACCTGGAAGCAAGCCTACGCATTGGCCGCCATCGTTCCATCTCTCGCAGCCAACAATGTCCGCGCCCTCTTCGACTACCAGATCAAGTCCAACGACCCGATTCGCCCGCAAGACGAAGGCATGCTGCCCGATAACGTCTTCTACAACAAAGACGCCTCGCGCGGCGGCGACGGCGACAACTGGAATGAGCGCGACACCAAGCCGCCGCTCGCCGCATGGGTGGTCTGGGAAATCTACCGCCACTCCCATGACCGTAGCTGGCTGCAGGAGATGCGCCCCAAACTAGAAGCCTACCACCGCTGGTGGTACCGCAACCGCGATCACGACCAGAACGGCCTCGCCGAATACGGCGCCACCGTACATCCAATGCACAAGGGCGACACCGACCAGCTGCGGCATGCCGTTCAGCAAGCGGCCGGCTATGAGTCTGGCATGGACAACGCAGCTCGCTTCGGTTTCATTGAGCCCGCAGCGCTGCAACGCTACGCCGACCGCACCCATGGTGGCGATCTTGCTGCCGCAAGCCGCGACTGGCAAGTGAACGTCGTCGAAAACCGCGACAGCCAGGGAAAACTGGTCGGCTATTCCCTCGATCAGGAATCGGTCGACCTGAACGCCTTCCTCTATCGTGAAAAACTGATACTGTCAGATATCGCAAAGGAGCTCGGCGAACAATCCGCCGCGCGCAGCTGGAGCGAGCAGGCAGCGCAACTGCGTGGGCTGATCAACCGCAGTTTCTTCGACGCGGCCAGCGGCTTCTATTACGACCGCCAACTGGGCGGAAAGCTCCTCACCATGCGCGGACGTGGGCCCGAAGGCTGGACCGCCCTGTGGGCCGGCGCCGCCGAGCAGCAGCAAGCCGACGCCGTGATCGCCAAAATGCTGGACCCGACAGAATTCGCCACGCCGGTGCCGATGCCAACTGCCGCAGTCTCCAATCCTTCCTACGCGCCGGACATCTATTGGCGCGGCCGCGTATGGCTGGACCAGCTCTATTTCGGCGCTGTCGCCATGCGCCGCTACGGCCACGGCGCCGAAGCCGACGCCATGGCCGCACGCTTCACGGCCGGCGCGGAAGGCTTGTTGGGCGATGCCCCGATCCGGGAAAACTACAACCCGGTATCAGGCCATATGCAAGGCGCCACCAATTTCAGCTGGAGCGCCGCGCACCTGCTGATGCTGGCACGAGAGGCTGGCTCGAAGCCTGCAAATTAACCAGGCTGCGCTCGTACTGGCGGTACTTCCACATAGCCCATCCCAGGAACAGGACCACGCCGCCGACGTTGTAACCCAGCGTGAGCAGCAAGTCCTGCCCTGCCGGGAAAATCGCAGCGATAAAAGCCAGCCCTGAAAACGCCAGCAATACACCGGAAACGGCCAACCCCATGCGCCGCGATCCCATGCGGAAGTCGCGCGGCAAATGATCCAGCCGCAGACGCAGGTGAAAATAGGCCGCCATGATCACCAGCGGCGGCAACAGCGCAGTCGCCGCCGTCATATTGATTACGACATTGAGCAACTGGTTCACATTCGATGATCCCATTGCAGGAATCACCAGCAGCGGCACAACTACGAAAAACTGAATCCACGCCGCGCGCTCCGGCATATCGTGGCGATTGAGCGCAATCGCACGCTCGCCAAAGATGCCCTTCGGGATTTCCGAGAACAGCGCCTTGACCGGCGCTGCAGTCCACACCATGAGCGTACCGAAAGACCCGAGCAGCATCACCGCACCAATCAAGCGGTTCAGCAGTAGCGGCGGCGCCGAATGATGCTCGCCCAACGCGCCGAACACCTGGAACACCCCCGAGGTATAACTGAGTTTCGACGCCGGCACATACAGGTTGATCACCAGCGCCGATACCGAATACAGCGCTCCAATCAACAAGCCGGCAAATATGATGGTGCGCACAAAGGTCCTTGCGCCGCCGCGCACATCGTTCAGGAACACCCCAACCGACTCCGCTCCACCCGCGGCGAACAGAATCCATGCCATCGCCCCCATGAAGGACCAGCTGAAAGCCGGCGCCATCGCAGTTGCTGTCACCGGCGTCGCAGGAACTGCCCCGCCGATCCAATCGTATGCGCTCAAAGCCACGAAACCGAAAGCCATCGCCAACACCAGCGTGCTGCCGATGGAAGTCACACGTCCTACCCATGCAGCGCCCTTGGTAGACACCCAGGTAGCAAAGGCGAACAACAGGATCGACAGCAGCACCGCCACCAGCGGCGAGAACTGCACTTCGTAACCCAGCCAGGCATACGACGAATACACCAGGATATTCGGCAGCACCGATGTAAAGTAAAACAGGTTCACGAACCAGTAGCAGTAAGCACCGACAAACGCCCACTTGTCGCCCAGTGACGAGCGTATCCACTGGTAGATGCCGGACTTGGCATCTTTATTCAGGCTGACGAATTCCGCGATGATCAGCACGTAGGGAATAAAAAAGGTCGCCGTCGCGAACAGGAAGGCTGGTACCGCAGCCGGCCCGATCGCGATATTGCTATTGACCACATTACGAATGTTGAAGATTGCTGCCACTGCCATCGATAGCAGCATGAAGCGGCCAATCTGGGTGTTACTACGGTTCGCCATAGTCAGCTCACTTATTGTGGAATGTCGCACCTTCTATCGTGACCATCAGCAGCATTTTGCGAAGGTGGTCGGCGCCCAGCGGCTTGTAGGCGTAATCGTTGTCGAAGATCAGCAGCTGTCCCGCACTGGAGGTATGCCGCAGCGCTTCGGCGCCGCTAAAGGTCTCCCGGTCAGTCTCGTCGCTGTAAGCCGACTGACGGTCCAGCGCCACCTTTGGTGCATAGGCCACCGTCTCCTCGCCGGACAGGTAGTAGTGAATTTCCACATAGCGCCGGTTGCCCGTAAAGCATGTCGCAGGAACGCTCCGCCCATCGACCAGCCGGTAGACCAGCGAATCGCCGATGGAATGGCAAACATCCGGCTTCAACGCCGCCAAATTGTCGATCGCCTCGATGCAGCGCCGCCACTTTTTGGCGGAGTGGTAGCGCTGGCGGAATTCGTCCACGCTGTTCACGATAATCACGTGCCATCCTCCCCATTCAGCGGCGAAAGTTCAAGGCTGTAGCTGAACTCCTCCAGGTACACGCGGTAGGAATCGAGCACTTCCGAGCCCCAGGAATTCGAACCGAGCCCGCTCATTTTGTGATCAAGGTTCACAGTCCAGTAATCGTCTTCACGCAATTCATTGTCATGCCGCGTGCCCGCTATCTGCGCGGCGCTATAAGGCCAGATGCTGAAGTGCATTCCATCCGCGTCAAGCGCATCGATGCGCAATCCCTTGCCATGCGCATCGCGCAGCATTGCCCACTGCACCTCCATGCGATTGCCGTTATCCTGCGGCTTCGGATAGTGCTCGAACATGTCTGCGGCATTGGCGCGGTAACGGTCCACGATATTGCACGCCTTGCTGTCCGGGTAGTTCTCACCCGGACCACGGCCAAAGTATTCCACCTGCTCCAGCTGGCGATGCAGCCCGAGCGTCATGCCAATCTTGGGGACCATGTCGCGCATGCCGCCGTACGGCGTGCCGGACAAAGTAAGCCGCACGCGGCCCGCGCCGTCGATCAGGTAGTGATAGCGGCAACGCATGCCATAGCCCAGTACCGGCGGTGCAATCTGGCAGTCAACTACAACTTCCACCTGTTCGCCGCTTTGACGCACCTGCATGCCGCGCATATGCTCCTGCATGATGTCCAGGTGCTGGGGCAGCCACAATGCCTCGTTTTCCTGCTTATGGTTATCGATGCATGGCTTGTAGAAGGCCAACTGTGGCGGGCGCGCCAGCAACGGCATGCCATGTGTCGACCACTCCTTGAACTTGCCCGTCAGCTTGCAGAACACCATCTGGAAGCCTGAGCCTTCAACAAGGTAATCCAGGCGGCGCTCCAGCACCACCGGCGGCGCCTTGCCGACCGCCGTACGCGCATGCAGCACCGCAGCAGCGGGCAGCGCAAACTGATACGCCGCCAGCTCATGTCCTGCCGCGCAGTAGGCGGTGGCCTGTTCGCGGATCACATGCACATTCAAGTGGCGTGGTCCGCTGGCCTCGGGCGGAACGCAGATACGGATTGCTTGCCGCTCGCCTGGCGGCATCGGCGGTAAAGGCAGCCGCTCACGCCTTAGCACCTCGCCATCTGCCTTCGTCTCCAGCAGCAACGTAATACCTTCAAGACTGCTGAACCAATAGCGGCTCTCCACTTCCAGCAGCCCTGCTGCGGCATCGATCGCACGCACCTTCACCGGCGCGATCACCTGCTTATACTCGCGCAGGCCCGACCCCGGACGCTGGTCAGGATAGATCAGGCCATCGCAGCAGAAATTGCCGCTGTTCGGAAAATCGCCATAGTCACCGCCGAAGGCGTAAAAGGGCCGCCCTGCCACCTCCGGCCGCAGGATCGCGTGATCGCACCACTCCCACAAATAATGCCCCTGAATGTGCGGATGGCGATCCATCACCGCCTGGTATTCGCTGAGCCCTCCCGGTCCGTTGCCCATCGCATGCGCGTACTCGCACAGGATGCGCGGCTTATCCATCGGGTACTCGCCGAAGGCATTCATCATCTGCACTCGCGAATACATGGTGCTGACAACGTCGCACACCTCCGCGTCGCGATCCTCTTCGTAGTGGAGCAAGCGCGTCGGATCGATCTCGCGGCAACGCGCCGCCATCGCGCGGATATTACAGCCATAGCCGGACTCGTTCCCCAACGACCACATGATGACGGAAGGATGATTCTTCTGCGCGTGCACATGGCGCTCGATGCGATCGACAAAGGCAGATTCCCATGCCGGATCGTCCGTAATCTGGTTAAGGTTGCCAATGTTGACGAAACCGTGGGTTTCCACATCCGTCTCAGCCATCACGAACAGCCCATACTGGTCGCACAGTTCGTAGAAGCGCGGATCGTTTGGATAGTGCGCCGTGCGCACCGAGTTGATATTGTGCTGCTTCATCAGCACAATGTCCTGCTCGGCACGCGCCATCGTCACAGCACGGCCGCGCAACTGATCGTTGTCGTGGCGATTCACGCCATGCAGCTTCAGGTAGCGGCCGTTCACGTACATCAAGCCATCGCGTACCTTTACTTCGCGGAAGCCGACTCGCAGGGGCACAACTTCCAGCAGCTCCCCGCTGGCATCGTACAGACTTATCTCCAGCCGGTACAAGTAAGGATCTTCCGCGTTCCAATGACGCGGCGCCGTCACGTCCACCTCCCACGCCAGCGCGTCGCCGCCGCCGTGCAGCAGCTGCCGAGCGCCATCAAAAAGAGTCCATTCGACACGCCAGCCCGTGTTCGCCGACACGGCGATCGCGCAGGATAGGCGCGCATCGCGGCAAGCTTCGTCGAAGCGCGTTTGCACGCACACGTCCTGCAAGTGGATAGCGCCTTTGCCAATCAGGTAGACATCGCGGAAGATGCCGGCGGTCCACCACATATCCTGGTCTTCGAGATAGCTCGAATCGGCCCATTGCAGTACGCGCACGCTGAGCAGGTTCTCGCCATCAACCAGCAGCGAGGTGATGTCGAATTCCGCAGCCAAACGGCTGCCCTTGCTCATGCCGGCATAGCTGCCGTTGACGTAGATCTCGAAGTAAGTCTCCACGCCATCAAAGCGCAGGATCGCTCGCTCGCCGTGCCATTCCGGCCCCAGCGTCCAACGGCACTGATAAGCGCCGGTCGGGTTGGATGAAGGCACATACGGCGGGTCGACAGGAAACGGCATGCCATCGTCCGTGTACTGCAAACGGCCGTGGCCCTGCATCTGCCACATGCCGGGAACCTCAATCGGGCCCCAGCCCTCCATGTACTCGCTGTAGAACTGCGGAGGCACCTCCAGCGGATGGCCGAAATACGCAAAGCGCCAGGTTCCGCTCAACGACAGGAAGCGGCGGCTACGCTCACGCTCAAAGCTGCGCGCTGTCTCGGCATCTTCGTAGGCAAAGAAATAGGCGTGCGGAGGCAGCCGGTTCTCCTCCAGCAACTGGGGGTTCTCCCACTTGTTCACGGTTACGCCGATCCGGCCAGGCCGCCGCCATCCACCACCAGCGCGTCGCCGGTAACGAAGGAAGAACGATCGGAAGCGAGGAACAGTACGGCCTGCGCAATCTCCGGCGGCTGGCCGACTCGCATCAGCGGCCGGCTCGCCCCCGCAGCCACCAGCGCATTCTGCTCAAGCCCAAGCTGGTGCGCCTCGTTGCGCAGCATCGGCGTATCGGTATCGCCCGGGCATACGCAATTGACGCGGATGCCCTGCGGGCCGTGGTCGACCGCCATTGCCTTGGTCATGATCACCACCGCGCCTTTGGAGGCGCAATAGGACACCGCATCCTTGCCGCCCACCAGGCCCCAGCCCGATGCGGTATTGATAATGCTGCCGCCGCCTTGCTTCTGCATCACCGGCACGGCAAATTTAGACATCAGGAAAATCGATTTGACGTTGACCGCCATCACCTGATCCCATTCCTGCTCGGTGGTGTCGATCACGTTGGCGCGGCGCGTGATGCCGGCGTTATTGAACAAGACATCCAGGCGGCCATAGTGCGACACTGCCGCAGCCACCGCCGCCTCGCAGTCGGCGGCTTGCGCGACATCGGTGCGGATGAAGGAAGCGCGCGCACCGGCTGCGGTGAGCGCCGCCACCGCGACCTCTCCCGCAGCGCTATCACGGTCGGCGATCAGCACCGTAGCGCCTTCACGCGCAAACAATTCCGCCGTGGCGCGCCCAATGCCGGATGCGCCTCCCGTGACTAAAGCCACCTTGCCTGCCAGTTCGCCGCTCTGCTGCATTTGCCGTCTCCAAATTATGTGTTGTGCCTTATGTTGCTCTCATTTTGCCTGCAATGACAAATGAAACCTCCGAATCGCATGCATAAGCTGAACTAATGCGAAACCTGCCCGCGCCAAAGTTTGCGCCGCCTCAAAGGGAAAGCAGCCCGCTGCCCCTACGATGACTGAATCCCGAGGGAGGAAGCCATGACCTTAGCCGTCATCAAAAGCCGTGCGCTGGCCGGCATGCAGGCCCCGGAAGTCAGCGTTGAAGTCCATCTTGCCAACGGACTCCCGGCATTTGCTGTCGTCGGCCTTGCCGAGACCGAAGTGAAAGAGGCACGCGACCGGGTGCGCGCCGCCATCACCAACGCCGGCTTCGATTTGCCCCAGCATCGCATTACCGTCAACCTGGCCCCGGCCGACCTGCCCAAAGAATCCGGGCGTTTCGACCTGCCCATCGCCATCGGCATCCTCGCAGCCTCCGGCCAGATTCCATCGGCGGGGCTGGAGCATTTTGAGTTTGCCGGCGAGCTTTCCCTGACCGGCGACCTGCGCCCGATCCGGGGCGCGCTGGCCATGACATACGCCATGCAGCGCTCCCCCGGCGGCCACGCGCGCGGCTTCATTCTTCCCATGGCCAATGCCGACGAAGCCGCCCTGGTCGCCGACGCCGCCGTATATCCCGCTTCAACGCTGTTGCAGGTGTGCGCCCACTTCAGTGCAAATTCCGACGGCAATTTCGCCTTGGCCCGCCACATATCGCGACCAATGCCCCTGCCGCCGGCCGTCCCCGATTTCGCCGACGTGAAAGGCCAAGTCCTCGCCAAGCGCGCCATGGAAGTCGCCGCCGCCGGCCGCCATTCGGTCTTGCTGGTCGGCCCGCCGGGCGCCGGCAAGACCATGCTCGCCACCCGCTTCGCAGGACTGCTCCCGCTGATGACGGACGACGAAGCGCTGGAAGCAGCCGCCGTGCAATCGCTGATCAGCGGCTTCACGGTAGAGGGCTGGAAGGTACGCCCGTTTCGGGCACCCCACCATACGTCCTCCGGCGCAGCACTTGTCGGCGGCGGCAGCGTGCCCCGCCCCGGCGAAATCTCTTTAGCTCATTGCGGCGTCTTATTCCTTGACGAATTGCCCGAATTTGACCGCCGCGTACTGGAAGTTCTGCGCGAGCCGCTCGAATCTGGCCGTGTCACCATTGCACGCGCCGCGCGTCATGCGGACTTCCCCGCCCGCTTCCAGCTGATCGCGGCTATGAATCCCTGCCCTTGCGGTTACCTGGGCCATCCTGCCCAAACCTGCAAGTGCACGCCAGACCAGGTCCTGCGCTACCAAAGCCGCATCTCCGGCCCGCTGCTGGACCGCATCGACATGCAAATTGAAGTCGGCCCGGTGCCGCCGGACATCCTTCAAGCAGACGCCGTCGGCGAACGCTCCGATGCGATTGCCGCGCGCGTAAACGCCGCCTTTGAACGCCAGCTGGCACGCCAGGGAAAATCCAACCAGCAGCTCACACCGCGCGAGATCGACCGCTTCTGCAAGCCCGATGCGGCCGGGCAGAACGCGCTGCGCGCCTCCTTGCACAAAATGCAGTGGTCCGCGCGTGCCTATCACCGCGTGCTGCGCCTGGCGCGCACCATAGCCGACCTGGACGGCCAAAAGCAGGTCGGCGGTAAGCATGTATTGGAAGCAGTCCAGCTGCGACGCGCCCTCCAGCAACCTTAAGTTTCAAATGTAAGATCAGGTAAAGGCGCGGTTTTCGGCTGGTTTTGTTGGCTAGAATTGCCGGCACCATGACTACCCACTACCGTTACGCGCGCTACAGCGCCGGCTCTCTCATGATCGCCCTGTGCTGCGCCAATGCCGCCGCACAAACCCAGCTTACCCAGCCAGCCAAGGCCGACGCCCAGCCAGCCACGGTAAAAAAAGACGCCCCGCCCGAAAGCGGCGCCTCCATCGCCAGCGTCACCGTGGCCGCCGAGCGCCCGACCAACCGCATCGACCGCCAGGTTTATGACGTCAAGTCCGACGCCTCGAGCAGCAACAGCTCCGCCGCCGATGCCTTGAACAATGTGCCCTCCGTGAATGTCGACCCGGACGGCTCTCTGACTTTGCGTGGCAGCAGCAATGTGCAGGTCTACATCGACGGCAAGCCTTCGGCCATGCTGCAAGGCGACAATCGCGGCCCTGCGCTGCAAGCGATTCCCGCCGACGACCTTGAATCGGTGGAGGTGATCAACAATCCCGGTGCGCAGTTCGGCAACGAAGGCGGCGGCGGCCCGATCATCAACCTGGTCATGAAGCGCTCGCGCCGTCCCGGCGGCTTTGGCGTCGCCAATGCAAACTACGGCACCGCGGGTCGCTACAACAGCGCCCTGTCCGGCACCTACAACGAAGGCCTGTGGGGCTTCCAGGGCGGCATCAACGTACGGCACGACGGCCGAAACTCCACCGGCGAAACGGTGCGCGAGCGCATCGATCCGCGCGACGGCAGCCTTTCGCATAGCGACCAGCAATCGCAATCGAACGGCTTGAATGACAACGCGGCGATGAATGCCGGTCTGACCTACAACCTCGGCACCAACGACACGCTGGGCGCGCAAGTAGCCTACTCCCATCGCACCAACAACGCCCATTCCACCGACAACTACCTGTCGAGCGATGCCTACGATGTCATCACGGACAATTACCTGCGCAGCACCGAGCGCGAAGGCGAAAGCAAGAACTACTCGTGGACCGCGCGCTGGGACCACAAGGGCTCCGATCCGGGCGAAACGTTCAAGATGGACTTGCGTGTTTCAACCGCCACCAACGATTCCGACAGCGCCTACCGCAACAGCTATGTGGTGCGCCCGCAGTTTGGCAACCTGCAAGACAGCTCCCAGCAAAACCGCAACAAAACGGAAATCATCGACTACACTGGTGACTACGAGGCGCCGATGTTCGGCGGCGTGACCAAGCTCGGATACAAGATCGTCCAGACGCGCAACGATTCGAGCATCGACTACACGAATATCGACCCGATCACACAGGAAGGTTCGCCCAACGCGCTGCGCAGCAACGCCTTCGACCTGAAGGAAACCATTTACGCAGCCTACGGTTCCTACCAGATGCGCCTGAACGAAGAATGGGGCCTGATGGCCGGCCTTCGCGCCGAGCATACCGAGATGGAGATTGACCAGCTCACCAGCCAGGTCGCAGCAGGCAACAGCTACACCAATCTGATTCCAAGCTTCTTCGCTACGTACAAGCTCGATGACAAGTCGACGCTGCGCTTCGCCTACGCCCACCGCCTGCGCCGTCCGAACGCACAGGACTTGAACCCCTTCGTGGTCTATCGCGATGAATTGAACGTCTCCTCCGGTAATCCAAAACTGAAACCGGCGCAAACCGATTCGTTCGAACTCGGTTACGAGACGCGCTTGTTCGGCCTGGAGACCAACCTGCGCGGCTACTTCCGCGACGAGACTGATTCGATCCTGGACCGCAAATACTTCATCAGCGATACGGTGCTGCTCACAACACGCGAAAACGCCGGCAGTACGCGTTCCGGCGGCATGGAATTCACCATGACCGGCAAGCTGATGCCTACATTGACCGTGAACCTGAGCGGCAACGTGGCGCGCTTCGAACAGAACGTCATTGAAATGAATGGCGACCATGCCAGGCGCACGGCATCTTCATTAAGCGGACGCCTGCGCCTTAACTGGCAGGCCACCGGCACCGACATGCTGCAGGCAGCCGTACAGGCGCAAGGCAAGATGCTGACCGGCCAGGGCTATCGCGAACCAAACACCACGCTGAACCTGACCTGGCGACACGCCATCACCCCGCAACTGGCCCTGATGGTCAACGCCACCGACGTCTTCAACACCAACAAGATTACCACCGTTACTGACACCTACGCCCTGCGCGAGCAATCGACGCGCCGCTTCGATGGCCGCATCGTCTATGTTGGTCTGTCCTACCGCTTCGGGGGAACAAGCGGCATGCATCGCGAAGCTGGACCTGAAGGACATCCTCGCGGGCCTGGCGGCATGCATGGCCCGGGTGGCCCTGGCATGGGCCCACCGCCTGGCGGCGGCATGGGCCCCAGCGGAGATTAAGCTCACCCCGAAGTGCTACCATTCGGGGTATGAAGAAACCTCCCCTGAACAAAACCTGCGCCGCCCTTCTGATGGCCGGCGCACTTGCTGCTTGCAGCCCTAAATTCGATTGGCGCGATTTCCGCAGCACCGACGCACCTTACACCGTCATGCTGCCGGGTAAAGCCGCCACCCACACCCGCTCCGTCAACCTCAACGGACAGGAAGTGAAGATGACCATGTCCGCAGCCGAAGTCGACGGCACATTGTTCGCTGTCGGTACTGCCGAGCTACCGGACGCCGCTAAAGCCGCACTCGCCGTTCAAGCCATGAAAATTGCCATGGTGCGCAATATCAGCGGGACCATCACCAAGGAAAGCACCAAGGACGGCGCCTTCGACGTCGAAGCCCGCGGCATTGGCCAGAATGGCGCCCCGCTCGCCATGCACGGCCGCTTCCTGGCCAAGGATAAGCGCGTCTACCAAGTGGTCATCCTGGGTAATCAGAAACATTTTGATGCGGATACGGTTGATACATTTTTGAGTTCGTTTAAATTGTATTAAGAGGCACGACGCGCGCGACTGCAACCGTGCTATCGTATTAGCACATCAACAAACTACGGGAAGCGCACCATGTTGATCAAATTCAAATCCATTTCGTCGCCGGAAGTCATGATGGCTCACGAGCATGTCGAACGCATCATGGACCTGCTGCAGAAGAGTCCCACACGGGGCGTCATCACAGCAGCGGAAGCTTCCCAGGCCCTTCAACTGCTGGAGAAAGAAGTTGCTCTCAGCAAACTGCATCCGGAAGTCGATTCCGAACACGCATCACATATGCCCAGCCACGCCCTGCCGGACCAAGACGGCGATTCGGAATTCGGTGAAATCGAGAAGGTAGGATTCGCGCAGCGTGCATTCCCCTTGCTGGAAATGCTGCGTGCCGCCAAAACCGGCGGCTACGATATCGTTTGGGGTGTTTGAAGACGCAAGCCAGACGATAATGCTCCTTCGCCGCCAGACTGCAAGCAGGCTGGCATTGGCCGTCCTGCTGCTTGCCGCCGCCACTCCCGCCTGGCCGGAAGAGGCGGCGCGCCATGTGCGCCTGTGCATAGGCGACGTCGAGTACCCACCCTACACCCTGCGTAACGGCAAGGGAACCTTGCAGAACCTGCTCAACCAGGCCGCATCCGCCGTCAATGCCCGCATCGACTGGCATTGGCTGCCAGTCCGCCGCTGCAACGAAGGCCTGCGTAACGGGACGATGGATGCAGGGATTACTGCCCTCTATCCAGAAATTCTCCCCTTCATCGCCTACCCCACGCGCGATGGCAAGCCGGACGAAGCGCTCGCGTTGACCACTGCGCGTTTCATGATTTACAGGCGCACTGGTTCTTCGCTGGACTGGAATGGGGAGAGCATTTCCGGTCTGGATAAAGGCGCGGTGGGTTATTACTCCGGCTTTATTGTCATTGGCGAAAAGCTGAAACAGCTTGGCATTCGCTACGACGATGGCGCCAAGTCCCTAGAGCAGAATCTTCAAAAACTGGTGCATGGCCGGCTTGATGCCGTCATCGCATTGGAACAGGAGGCGCAGCCACTGGTCGAAAGCCGTTACGCAGGCAAGGTCGAAATGCTTCCCCCCCCTTTCAACACCGTTCACGGCTATCTGGTGTTCTCCAAGCCATTCCATGCTGGCCATGCTGAGCTGGCGCAGGAAATCTGGCGCGCAATGAAAAAAGCCCGCTAACACACGTTAGCGGGCTTTCAAATAAGAGCCTGACGATAACCTACTTTCACACTGGTTGCAGCACTATCATCGGCGCAAAGTCGT
>NZ_JBXARE010000016.1:0-118051 GCF_058807935.1 Pseudoduganella sp. GW821-FHT11H04 | reverse complement strand
GCGGCACTGGATACGAACGCGGTCGACAACCATAAAGGTTGCGTCCTTGGTTCGACCTGCTCCGATTTCGACCTGACCCCGACTTTTTATTTAGCAGCGAGGGTGCTGGTTTTGTCGTTTGGGCGCAGCAGGGCGAAGCGGTGGATCATGTCGCCGGCCACGAATTTGAAGCGGGCCAGTTCGGCCGTGGTCAAAGGTGCTTGGGCGGTGATGTTGAGCTTTCCTGGGTCTTTGGCTTCGCCTGCCACGCGGAATTCGTAGTGCAGGTGGGCGCCGGTGGACCAGCCGGTGGTGCCGACGTAGCCAATGATGTCGCCCTGGCTTACCTTGGCGCCTTTTTTCATACCGGAGCCGAAGCGGCTCATGTGGGCGTAGGCGGTGGTGTAGTTGGCCCAGTGCTTGATCACGACCACGTTGCCGTAACCGCCTTGCACGCCGGCGAAGTCGATCACGCCGTCACCGGCTGCGCGGATCGGGGTGCCGGTCGCTGCTGCGAAGTCGGTGCCTTTGTGCTGTTTCCAGTTGCCCGAGATCGGGTGCGAGCGCATGCCGAAGCCGGAGGAAATACGCGAGAATTCCAGCGGCGATTTCAGGAACGCTTTCTTCAGCGATTTGCCGTCGAAGCTGAAGTAGCCGCCGCCCGATTTGGTCTGCGGGTCTTCAAACCACACGCTCTGGTAGGTGGTGCCCTTGTTGGTGAATTCACCGGCCAGAATGCGGCCGGCGCGCACGAACTCGCCGTCCTGCCAGAAGGTTTCGTACACCACATTGAATCGGTCGCCGCGTTTCAGGTCGGAACGGAAGTCGATGTTGGTGGAGAACATTTCAATGATCTGCGCGACGATGGTGTCGGGCAGGCTGCTGCCGTCGGAGTTGGAGTCGGTCGCGGCATACAGGGTGCTGGTGATTTCGCGCGCGCGCATCTCAACGCGGCGTTCCAGTTTCGCGGCCGTTTCTTCGGCCGTGAATTCGGCGTCGCCGGAGCGCGACACCATAATATTCTTGACGGGATTGTCTTTGCCGTCCACAACGGTGGCTTTCAGCCACAGCAGGTTGCCGTCTTCGTCGGTCTGCGCCTGCACGCGTTTGCCGCTGCGCAGCTGCATAATGGCGCGCGCGGTCTTGTCTTTCTTGATGAAGGTTTCTGCAGCGTCGTCTTCCACGCCCAGGCGGTTCAGCAAAGTCGCGAGCGTGTCGCCGGCGCGAATTTTTTCTTCGTGAACGTAGGTCTGGGTGGCTTCTTGCTTTTGCAGGGCGGAAATCTGCGAGGACAAATCAGGTAGCTGGATATCCTGGGCAATGGTCTTCACGGGCAGGTCGCTCGCGTCAGGGGCGAGCGGAGCCACGCCAGCAGCGCCAAAAGCGCATACGGCGAGGAAGATCGCCGATGCGCTAATGATTCGCGACTTTCGCGTCGAACCGAGCAGATTGTGCAAGCGTGAGCTTGTGAACTTGTTTATAGGGTTCATGCAATCAGTTAAAATTTGCCGCTTGAACTTTTAGGATTCTTGGTATTTTGTTCTAAGTTGTTGATTTAATTCGTTTTCATCGGGCAAGATTGATGGGATCGGGCATTATAACAAAGTCCTGGGCCGTGCCAACAATTTGAGAAATTTTCGGGAAAAATGGATACAGACAACAAAAAGCTGCCTTTGAGCGATGCCGTGCAGGAAGCCCTCGCCATCACCAAACGCGGTGTGGACGAGCTCATTATCGAAAGCGAGTTCGCTCAAAAGCTGGCGCGTTCGGAAAAGACTGGCGTGCCGCTGCGCATCAAATTGGGCCTGGATCCTACGGCTCCTGACTTGCACCTGGGACACACCGTGGTGCTGAACAAGATGCGCCAGCTGCAGAACCTGGGCCACCAGGTGATTTTCCTGATCGGCGACTTCACTTCCATGATCGGCGACCCGTCGGGCCGTAACGTGACCCGTCCGCCGCTGACCCGCGAGCAGATCGAGCTCAATGCACAGACTTACTTTAAGCAAGCTTCGCTGGTGCTGGATGCGGCCAAGACCGAAATCCGCTACAACTCGGAGTGGTGCGATCCGTTGGGCGCGCGCGGCATGATCCAGCTGTCCTCGCGCTACACCGTGGCGCGCATGATGGAGCGCGACGATTTTTCCAAGCGCTTCAAGAACGGCACCCCGATTTCGGTCCACGAGTTCCTGTACCCGCTGATGCAGGGTTACGACTCGGTGGCGTTGAAGGCTGACCTGGAACTGGGTGGTACCGACCAGAAGTTCAACCTGCTGGTTGGCCGCGAGTTGCAGAAGGATTATGGCCAGGAGCAGCAGTGCATCCTGACCATGCCACTGCTGGAGGGCCTGGATGGCGTCGAGAAGATGTCCAAGTCCAAGAACAACTATATAGGTATCACCGAGCCGGCCAACACCATGTTCGCCAAGGTGATGTCGATCTCGGACGTGATGATGTGGCGCTACTACGACCTGCTGTCGTGGCAGTCGATCGAGCACATCGCCGGCCTGAAGAAGGCGATCGAGGGCGGCGCGAACCCGCGCGACGCAAAAGTGGCGTTGGCGCAGGAAATCGTGGAACGCTTCCACTCGCGCCAGGCGGCGGAGGATGCGCTGGCGGACTTCGTGAACCGTTCCAAGGGCGGTATTCCGGACGACGTGCCGGAAGTTGCCCTGTCCGGCGCGCCGGTCGGTATCGGCCAGCTGCTGAAGCAGGCGAACCTGTGCGCGTCGACTTCGGAGGCGCTGCGCATGATCGACCAGGGCGGCGTGAGGATTGACGGTACCGTTATCTCCGACAAGGCGCTGAAAATTGAGGCAGGCACCTTCGTGATGCAGGTCGGTAAGCGTAAATTTGCTAAAGTGACTTTGTCGGCATGATCGGGCTGCTGCAGCGGGTGTCTTCCGCCAAAGTCGTAGTCGATGGCGAGACTACTGGCGCCATCGACGGCGGCTTGATGGTGCTGGTATGCGCGGAGAAAGGCGATACGGAGAAGGAGGCTGAGCAGCTGTTGGCCAAGCTTCTGACGTATCGCGTGTTTTCCGATGATGCTGGCAAAATGAATAAGTCGGTGACGGATGTTGCGGGCGGGCTGCTGCTGGTGCCGCAGTTCACCTTGGCGGCGGATACCAATTCGGGGACCCGGCCTTCGTTCAGCCCGGCGGCTGCGCCGGCCGACGGCAAGCGTTTGTTTGAGTATTTTGTTGCGCAGGCTCGCGCGAAGCACGCTGTCGTTGGTACTGGCGTGTTTGGGGCGGATATGAAGGTGTCGCTGACCAATGATGGGCCGGTGACGTTTTGGTTGCAGGTGAATCCTAAATAAAACCCGGTAAACCGGGGTCTGACCCGCAGGGGCAGACCCAGTCAGATCACCGCCACGGGGCTTGGGTCTTGGCTTTTGATCTTCGTCGAAAATCAAAAGACTAGAACCAACACCTCTGGAAGATGAACGGACAGGGTCTGACCCTGCGGGTCAGACCCTGGTTTGCCGGGTTTCAAAAAAAGCAAGCTGGGAGATAAAGATGAAAATCTGGAGCGATTCCTTCAAGGATGGCGCCGCCATCCCCGGCGAGTTTGCCTTTGCCGTGCCCGACAAGGCCACCAAAGTGCACCTGTCCGCCAACAAGAACCCCCACCTGGCCTGGTCCGAAGTCCCTTCCGGCACCGAATCGCTGGTCTTGCTCTGCATCGACGGCGACGCACCGACAGACGGCACGCACGTCAACCAGGAGGGCCAAACGCTCCCGGCCAGCATGCCGCGCGCGGACTTCTATCACTGGTCCCTGGTTGATATCCCAACCACCCGTACCAGCATTGCCGCCGGCGAATTCTCCAAAGAAGTCACGCCCAAAGGCAAACCAGCCAGCCTGCCAGCGCCGCTGCGCCACGGTATCAACGACTACACCGGCTGGTTCGCCAGCGACATGGAGATGGCCGGCGACTATTACGGCTACGACGGCCCATGCCCGCCATGGAACGACGAGCGCACCCACCACTATGTTTTCCGCCTCTACGCGCTGGACACCCCGCGCCTGGAGCCGGAAGGCCGCTTCACCTGCCAGGACGTGCTGAAAGCCATCCACGGCCATATCCTCGACGAGGCGCAGGTAATCGGCAGTTACTCGCTTTTTGAATGACAAGAATCCTGTTGATCCGCCACGGCGAAACCGCGTGGAACGCCGTGCGCCGCCTGCAAGGCCACACCGATATTCCGCTGAATGAAGAAGGCGAGCGCCAGGCCGAAGCACTGGCCCGCTCGCTGGCTGGCGAGCCGCTTGATGCAATCATCTCCAGCGACCTGTGCCGCGCGATGCAGACCGCGCAAGCGGTGGCGGCCCGCCACGCTCATGTGCCCCTGCACACAGACCCCGGCCTGCGCGAGCGCGGTTACGGTGTTTTCGAAGGCCACTTATATACAGAGATCGCCGAACGCTACCCGGTTGAATTCGCTGAATGGCAGGCTCGGGATGTGGATGCCGTGATGCCGGCCGGTGAACGCGTGGCCGAAAGCTTCCGCCAGTTTTACCAGCGCTGCCAGGAAGGCATCGCGCGCTGGGCCGAGCGTTACCCGCAGCAATCCATTCTGATCGTCGCCCACGGCGGCGTGCTGGAATGCGCATATCGCGCCGCCCGCGGGCTGTCGATCGACGGCCCTCGCGATTTCCAGGTCAAGAACGCCAGCATTAACCGCTTTTCGTTCAGCGAAGGCAGGCTGGCGCTGGAACAATGGGGCGAGTCCGCCCATTTGGAGACCGCCGCGCGCGACGATATCGTCTAATCCCTATGGCTTGGACAAGGCGCGCAGCTTGCTCAGGGCATTCTCGTCCCGGCTCGCGCGGTCCGCATTCAGCTTTTGCAGGCGTTGCTGGGCCTCGTCCAGCTTGCCGAACAATTTGATTGCCTGCTCGCGCACTTCCTCCGTTCTGAATGCGACCTTCCCATCCTGCACCGAAAAATTGCCGTTCTGCGCTTGCATGAAGGCCACTACCTGGCGGTGCTGGGCCAGCTGGAGGCGGGCCGCTTCGCTGTAGTCGCCAACGTAGGCATACAGGCTGGCGATCCCATCTTCGTATTGCTTTTTGAGGCGCTGGGATTTGACCATCGAGCTCTTGCCGACCGCTAGTTCGCGTTCGCGGACGGCTGCGTTCAACTCGGTCACAGTGGATTCCAGAATAGCTTCGGACTGGTCGATCACGCCGGGAGCTTGCTCGACGTGCTGCTTGTCCGCCAGATAGGTCGGCTGCAAGAATTCACTGTACTGGAGCTTGAGCATTGCCGCGTCCTGTTGCGCAACAGCGTTTGCGAACCGTATTGCGCACTGGCCATAGGCGTCAATGACCTGGTCCCATGGTGCGAAGCCGATGGTGCGGATTTTGATCGTGCGACCGTCGTTTGCGTCGCGTGCCGCGATCAGGTCTTTCTCGACTTGCTCGATAGCGTCGGCGGCCTTGCCATTCAACTGTGCCGCGTAGTCGGTCGACCAGCGCCCAATCACCTCGCGGACCACAGCTTGCAGCTTTGGCTGCAGAGCGCGGTACTGGGCCATCGCCGGACTGTCGTCAATGCGGCGCAGCGTTTGTAATTCCTGGTTCGTGAAGTAGGTGGGCATGCTGCTGGCAGCCGGGTTGCCCATATTGTTCAGGTTTTGCATGACGCGCTTCCGGAAGACGGCATTGTTCATCTGGCGTTCCAACTGTGCAGCCAGGAGTGGAGGGATTTCCTTGCCCAAGGCCGGTGCAAGCCGGCGCATTGTCTCTTCGCGGGTGGCTTGCGCCCGGAACGCGGCCATGAACTCCTGTTCGAAATCGTTGGGCGCAACCGGGCGCGGCTTCGTCAGGAACTCAAACAGGTACTCGGCGTCGATGATCGCCCACAAATCGCGTGTATGTGACTGATCTTGCTTTTCAGCACTGGTGCCGGTGGCAGGCGATTCGCCGGCGTGAACGGAAACATGTGCTGCGGCGGCGAATGCCAGCAGCAGGGCGCAGGAGAGGCGGGAAATCATAACGGGAGGCTTATCAATTCTGAATGTTTGATTTACAACAACAGTTACCTTACCACATATACCTGCCACGGTGACAGGCCGGCACAGAGTCAAAACCCGCCAAAACCAGGGTTGCATAAGCCGCAAAAAATAGTGCTTAGTTTTTGGGCAGTAGATCGGTTAAAATAGCCCCCTTTCCCGCACTGTCTTACGGATTTACTAAGTGAATATCGGACCTCACGAGCTCCGCAATAACGTCTTTGTCGCGCCTATGGCAGGTGTGACGGACCGCCCGTTCCGCCAATTGTGCAAGGAACTGGGTGCGGGTTATGCCGTGTCCGAGATGGCCGCTTCGAACCCGCGGCTTTGGGCCAGCGAGAAGTCGTCGCGCCGTACCGACCACACCGGGGAAATGGAACCGAAGGCGGTGCAGATCGCCGGCGCGGTGCCGGAAGAACTGGCCGATTGCGCCAAGTTCAATGTCGACCGCGGCGCCCAGATCATCGATATCAATATGGGCTGCCCGGTGAAAAAGGTCTGCAACAACTGGTGCGGCTCCGCCCTGTTGCAGCACGAAGACCTGGTCCAGCGCATCCTGGAGGCGGTGGTGCCGGCCGTGAACGTGCCCGTCACCCTGAAATTCCGCACCGGCTGGAACCGAGAGAACAAGAACGCCCTGCGCATCGCGCGCATCGCCGAGCAAGCCGGCATCCAGATGCTGACGCTGCACGGCCGCACCCGCGCCGACGGCTATACCGGCGATGCCGAATACGACACCATTGCCGCCGTCAAGGCTGCAGTAAATATCCCAGTGGTCGCCAACGGCGACATCACTACCCCTGAAAAAGCGCGTTATGTGCTCGACAAGACCGGCGCCGACGCCGTGATGATCGGCCGCGCCGCCCAGGGGCGCCCATGGATCTTCCGCGAAATCGATCATTTCCTGCGCACCGGCGAGTACCTGCCGGCGCCGCTGGTGGCCGAGGTGCGCAAGCTGATGGACGAACACCTGCAGGCCCATTACGCCTTTTACGGCGAATTCCTGGGCGTGCGCACCGCGCGCAAGCATATTGGCTGGTACGTGCGCGACCTCCCGGGCGGGGAGGAGTTCCGTCAAGAGATGAACCGCCTCGAGTCGACCGCAGAACAACTGCGCGCAGTCGACAGTTTCTTCGAATCCCAATGGAAGTACGGCGACCGGTTACAATACCGCCTCGCCGAAGAACCGCTGGCTGCGTAAGCCGCGCCAGCACTGGCAAAAAATTTAGCAAGATATATAAAAAATGAGCAAAGAAAGCATTCAAGAAGTGGTCCAGAAAAGCCTGGAAGACTACTTCAATGACCTGGGTGAGCAGCAAGCCTCGAACGTGTACGACATGGTAGTGTTGACCGTCGAGCGTCCTATCCTCGAAGTGGTGATGGGCCGTGCCGACGGCAACCAGTCGCACGCCGCCCAGATGCTGGGTATTAACCGAAATACTTTGCGTAAGAAATTACAGGAACACGGCCTGCTGTAAGGCTGATTCCGCGTCCCGGTCCCTATTGGCCGCGACGGGCCGTGGGGCCGGTTGATTTTGTACAGACTTCAACAACCCTTCCCCCCACAGCTATGATCAAACAAGCTCTCATCTCCGTATCCGACAAGACCGGCGTGCTGGAATTCGCCAAGTCCCTGTCGGCCATGGGCGTCAACATCCTGTCCACCGGCGGCACCGCTAAACTGCTGGCCGATAACGGCGTGCCGGTCACCGAAGTGGCCGACTACACCGGCTTCCCGGAAATGCTGGATGGCCGCGTGAAGACGCTGCACCCGAAAGTCCACGGCGGCATCCTGGCTCGCCGCGATTTCCCTGAGCACGTCGCCAAGCTGGAAGAGCACAGCATCCCGACCATCGACATGGTGGTGGTGAACCTGTACCCGTTCCAGGCGACCGTGGCCAAAGCCGAGTGCTCGCTGGAAGACGCGATCGAGAACATCGACATCGGCGGCCCGGCCATGCTGCGCTCCGCTGCTAAGAACCACAAGGACGTGGTGGTGATCTGCGATCCGACCGACTACGGCGTGGTGCTGGCGGAGATGAAGGGTACCGACAACGCCCCTGGCTACGTGTCGTACGAAACCCGCTTCAACCTGGCCAAGAAAGTCTACGCGCACACCGCGCAGTACGATGGCGCCATCACCAACTATTTCTCGAGCCTGGGCCCGGACCGTAAGCACGAGACCCGTTCCGCCTACCCGGCAACCCTGAATGTGGCCTTCGAAAAAGTGCAGGACATGCGCTACGGCGAAAACCCGCACCAGTCGGCTGCCTTCTACCGTGACCTGGCTCCCGTAACCGGCGCACTGGCGAACTACCGCCAGCTGCAGGGCAAGGAACTGTCCTTCAACAATATCGCCGACGCTGATGCAGCGTGGGAGTGCGTGAAGTCCATGGGCTCCACCGCTTGCGTGATCATCAAGCACGCCAACCCATGCGGCGTAGCCCTGGGTGCGAACGCACTGGACGCTTACCAGCGCGCGCTGAAGACCGACCCGACCTCCGCTTTCGGCGGCATCATCGCCTTCAACGTGGAAGTGGACGGCGCAGCTGCTACCGAACTGGCCAAGCTGTTTGTGGAAGTGCTGATCGCTCCTTCCTTCACTGCTGAAGCCCTGCAAATCATGTCGGCCAAGCAGAACGTGCGTCTGCTGGAAATCCCTCTGGGCGACGGCGTGAACGCGATGGACTTCAAGCGCGTTGGCGGCGGCCTGCTGGTGCAGTCGGCCGACTCCAAGAACGTGCTGCCTTCCGAAGTGCGCGTAGTGTCCAAGCTGCAGCCTACCCAGCAGCAGCTGGCGGACCTGATGTTTGCATGGCGCGTGGCGAAGTACGTCAAGTCGAATGCCATCGTCTTCTGCGGTAACAATATGACCCTGGGCGTGGGTGCGGGCCAGATGTCCCGTATCGATTCCGCGCGTATCGCTTCCATCAAGGCACAAAATGCCGGCCTGTCGCTGCAAGGTTCCGCAGTGGCTTCCGATGCATTCTTCCCGTTCCGCGACGGCCTGGATGTGGTGGTTGATGCCGGCGCGACCTGCGTGATCCACCCAGGTGGTTCCATGCGCGACCAGGAAGTGATCGACGCCGCCGACGAGCGCGGCGTGGTGATGCTGTACACCGGCACCCGCCACTTCCGCCACTAAAACCCGGCAAACCTGGGGCAGACCCAAGGGGCAGCCCCGGTCTTCTCGACGGTCACTAGTGCTTTTTTGGCCGTAAAGTGTGCGCAGACAGGGTCAGACCCTCGGGTCTGACCCAGATTTACCGGGTTCTGCCGTACAATCCGGGAATGATCATTCTCGGCATCGACCCCGGCTTACGCACCACTGGCTTCGGCGTTATCCAAAAAGTGGGCAACAAGCTGCGCTACATCGCCTCCGGCACCATCAAGAGCGGGGAGGGCGACCTGCCGCAGCGGCTTAAAGTCATCCTCGACGGCGTCGCACAAGTCGCCGCCACCTACAAACCCGATTGCGCCGCAATCGAAAAAGTCTTCGTCAACGTCAACCCGCAATCTACGCTGCTGCTTGGACAAGCCCGCGGCGCCGCAATCTGCGCACTGGTGACGCACGAACTTAAAGTCGCCGAATACTCCCCGACCCAGCTGAAGCAAGCCGTCGTCGGCACCGGCCGCGCCACCAAGGCGCAGGTGCAGGACATGGTCGCGCGGCTGCTGGCGCTTCCCGGCCTGCCTGGCACTGACGCCGCCGACGCCCTCGGCATCGCAATCTGCCACGCTAATAGCCAGGCCACGCTAGCAATTGTCACCAACGCCCATCCCGCCCTGTCAGGCCTGCGCATGAAGCGCGGCCGCCTGGTGGGCTAATCTCATAAGGAACAATATGATCGGACGTCTCACCGGCATCCTGCTCGAAAAGAATCCCCCGCAACTGCTGGTTGACGTACAAGGCGTCGGCTATGAAGTCGACGTGCCGATGTCTACCTTCTACAACCTGCCTGGCGTCGGCGAAAAAATTAGTCTGTTCACCCACCTGGCGATCCGCGAAGACGCGCACCTGCTGTTCGGCTTCGGCAACGCCGAAGAACGCGCCGTGTTCCGCCAGTTGATCAAGATCAGCGGCATCGGCGCGCGCACTGCGCTGTCGATCCTGTCCGGCCTCTCGATCGCCGACCTGGCACAAGCCGTCACACTGCAGGAAGCCGGCCGCCTGGTGAAGATCCCCGGCATCGGCAAGAAAACGGCAGAACGCCTGCTGCTGGAATTGAAGGGCAAGCTGGGCGCCGACATCGGCGCCGGCGGCGGCGCACACCCGGTCCACGATTCGCAATCCGACATCCTGAACGCGCTGCTGGCACTGGGCTACTCCGACAAGGAAGCCTTGCTGGCGCTGAAGACCGTGCCGGCTGGTTCCTCGGTTTCGGACGGCATCAAGCAAGCGCTCAAAGCGCTGTCAAAAGGCTGACCACTGCCCACCTTTGGAGAAGGGAATGCAAACGACGACCCTGATTTCCGAGATCACTTGTCCGCATTGCGGCGCGACTGCGAGCGAGCAGATGCCGCACGACGCCTGCATGTTCTTCTACGAATGCAAGGCATGTGGCAATATGCTGCGGCCAAATAAGGGAGACTGCTGCGTGTTCTGCTCATTCGGCTCTGTCAAGTGCCCACCTGTCCAACTTCAAGCCTCGTGTTGCCGGCACCATGAAAAATAAAACGTCGTATGCGATTTTGGGTGCGCTGCTAGGCATGGTCGCCGTGTCGTGCTGGATCGGTGGCGTTATCGGTTGGCAGCAGCGTGGGCAATGGCCTGCGTGGCTTACAGTGCCGCTGGGTGTGGGAATGGGGCCGATGTATATCATGATCGACTTGTCGGACCTGATCGATGGCAAACCTGAAGGTATGACCGCTTTGCCGCAATCCCTGATCGGCGGGGTGGTTGGCGCGGCCCTCGGCTGGACGATCGCGCATATCCGTTCCCGCCTGACGCCATCGTCGTAACTGAAATGAAGCCTCACTTAGGAGATCGGCCATGAACTTGCACAAACTGATGCTGTTGACCATTGCCGCATGCGTCGCTGGCGCTGCGTTCGCGCAGGATAAGCAAAACGCTACGCAGGAGCAGCCGAACCAGCCCAAGGCGGGGGCCAAGATCAAAATGCGGCCGGCCAGTTCGGCGCGTACGGCGACCGGCCTGAAAAATGAGAAGCAGCCGGACGCGCAGGACCGCTTTGAGAAGGCGGAGAAGGTCGCCGGCAGCGTGCAGAAAAAGGCCAACGACACCGCCAGCGCCGCAGCATCCAACGTCAAATAGTCATTTGCAAAAGATCGGGCTGCTTCCTGAGCGGGGCGCGCAGCGATAACGGGTACAATCATGCCCAGACATCCTGAACGACCTGGCATGAGTATTCAAACCGACAATTTCACGGAACAGCGCATCATCGATGCTGCGCCAACCTCGCCCAACGAGGAAGCCATCGAGCGCGCGCTGCGCCCCAAGCACCTGGACGAATACGTCGGCCAGTCCAAGATCCGCGACCAGCTGGAAATCTTCATCGCGGCTGCCCGCAAGCGCAGCGAGGCGCTCGACCATACTTTGCTGTTCGGTCCGCCCGGTCTGGGCAAGACCACGCTGGCCAACATCATCGCTCGTGAAATGGGCGTCAACCTGCGCCAGACTTCCGGCCCGGTGCTGGAGCGTCCGGGCGACCTGGCTGCGATCCTGACCAACCTGGAAGCGAACGACGTCCTGTTCATCGACGAGATTCACCGCCTATCGCCGGTGGTCGAGGAGATCCTGTACCCGGCGCTGGAGGACTACCAGATCGACATCATGATCGGCGAGGGTCCGGCGGCGCGCAGCGTCAAACTGGACCTGCAGCCGTTCACCCTGGTCGGCGCCACCACCCGCGCCGGCATGTTGACCAACCCCCTGCGCGACCGTTTCGGCATCGTAGCGCGTCTTGAGTTTTACACCACCGATGAACTGGCGAAGATCGTCACCCGCAGCGCCGCGCTGCTGAAGGCGAAGATCGACGACGCCGGCGCGGTGGAAATCGCCCGCCGCGCACGCGGCACGCCGCGTATCGCCAACCGCCTGCTGCGCCGTGTGCGCGACTATGCGGAGGTGAAGGGCAACGGCGACATCACGCGTGAACTGGCCGACGCTGCGCTGCGCATGCTGGACGTCGACCACGTGGGCTTTGACGTCATGGACCGCAAGCTGCTGGAGGCGGTGCTGTACAAATTCGGCGGTGGCCCGGTCGGCATCGGCAACCTGGCGGCCGCCATCGGCGAGGCTGCGGATACTATCGAGGATGTTTTGGAACCTTACCTGATCCAGCAGGGCTTCCTGCAACGCACGCCGCGTGGCCGCGTCGCCACGGCGTTGGCGTACCAGCATTTCGGCGTCACCCCGCCGCGCAGCAACGCCAGCGGAGACCTGTGGGATGCGTAAGGTTGTAGCGCTGGGCGCGGCGGCGCTGGCCGCGCAAATCGCATCGGCAGCCGTGCCGGTGCAGGGATATTCGATCAAGGCGGCTTACCCGCACGATCCGCAAGCCTTTACCCAGGGCCTGTTCTTCAAGGACGGCTTCCTGTGGGAGAGCACGGGCCAGTACGGCGCGTCTTCGGTACGCAAGGTGGAACTGGCGACCGGCAAAGTGCTGCAGAAACGCGATTTGCCGGAAAAAGTATTCGGCGAAGGCATTGCGCCGCATGGCGACAGCATTGTCGGCATTACCTGGATGAACCAGGCCGGTTACGTGATGGACCAGGGCAGCTTTGCCATCAAGGGCACCTTCAACTACATGGGGGAGGGCTGGGGCCTGACCAGCGACGGCGAGCGCCTGTACATGAGCGACGGCACGCCGGAAATCCGCGTCATCGACCCAAAGACCTTCGGTGAGCAGCGCCGCATCAAGGTCACCGTCGACGGCCAGCCGCTGATGCAGATCAATGAGCTGGAATGGGTGGACGGGCAGATTTACGCCAATGTCTGGCAGACCGACCGCATCGCCCGCATCGACCCGTTCAGCGGCCATGTGCTGGGCTGGATTGACCTGAGTGGACTGGCGGCCGCCGCCAAGGTGGGCAAGGACGTGGACAATGTCCTGAACGGCATCGCCTACGACGCCAAGTCGCATCGCCTGTTCGTGACCGGCAAGCGCTGGCCGAAGCTGTTCGAAATCGAGCTGCGTCCCAAGCGTAAATAGTAACTGTCAGTAGTCTTGCTTCAGAGAGTTTTCCGCGCAAGAATAGGGTGACAACCCATCCTTGCGGAGACTGACCGTGCTCGCACGTTCCAGCAGCTTGTTCTGGAAGCTGTTCTTGCCGATCGGCTTGCTGCTGGCTGGGTGCGGTCTGGTCATTTCAGCATTATTGCCTGTCCTGATCAGCGATAACGCGGAACGGGATGCGGTCGACTCGGCCCAAGCCACGGTGCGCCAGTTCCTTTTGCTGCGCAGGTACTACACCGAGAACGTGGCGGCGCGCGTGCTGGCGCAGACCGATATGCAGGTGGACCCGGATTATCGCAACAAGGAAAACGCGATCCCGCTGCCGGCCACCATGATCCACGACCTGAGCGCCCTGATGCAGGGCAGCGGCACCACGGTCAAGCTTTACAGCCCCTTCCCCTTTCCCCAGCGGCGCGACCGGCCCAGCGACCAGTTTGCGCAAGACGCGTGGAGCTACCTGCAGCAAACGCCGGACGGCGTATTCTCCCGCACCGAAACCCTGCATGGCCGCACCACGGTGCGGGTGGCGCTGGCCGACCGTATGAGCGTCCAGGCTTGCGTCTCCTGTCATAACAGCCATCCGCAAAGTCCGAAGACGGACTGGAAGCTGGGCGACGTGCGCGGCGTGCTGGAAGTCGACTCGATCCGCGAGGCGGCCAGTGCGACCCGTATTGCGAGCTGGGTGCTGATGGCGGTGGGTTCCCTACTGGTGTTGGTGGCGGTGGCGCTCCGCGTGTTCTACCAGCGTAATGTGGCGCGGCCGTTGCATCGGGCGCTTGATGCGGCGCGGGCGCTGGCCCAATCCCGTGCCGCTCATGTGGAGGCTGTGCAGGCGGTGGCGGGCGGGAACCTGGAGCACGATTTCACGCCGGCGCCATTGCCGCAGCTGGAGCTGGCCGGGGTGGCGCATGACGAGGCGGGAGACTTGCTGCTGTCGGTGGCGGGGCTGGCCGAGTCGCAGCGCAGTTTCGACGAGTCCTTTGCCAGGATGACGGCGGCCCTGCGCGCGAGCAACCTGTCCGAGCGTGAGCGCGATTGGCTCAAGTCAAGCCAGAATGAGCTCAATACCGTGATGCGCGGCGAGCAGGAGCTGACCATGCTGGGCCAGCGAATACTGGATTTCGTGGCCGGCCTTTTGGACGCGAGAGTAGGGGCGCTGTATGTGGATGAAGGGCAGGGCACAGGCATGTGCCTGCTGGCCGGATTCAGCCTGGTTGGCGATCGCCATCCTACGCGGGTGGTGCCGGGCGACGGCCTGGCGGGGCAGGCCATCCTCGATGGCAAGCGGGTGCTGGTAAATGCTGTGCCGCCGGGATACCTGGAGGTCGGATCGGCCCTGGGCAATGCGCGTCCTTCCTGTGTGCTGGTGCTGCCGCTGCAGCATGGTCGCAATATGGTGGGTGTGATGGAGTTGGCGACGTTCCGCGAATTCAGCGCCAATGAACTGGCGTTTGTCGACTTGTGTGCGGAGGCTATCGCGATCGGGCTGGAGGTGAACATCACGCGCCAGCGTACGCGGGCCTTGCTGACGGAAACGGCGCAGCAGGCGGAGGAATTGCGGGTGCAGCAGGAGGAACTCCAGCAAAGCAATTCGGAGCTGGAGGAACGTGCGGACCTGCTGGAGCGGCAGCGTGAGGAGATTGCGCGCGTCAGCGCCTACAAGAGCGAGTTCATGGCGAATATGTCGCACGAGCTGCGCACGCCGCTGAATTCGATGCTGATCCTGTCGGCGCTGCTGAAAGAGAACAAGACCGGCAACCTGAATGAGCGCCAGCTCGATTACGCGGGCACCATCCACAATGCGGGGCGCGATTTACTGAACCTGATCAACGACATCCTGGACCTGGCGAAGATCGAGGCGGGCAAGGTTGAATTGCATATCGAGCCTGTAGAGCTGGCGGATATGTGCGAGGAGCTGCTGGCGCAGTTCCAGCCGCAGGCGCAGCAGAAGGGGCTGGCTTTCCAGATCGAGCGCTTGCCAGGCATGCCACAGGCGGCGCTGATGGATGGGCAGCGTGTTTTGCAGGTGCTACGCAACCTGCTGTCCAATGCGCTCAAGTTCACGCACCAGGGCAGTGTGGTGATGCGTTTGTCGGTCGCCGGCGAGCAGTTGTCCTTTGCTGTAAGCGATACGGGGATTGGTGTGCCGGCGGACAAGCAGGTGACCATCTTTGAGGCTTTCCGGCAGGCGGATGGAAGCATCAGCCGTCATTACGGCGGCACAGGGCTGGGCTTGTCGATTTCGCTGCAGCTGGCGCGCAACATGGGTGGCGCGCTTCACCTGCATAGCAAGGAGGGGGAAGGCAGCACCTTTACTCTGATGCTGCCGTTGCAGCCAGGGGCGGTTATGGCCGGGGGCTTGGACGGCCCGGCTACGGGCGGCGCGGCGTCGTCCGGGGCGACGAACGGCCCGCGCCGCATCCTGATCGTCGAGGATGATCCTTTCTTCGCGACGCTGCTGGCCGATTTTGTGCGCGCACGCGGCTACACGCCGCTGGTCGCAGAAGACGGCGAGAAAGGCCTGGAGCTGGCGCGCATGGAGGCTCCGCACGCCGTGCTGCTGGACGTGATGATGGCCCGCATGGACGGATGGGAGGTAATGCGCCAGCTGCGCGCCGACCAGCGCACCAGCCACCTGCCGGTGCACTTCATTTCCTGCCTCGATGAGATCCAGCGAGCACGAGACCTGGGAGCTTTGGGGCTGGTGACGAAACCGGTCAGCCCCGAACAACTGGAGCAGGTCTTCGGCACCATCGAGCGAGCCTGGGTGGGGGCTCTGAAGCGGGTGCTGGTGGTGGAAGACGACGAATCGCAATCGAGCAGCCTGGCCGCCCTGCTGGCAGGCCGCGATGTCGAAGTGGTGCGAACCAAGTCTGGCCGCGAGGCGCTGGACATGCTTGCGCGTGGCCACTTCGACTGCATGGTGCTGGACCTCGGCCTGCTGGACATGTCCGGCTACGAAGTACTGGAAGCGCTGCAAGTTGCCCCCGGCCTGCGCCACTTGCCGGTGGTGGTGCACTCCGGCCAGGACCTGACGCGCGAGCAGCTGCGCATGTTGAACCGCTACGCGCGCAGCGTGATCATCAAAGGCACGCGCAGCCCGGAACGCCTGCTGAGCGAGGTGCAGCTATTTCTGCACAGCGTGGAACAGGGCGTAGGGGGAGTGCAGCAGGAAGCTTTTGCACTGGCCGGCAGCAAAGTGCTGGTGGCGGACGACGATATGCGCAACCTGTTCTCGCTTGCCAGCTTGCTGGGCGAGCGCGGGGTGCAGGTGGTGGAGGCGGAAAACGGACTGGAGGCGCTGGAGAAGCTGGCAAGCGAGGATCATATCGACGCCGTATTGATGGATATAATGATGCCGCAGATGGACGGTTACCAGGCGATGCGCCGCATTCGCGCTGACGCCCGTTACAAGGACCTGCCCATCATTGCGATGACCGCCAAGGCGATGCCGGGCGATCATCAGAACTGCCTGGAGGCGGGAGCCAGTGATTACCTCGCCAAGCCGATCGATACCGCGCAGCTGCTGTCGCTGTTGCGGGTCTGGATTAGACGCTAGGGGAAAGCATGGACCGACCGATTCCGGTGCTGCTCGTCGACGACCGCCAGGAAAACCTGACGGCGCTGGAGGCGCTGCTGGAAGATATGGCGCTGCCGTTACAGCTGGTGAAAGCCATGTCCGGCAACGAGGCGCTGCGCCAGTCGCTCAAGCACGATTTTGCCGTGGTGCTGCTGGACGTGCAAATGCCTGAAATGGATGGCCTGGAAACGGCCGAACTGCTGCGCGCCAACCCTCGCACGCGACACCAGCCCATCATCTTCATCACCGCCGGCCTGCATGACAAGGTGCGCCAGTTCAAGGGCTACGAAATGGGCGCGGTGGACTTCCTCAACAAACCGATCGAACCGGCCGTGCTGCGCAACAAGGTGGCCGTGCTGTGCGAGTTGTACGCCAAGGTGCAGGAGCGCACGCAGGCGCTGCACGATTCGGAGCGGCGCTTGCGCATGGTGATCGACGGCGCCAGCGAGGCCTTCATCGGCACCGATAGCCACGGCGTGGTCACGGACTGGAACCATGCGGCGGAAGGCTTGTTCGGCTGGCGCCGCGACGAAATGTTGGGCCAGCCCGCCAGCAAGGTGCTGCTCCCTTCGCAGAACGGCTGCGCGCGTGCGCGCCACCGCGAGGGGCGCGAATTCGACGTCGAGCTGTCGCAGTGGCAGGTGCCGCAGTCGCAGCCGCCGTCTTTTGCCGCGCTGGTGCGCGACATCACGCAGCGCAGGGAGGCGGAGGAAGCGCGCAGCTGCGAGCTGCGGCAAGCCTTGCAGCAGATCGTTGAACAGGAAAAGATGGTGGCGCTGGGCAGCATCGTGGCCGGCGTGGCGCACGAACTGAATACGCCGGTGGGCAACCTCGTGCTGCTGGCGTCGACCTTGCGCGACCGCGTGATTGAGCTGGCGGACAATGCGTTGGCAGGCAAGCTGACACGTTCCTGCCTGATCCAGTTGGCCGGCGATTGCAGCGAAGCGAGCGAAGTGCTGATACGCAGCGCCGACAAGGCGCGCGAACTGATCGAGAGCTTCAAGAACGTGGCGGTGGACCAGACAAGCCAACGCCGCCGCCAGTTCGACCTGCACACCTGCCTGCACGATATCCTGGTGACGCTGGGGCGCATGATGCGGCAGGCGAATGTAACGGCGGACTTGCAGGTGCCGCCGGGCGTGATGATGAATTCCTATCCCGGCCACCTGGAGCAGATCCTCAACAACCTGATCGTCAACTCCATCCTGCACGGCTTTGAAGGGCGCAGCTGCGGCAAGGTATCGATCGCCGCCAGCGTGGCGGGCGACGACCTCTGCCTGGTCTACTGCGACGATGGCGTGGGCATTGCACCCGAAGTGCAGGCCAGGATTTTCGAACCCTTCTTCTCCACCAAGATCGGCGCCGGCGGCTCGGGACTGGGCATGTTCATCGTGAACAACCTTGTTGGCGGTGCGCTGCAAGGCAGCGTGAGCCTGAGCAGCACGCCGGGCCAGGGCGTGCGCTTCGAATTTACTTTCCCGCTGACGGCCGGCTAGTGCCTTTGCGCCGTGGGGACGGTGACGGGCAGCAGGGCGCCGCTGACGGCGGCCGATGCATCCGACAACAGGAACATGATTACGCGCGCCAGCGCCGCAGGATCGACCCAGCGCGAAGGATCTGCTTGCGGCATGGCGCTGCGGTTGGCCGGCGTGTCGATGATGCTGGGCAGGACGGCGTTGACGGTGATGCCGCTTTCAATGAATTCGTCGGCCATCGCTTCGGTCAGGCGGGCCACGCCGGATTTGGCTGCGGCATAAGCGCCCATGCCAAGCTGCGCACGGCTGGCGGCCATGGCGCCGACATTGACGATGCGCCCGCGTCCCTGGCGCAGCAAGTGCGGCAGGGCTGCCTGGGAAGCTAGCAGGGTGGTGCGTACGTTCATGGCGTACATGCGGTCCCAGGTGGCGACATCGCCCTGTTCCACGGTCTCCCAGGCAAAGCCGCCGGCTACGTTGACGATGCCATCGAGACCGCTGAAGCGCTGTGCCACTTCGTCGATGCAAATCCGCGTTGGCACCGGGGCGCACAGGTCGACGCTGCCACAAAGCAGGGCGCCGAGGGGCAGGCCGGGTTGGGCGGGGGCGTGATCGACCAGGGCGACTTGCGCGCCCGCCTCCAGCAAGGCTTCGCCGACGGCGCGTCCCAGTGCACCAAAGCCGCCGGTGATAATGAAGCTATTCATCGCTGTAGATCTTTCCGCCGAATTTCAGCGCGCTGTATTCGCGCTTCGATTGCAGCAAGGGGTAGAACATCTGCTTGTCCCAGCGCTCGTCGCCGAACAGCTGGTCGTCGCGCAGGCCCACTTCAGCTGGATAGCGGCGCGTAATGTGTGCGGTACGGAACAGCACGTCCCAGAAGAACAGCAGGTTGCCGAAATTGCCCTTGTAATGACCGATGCCGTCGGCGTTGGTGATGGCGTGGTGGGCGCGGTGCGTGGCGGGTGTGGAAATGGTGCGCTCTACCACCCACATCAGCGGGCGCAGGGCGCGCACCTTGTACAGCGGCTCGTCCCAGGCCCAGGCGCAATGCGCGCCGATGATGACGGCCTGCTTGACGACCACGTAGGCGAAATACATCCAGCCGCACCCCAGGTAGACCATGGCGCCGGCGAACCAGATCCCCGGCATCATCAAGTAGTAAAAGAAGTTGTTGCGGTAGGTGATGCGGACGCTCATGTAGGAGGCGCTGTGGTGCGCGCGGTGCAGGGGCCACAGCAGCGGCGAATGTGAGATGCGGTGCCACCAGTACTGGGTCATGTCATCGCCCACCAGCAGCAGGGCGGCCCATGCCCACCAGGGCAGGCTCGCCCACGCGTTGCGCATGCCGGGAGCCAGCCATTGGCCCAGCAGGTCGGCGGAGAAGAGGATGAATGGCTGCGTCACCGCCAGCAGGCCTAGTGTCATCAGGATTTCCAGCGTTGTATCATTGGCGCTGGCATGCACGGTGTCGCGGTAGCGGCGGCTGGCCCACTCCATGGCGCCGAAGCCCGCCAGCACCAGTGCGATCAGCAAGTACATCATGTTCTTGTCCATATGGTCTCCTTTGCGATTCATCATGCAGCGCCGGGGCCTAGGAAGAATGTTCAATTCCGTGCAATTCAGGACTTTCCATGCAAAAGTTTTTCGATAATCCCTGGTTTGCAACGCTGGCCCCGGAGCTGGGGCGGGCCTTGCTGGACGCGGCGCGCCCGCTGCGCCTGGCCCAGGGCGAAATACTCTACCTGCAGGGGGAGCCGACCGCTAATGTGCATACCGGCATATGGGGCGTGGCCTCGGGCTGCTTGCGCTTGTCGGTCATGCATGAGAATGGCAACGAGGCTATCCTGACCATGGTGGAAGCGGGCAACTGGTTCGGCGAGACGGCCCTGCTTGAGGATTTGCCGCGCGCCGCCACGGCGACAGCGCAGGAGGACTCCGAACTGTTGGCGGTGAGCGCCGAGCGTTTCGAAGCGCTGATGCGGGAACCTGATTTTGCTTATGCCATTGCGCGGCTTGAGGCGCAGCGCCTGCGCGCCGCCCTTGGCCTGCTGGCCGATATGGCGCTGCATGGCACACGTGCTCGCGTCGCGCGTCGCCTGCTGATGCTGGCGCGGGGCGACCTGACCAACGCCAGCAACCCGCGCAGCACTATCGTCATTTCGCAGGATCACATCGCAATGATGCTGGGCATGGGACGCACCACTTTGAACACGGAGCTGCGGGCGTTGGCGCGCAGCGGCGCGATCGCGCTGCGCTACGGCCAGATCGAGGTGAAGGACCTTGAACTGCTGAGCGCCGCGGCGTCCGCCTGAGCGCAACGGTAGAGCTCGTGTCAAGCAAACCGGCTCGGCGCCCCCGCCATGCCCCCCAGGTTGACACGGGCTCTAGTGGCGGGGCATTTCGGTGCCGGCCAGCTGCGACAGGATGGAGCGGGCGGCGTGCAGTACGCGTTGGGCGCCGGGGGAGAGGGTGCGGCCGCGCAGGCGGATGGTGGCGATGTCGGCCCATAGCGGCGGCAAGGGCACTGCGACTTGTGCCAGCCGGCCTGCTTCGGCGGCTTCGGCCAGCGCGGCGTGGCTGGAGATCAGCAGCAGGTCGCTTTCGGCCACCACGTCGATCAGGGTGTGTACGCTGTCGCAACTGAGCATGATCGGCAGGTCGCGTCCGGGCGGGAGGCGGAATAGCTTGTTCATCTGCTGCATCAGCACTTCGGGCATGGTTGGCGCCGCCATGCCATAGGGCAGAAGGTCGGCTGGCGTAACGTCGCTGCGTTGCAACAGCGGGTGTCCGCGGCGGCAGTAGATGCCGCCGAACTGGCGGCATTCGTGGGTAATGATCAAGTCTTCCGCCGGTTCGATCAGGCGCACGTCGGACATGAAGAATTCCATTTCCTCGGCGCGCAGGTGATCCAGCAGGTAGGTGGAGTTGTTGATCGCGACGGACAGGCTGATGCCCGGCTGGTCGGCGCGCACCTGGCGCAGCACGCGCGGCAGCAGGGCGCCCGAATGCAGGGGGCCGATGCCGAAGGTGACATGGCCGCTGTCGCCATCACGCAACAGCGCCAGGTCGTGTTCCATGTTGCGTACATCAAACAGCAGGCGCCGCGCGTGGTTGAAGAAAGCGGCGCCGGCGACTGTCACCACCACGTTGCGGTTACCGCGGTCGAACAGCAGGAATCCCAGCTCTTCTTCCAGTGTCTGCACTGCGCGCGAGAGGGCGGGCTGGCTGATGTTGACCCTCTCCGCCGCACGCACAAAATTGCCTTCGTCGGCCACGGCCAGGGCGTAGCGCAAGCGCTTGAAATCCATGGAAATCCCCTTGTATGCACAATATGCATTGCACGGATAAGAACAATGCATTGGACGAATAGTAGTGCCAAACACATACTCATTTCAACGACAGCGTTAATAAAACGCGGCACATACTGGAGACACTGCATGAAAATTCAGCGATTCGATGTTGTCGCCGGGCCCGGCTCGCCCGGCCATGGCCCCACTTTCCCCCTCCTGGCTGCACCCGCAGCCTGAAATGACCCGAGCGCGTTTGCTCGCGGCGCCGATCGACGTCCGGCTATTGCCGGCGCAAGTCGCCGTGCGCCCGTTCGTGCCTATGACCCTGATTGCTTACCCATGAACGCACCACTGTCTTTCAGTACCCAGAACCTCGCCGACACGCTGGAAATCCAGCGCGCTGCCTTCAACGCCGACATGCTGCCATCGGCCGCTGTGCGGCGCGAACGGCTGGACCGCCTGCAAGCCCTGGTGGCCGACAATGAGTCGGCCATCCTGGAGGCGATCAATGCCGATTTCGGCGGCCGCGCGCGGCAGGAGATGGTGTTGACGGAACTGTTCATCGTGCTGTCGGCGATCCGCCAGCAGCGCCGCAAGCTGGGACGCTGGATGCGGCCGCGCCGCGTGGCGACGCCACTGCACATGCTTCCCGGCTCCAGCCAGCTCATGCCGCAGCCGCTGGGCGTGGTCGGCAATATCGTGCCTTGGAATTACCCCTGCCAGCTGGCGCTGGTGCCGGCGGCGGCGGCACTGGCTGCTGGCAACCGCGTCATGATCAAGCCGAGCGAATTGACGCCGGCTTTCTCGCAGCTGCTGGCGCAACTGGCGGCGCGCTATTTCAGCCCGTCAGAACTGGCCGTGATCGAGGGCGGCGTGGACGTCAGCCGCGACTTCGCGTCGCTGCCTTTTGACCATCTCGTGTTCACGGGTTCCACCGCCGTCGGCCGCCAGGTCGCGGTAGCCGCAGCGCGCAACCTGACGCCGGTCACGCTGGAGCTGGGCGGCAAATCGCCCGCCATCATTGACGAAAGTTGCGACCTGGCGGAAGCGGCGCCGCGCCTGGCCTTCGGTAAATTGTTCAATGCGGGGCAGACTTGCGTGGCGCCGGACTATGCGCTGGTGCCGCGCGCCCGCGTGACGGACTTCGTCCGCGAAATCACGGCGGCGGCGGCTGCAATGTATCCGCAGTTTGCCGGCAACGAGCAATACACCAGCATTATCAGCGAGCGCCACTTCGCACGGCTACAGCAACTGGTGCGCGAAGCGGAAGAACAGGGCGCTACCGTGGTGCGCTTGGGCGGGGAGGCTGATGCCGCCGGCGCGCGCCGCATGGCGCCCGTGCTGCTGCTGAACGTGACGCCGGACATGGCGGTGATGCGCGAGGAGATCTTCGGGCCGCTGCTGCCGGTCGTGGCCTACGACGCGCTGCAGGAAGCCATCGCCTTCATCAACCAGCGCGAGCGCCCGCTGGCGCTGTACTGGTTCGGCAGGGAGCGCCGCAACTGCACCAAGGTGCTGCGCTCGACGATTTCCGGCGGCGTGACGATCAACGACGCGCTGTGGCATGCGGCGCAGGAGAACCTGCCGTTCGGCGGTGTGGGCGCGAGCGGCATCGGCGCTTATCACGGCGAGCATGGCTTCCTGGCCTTCTCCAAGCAGAAACCGATTTTCCGCCAGGCGCGCCTGAATGGCTTTGGCCTGTTCCGCCCGCCGTATGGGCGTGTGTTCGACGCGCTGGCCGGTTTCCTCAAACAGCATATGTAGTGGCATCCCCCAAGCAGTCCAAAGCAGTCAAACAGCAGTCAAATATAAAACGATAGGAGACACTAGGATGACGAGGAAGTACAACCGCACCATGGCCCTCGCCGTGGCGGCTGCCCTGGCAAGCCCCCTGGCGCATGCAGAAACCTTCACCACCGACAATGGCCTGGAAGGACGCTTTTCCCTCAATGTTTCGGTGGGCACCAGCATCCGGATGAAGGATGCGGACAAGAACCTGATCTCCGTCCCCAATGGCGGCACGGCCGGCGCCGGCGCCGACGACGGCAATTTGAACTTCGCCAAGCACGACGCCTACTCTACCGTGGGCAAGCTGACCGGCGAATTCGAGCTGAAAGGCGAGACCTACGGCATTTTCGCGCGCGGCTTTGCCTGGTATGACTACACGCTGAAACACCACAAAATGGCGCACGGCAGTTTCAACAACGCCTATGTGCCAAACACCCAGTTGAGCGACAACGGCTTCGATCAGTTGTCCACCTTTGATGGCGCGGCATTGGCCGACGCCTACGTGTTTGCCAACTGGGATGTGAGCGGCAAGCCGCTGTCGGTCAAACTGGGCAACCAGGTGATCAACTGGGGCGAAAGCCTGTTCGTGCCGGGCATTAACGCCATGGGCGCCTTCGATACCAGCGCCGCGCGCCGACCGGGTGCACAGGTGAAGGAAATCCTGCGGCCGCAGCCGGCCCTGATGGCCAACCTGGGCCTGGGTAACGGCGTATCGGTGGAAGCATTCTACAACCTGGGCTGGCGCCAGAACGTGGTGGACGGCTGCGGCACCTATTGGTCGGCGGCGGATTCGCTGAACTGCAATAACGGCACCGTGCTGTTTGGCGACAGCACCAAGATGGACGACCAGGGCCAGTACAACGGCAAGCCTTTCCTGGCAGGCCTGCCGCCGCAGCTCGATCCTGTGCTGGCCTCGCTAGGCCTGTCGCGATCCATGCCGCTGAACTTCCGCATGACTACCGCTAACAAGATCAAGCCTAAGAACTCGGGCCAGTTCGGCGTGTCGACGCACTATTTTGCCGACGCTATTTCGACTGACTTCGGCCTTTACTTCGCGCGCTACCATGGCCACTCGCCTATCGTGTCTGTGGTCAAGCAGCCTTCGGCCTTGCCGTCCGTGTGGTCGGGGCGCTTGGCGCAGCTGGTCAAAGCCGTGCCTTCGCTGGCACCGGCATTGGGTACGCTGGGTGTACTGCCGCCGGGGAATATCGTGTGGGACTACAGCGGCGAGAATGTGAAGACGCTGGGCCTGTCGGCGGCTACCGAGGTGGGCGGCTTCTCCCTGTTCGGCGAGCTGTCGCGCACCAAGGATATTCCGGTGCAGATTAACGCTATCGACCTCCTGGTGGGTACGGCACTGGGCATCGGCCCGCAAGCCAAGCTGGCTGCACTGGCGCGCGATCCGAACGTGCCGACCGGCACTGTGATCCACGGCTATGACCGCAAGGACAAGACCCAGGCCCAGATGTCCTTCATCCGCCAGTTCCCGCAAGTGCTGGGCGCGGATTCGCTCACGCTCCTGGGCGAAGTGGCGGGCCAGAAGTGGAGCGGCATCGGCGACCCGAATACCAGCACCCGTTATGTGCGCGGCTTCATGTACAACTTCGGCCCGACGGCGGCGTTGGGCGGCACTTGCGGCCCGGCTGGCATCCAGCCTAACGCTTCGTACTGCGAGAACGAGGGCTATGCGACCAGCACCGCCTGGGGCTATCGCCTGTCGGCCGAGCTGCTGTTCCCGAACGTGGTGGCCGGCGTCAACTTCAAGCCGCGCCTGTACTTCGCGCATGACGTGAAGGGCTATTCGGCGGACAACCTGTTTGTCGAAGACCGCCAGACCCGCTCTATCGGCCTGCGCGCGGACTACAACAACCGCTACTACGCTGACATCAGCTACACCAGCTATAACAAGAGCGCCAAATACGACCAGTTCCACGACCGCGACAATATGTCCTTCGTGATCGGCGCCAACTTCTAATCGAGACATAGGAGACCACCAGATGAAGATGATGAAGCAAAGCTTGCTGGCTGCAGCGCTGGCGTGCATCGCGGGCAGCGCCGTGGCCGGCCTGCCGCAAGCGGAAGTGGACCGCCTGGGCAAGGACCTGACGCCGGTCGGCGCGGAAAAGGACGGCAACAAGGCCGGCACCATCCCGGCCTGGACGGGCGGCCTGACCAAGGCGCCGGCCGGCTTCGACGGCAAGAACGGCTACGCCGATCCGCTGCCGAACGAGGCGCCCCTGTATACGGTGACCGCGGCCAATATGGACAAGTACAAGGATGTGCTGACGCCGGGCCAGATGGAGATGCTCAAGCGCTACCCGAGCTACAAGATGAACGTCTACAAGACCTATCGCACGGCGGCTTACCCTCAGACCGTGTACGACAACATCAAGGCCGAAGCTTCGAAGGCCGACCTGACCGGCGGCGGCAACGGCGTGACCGGCACCGCCAAGACCACGGTGCCGTTCCCGATCCCGAAAACCGGGGTGGAAGTGATCTGGAACCACCTGATGCGCTACCGTGGCGGCACCATCGAGCGCTACACCGCTGAATTCCCAGTGCAGACCAATGGCGCGTTCACGCCGGTGACGCGCACCGAGAAAGTGGCCTTCGCGCAGGGCATGGCCAATCCTGAACCGAACCGCCTGGTGTACTACATGGCGACCCTGACGGGGCCGTCCTCCGTGGCGGGCGATGCGCTGCTGGTGGTGGACCCGATGGACCAGGTTAAGGAATCACGCATGGCGTGGACCTACAACCCGGGCCAGCGCCGCGTGCTGCGCGCACCGAACGTGGCGTATGACTCTCCGGGCCAAGGTGCGGACGGCTTACGCACGACCGACGACTACGACGGCTTCAATGGCGCACCGGACCGCTACGACTGGAAGCTGGTTGGCAAGAAGGAGATGTTGATCTCCTATAACAACTACAAGATGACCAACAAGGCCGTGAAGTATGCCGACATCGTTCGCGCGGGCCACATCAACCAGGATATGGTGCGTTATGAGCTGCACCGCGTGTGGGTGGTGGAGGCGACGCTGAAGAAAGACAAGCGCCATATCTACGCCAAGCGCGTCTTCTATGTGGACGAGGACAGCTGGCAAGTCGCACACACCGATGCCTATGATGGCCGCGGCGAGCTGTGGCGCGTGCACGAAATCGGCGGCATCCAGTATTACGACGCTCAGACCCACTACTTCGCTAACGAAGTGTTCTACGACCTGCAGGCACGCCGCTACCTGCTGTCCGGCATCTCGAACCAGGAGAAGCAGATCAAATTTGGCGTAAAGCTCGATCCGTCGAACTTCACGCCAGATACGCTGCGCCGTTCCTCTAACTAAGGAAAGGCGTAGCGGGTTTGGGGGTGTCTCTTCGGGCGCACGCGTTCTCAGGGTTCGCTGCGCCCATTTTTTGCGGGTTGAAGCATGAATAAAGCATTGATACTGGCGGCAGCCTTCGCAGGCGCCGTGGCGGCGCTGCCGGCAGCGGCAGGCGAGCCACTGCAAACGCCGGCGCGCATCTCGGCGCGGGCGCCGAAAGCCCTGGTCCTGGCGCTGGCGCAAGCGGGCGCACGCACGGTGGCGGTGGGGGAGCGCGGCATCATCCTGGTGCGCGATGGCGACGCGGCGTGGCGGCAGGCGAAGGTGCCGGTGTCGGTTACGCTGACCGGGGTGGCCTTTGCCGATGCGGCCAACGGCTGGGCGGTTGGGCATGATGGGGTGATCCTGTCCACAAGCGACGGCGGGGCGCAGTGGACGACGCGCTTTGACGGCAACAAGGCCAACGCGCTGATGCTGGCGGACGCCAAAGCGGCGGTGGCGAAGGCGCAGGCGGCTGGCGCGGACAACGCAGCGCTGGGCGACGCTGAGAATGCGCTGGGCGATATTGAAGCGGCGGCAAAGTTCGGCCCGTCGCGGCCCTTGCTGGGCGTATGGTTCCGCGATGCCAAAACGGGCTACGCGGTGGGCGCATACGGCCAGGCTTTCCGCACGATGGATGGCGGGGCAAACTGGAGTTCCATGGGCGCGGGGCTGACAAACCCCGAAGGCCTGCATTACAACGCCATCGCGGGCGGCCCAGGCAATGTGCTGGCCATCGCGGGCGAGGGCGGCTACGTTTATCGATCGAACGACGGCGGCGCAAGTTGGCAGCGCAGCGCGACCGGCTACAGCGGCCAGCTGTACGGCGTGATCTTCACGGGCCGCAGCATGCTGGCTTACGGTTTTGGCGGTCACGTATTCCGCAGCGAAGACGGCGGCGCCACCTGGCGCGAAACGCCTGCGGTGACGAAAAAAAGCCTGGTCGGCGGCGTAATGCAGGGCGCGAGCATCGTGCTGGCCGCGCAGGACGGCGCGCTGCTGCGCAGCGACGACGACGGCGCCAGCTTCCGTGTGATCCGCCAGGGTGATGCAGTGTCAACAGCGGGCATGCTGGCCGCGAACGGCACGGTGCTGTTGTCCGGCGTAGGCGGCGTGCGCGCTGCTGCGGCAGGGGAGGGACGGTAATGATGCGCGACGATAACGACAAATCCTGCGAGGCGATGGAGCAGAGCCACCAGCGCTTCGACTCCATCGAGCACTGGCTGGAACCGCGCCTGTTCAAGCACCGCTTCATCATCATGCTGGCCTTCCTGGCGGCGTCCGTGGTGTTTGCCTGGCAGGCGGCGCTGCTCAAGCCCGATGCCAGCTTCCAGAAGATGGTGCCGGCCACGCACCCCTTCATTGCCAATTACCTGAAGTACGAGAACGAGTTGCGCCCGCTGGGCAACAACATCCGTATCGCGGTGGAGGCGACCAAGGGCGACATCTATTCCAAAGAGTACCTCGACACGCTGAAGGCGGTCACGGACGAAGTGTTCTACATTCCCGGCGTTGACCGCGGCAACCTGAAATCGCTGTGGACGCCAAACGTGTACTGGATGGAGGTGACCGAGACGGGCATGAACAGCGGCCAGATCATCCCGCAGGGCTTCGATGGTTCGCCGGCCATGCTGGACGAGGTGCGCGCCAACGTGGCGCGTTCGGGCCGCATCGGCAGCCTGGTGGCGGCGGACCAGAAGTCCACCATCGTGCAGGTGCCGCTGCTGGAGATCGATCCGGACAAGGGCACCAAGCTTGATTACGGCTTGTTCTCCGAGCGGCTGGAAAAACTGGTGCGCGCCAAGTACGAGGCGCAGGGCGTGAAGATCCACATCGTCGGCTTTGCCAAGGTGGTGGGCGACTTGATCCACGGCGCCAAGGCGATCGGCATGTTCTTCGCGATTACCTTCGCCATGACGGTGGCATTGCTGCTCTGGTATTCGCACTGCTGGAAGTCGACCCTGGTGACGGTATTCTGCTGCTCGCTGGCGGTGATCTGGCAGCTGGGCATCGTGCGGCTATTGGGCTTTGGGCTCGATCCGTATTCGATCCTGGTGCCGTTTCTGACTTTTGCCATCGGCGTGTCGCACGCGGTGCAGAACATTAACACCATGGCGACGGAACGGCTGGCCGGCAAGTCGAATATGGAAACGGCCAAGCAGACCTTCCGCCAGCTGTTCATTCCCGGCACGATTGCGCTGCTGTGCGATGCGGTGGGCTTTTCGACCCTGCTGGTGATCGAGATCGGCGTGATCCGCGAGCTGGCGATATCCGCATCGGTTGGTGTGGCGGTCATCGTGCTGACCAAGATGTTCCTGCTGCCGATCCTGATGTCGTACGTAGGCGTGACCGATGCCTGCCTGCGCAACCAGGCGCGCAAGGCGCAGCGTCCGCACCGCTTTATGCGCAAGCTGTCGCGTTTTGCGGAGCCGAAGTTCGCGAAGCTGGCGGTGCTGGGTGCGCTGGCCGTATTTGCCACGGCTTTTGCTTTGAACCGCGACCTGAAGATAGGCGATCTTGATCCGGGCGCGCCGGAGCTGCGGGCGGATTCGCGCTATAACCGCGACAACGCCTTCATCACCGGCCACTATTCGACCAGTTCGGACGTGTTCGTGGTGATGGTGAAGACGCCGGCCGGCGAGTGCGGTGCTTATCCGACGGCGGAAGTGGTGGACCGCTTCCAGTGGGAGATGGAGAACGTGCCGGGTGTGGAGTCGACCACTTCATTGTTCACGGTGCAGAAGCGGATCATCTCCAACGTGAACGGCGGCAGTTTGAAATGGCAGGCGCTGTCGCGCAACCGCTTTGTTTCCAATTCTGCGCAGCGCATGATTCCGTCCGAGTTGTACAGCAACGATTGCTCGATGCTGCCGGTGCTGGTGTTCCTGGCCGATCACAAGGCCGACACGCTGACGCGTGTGGTGCAGGCGGCGCAGGCGTTTGCGAAAGAGAACAATACGCCGCAGGCGGAGTTCATCCTGGCAGCGGGCAATTCGGGCATCGAGGCGGCTACCAATATCGTGATCAAGCAGGCCGAGATCACCATGCTGGTGCTGGTGTACGCCATCGTGGCGCTGCTGGTGTGGTGGGAGTTCCGTTCCTGGCGTGTGACGGTGTGCATCATGGTGCCGCTGTATATCACCTCGGCGCTGTGCGAGGCGATCATGGCGCGGCTCGGGCTGGGCGTGAAGGTGGCGACCTTGCCGGTGATTGCGCTGGGCATCGGCATCGGCGTGGACTACGGTATCTACATTTACAACCGCTTGCAGTGCTTCCTGGATCGCGGGCTGGAGTTGAAGGAGGCGTATTTCGAAACGCTGAAGACGACAGGCGTTGCGGTGGCGCTGACCGGGGCGACGCTGGCGCTGGGGGTGCTGACCTGGGTCTGGTCGGACATCAAATTCCAAGCCGATATGGGCCTGTTGCTGATGTTTATGTTCCTGTGGAATATGGTGGGCGCGATCGTGATGATTCCGGCGTTGGCGGCGTTGTTGCTGCCTAAAACCGGTAAACCAGGGTCAGACCCAAGGGTCTGACCCTGTACGGTCTCAGGGCTTGTGGTTGGTTCCCCCGAAACCCGAGGCCGTAGTTCTGGCGTGTCTGACCCTGCGGGTCAGACGGGACGGCCATCCGGCAGGTTTGCCGGTTTATTCCTGGCGTTCCCAGGTTTGCGAGCGGCCCAGCCACGAAACGCCGATATAGCCACGCACTTTCAGCTTCTTGCCGCCATCGGCCACTTCCAGCTTGCTCTTGTAGACCTTGCCGTTGTTCGGGTCGAGGATCTCGCCGCCGTTGTATTCGCTGCCATCCTTCTTCAGGCCCGAGACGATCACCATGCCGACGATAGGCTTGTCTTTGCGCGCGTCGGTGCACTTGTCGCATACCGGATTCTGTTCTTCGGCCGGGCCACGGAACAGCTTCTCGATCTTGCCCTGCAGGGCGCCGTTTTCCTCGGTGATGCGGATCAGGGCTTTCGGCTTGCCGCTGACATCATCGATGTTTTTCCACAGGCCGATCGGGGAAGGGTCTTGGGCAAATGCTGGTGCGGCAGCCAGCAGGGCTGCTGCGGCCAGCGCCGCAGTGCGGGTTAGGCGCATGGGGGTGTCTCTTTTATATGGGTTTTGGGGAAAACCAGTGTAGCGTATGACTCGGCGCGACACCGCACGATCATGCTATTTTTATTGGAGGGAAAGCTCTAGAAACAAAAATGCCCGGCCGAAGCCGGGCATTGCGCGGGGACTTTAGCCTTAGGCGGCTGGCAGCTTGGCCAGTTGTTCCTGCATTTTTGCAAGCGTTGCGCCGAAGTTGGCGACGCGCTCTTTTTCCTGCGCCACCACGGCGGCCGGGGCGCGCGCGACGAAGGATTCGGAGGACAGCTTGCCGTTGGCCTTGGCGATCTCGCCTTCCAGGCGGGCGATCTCTTTCGACAGGCGCTCGCGCTCTGCTTTGACGTCGATTTCAACTTTCAGCATCAGCTTCGTCGTGCCGACCACGGAGACGGCGGCCGGGGATTCCGGCAGGGTGTCGACGATCTGCACTTCCGACAGCTTGCCCAGCATCTGGATGTACGGTGCGAAGGCGGCCATCTTGGCCTTGTCGGCGCCGGTGGCTTCCACGATCAGTGGCACGCGCACCGATGGCGACAGCTTCATCTCGCCGCGCAGGTTGCGGGCGGCGTCGGTCATGCCTTTCAGCTCGCCCATCCAGGCTTCGGCTTCGGCGCTGATGGCCGCTTCGTTAGGCAGCGGGTAGGGCTGGGTCATGATCGACATGCCTTCGCCGCCTTTGCCGGCCAGCGGTGCCACGGTTTGCCACAGCTGCTCGGTGACGAACGGGATGATCGGGTGCGCCATGCGCAGGATCACTTCCAGCACGCGCAGCAGGGTGTGGCGGGTAGCTTGCTGCTGGCCCGGCGTGCCATGCTGTACCTGCACCTTCGCCAGTTCCAGGTACCAGTCGCAGTACTCGTACCAGACGAATTGGTAGATGGTGGAGGCGATATTGTCGAAGCGGTAGTCGGCAAAGCCTTTGTGCACTTCCTGCTCGGCGCGGTTGAGGGCGGAGATGATCCACTTGTCGGCGGCCGACAGGTCGGCTTCGTTGGCGGAGCAGTCGTGGCCTTCGGTGTTCATCAGCACGAAGCGGGTGGCGTTCCACAGCTTGTTGCCGAAGTTGCGGTAGCCTTCGCAGCGGCCCAGGTCGAAGTTGATGTTGCGGCCCAGCGAGGCGTAGGAGGCCATGGTGAAGCGCACAGCGTCAGTGCCATAGGCTGGAATACCGTCCGGGAACTCCTTGCGGGTGGCTTTTTCGATCTTGGCCGCGTCTTTCGGGTTCATCAAGCCGGTGGTGCGCTTGGCGACAAGGGCGTCCAGGTCGATGCCGTCGATCAGGTCGATCGGGTCCAGGGTGTTGCCCTTGGACTTGGACATTTTCTGGCCTTGCGAGTCGCGCACCAGGCCGTGCACGTACACGGTTTCGAACGGCACCTTGTTGGTGAAGTGGCTGGTCATGATGACCATGCGCGCGACCCAGAAGAAGATGATGTCGAAGCCGGTGACCAGCACGGAGCTTGGCAGGAAGGCCTGCAGTTCGGGCGTTTCGCTCGGCCAGCCAAGGGTGGAGAACGGTACCAGGGCGGACGAGAACCAGGTGTCCAGCACGTCGTTGTCGCGGGTCAGGGCGCCGGTCACGCCCTTGGCGGCGGCTTGCGCTTGCGCGTCTTCTTCGCTGCGGGCGACGTAGATGTTGCCTTGCTCGTCGTACCAGGCCGGGATCTGGTGGCCCCACCACAGCTGGCGGGAGATACACCAGTCCTGGATGTTGTTCAGCCACTGGTTGTATGTGGTGCTCCAGTTTTCAGGGACGAACTTGATCTCGCCGCTGGAGACTTTTTCCAGCGCTACTTCGGTGATGGATTTGCCCGGGTTGAAGGTGCCTTCAGGTGCCGGTTTGCTCATGGCGACGAACCATTGGTCGGTCAGCATAGGCTCGATCACGACGCCGGTGCGGTCGCCGCGCGGCACCATCAGTTTGTGCGGTTTGACTTCGACCAGGAAGCCTTGCGCATCCAGGTCCGCCACGATTTGCTTGCGGGCGGCGAAGCGGTCCATGCCCTGGTAGGCGGCCGGGCCGTTTTCGTTGATCTTGGCGTCCAAAGTCAGGATGGACGGCATGTCCAGCTTGTGGCGCTGGCCAACGGCGTAGTCGTTGAAGTCGTGGGCTGGGGTGATCTTCACGCAGCCGGTGCCGAATTCCTTGTCGACGTATTCGTCGGCGATGACCGGGATTTCGCGGCCGACCAGCGGCAGCTTGAGCATCTTGCCGACCAGCGCGGTGTAGCGCTCGTCGGTTGGGTCCACGGCCACGGCGACGTCGCCCAGCATGGTTTCAGGGCGAGTGGTTGCAACGACCAGGTGTCCGCTGCCGTCGGCCAGCGGGTACTTGATGTGCCACATCGAGCCGTCTTCTTCTTCAGATACCACTTCCAGGTCGGAGACGGCGGTGCCCAGTACCGGGTCCCAGTTGACCAGGCGCTTGCCGCGGTAGATCAGGCCTTGTTCGAACAGGCGCACGAAGACTTCGCTCACCACCTTGGAGCGCTCGGCGTCCATGGTGAAGTATTCGCGCTTCCAGTCAGGGGAGGTGCCCATGCGGCGCATCTGGCCGGTGATGGTGGAGCCGGATTTTTCCTTCCACTCCCATACTTTTTCGACGAATTTTTCGCGGCCCAGGTCATGGCGGGATACCTTCTGCGCATCGAGCTGGCGCTCCACCACGATCTGGGTGGCGATGCCGGCGTGGTCGGTGCCAGGAATCCAGGCGGTGTTGTGGCCCAGCATACGGTGGTAGCGGGTCAGGCCATCCATGATGGTCTGGTTGAAGGCGTGGCCCATATGCAGGGTGCCGGTCACGTTCGGCGGCGGCAGCTGGATGCTGAAGGACGGCTTGCTCAGGTCGAGGGAGGCTGCGTAGTAACCGCGCTTTTCCCACTCGCTGCGCCAGAACTGTTCAATGTCGGCAGGCTCGAAAGACTTGGCTAATTCCATGATTTGGGCTGTAAATTTGGCGAAAACCTTCATTATAAGGGAGATGCCCACGATCTGGCCGAGTCCGCCACTGAATACCCGCTTGGGGAGTCCGGTGCGCATCTGTCGCTGCCTACTACTGAAAACTACTGAAATTTTTACTGAAACTACTGAAAAACTGAACTTTTTGCCCTTGGTAGCGCTCTAAGGGAGAAAATTTCAGGAGTTTTCAGTATGACTACCCGAGTGACCTTGGAGGTAAGCCTCCCGACCCTACACGCCCTGCTCGACTACCACGCTGAGCAGGCGACAGGCCTGGCCGTCGCAGACTTGGCAGACATCGCCATTCGTGAATGGCTGCAACGCCAGCGCGCTGCCGGCAAGCCGCTGGATCCTAAAGGATATTTCTGGAAGACAGTGTTCCTGCCAGATGGGACGCGGCTGCGCATTTGCAGTCGTCATGGCCCGCATTACGCTGAGGTGGTTTGTGGCGAACTGCTCTATGAGTCGCAACCGCTCTCGCCGAACCAGTTTGTCTTGGCCAGTCTGGGCAATGTGGGCAACGCCTGGAAGGTTGTTGATGTTCAACTCCCTGGCGACAGCGACTGGACACCGGCGATTCGGCTGCGCCACGCGGCGATGGCGCATGCGTTCCGAACTGCGAAACGCAAGGCTGAACGTACGTCGCCGCCCGAGAGGGACGGCGACGGGAGGGGGGGTACTTAAGGCACCAGGGCGAAGTTGACGTTGGTTGCGTTGGCGACGGTGATATCCACCGTTGGAATCGCCAGGGTGGTGTAGCCGGTCGCGGAGGCGTCGACCTTGTACATGCCGGTGGTCGGCGTCGTCAGGGCCGGGGCGAAGGACAGCGGCAGGGTGGCGCTATAGGCGGCGTACTGGGGCGCAGCCAGCGGCAGCTTGGTGATGCTGTAGGCGCCGGTCGTCATGTCGGCATTGGTATAGCGCAGCGTCACAGTTGGTCCACCGGAAATGGCTTGCTTGGCGGAAACCAGCGCAGATTCGGTAGCGCTGGCCGGGGTCAGCGTGGCGGTGCCGCTGATCGAGCCCATCAGGCTGGCGCTTGCCAACGTGAACGGTGCGCCCGTGGTGCTGATTGGGACCATGCCGGTGAGCGAGGTGACCGGTACGCCACCCACCACATACGCCGCGTGGGTGTTGGACGTGATCACGACGTCGTAGTTACCGAGGGGCAGGCGGGTCAGGTCGAATTCACCGGTGCTGCCTGGCACAGTCGATGCGACTACTACGCCATTCTGCTGGGCGCTGACCACGATGCCGTCCGACAGTAGCGGTACGCTGACGAAGCCGCTGATGCCATTCAGCGCGGTCGGAATCACCTTAACTACCGGTTTCAGCGCGTACTTGCCGTTGCCCTTGGTGACGATGGATTTGCAGGCGTCGAAGTCCATCACCAGGTCATAACGCTGGCCCGCTTCCACCGTGAAGTCGGCGTTCATCTTGATGCCGCTTTGCACCGCGCTAGGCGTATCGAGCGAGATCTCAGTGGTCGTGCCGCTCAAGACTACAGAGTTATTGGTGGCGTTGCCGCTGTTCGCATCGAGCACCAGGCGCACCTGGTTGTAACGGCCGGCCGCCAGCGAGGTCTGGCCCAGGGCTTCCAAGGTGCCGTTGGTCAGGTTCAGCAGGTTAATTTTCTTGGCCGGCGACAGCGTGATGTCGGTCCAGCCGCCTTCCGTGTCACTGGCGGTAGCGCTGGTGTTCACGCGCACCTTGTTGACGGTCACGTTCACTGCATCAAAGCCACAGGATGGCGCGTCCGTCATGGAAACGGCCAGCGTACCCATGGTCTGGGTAGGCTGGCCGCCGCCGCTGTAACCGCCACCTCCTCCACCGCACGCCGCGAGCAGGAGGGAGGACAGGAAGAGGGGTAGGAGGGAGACTTTCGGGTTCATGGCAGTGCCTCTCGAAGTTATTAGTGCTCTTCCATTATGGATTCCGAGAGGAAAACTGCTATGTGCGATTTCGCACGTAGTTACGGATTGTTACACCTTTCAGATAAATAGCCACTCCAAAGCCTCTTCAAGCTCGGGGAAGCCCTTATTTACCGCAGGCTACATTCCACGCAGTCAATTCGCCCCCCCTCGTCTGGCGCACCGTGATATTGGCCGTGCTGCCGATATCGCTTTCATAGCCAAGCACATACATGCCGTCCGCGCTCCGACCCAAAGTCCGCAGTTGGAAGTTGCGCGAACGGATCGGCGCGCAGCTCGTATTGCCGGCCATGAGCAGGCGCGCTCGCTGCAGCATTTCGCCTTGGGCCTGGATCAAACGCAGCATATCGATTTCAGCCAGCGGCGCGCGCAGTTCGACCATTCTTGCTGGTGGCGTGCCGCAATCGGTGGTGTGGTGGATCCACACATGCTGGCTGCTGTCGGCGCGCCAGCTGTCGTCCGCCTGGAGCGCGTAGTGCGTACGCGTCACGCGGCAAAGCGGCAGCACCAGGCGCACCGGCGGTGCGTCGGCGCTTGCGCTGACTTCCCATTGCTTCGCCCCGCGTGCGCGCTGCGCGTGCAGGGCCGGCAGCGGCGCGCCGGGCGCGCTTCGCTGCATGAATTGTTCGAACGAGCGCTGCTCGGCCAGCGTCGGTGCACGTGTCTCCAGCGCGGTCATCGCCGCCAGGAATACTACATATAGCATTCGGTCTCCTTTCAATGCGCAACGATTATAGATATAATCCGCTCGCTACCGAAAGGTGGCAAACGCTAGGGGTCCTGTGCGGCGCAAGCTACGCGGGTGAGAAATACCCTCCGAACCTGATCTGGATAATGCCAGCGAAGGGAAGCTTCAGGATACGCCTGCTGCCGCGCGAACGCGCGCCACCGCCAGGTGCAACCTAACCTCCTTTGCTGGCTCCTGCGCCAACACAAGGAGCCAAAATGAACGCCAATCCAACCTTCCTCGCCGCCCAGGCGGAAGTCGACTCCGCAGCTGTCACCCCGCTGCCGAATTCCCGCAAGATTTACGTCACCGGCAGCCGCCCTGACATGCGCGTGCCGATGCGCGAAATCAGCCTGTCCGGCGACAATGCGCCGGTCACCGTCTACGACTGTTCCGGCCTATACAGCGACCCGGACGCCACGATCGACATCCGCAAAGGCCTGAACACCCCGCGTGCAGCCTGGATCGCCGAGCGCAATGACACCGAACTGCTCGAAGGCCCGACTTCCGACTACGGCCGCCAGCGCCTGGCCGACGAAAAGCTCGACGCCCTGCGCTTCGAACTGCACCGCCAGCCGCGCCGCGCGCAAGCCGGCCGCAACGTGACCCAGATGCACTACGCGCGTCAGGGCATCGTTACTCCGGAAATGGAATACGTGGCGATCCGCGAAAACCTGCGCCGCAAGGAATACCTGGCCGGCCTGCGCGCCCAGGGCGAGAAGGGCAACCGCATGGCCGACCTGCTGGGCCGCCAGCACCGCGGCGAGTCCTTTGGCGCTGCCATTCCTGAAGAAATCACGCCGGAATTCGTGCGCGAGGAAATTGCCCGCGGCCGCGCCATCATCCCGGCAAACATCAACCACCCGGAGCTGGAGCCGATGATCATCGGCCGCAATTTCCTGGTCAAGATCAACGCCAACATCGGCAACTCCGCCGTCACTTCCTCCATCGGCGAAGAAGTGGAGAAAATGACCTGGGCCATCCGCTGGGGCGGCGACACCGTGATGGACCTCTCCACCGGCAAGCATATCCACGAAACCCGCGAATGGATCGTGCGTAATTCGCCTGTGCCTATCGGCACCGTGCCGATTTACCAGGCGCTGGAAAAGGTCAACGGCAAGGCCGAAGACCTGACCTGGGAAATTTTCCGCGACACCCTGATCGAACAGGCGGAGCAGGGCGTCGACTACTTCACCATCCACGCCGGCGTGCTGCTGCGCTACGTGCCGATGACCGCCAACCGCATGACCGGCATCGTCTCGCGCGGCGGCTCGATCATGGCCAAGTGGTGCCTGGCCCATCACAAGGAAAACTTCCTGTACACGCACTTCGAAGAGATCTGCGAAATCATGAAGGCCTACGACGTCAGCTTCTCGCTGGGCGACGGCCTGCGTCCAGGCTCGGTATGGGATGCCAACGATGACGCGCAACTGGGCGAGCTGAAAACCCTGGGCGAATTGACCCAGATCGCCTGGAAGCACGATGTGCAGGTGATGATCGAAGGCCCGGGCCACGTGCCGATGCAGCTCATTAAAGAAAACATGGACCTGCAACTGGAACAGTGCAGCGAAGCCCCGTTCTATACCCTGGGCCCATTGACCACCGATATCGCGCCGGGCTACGACCACATCACCTCCGGCATCGGCGCCGCGCAGATCGGCTGGTACGGCTGCGCCATGCTGTGCTACGTGACGCCGAAGGAGCACCTGGGCCTGCCGAATAAGGACGACGTCAAGGAAGGCATCATCACATACAAGATCGCCGCCCACGCCGCCGACCTGGCAAAAGGCCATCCTGGCGCCCAGATCCGCGACAACGCCTTGTCGCTGGCGCGCTTCGAATTCCGTTGGGAAGACCAGTTCAACCTGGGCCTGGACCCGGACCGCGCACGCGAATTCCACGACGAGACCCTGCCGAAGGATTCGGCCAAGGTGGCGCACTTCTGCTCCATGTGCGGCCCGCATTTCTGCTCGATGAAGATCACGCAGGAGGTGCGCGAGTTCGCCGCCAAGGGCATGCAGGAAAAATCCATCGAGTTCGTCAAGGGCGGGGCCAGCATCTACCGCGAGCAAGCATGATCGAAATCGAATTGAACGGCGCCGCCCGTGCGGTGCCGCCGCAGCAGACGCTGGACCAGTTGATCGATGCGCTCGAACTGACTGGCCAGGCGCTGGCCCTGGCGGTCAACCGCCAGGTGGTGCCGCGCCAGCGCTGGCCGCAGGTCGCGCTGAACCAAAACGACAAAGTAGATATCGTCCGCGCCATCGGCGGGGGCTAAGGGGAGCTTGAAATGCATGACAAACCATTGACCATCGCCGGCAAGGAATACAATTCGCGCCTGCTGGTCGGCAGCGGCAAGTACCAGGACCTGCCGCAAACCCGCGAAGCCACGCTGGCCGCCGGCGCGGAAATCATCACGGTGGCGATCCGCCGCGTCAACATCGGCCAGGACCCGAAGGCGCCCAGCCTGCTGGACTACGTGCCGCCGCATGAATTCACCATCCTGCCCAATACGGCCGGCTGCTACACGGCGAAAGACGCCGTCTACACGCTGCAGATGGCGCGCGAACTCCTGAACGGTCGCAAGCTGGTCAAGCTGGAAGTGTTGGGCGACGAGAAGACCCTGTTCCCCAATATGCCGGAAACCCTGGCCGCCGCGCGCGAGCTGGTGAAGGACGGCTTCGACGTCATGGTCTACTGCAGCGACGACCCGATCCAGGCCCGCATGCTGGAAGATATCGGCTGCTGCGCCGTGATGCCGCTGGCCTCCCTGATCGGTTCGGGCATGGGCATTCTCAACCCGTGGAACCTGTCCCTGATCATCGAACAGTCGAAGGTGCCGGTGCTGGTCGATGCCGGCGTCGGTACCGCCTCCGACGCCGCCATCGCGATGGAACTGGGCTGCGACGGCGTGCTGATGAACACCGCCATCGCCGGCGCCAACGACCCGGTACGCATGGCGCGCGCCATGAAGCTGGGCGTGCAGGCGGGCCGTGAAGCCTTCCTGGCCGGCCGCATCCCGCGTCGCTTCGCCGCCTCGCCATCGTCGCCGATGGCGGGGAGGTTCGCATGAGCGACCGGCCCTGCGTGCTGGTGTTCTCCGGCGCCGACCCCTCGGGCGGCGCCGGCATGGCGGCCGATATCCAGGCTATCACCGCCATGGGCGCGCACGCCTTGCCGGTGCTGACCGCTATCACGGTGCAGGACAATAACCACGTCCACGCCGTCATGCCGCTTGCATCGGAAGTGGTGCAGCAGCAGGCCCGCACCCTGATGGCGCAGGTGCCGGTGGCGGCCGTCAAGATCGGCATCCCCGGCAGCGCCGAAAACGCTCACGCCATCGCGCAACTGATCGTCGAACTGCGCGCCACCCATCGCCAGGCGGCGCAAGCGGCGCCCGGCTGGGCCGCAAAACTGTATAGCGAACCGCCCGTCGTGCTGGACCCTGTGCTGCGCAGCGGCCATGGTGACGCGCTTGGCCGTGACGATGCGATCAAGTCGCTGTCGCCTTTGCTGCCGCTCGCGACCCTGGTCACGCCCAATGGCCCGGAAGCGGCCGCGCTGGCCGCCGGCATGGCCCGCCACGCTGCATTGCCGCCCGGCGCTTCAGGCGGCGGCCACGCCGCATGGCATGGCACGCCGCACGGCGACGCGCTCACGCACGCACGAACCTTGCGTGCACTGGGCTGCGGCCACGTGCTGGTAACCGGCGGCCATGACGAAGACAGCGACGTGGTGATCAACCGCTGGCTGGGGCCGGACCGCCAGCAGAACTGGAGCTGGCCGCGCCTGCCCGGCAGCTTCCATGGCAGCGGCTGCACCCTGGCTGCCGCCATCGCGGCCCTGCTCGCGATGGGCAACAATATGGCGCAGGCGCTGACCAAGGCCCAGGGCTACACCCAGCGCGCACTGGCCGCCTCGTACGCCATCGCGCCGGGCCAGCGCATACCGCAACGCTAAGGAGCATATGTAATGCAAGGACTTTACCTGGTCACCCCGAACTGGGATGACACCGAAAAACTGCTGGCCGTGACCGAGCAGGCGCTGGCCGCCGGCGTGGCGCTGCTGCAGTACCGCCACAAGGACGCCAGCCCGGCGCTGCGGCGCGAGCAGGGCGGGGCGCTGCGCGAGTTGTGCCACAAGTACAGTGTGCCTTTCCTGATCAACGACCACGTGGCGCTGTGCCGCGAACTGGGCGCGGACGGCGTGCACCTGGGCGGCACCGATGCGCCATTGGCCGAAGTGCGCGCCACGCTGGGGCCAAACAAGCTGATTGGTGCTTCCTGCTACGGCGAATTGGCGCGCGCGCAGGCGGCGCAGGCGGCAGGCGCCAGCTACGTGGCGTTTGGCGGCTTCTACCCCTCGAAGGTGAAGCAGTATGCCGTCACCACCCAGCCCTCGATCCTGCGCCACGCGCGCGAAGTGATCGGCGTGCCGCTGTGCGTGATCGGCGGCATGACACCGGAAAATGCACGGCCGCTGGTGGCTGAAGGCGCGCATATGGTGGCCGCAATTACCAGTGTTTACCTGGCCGATGATGTAGGGGCGGCAGTGCGGGAATTTCAGTCTATAATTTCCCCATTAGCATAACCATAAGGTTGCCGCCAAATGAACGCCCAGACTCCGCCAAAGCGCCTGATCCTGATCGTCGACGATGACAAGATCCTGACCGAGTTCCTGGGCGAGCTGCTGGCCCGCGCCGGTTACGACACTATGCTGGCGCATTCCTCCGACCAGGCCCTGGCCTTGATCGCCGAACGCGAACCGGACCTGGCCCTGCTCGACATCCACATGCCCGGCATGTCGGGCCTGGAACTGGCCAAGCAGCTCAACCGCAACACCAGCGTGCCTTTCATGTTCCTCTCCGGCCGCGGCGACGCCGACGCCGGCAAGCAGGCCGCCGCCTACGGCGCCGTGGGCTTCGTCGTGAAGCCGGTTGACGAGCAGCACCTGATGCCGGCCTTTGAAGCCGGCCTGGCGCGCGCCGACGAAATCCGTCAGCTGCGCCGCACTGAGATCAACCTCAACGCCGCACTGGCGGCCGGTCGCGAAACCAGCCTGGCCGTCGGTCTCTTGATGTGCAAATTCCAGACCGACCGCAACACCGCCTTCGAAGTGCTGCGCGACCACGCGCGCTCGAGCCGGCGCAAGATCAACGAAGTGGCCGACCAGCTGCTTGCAGCGGAAGAAACCTTGAATGGTTTGCATGCGGCTTTCAATGCACGACTAAAAAAATAGTTTTCCTCGGCCCATCTACTTACGGTAGACTATTTCGGTGGGCCCCACCTCGCCTACTGCAATACCCCAGCGGCCGCCCCTCCTTCGCGGCCCGGCAAGATCCTTCGGCCCAGCTCCGCCGACCACCCCCTGTAGTGCGGAGAACCGTTCCATGAATATGCCATTTGATTTGCATCCGGCGCCCCGGGTGCTGCATGTCGATCCCGATGAAGATAGCGCCGTGGTGCTGGCCACTTTGCTGGCGCCGGAAATCCACGTGGTGCACGCCGCCAGCTACCATGAAGCGCAAAGCCAGCTGCAGCGCGGCGAGTTCGCGCTGCTCGTGATCGACCCCGACCTGCCGGACGGCGACGGCCACACCCTGATCCGTAACCTGCGCCAGAATGACCAGTACACGCCGGTGCTGCTGTATTCGGCCAGCCAGCCGATGCTGCATCACCAGGCGCACGCCTTCCTGCCCAAACCATGGACTTCGCCACGCCAGCTATGGCGCACGGTGTCGCACATGCTGGGGTTGGAGTCCATGCTCGCCGTTAGGACTTAAGCTATGCTGTCGTCTTTATCACATTCGGAGTACGGCGATGAAGACGAAAGCGGCAGTAGCATGGAAGGCGGGCGCCCCGCTGACGATTGAAGAAGTGGACCTGGACGGCCCGCGCGCAGGCGAGGTGCTGGTGGAAATCAAGGCCACCGGCATCTGCCACACCGACCACTACACCCTGTCCGGCGCCGACCCGGAAGGCATCTTCCCGGCCATCCTCGGCCACGAAGGCGCCGGCGTGGTGGTCGACGTCGGCCCCGGCGTCACTTCGCTTAAAAAAGACGACCACGTCATTCCGCTCTACACGCCGGAATGCCGCCAGTGCAAATTCTGCCTGTCGCGCAAGACCAACCTGTGCCAGGCCATCCGCTCCACGCAGGGCAAGGGCCTGATGCCAGACGGCTCCAGCCGCTTCTCGCTGGACGGCAAACCGCTGTTCCACTACATGGGCACTTCCACCTTCTCCAACTACATCGTGGTGCCGGAAATCGCGCTGGCGAAAATCCGTTCCGATGCGCCTTTCGACAAGGTCTGCTACATCGGCTGCGGCGTCACTACCGGCGTTGGGGCCGTGCTGTTCACCGCCAAGGTGGAAGCAGGCGCCAACGTTGTGGTGTTCGGCCTGGGCGGCATTGGCCTGAACGTGATCCAGGCGGCCAAGATGGTCGGCGCCGACAAGATCATCGGCGTCGACATCAACCCGGCGCGTGAGGCCATGGCGCGCCAGTTCGGCATGACCCACTTCATCAACCCGCGCAATGTGGAGAACGTGGTGGACGCCATCGTGCAACTGACCGACGGCGGCGCCGATTACAGCTTCGAATGCGTCGGCAACACCCAGCTGATGCGCCAGGCGCTCGAATGCTGCCACAAAGGCTGGGGCAAATCGATCGTGATCGGCGTCGCAGCGGCAGGGCAGGAAATCTCCACCCGCCCATTCCAGCTGGTCACAGGCCGCCACTGGCTCGGCTCCGCCTTCGGCGGCGCCCGCGGCCGCACCGACGTCCCGAAAATCGTCGACTGGTACATGGAAGGCAAGCTCAAAATCGATGAGCTGATCACCCACACCCTGCCGCTCGACCGCATCAACGAAGGCTTCGACCTGATGGAACGCGGCGAATCCATCCGCTCCGTCGTCATCTACTAAGCTGTGAACAGACGGGGTCCGACCCTTGGGTCGTACCCTGGTTTCCCGCTTTTCAGCGGTTTAGTCGACGATTCGAGCCGTCTGTCGCAAATCCTACCTCCCCCCGACGCCGCTCCGCTACATTCCCTCCTGAGCCCTCGCATCCGCATCTAGACAAAAACTTCTAGACACAAAGTTCTAGATCATTTAATCTAGTTAGCAAGGACACCAAAGAACCCGGAGCCACGCGCCATGAGCCACCTGCTAAACGCCATCATCCCCGCCCTCGGCTGGTCCCTGCTGCACTTCCTGTGGCAAGGCTTGCTGATCGGCTGTGCGGCAGCCCTGGCCCTGCACGCGCTCCGCAACGCCCGTCCGCAAACCCGCTACCTGGTCGCATGCGCCGCGCTTATGCTGTGCGCAGCCCTTCCGCTAGCCAACTTCGCCTGGCGCCTGGCCGACGCCGCCGACACCGGCTACGTCCAGCCAACGCCCCTTGAAACCACCGTCATCGCCGCCATCCCCGGCGCAATCGATGGACAGACCGCCGACACCGTGCTGGTCGACGTCGACGCCATGACCTCCTGGGAATACCTGCTGCGCCGCCAGATGCCGTGGCTGGTAATGCTGTGGGCCGCCGGCGCCGCCCTGATGACGCTGCGCCTCTCGCTCGGCCTGCAATGGGTACGCCAACGCACCCTCCCGAACCACTACCACGCCGACGCCACCTGGCAAGTGCGCGCCACCGAACTGGCGCAGCGCATGGGCATCAAGCGCCCGGTGCGCCTGGGCGTATCCGATGATGCGCTGGAAGGCCCGATCACTGCCGGCATCCTGCGCCCCATCGTGCTGCTGCCAGCCTGCCTGGTGAGCGGCCTGCCGCCTGATTTGCTGGAAGCGCTGCTCGCCCACGAGCTGGCCCACATACGCCGCCACGACTACCTGGTCAACCTGGTTCAAAGCGGCATCGAGATTTTCTTGTTCTACCACCCAAGCGTGTGGATGCTGTCGCAATGCATCCGCCGCGAACGCGAACAGATTGCAGACGACTTAGCCGCAAGCACGCTCGGCGAACCGCGGCGCCTGGCACTTGCACTTTCCGAGCTGGATAAATTCCAGTTCACCACCACTCACTTTGCTGCCCCCGCGGCACATGGAGGAGACCTCATGTCCCGAATCAAACGCCTGATCCGTCCCGCTGCACAACCACTGAGCTGGAAGATGGCGACCCCCTTGTTAGGAATTTTTGCGGCCTGCGCCGCGCTGTATGCCCACGCCATGCCGAGCGCCAGCGCATTGCCTGCCGCCGCTGCCGCACCGGCCGCAATAGCTGTTGCCGCGCCAGAAGCCGCAGCCGCCCCCGAAGCCCCAGCTGCAGCCGAAGCGCCAGCCGCCGAGCCGATGCACGTCAGCGATCAGCAGCACGAAGTAGAGCCAGCACCGCCAGCGCCGCCAGCACCAGCGGCCCTCCCAGCCCCACCAGCTCCGCCTGCGCCTCCAGCGCCGGATGCAGCGCCGCCGGCCGTACCGGCAATGCCGGCCGACCTGCCGCCCCCGCCTAAGCCACCGAAGCCGCCAAAGGCACCTAAGCCTCCGAAAGAGCTGAAGGACTACCATGGCAGCAACAACTACAACTTCGAAGACGGCAACCGCACCGCCTACGCCATCGTGCGCGACGGGCAGCAGGTGATGAACGTCCACGGCCGCAATGGCGACCTGTCCGCCGCCCAGCGCCTGAAACAGGAAACCAAGGGCGACTATATCTACGTTCGCAAAGACGGCAAGGCCTACCTGATCCAGGACCCAGCCATACTGGCCAAAGTCAAAGCCGCCTGGCAGCCAGCCGAAGAGCAAGGCAAAAAGATGGAAGAACAGGGCAAGCTGATGGAAATCCAAGGCAAGCAAGTTGAAGCCATGGGCGAGCAAATCGAGAAGGAAGTCGAAGCTGCCATGGGCAGCAAAGAGCAACAAGCCGCCCAGCGCGAGATGGAACGCGAGATCGAACGCAAGATGCAAAAGTCCGCACGCCAGCAAGAACGCGTCGGCCGCGCCATGGAAAAAGCCAGCCGCAAGATGGAAATGGCCGACGACAAGACCCGCGCCCAGCTTGAACGTGACATGGACGACCTGCGCAAGCAAATGCAACCGCTGACTGAAGAAATGGCCCGCAACGGCGCCGAAATCGGCGCCCGCCACGCCGCGCTGGCAGCACGCCAAGCACCGATGGCAGCGATCCACGCCCGCATTGCCGAAGCCTCCAAGCCCCTGCACGAAATGGGCCGCAAGATGGGCGAGTTAGGCCGCGAACAAGGTCGCCTCTCCCGCGAAGCCGACAAAGCGGCCCGCGCCCTGATCGAAGACGCCATCACCAACGGCAGCGCCAAGCCGCTTATGTAATAAAAGTCGGGGTCAGGTCGAGCAAACAGACACGGGCTCAACAGCGATGCTGTTGAGCCCGTGTCTGTTTGCTCGACCTGACCCCGACTTTCAAAAGCTTAGGCGCGTTCCAGCTGCTCTGGCTGCAGCAGCTCCTCGAACTTGGCTACCGGCAGCGGCGGCCCAAACAGATAACCCTGGAAGGCGAGGCAGCCTTGGCGCGCAAGGTAGTCTTGCTGCTCCACGGACTCCACGCCTTCCGCAATAGCCGACAGCCCCATGCTGCTGGCCAGCGTCAGGATGGTTTTGGTGATGGCGGCATCGTCGGTGTTGTGCAGGATGTCGCGCACAAAGGAGCGGTCTATCTTCAACTGGCTAAGCGGCAGGCGCTTGAGGTAGGCCAGCGAGGAATAGCCGGTGCCGAAATCGTCCAGCGATATGCCGATGCCGGCCGCCGCCAGCAGCGCCATTTTGGCAATCGACGCTTCCACATCATCCAGCAGCAAGCCTTCCGTCAACTCCAGTTTAAGCAGGCGGGGTGCTGCGCCGCTGCGCACCAGCGCTCCCATCACTTGCTCCACGAAGTCGGGCTGGTGGAACTGGCGCGGGCTGACATTCACGGCCAGTTCCAGCTCCGCCGTGACCGGGTCATGGGACCATGCCACCAATTGGGCGCAAGCCTGCTCCAGCACCCAGGCGCCAAGCGGCAGGATCAGGCCGGAGGATTCGGCAGCAGGGATGAATTGCATGGGCGGTACCAGGCCCCGCGAGGGATGCTGCCAGCGCAGCAGCGCTTCGGCGCCGGTGATGCGTCCCTCGGCATCGACTTGCGGCTGATAGTGCAGCATGAACTGCTGCAGTGACAGGCCCTGGCGCAGGTCGGAGTCCAATGCGGCCCGCGCGCTGACAACAGTCTGCATGGCGGGGTCGAAGAAGCACATGGTGTTGCGGCCAGCTGCTTTCGCCTGGTACATCGCCAGGTCGGTCTGTTTGAGCAAGTCCTCCACGCTTTCCTGTTCGCCGCGGAATACCGTGATGCCGACGCTGGATGTGCAGCTATGCTCGTGCGGCCCCATGACGTAAGGTTCGTTTTGCCGCGCCAGAAGTTTGCTGCCGATGGCGCGCGCCTGTTCGGCTGCCAGTTCGGAATCGTCGGCCAGGTTCTCCAGCATGATCACGAATTCGTCGCCGCCAAGCCGCGCCACCGTGTCGCTTTCGCGCACGCAGCCGACGAAGCGGCGCGCAGCCTGTTGCAGCAGCTCGTCGCCGATATTGTGGCCCAGTGTGTCGTTCAGATCCTTGAAGTTGTCCAGGTCGATAAACAGCAGGGCGCCGCATTGGCCGGTACGCGCGCTTGCCGCCAGCGCATGCTGCAGGCGGTCCATCAGGCAGCGCCGGTTAGGCAGCTGGGTCAGGAAGTCGAACAGCGCCAGGTTGCGGATCTCCTGCTCCGAGGCCTTGCGTTCGGTGATGTCGGTCAGGGCGCAGACATGGTGGGTGATGCTGCCGGCAGCATCGCGCACTGCCGTCACCACCAGCCAGCACGGGAAGCGCCCGCCGTTCTTGCGTTGCTGCCAGACTTCCCCCTGCCATGCGCCGTGGGCCGCCACGCCGTCCCAGATGCGCTCCTGCAGGGCGGGTTCGTCGCACACTGTCAGTTCATGGTCCAGCGCATCGCGTTCGGAAAAACCGGTGATGTCCGTGTAGGCGCGGTTGACGCGCAAGATCACATGGTCGGCATCGGTGATGGCCATGCCTTCCAGTGACTCGAAAGCGGTGGCGGCAACGCGCAGGTCGGCGTCTGCTTTTTGCTTCTCGCGCAGGTAGAGCGCGGTGGCAGTGGCTGCGGCCACCAGCATGCTGCCGGCGAACTCGATCAGCAGGAAGAGCCAGAAGCGCCGCACGCCTTGGTGCAGCAGGGCGGGCAATGGGCGAGGCACGGTCACCGTCAGCATGCCGTCGGCCAGCGAGCGGCTGGCGAGCACGCTCGGCACCTTGGCGCCGGCAACGCGCGCCACGGCTGGCATGTCGGCATCATCCCACGCTTGCAGCGACAGGCTTTCGAAGCTTTCGCGCGCATAACGCTGGCGGCGCTGCGCCCGTTCCAGCGTGTGCACGCGCGCATCGGGCAATGCCTGGTGGCGAAGGGCGGCATCGCTTGCGTAGATAATGACGCCATTCGCATCGGCTATCCAGGCTCGCGACTGGCCGGCCATCGCAGTCAGCGCGGTAGCATTCAGCTTGACCACGGCGACGCCGAGGAATTTTTCGCCATCGCGGATGGCATGGGCGTAATACAGTCCGCCCACCTTGCCGTCCCGGCTCACGCCATATTGCTGCCCCACCTGGCCGGCGCGCGCCTGGGTGAAGTAATCGCGGTCGGCGAAACTGCGGCCAACGTACAGCGGTGCATCGGCGGCTGTGGCAAGTGTGATGCCGGCGGCATCCAGGACGAACATGCTGTCCACTTTCAGCGCGCGCGCCATTTCTGCCAGGCGTTCATTTGCACCGGGCGTATCCGCGCCCTGCACCGCGATCTGGCGGATGCCGGGATCGCGCGCCAGCATCAGTGCAAAGCCGCGCAGTCGGGCCGTGCTTTCCTCGATATTGCTGGCGACGTTGGCCGCCTGTTCCTGCGCCAGCTGCCGTTCGTGCTGATACAGTTCATCGGCCATGCGCTGCTGGAAGTAGCTGGCGCCCAGCCATGCGATCACAGTCCAGCCGAGGATCAGCAGGCCAATCAGGCGATACGAACGTTCGAAGGTGAACAAACGGCGCTTGCCGACATAAGTGGCGACGATGGTGACCACGATCAGCAGGCTTGTAAGCACGAGCACCGAAGCGGCCAGCGTGCTCGGGCTGATATGCGCCGCATCGGTCCCACCGGCGCCTGTGGTTTGGCCATCATGGACGAAGTAGGCCGCCGCCATAGCTGTGTAATGCATGCAGGCCACGGCCAGGCCCATGACGACGGAGCTCCACAGCGGTGAGGCCCAGCGACCTTTTAGGCGCGCCAGCCGGAACTTCAGCCACAACGCCAGTGTGGCCATGACCACCGCAACCACGATCGACAATAGGAACAGGCGCAAGTCGTAGTGGATCATGCCGTCGAACTGCATGGCGGCCATGCCGGTGTAGTGCATGGCGCCGATGCCTGCGCCGAGCAGCGTACCGGCGAGCCAGAGACGGATCGTATTGGGAGGTCCCTGGCTGATCACATGCAGGGCAAGCGCGCTGGCCAGCATGCCGGGAACGGTAGATAGAACCGTCAAGCCGGCATCATAGCTATTCGCGCAGGGCAGGGTGAAGGCCAGCATGCCGACAAAGTGCATGGCCCAGATGCCCAGGCCCAGGCAGCCCCCGCCCGCAGCCAGCCAGCCGGCGCGGCGCGCACGGCTGCCGGCGGACGGCAGCAATTGCGCCACCAGCAGCGCGGCGTAGGAGGCGAAAATGGCGACTGCCACCGACAGGCTGACCAGCACGGGATCGTAGTGGCCAAGGTAAAGCACGCTGCTGTCGGGCGCGCCGAGGACGAGAATCAGGTAGTCGAACATTGCCACCCTTATTTTTCAAATATTTCAGTGTGGACAGCCCCCTCCTTAATCTAGCAGAAAAAAATCCTGTCAGAAATTAACTATTTAAATGCAAGAAAACGAGCCGCCATCGTTCCGACCAACCGGCGACCTTCATTGCTTCCTGCAATCCACTCGTCCGGCGGGAAAAGTTCGAACAGGCCTACCTTCGCAACGGTTGGAATGGCCGCCTCCAATTGCTCTTCAATGTCGCCGCGCTCGCCGGCGTTGTACAGCTCGATATTGCGCAACAACGTGGCGACAGTGCCGGTTTGCACTCTGCTGCCATCCTTCAGTTGCACCAGCGGCAGGGACTCTCCATCGGCCAGAATCTTCTGGTTGATTGCGGCTAGGTTTTCCATCATGGCTCCTTTGAATGAAATATGTGACGCATATTCGCATCACTGATTACACATTCAAGCCCTCGGAAAACAGCTTGGCGGTTTCGCGACAAGATGTGGCGAAAACCCATCAACCGACCCACTTGGATACAATGCTGGCACCATGAATATCAGACTCATCTCATCTCCTGACGCTTCTGCTTACCAAGCCTTGCGCTTGGAGGGCTTGCGTGAAGCGCCATCGGCTTTCACGGCCAGTTTTGATGAAGAATCAGTAACGCCGCTCAGCGAAATCGAACGGCGGCTCGCGCCTGGTTCGGGACGCATTTATTTGGGCGCCTTCGTGGGCGAAAAGCTGATTGCGATAGCGCGCGTTGATCGCGACAGCGGTCCAAAGCAATGCCACCGTGCCCATATCCGCGGCGTGTACGTAGCGACAGCGCACCGCGGAACAGGCGCAGCGCGCAAGTTGATGGAGCACAGCCTGGAAATCGCCGCATCGCTGCAAGGCGTTACCCATGTTAGCCTCGCTGTCACCGCGGGCAATGAAGCGGCGAAAAAGCTATACGAATCTTTAGGCTTTAAAGCCTGGGGCTGCGAACCCGCCGCCCTCGTCGTTGATGGCGTAGTGTATGACGAGATCCCAATGACCTTGATTCTGGCGCGAACCTGAATGGGCGACCGGTCAAGACGCCCACGAAACGCTCGCCAACAGTCTCTGCAGCTTCGCCGCCCGGTTCGTATTGACCATTTTCACGTACGAGATCCTTCCTGCCAGGTAGGCTTGGAAGTTGGGATGGCTCTCGCGATTCTGCGATGCAGGACCATGGCGCACGCAGTTCGTCAGGATCGCCTTCAGCTTGTCGTACTCTACGCGCACGACGTTGGGATGTGCGTTGACCACGACGCCAGTCACCTGCTGGCGCACGCCTTGCCGCATTTGCCTGGTCTTCCGGGTGTTGATGCTGAAACCTTCTTCAAGTGCGATGGCGGCGACCTGGATGTGAAAGCGGTCGGCGGCGCGCGCAAAGTCCGATCCGCCGGAAAAGCTCAGGTCGTCAGCGTAGCGGCTATAAGTCGCACCAAGCGACTGCGCCAGGGACTCAAGGCGTATATCCAGCCGGTATGCGCAGAGATTGGCCAGTGCAGGCGAACATGGCGACCCTTGTGGAAGGTGGGGCGATTGCAAAGCACTGCGCGCCCCCCAGCTCAATGAACCACCTTCGCGGAGAGCTCCATGCGGCGTGCGATTGGTGCACAGACGCGCCAGCACGCTGGCAACGCTCGGTGTGTAGCCGAGCTTTTCAAATAGAGCATGAATGCGCGAGAGCTGAATGCTCGGAAAGAAGTCCTTCAAATCCATGCGGATGACGACAGATTGCCCCGCGTGCAGCGCAGCGTGGGTCACGCACGAACGACCGCGCCGGAAGCCATGCGCAGAAGGGTGAGGCGGCACCAGGTCCAGGATCTGGCGCAGGATTTTCTGCTGAATACGTCGCAGGCGCGCTTTGGGGATTTCAATCAGGCGCAAGCCGCCGCTGCGCTTTGGCAGCCAGCGGTAGTTGTAATGCTGGAGGCGCAATCGCGCATCGCCCTCAAGGCGCCATTGGTCTGCAAACCATTCGAGTGCGCCGACCGGTTCGTTGAGCCAATTGGCGAGGCCTCCGACTGTGAATAGTTCCGGCAAGGCGAGTGATGCCAGCCAGGCTGGTTTCGGCGGACGTACTGGCTGATCGATGCAATAGCGCCGTACCTCAGGTAATTTGATAAAGGGCGGCGAAGCGTCGTCTTCATCGAACCCGTGGCCGAGGAGCTGCAGCAAGGTATCGGCCAGCTCATGTCGGCTGAAGAAATGGAAATTGTCGCCCGTCCGCTCAATAAGAGCGGCGCAAATCTTCGTCGACCATCGTTGCGGAGCATCGAACACGCGATCACATGCCCCGACCAGGCTTTCCATGCCGCCGTCCGTGGCAAGCATCGTGTCTGCGAGGGCAAGCGCGGCGAGCTTTTCAGTATTCATGCGTCGAGGAAGGGGCGGAGAACCATCAACGAGTCTCGTGATGCGTGAGCTGATTTGCGTGGTAACGCAAGGCCGCTCATGCGGCGAAATGCTGAACAATGAAAATCCCACGGGGTAGCCCCGTAGAGGCTGTCCCTGCACGAGGCAAAGACAGGCCGGCTTGATGGATCCCCCCCGTCGCCACAGTAGGGGAGATTTGTTTAGACGTCAACCCGGTTACAACAGCTTGATCGCCGCCACGCCAGCGAGCAGCAGCACGACCCCCGAAAGCCTTAGCAGCGACACTTCGCGTTTCGGCAGTCGGAACCAGCCATGCCGGTCGACGAAGACCGACGCCACTTGCTGGCCCGCGACCGTCAGGCCAACTGCTGCCGACGCTCCGATGACAGGAATCGCGGTGAATACGGTGGTGACGTAAATCGCGCCGGCGAAACCGCCAAGCCATCCCCACCACGGCATCGATGGCAGGCCGCGCAGCGACGGCGCCGGAGCGCGCAAGATAGTGGCGGAGAAAAGGAGTGTCGCAGCCATCGCCAACGTAGCGACCAGGAAGCTCACTGCACCGACGACGAATGGTGCACCGAGATCATGCCGCAGCAAGCCATTGACCACGCCCTGTACCGGCAACACGGCGCCGGCCAGCAAGGCAAGCACAATCCAGCCACTCTTACCCGGCACAGGCTGCGATTGCTGCCCTCTCTGACCCTTCACGATAATCGCCGCTCCAGCCAGGATAGCCAGCATGCCTAGCGCAAGCGGCGCATCGACAGCGCGCGGCGTACCGCCGGATAGCCCGCTCACATCAAGGGCAAATGAGGCCAGCATTTGACCCGCAATGAAAAGTCCCACTGAGACGATCGCGCCAAGACGCGGGAACAGCAGGATCGTTGAAACCACATAAAACGCGCTCGCCACGCCACCAACAGCATGCCACCACGGGGCCTGGGGCAGGGCCGCGACCGCGGTCAGCGTGCCGGTGAGCAGCGCAAGCACCAGGAGCGCAAGCGTGCCAACCGACAGCTGCAGCGTAGTTGCTGCAAATGGGCTGCCGGTTGCTTTCGAGAGTTGCGCATTTGCGCCCGCCTGCACGGCAAGCAGGCCGCCGGCAAAGAGCGACGCGGGGATCAGAAGGGTTTCCATGTATAGCCTCCGTGGGTAACGATGGCCCCCACTGTAGGCTATGCTTCGATGCACGAGAATTCTCAGAAATCGCGTTTTGGCTATGCAAAATTGCATAGCTCACGCGCTGTCTCGAAGAGCTAAACCTCTGGAGCGAGCTGTAGAATTAGTTCGAATACGACAGTTTCGGCGACTCCTTGCACCGTGCCGTTTTCCAGAGTGACTATGTCGGCGTCGACAAGCATGCGGACATCCTGTTCGACATCCACGGAGTTACGTTGAAGTCGCATTGAAAGTTCGTGGACTGAACCTGGCTCCCGAAGTATTTCAGCCAACAATTCTTGTCTCGATGGAGTAAAAAGAGTCAACAAGTCTTCAGGGTCTTCAAAGCTTCGGATGCAACTTTCCTCTAACGGGAGCCCTTGATCTATCTTCCAGGCAAGTGCTTTACCACGAGCGAGAAACCCTTCCACGCTTTCAATCCGTATGATCATCTTTTCCATTTCTCCCCACCTTTCTGCAGTGCTGCCACTTCACGGGCGAAGCGTGCTTCAATGTCCGGAAAACTGATGTAGTCAACGTGTTCGATATGTCCTTTGAAGTGGCGATGATGCTCGCCGTGGGAATTGTCGTATCCGATAACGCGACCATTGTCGCGCTGGTAAAGCTCCCGGTTAATGTAGGCCAGGTTGTAGTGCGTAACGTTCCCTTTGGCGTCTTTCCAGACCTCACGGCGAAGAATGCCATTTTCTCGCTTTTTAGGAATGATACTGCTTTCGTTAATGACTCTCTCGGCACGCATTTCGCAATCGTGTCACGCGATTGCTTGAGGTGTTTCGATATGGCTCAACGAGTGGGCGGAAATGCGAAGATTTCCGCCCTGAGCGGGATCAGAGACGTTCCAGCTTGGCGACCGAGAGGTCGAGCACCTTCATGCCGAAGGAGCCGAAGTTGATTTGCGCGCGGCAGTTGGCGCCACTGCCTTCGATGTTGACGATCACGCCTTCGCCGAACTTGGTATGCGCCACCGATTCGCCAATGCGCCAGCCGCCCGAAGCGCCGGAGCGTTCGTTCATGCGCGCGGCCAGGCGGTTGTCGGCGCTCGGTACTGAAGGCATCTCATCCCACGCCGACTTGCGCGAGCCGGTGCTGAACCAGTTGCCCTGTTGGACGCGGGCGGTCAGCCACTTCAGCGATTCCTCCGGCAGTTCGTCGAAGAAGCGCGACTTCATGTTGTAGCGCGTCTGGCCGTGCAGCATACGGGTCTGGCAGAACGCCATATATAAACGCTTACGGGCACGCGTGATCGCGACGTACATCAGGCGACGTTCTTCCTCAACACCGCCTTCCTCCTTCGAGCTGCTTTCGTGAGGGAACAAGCCTTCTTCCAGGCCGGTGATGAAGACGTTGTCGAATTCCAGGCCCTTGGCCGAGTGCACCGTCATCAGCTGCAGCGCATCCTGGCCTTCCTGCGCCTGGTTGTCGCCGGCTTCCAGCGAGGCGTGCGAGAGGAAAGCGGACAGCGGCGACATCACGGTTGCCAGCGGCGCGTCGGCGTCGATGATTTCCACGCCATCGGCCACCACCACTTGGGCGCCAGCGGAGGCAGAAGCCTGGGGGCCGAGGTGCGCAGGCGCGCCTTGGCCGAAGCCTTCTTCCGACACGAACTGCGTGGCAGCGCTGACCATCTGCTCCAAGTTCTCGACGCGGTCTGCGCCTTCTTTCTCGTTCGTGTAATGCTGCAGCAGGCCGGAAGAATCCAGCGTGATCTTCACCAGCTCCGGCAGCGCCAGTTGCTGCGTCTCGAATCGCACGCCTTCAATCAGCTTGGTGAAGGCTGCTAGCGAGGTGCCTGCCTTGCCGACCATGTAAGGCACGGCGGCGTACAGCGAGCAGTTGTAAGTGGCCGCTGCGTTCTGCAACTGCTCGATCGAGCGCGCACCGATGCCGCGCGCCGGGAAGTTCACCACACGCAGGAAAGCCGAATCATTGTGCGGGTTATCCATCAGCTGAAGGTAGGCGATGGCGTGCTTGACCTCAGCGCGCTGGAAGTAGCGCAGGCCGCCGTACACGTGATAAGGCATACCGGCCGAGAACAGCGCATGTTCGATCACGCGCGATTGTGCATTGGAGCGGTACAGGATGGCGATCTCGCGGCGCAGGGCGCCTTCCGCGATCAGCGACTTCGCTTCCTCGATGATCCACTGCGCTTCCTGCAAGTCCGAGCTGGCCTCGTACACGCGCACCGGCTCGCCGTGACCGGCGTCGGTGCGCAGGTTCTTGCCCAGGCGGCGGCTGTTATTCGCGATCAGCATATTAGCCGCATCCAGGATGTGGCCGTGCGAGCGGTAATTCTGTTCCAGCTTGATCAGGTTCTGTACGCGGAACTCGCTTTCGAAGGCCTGCATATTGCCCACGTTGGCGCCGCGGAAGGCGTAGATGCTCTGGTCATCGTCGCCCACGGCGAACAACGCACCACCGAATTGCGAGCCGTGGCCGGCCATCAGTTTCAGCCAGGCATATTGCAGGTTATTCGTATCCTGGAACTCGTCGACCAGGATGTGGCGGAAGCGCTGCTGGTAGTGCTGGCGCAGCGGCTCGTTGCGCGACAACAGTTCGTAGGTGCGCAGCAGCAGTTCCGCAAAGTCCACCACGCCTTCGCGCTGGCACTGGTCGTCGTACAGCTGGTACAACTCGACCAGCTTGCGCTCCAGCGCGTCGTAGGCCTCCACCTGCGAGGCGCGCAAGCCCTGGTCTTTGTTATTGTTGATGAAGTACATCACCTGCTTCGGCGGGAACTTCTCATCATCGATGTTGTTCGCCTTAAGCAGGCGCTTGATCATCGACAGCTGGTCTTGCGAGTCGAGGATCTGGAAAGTCTGTGGCAGCGCAGCGTCCTTGTAGTGCGTGCGCAGCAGGCGGTTACACAGGCCGTGGAAGGTGCCGATCCACATGCCGCGTGTATTGATCGGCAACATGGCGCTCAAACGGGTGAGCATTTCCTTCGCCGCTTTATTGGTAAAGGTCACCGCCAGCACACCGGCCGGGGAAACCTGGCCAGTCTGGATCAGCCACGCGATACGGGTGGTCAGCACGCGCGTCTTACCCGATCCGGCGCCGGCCAGGATCAGGGCATTTTGCGGTGGCAGGGTGACAGCTGCGAGTTGTTCGGGATTGAGGTTGTGGAGGAGATTTTGCATCCCGCCATTATACCGGCGTGGGGCCTGCGCAGCCGGTGGCTACATGTGTTGGGGATATAATGAACTTTGTTAAAACATCAATATTGTTCTGATTATGCGCATCCAAAAATTGCTGGTGCTCACCACATTCATCGGTCTGCAGGGGTGTATCGTTCCTGCGGCGCGGGATGCGATGACCAGGTGGGACGACTATGGCCTCGTGGCGGCGCGTCAAATCGACAATCAGAATTTCCTTGTACTTGTCACCACCTATCATCAGCGGGGAGAGTTTGATCCCTTGGGCGGGCATGGTTCCCATATTGTGACCCGCAGTATTGACCTTGAGCTTTTGCGATTAACTGTGACCGAGCATGGATTAGAAACAAAGAAAGTGGACGCCCGAAGGTTTGAGACCGAGAAACAGATAAGCGACTGGGGATATGTTACCAACGCGGGGATTGATCTGGCCCAAGCACGCATCGTTCTGAATGCTCCGAAAGAAAATTCCCGTGCTTTGCGCCGCTATTTCACGGGTAATTTGGAAATTGAGGGCTTAGACAATAACGAAGTTGTCCATAAGAAGGTTCGCGGCTTGGTCAATGGTCGGGAGTGTGTATTGTCGTTGCCACCTTCGCCAACGGAACGAAACACTTTACGTGACTATGTTGCCAGCGACGGCGGCGAGTACCTCATGATCTTGGATGTCGCAGGTCCTAGGCTATTGCAGTCTGTGGTTCGAAATGCCGCGGTTCTCGACCTATGCAAATCGAATATGGCGAGGCGCGAAGTTCTGTTTCCCATTGCGGAGACAACTGGATTCTCTACCAAGCCTGACGGAAGCCTACATGTCGTTCGTGGAATCACGCGAGACACCAAGGCCCCGGAAGATAATCGGAAGGTCTATGAAGTGCAGATATATCCGGGACCAGAGAGGCTTGCGTTCAAGGAAGTTGATTTAGGAATACAAGACAGGTACGCCAATATTTCGGACAAGTTCATGTTTGACGAACAAACACGCAGTTTTCACTGGATCGTGGTGCCTTACAAGAATCCTCGCTATAAGCTGATCTCGTATGATGCGCGGAGCGCAAAGATGGTTACACACGAGTTCACGGTAGAGAAGCCGTGACTCGCTTTACGCATCCTTGGCTGGCAGCTCCGGCGCGCCGAAAATCGTGCGATAAGCGGCGTACACCGAGCACTGGAAAATCATCGCGATCACCATCAGCAGCGATTGGACGATCGCCATGCCAAGCAGGGTCTTGCCCAGCAAGAACAGCACGACCTGGGTCAGCAGCATCACGATCAGCATCCAGCTCAGGAAGAACAGGATGAAGGCGCGCAGTGCACGCCATACGCCGAAGAAGCTGAAGAACAGGGCCTTGCCCACGCCCATTTGCTGCCAGAAGATTAATGGCGCGGCGAACAGCATCGCCATGCTGACCGGCAGGGATAACAGGAATACCACTAGCATGGCAGTGCCGAAATTACCCACGGCCGCTGCCGCTTCAGGCTGCAGCTGCTGCTGCGCCAGCTGGCGCATGATGTCGCCCCCGACTACCACGCCGAAGATCAGGAACAGCGCTACAACCGCCACCGTGAACATGGAGCCCAGGCCGAGCAATCGCGGGAATACCGGCTTTTCAAAGATTGGGCGCAACATTTCCGGCGCCAGGTTTTGCTGGCGGTCTGCTGTGGCGCAGGCTTGCACGAATACCGCCGTGAAGACAGGCGTCAGCACGAATGGCAGCAACTGGCCCAGGATGGGAATGATCCCCACCACCAAGCCCGCCACCAGGTAAGCCAGCATCAACAGCATCAGCCCGCCGGGCTGTTTGCGGAAGATGGCGAAGCCTTCGCGGATCCAGGCGACACCTGTGCTGGCGGGAATATTACTCATTTTTAATACAACTCCGGTGCCGGAACGGCAATGCGCGCGCGCAGGATGCGCTCAAAGTGGGTAGGGTCGTGCGGCGTCAGCATTTCTGCGGCGCGCGGCAAGTGAAGGTCGTACATGCGCGAAATCCAGAAGCGCAGGGCGCCGGCGCGCAGCATGGCTGGCCACAGCGAGTGTTCGGTCGCGGTGAATGGACGCACGGCGTGGTAGGCGTCCAGCATGCCGCGCACGCGTGCTTCGTCCAGGGCGCCAGTGGCCAGGTCGATGCACCAGTCGTTGACGGTCACCGCCACGTCGAACAGCCAGCTGTCGCAGCCTGCGAAGTAGAAGTCGAAGAAGCCGGTCAAGCGCTCTCCGTCGAACATCACGTTATCGCGGAACAGGTCGGCGTGCACCGGGCCGCGTTGCAGCTCGTGGTACTCGGTGGAAGCGTGCAGCGCTTCCTGGAATTTCATTTCTTCGTGCAGCAGGTGGGCCTGTTCCAGCGCGATGTGAGGCAACACGGCGGCAGTCGCTTCGCGCCACCACGGCAGGGCGCGCAGGTTAGGCTGGTCCAGCTTGAAGTCCCGGCCGGCAAGGTGCATACGGGCCAGCATGCCGCCCACTGCGGCGCAATGCACCGGCTGCGGCGCCATTTGCGGCTTTCCTTCGAGCTTGGAGACGATGGCAGCCGGCTTGCCGTGCAGCGGCACGCACAGTTCGCCCTTGTCGTTGGGGACCGGGGCCGGCACCAGTACGCCGTGTTCGGCCAGGTGGCGCATCAGCTGCAGGTAGAACGGCAGCTGCGCAAACGTGAGGTTTTCAAAAATCGTGAGCACGTACTCGCCGCGCTCCGTTGTCAGGAAAAAGTTGCTGTTTTCGATGCCGGACGCGATACCTTTCAGCGCGACGGCTTTGCCAAGAGGGAATTGCGAAATCCAATGGCCGACATCTTCCAGTGTGACCGGGGTAAAAACTGCCATGAGAAACCAGGTTAAATGTTCGTTCGGGGCGCGCGCTTACTTAGTCGGCGCGGCCGGCTGGGATGGCATAGGTGGCGGCGGCGGGCCGTCCTCCTTTTCCGCCTCCTCGGCAGAGCGTTTCTTCTTCTTGCTGAGGACGTCGAACTCAAACACGGTCCACTGCGGGCCACGATTGGCCAGGCCGGCGGCATCGCCGGGCAGTGCACTGCCAGCCGGGGTATTCGGCTTGACGGTATATGTGCTTCCGCCGCTGTGGACCTTAGCTTCGGTCACGCGGCCGCCTTCACGCTTTTCCACAATCTTGGTCTGTGGGCTCGGTTTCGAGCTCACTGTTACCGGGTTGTCCACTTCTTCGATCTGCTCCAGCTTTTGCGGCTGTTGCTGGGGCGGAGCCGATTGCGCGGCCGCGCCGGTAGCCAACAGGACGAGGGGGAGGGCAATCCAGGAAATTGGGGCGCTCATGATGGGATTTCGTTCAATTTATTGGTTTGACCATTGTATCAAAAGCCCTCCTGTCCCGTTGTAAAACTCTGCGATAATGGAATATTGAGATTTACACCACATACCTGCTATGCAAAAGACCCTGTTGCTGGTCGATGGTTCCAGCTACCTGTACCGTGCCTTCCACGCCTTGCCTGACCTGCGCAGTGCAGAAGGCCATCCAACCGGCGCCATGCACGGCATGGTCAATATGCTGCGTCGCCTGCGCGCTGACTTCCCGGCTGCATATATCGCGTGCGTTTTCGACGCCAAGGGCAAGACTTTCCGCGACGATATGTACCCCGACTATAAGGCGACCCGTGCGCCGATGCCGGACGACCTGCGCCTGCAGATCGAACCTATCCACGAGGCGGTGCGCGCCATGGGCTGGCCGATCCTGATGGTGGAGGGTGTGGAGGCGGACGACGTGCTGGGCACCCTGTCGGTGCAGGCCGAACAAGCCGGCATGGACGTGGTGATTTCCACCGGCGACAAAGACCTGGCGCAGCTGGTGACCTCGAAAGTCATGCTGATCAACACCATGACCAATGAGAAGCTGGACGAGGCGGGCGTGCTGGCCAAGTTCGGCGTGCCGCCAAATCGCATCATTGATTACCTGACCCTGATAGGCGACACCGTCGACAACGTGCCCGGCGTGGCCAAGTGCGGACCGAAAACCGCGCTGAAATGGCTGCAGGAGTACGACAGCCTGGCCGGCATCATGGAAAACGCCGACAAGATCGGCGGCGTGGTGGGCGGCAACCTGCGTTCTGCGCTGGAATGGCTGCCTAAGGGACGTGAGCTGATCACCGTCAAGTGCGATTGTGACCTGTCGGCGCACATGATGTCGATTTCCGAATCGCTGGGCGCCAAGGATGAAGACCGCGAGCAGCTGATTGCCTTCTTCACAAAATACGGCTTCAAGACCCTGCTGCGCGAACTGTCCGGCCTGACGCCGGCCGCACCGTCCGCTGGCAGCCCTGCCGCCGCACGTGCCGCCGAACCAGCGCCGGGCGCCACCGCGGACTTGTTCGCCGCGCCGCCTGCCACCATCAGCTACGAGACTGTGCTGACCGAGGAACAGCTGGATGCGTGGATTGCGCGCATCGATGCTGCCGAACTCACCGCGCTCGATACCGAAACCACTTCGCTGGAACCTATGCTGGCGGAGATGGTCGGCATTTCGCTGTCGACCGAGCCCGGTATCGCCTGCTACATCCCGCTGGCGCACCGTTATCCGGACGCGCCGCAGCAGCTGCAGCGCGACTGGGTGCTGTCCAAGCTCAAGCCGTGGCTGGAAGACGCGAGCAAGCCTAAGCTGGGCCAGAACCTGAAGTACGACGCGCACATCTTTGCCAACCACGGCGTAGCCCTGCGCGGCATCGTCCATGACACGCTGCTGCAATCGTATGTGTTCGAGTCGCACCGCACCCACGATATGGACAGCCTGGCGCTGCGTCACCTGAACCACAAAACCATCGCCTACGAAGAGGTGTGCGGCAAGGGCGCCAGCCAGATCGGCTTCGACCAGGTTGAAATCGGCCGTGCAACCGAGTACGCGGCGGAAGATGCCGACATCACGCTGCGCCTGCACCTTGCCATGCACGGCCAGGTATCTGGCGATGAGGGCCTGACCCGCATCTACAGCACCATCGAGCTGCCGACCGCCGTGGTGCTGCAAAAGATCGAGCGTAACGGTGTATTGATTGACGCCGGATTGCTGGCCACTCAGTCGAATGAACTGGGCGCGCGCATCCTCGAGCTGGAGCAGAAGGCTTACGAACTGGCGGGCCAGCCGTTCAACCTCGGCTCGCCGAAACAGATCGGCGAAATCTTCTTCACCAAGCTGGAACTGCCGATCGTGAAGAAGACCCCGAGCGGAGCGCCTTCGACCGACGAAGAGGTGCTGCAAAAGCTGGCAGAAGATTACCCGCTGCCGAAAGTGCTGCTGGAATACCGCGGCATGGCCAAGCTCAAGTCGACCTACACCGACAAGCTGCCGAAGATGATCAACAAAGTTACTGGCCGCGTGCATACCAACTACGCGCAGGCGGTGGCGATTACGGGCCGCCTGGCTTCGAATGATCCGAACCTGCAGAACATCCCGGTGCGTACTGCCGAAGGGCGCCGTATCCGCGAGGCCTTCGTGGCACCGCCTGGCGCACACATTGTGTCGGCCGACTATTCGCAGATCGAGCTGCGCATCATGGCCCATATTTCGGGCGATGAAGCGATGCTGCGCGCCTTCCACGAAGGCGAGGATATTCACCGCGCTACCGCTGCCGAAATCTTTGGGGTGGCGCCTTCCGAGGTGCAGCCGGAACAGCGCCGTTATGCCAAGGTGATTAACTTTGGCCTGATCTACGGCATGAGCGCGTTCGGTTTGGCGGCCAATCTGGGTATCGACCGCACCGCTGCGCAGAATTACATCGACCGCTATTTTGCACGCTTCGCCGGCGTTAAGCGCTATATGGACGAAACCCGTGCGGAAGCCAAGGCGCAGGGTTTTGTGCAGACTGTGTTCGGGCGTCGCCTGTGGCTGCCGGAGATCAATTCGCCGAACGGTCCCCGCCGCCAGGGTGCGGAGCGCGCGGCGATCAATGCGCCGATGCAGGGGACTGCTGCGGACTTGATCAAGCTGGCCATGATCGCGGTGCAGGATTGGATCGAGCGCGAGGGGCTGGCGTCCAAAATGATCATGCAGGTGCACGATGAACTGGTGCTCGAGGTGCCGGATACGGAGCTGGCGCTAGTTAAAGAGATGCTGCCGAAGCTGATGGCGGGCGTGGCGGAGCTCAAAGTGCCGCTGGTGGCCGAAGTCGGTGTTGGCTGCAATTGGGAAGAGGCGCACTAAACCCGGTAAACCTGGGTCAGACCCAAGGGTCTGACCCTGTCAGATCATCCGTCGCGGGCGGGTCTAAGGTTTTTGACTTATTTCGAAGGTCAAAGGCCCAGAAGCCCACCAATAGCAGGCGAATAGACTGGGTCTGACCCCGGTTTACCGGGTTTAAAAAAGGCCAAAATTTGTCACCACTGACAATTTTTGGCAGTCCACAAAGACAAACCTTGTCAACAGGAGACTCATGAAGGTAGACCGTCGCGAATTCATCAAAGCCGCCCTCGGCACCGGTTTCGCCGCCGCAGTGATGCCAATCCAGGCCCAAACCGTGATCAGCACCGACACCAAGGGCATCACCGCGGGTACGATCCACATCAAAGTCGCCGGCCAAACCGTCCCGGTCTACCGCGCCCAGCCCGAAGGCAAAACCAAGCTCCCGGTCATTCTTGTCGTTTCCGAAATTTTCGGCGTCCACGAGCACATTGCCGATGTAGTGCGCCGCTTCGCCAAAGCCGGCTACCTTGCCCTGGCGCCCGACCTCTTCGTCCGACAGGGCGATGCCGGCGCCGTGCAATCCATCCCCGACCTGATGGCCAACATCATCCGCAAAACTCCTGACGCCGAAGTGATGGCCGACCTTGATGCGGTCGTGGAGTGGGCGCGCACTAACGGCGGCGACACTAGCCGCCTTGGCATTACCGGTTTCTGCTACGGCGGCCGCATCACCTGGCTGTACAGCCATTACAACCCTCGGGTGAAAGCCGGCGTTGCCTGGTACGGCCGCCTGGCCGGCGAACGCACCGCAGCCTGGCCGAAGCTGCCGGTCGACATCGCGCCGGACCTGAAAGTGCCGGTCCTGGGCCTGTACGGCGGCAAAGACCAGGGTATCACCCAGGAAAACGTGGAGCAGATGCGCGCCGGCCTGGCGCAAGGAAATAGCAAATCGACCATCCACGTCTATCCCGACGCCCCGCACGGCTTCAACGCCGACTACCGCCAGGAATACCGCCCGGAGGAAGCGAAGGACGGCTGGCAGCGTACTCTGGCCTGGTTCAAGGCCAACGGCGTAGCCTAAGTTAGCGAAAAATGCGCCCGGGCGGTAAAATGCCCGGTTTGCATACCGAGGAAGCATCATCGATCCCGTCCTGATTTCCATCCTGCTGGCCACCACGATTGCCGGCGTTGCCAGCATTACGGCGGCGGCGGTGTTTTCGTTCGCCCTGCTGTCGAAGGTGGTCGAGAAGATGGTCAGCTTGTCGGTCGGCATCATGCTGTCCACCTCCTTGCTGCACGCACTACCGGAAGCTTTTGAATCGGGCACCGACCCGCGTCACCTGTTTGGCGCCTTGCTGGCCGGCTTGCTGGCCTTCTTCCTGCTCGAAAAACTGGCCATCCTGCGCCACTCGCACCACCACGAACACGACGGCCACCACCATCACCACGGCCACGACAAGGCCGAAGCAGGCCGCGCCGGCTGGATGATCCTGCTGGGCGACGGCATGCACAATTTCACCGATGGCATCCTGATCGCGGCCGCCTTCCTGGCCAACCCGGAGCTGGGTATCGTCACCGGCGTCGCCATCATCGCCCATGAAATCCCGCAGGAAATCGGCGATTTCATCGTGCTGCTGAATGCCGGTTTCTCGCGCACCCGCGCCTATGTCTACAACCTGCTGTGCAGCCTGCTCGCCGTAGCTGGCGGCCTGCTCGGTTATTACACTTTGGACAAGGCCACCAACCTGATTCCTTTCGTGCTGGTGTTCGCTTCTTCAGGCTTCATTTACATCGCGGTCAGCGACCTGATGCCACAAATGCAACGCCGCGCAACCATGCGTGAAACCATCCCACAAGTTTTACTTATAGCATTAGGTGTTGTAATTGTGCTATTTTTGACCGGAAGCGCGCACGATAGACATTAATCAGTTTCCGATTGGCATCATTTTTGCTACGCTAGGGGGATAGGAGACCCCCGATGCTCGAAACTTCGAACGAACACCAAACCGCCGAAACCCTGATGGCCGCTTTCCAGCGCGGCGCAGGGGTGCAACCCAACTGGCAACTCACGCCAGAATTCATGGAAATGCTGGGCAAGCTGGTAGCCACCTCGATCGGCGGCGCACATAAGCTGCTGGAAACCCGAGCCGAACTCAAACGCGATATCCACGCCGATGCAACGGTAGTGGTGGTGCGCAACAACAATCCCCTCAAATTCCTGCCTGACAGCCTGGCCGCCAAAACCCAGATGCTGCGCAAGAAGATGCCTGGCTTTATGGGGCCGGTGGAAGCGCTGGAGGACGCCTTTGACGACCTGGCCGCGCACCAGCAGTGCGTGATGGCCGGCATGGAAGGCGCCGTGGCCGAAGCCCTGAAACGCATTTCGCCGGAAGCGATCGAAGCCCGCCATCGCAGCAGCCCGCTGGCCGCGGTGCTGCCGATGATGCGCAAAGCTGCGCTGTGGGACCGCTACTGCGACAAGCACGCGGCCCTGGCCAAGGCATCCGCTACCGACTTCCACGCCAACCTTGGCGACGCCTTCCTGGCTGCGTACGAGCGCAAACTGGATCAAATGGAGTAAGGAGTAGCCATGGCCGATATGCCCCAGCGCATTGCGCTCAATGTCGCGGAGGTTTCCTCCGTCGGCGGACGTGCATCGAACCAGGATGCCATTGGCCGCGCCGAGCGCGGCGAACTGGCATGCTTCGTCATCTCTGACGGCGCAGGCGGCCATGAAGGCGGCGAAGTCGCGGCGCAAACGGTGGTGCAATCGGTATTAAGCAATTTCGGCGAGCGTCCGGCCTTCAGCGCCGACGCCACGCCCGCCATGGTGGCTGAAGCGGCCATCGCCGTGGCACGCAGCAAGAAGCAGCGCCCATCGCTGCAAGGCATGAGCGCCACGGTGGCGCTGGCGCTGGTGGACCGCGCAGGCGCGCAAGCCACCTGGGCGCATATGGGCGACACCCGCATCTACCTGTTCCGCGCGGGACGCCTGCTGCAGGCCACGCGCGACCACAGCATGGTGCAGCAGATGATCGATGCCGGCCTGGCTGCCGGCGCCGATCCGCGCAGCCATCCAAAACGGAATGTGCTGTATGCTGCCATTGGAACTGAAAACGAAGTGCCTCCTTCAGTGCAACCTCCGCTGGCCCTGCGCGCCGGCGATGCAATCCTGATCTGCACCGACGGCCTGTGGGAATGGGTCGCCGAGCCGCAGATGGAATTGCTGCTGGCGAAAGCAGGCAGCGCTCAAGAATGGCTGGCGGCGATTTGCGCCCTGGCCGACGAGCGCGCGGGCCTGGTGCACAAGGCCCGTGACAACTACAGCGCGCAGGCTATCTTTATTGGTGACGCTTCATGAACAAAGCAGCTGAGTTGATCAACCTGCCTAATTGCCTGCCGGTCGGTACCCGCATCGCAGAATTCGAAATCCGCCAGGTGATCGGGGAGGGCGGCTTTGGCATCGTCTACCTCGCTTTCGACCACTCCTTGCAGCGCACCGTCGCGATCAAGGAGTACATGCCGTCGGCGCTGGCTGCGCGTTCGACCGACCATACCGTTTGCGTGCGCTCCAAGCGCCACTCGGAGGCGTTCGAGGCGGGGCTGCGCAGCTTCATCAACGAAGCGCGCTTGCTGGCGCAGTTCGACCATCCGGCGCTGGTGAAGGTCTACCGCTTCTGGGAGCAGCACGGTACCGCATACATGGTGATGCGCTATTACGAAGGCCGCACCTTGAAGTCGGTGTTGCGCGATAACCCGGAGCTGGTGAACGAGGCCTGGCTTAAGCGCTTGCTGAAACCTATCCTGAGTGCGCTCGATAAGCTGTACGCGGCGAGCATCCTGCACCGCGACGTTTCGCCCGAAAACATCATGATTCAGCCGGACGGCAAGCCGGTGCTGCTCGACTTTGGCGCCGCGCGCCAGATCGTGCAGGACATGGCGCAGTCTTTGACCGTGATCCTGAAGCCGGGTTTTGCGCCGGTCGAACAGTATGCGGATGACGAGTCCATGCGCCAGGGGCCTTGGACGGATATCTATTCGCTGTCGGCGGTAATGTACGCCGCTATTACCGGCAAGGCGCCACCCGCTGCCGTGGCGCGCATGCTGAATGATCCGATTGAGCCCTTGGCTATCACGGGACGCGAAGGCTACAGCACGCAATTCCTGGAAGCGATTGATCGCGGCATGGCTGTGCGTCCGGAGATTCGTCCGCAGACCATCGCCGAATTTGCGATCTTGCTGGGGCTGGAAGGCGTGCGCCAGTCGCGCAGTTCTTCCAAGTCAGCAGCGGCCGCAACGCCGTCCGCCGGCATTGCAGGTGTGGCTGCTCCCGCCGCTCCTGCTGCCGCTGCTGCGGTCGCGACCCCGGCTCCTGCTGCCGATAAAGCCGACACGCCTGCACCTGCCTCGGCATCCGCAGCGGCTGCCGAGGTGCGCGAAGCGCCGGCTGCATCCCAAACTCCAGCCGCTAGCGCAGGCAGGGCCGCACCGGCAGCCGCTGATCCTGCCAAGCGCTCGAGCCGCAACAAGAAAACTGCGCCTGATTCCGCTAAGCCTGCCATGCCAGCGGCAAGCGGCAAGCGCCCCTCGAATACCGTGATTGGCGCAGGCGTTGCAGTGCTGGCGCTGATGGTTGCCGGCATTGCCTGGTTCGCCGACGGCAGCCCGGTCGCACCGGCAGCAAGCCATGCGCAGAGCGCCGATGCCCAATTGGCGAGTAATGCTGCCAGCGCGGCCTCCGCTGACGCCAGCGCAGCCAGCAACGCAAGCGCTGCTGGCTCCACTGCTGTACAGCCACAAACCGTAACCTCGGCCAGCGCCGCCGCGGCCAGCACAGGCGCTGCATCGCAAGCCACAGCATCGTCCGCGCTCGCAATCGCATCCGCCTCTGCCAGCGCCGCAGCAAATGGCAAGGCGAGCACCGCCACCGGCGCGCCAGCGCAGGCCGCAGCTGCGGAACCGAGCGCACCCACTAGCGGAACCGTCTCCATCGCCGTGCAGCCGTGGGCTACAATCTACGTCGACGGCGTACAGAAGGGCATCACACCGCCCCTGAAGAAACTGACGCTGCCTTTGGGCGAACACGAAATTCGCCTGGAGAACCCCAACTTCCCAGCCTACGTCCACAAGGTTAATGTCGACGCCAGGAAGCCCGTGACCATCAAACACGACTTTGGAGCATGAAGAGAACGCTCGCCCTGATCGCAGCCACGCTAGTACTGGCCGGCTGCGAAACCTTCGACCTGCAGCAGCAAGAGCCGGCGCAAGCTCCGGCTGCGGCGTCGAAGCCAGCCGCCCCGGCACAAGCGAAGGCCGCGACGCCTGTAGCTCAGCCGGCTCCGCCCGAACTGCCGCCATCCCGCAAAGCGCTGAACGCCGGCATCGACATGTATAAAGCAGGTAATTTCAACGGCGCGATCAAACAGCTCACCACCGCACCGGAACTGTCCAAGGCCGAAACGCCGCTGCAACTGGAAGCGATCAAATACACCGCCTTCAGCTACTGCGTCACCAACCGCATCACGCTGTGCCGCCAGCAATTCGTGAAAGCATTCCAACTGGATAAGACTTTCGACCTGAGCCCAGGCGAAAAGGGGCACCCGCTCTGGACGCCGTCCTTCGAGCGAGCGCGCAAGGAAGCTGCTGCCAAGAAGAAGTAAGGATCAGTGAACGACCTGCAGCGCCGGAGTATGGCGCAGCAGGTTCATGATTTCCTCATCACGGAAGCCATTTTGTTTGAGGAAAATCCATGCGTGGATGCTGCCCGCTTCCACATTGATGCGCATGGCAATCTGGACGATGTCCTGTGAGCCGAAGTCCGTAGCCGACAGCTCTGTTCTGATTTTCATAATTTTGCCCCCGCGACAAGCTCGTTATCCCCGACGAACTCTCAAGAACATAGTCACACTTTCTCACCAAAATTACCAACGGAAAGCGAGCTGATGCGGCAAGCGCACCACGTTGTAATACACTTGTCACAATCTTTTCATAGGCTGGCATCATGATTTGGACAATGATGAATACCTGGTACGCGCAACGCATCATGCAGCGTTCGCGGCACGGCAAGGCGCTCAAGGAATTGCCGCCTACCCTGTACGATTACTGGAAAAGCAGCGCCCGCAACGAATATCACGGCATCCCGGTGGATGCCGTTTTTTTTGCGCGCGCCACGATAGGCCTGCTCGACTTCTTCGAATGCGCCGCGCAGGATAAGGCGCCATGCGCCTTGCCATCCAAGGCCGCCGACTCGGTCTGGCACGCCTGGCTGCGACTATCGCCGCTAAAACTGGAAGCCTTCTGCCGCAAGCACTTTGGCCGCGTGGTGCCGCATGTGGAAGGCGCCGCGATGGGCGGCAACCTGGATGAAGCCTTGGCGGTATGCCTGGTTCGCGCGCGAGAAGCGGAGGGCCTGAACCGAGAAGGCCCGCGCCTGCCCTCGCTCTTCTTGTTGGACAAGAAGTTAAAAATGCCGTTTGGCTTTGGGTATTCGGTGCAGCGCGGACAGCCCGGCTACAGCCAGCTCGACGCCTTCGGCCGCTTCGACCCGATGATCAGCTGCCCGCCGCAAATGGCCGCAGCAGGCCTGCTTGGTGCCGGCTTGATCACCTCCGCCCAATTCAACGAATTCGAAGAACGCGCCCGCCGGCAAGCAGCAAGCAATAGCGACGGCAGCAGCGGAAGCGGCTGCGGTTCCGGTTGCGGCAGCTCAGTAGACTGCAGCGACTCGTCGAGCTCAAGCTGCGACAGCGGAGGAAGCAGTTGCGGCAGCAGCTGTGGCAGCAGTTGCGGCGGAGGCGGCGACTAACCACAGCCGAGCCCGTGTCCCACCATGGGGTCACACCCCGACTGTGACACGGGCTCGGCTGTTACGTTGGTAGAGCTCGTGTCACACTTCGGGTGTGACCCCAAGGTGTGACACGAACTGGAGCGTGGGGATCAGGCTGGGCCGGTGGCGACGGGGCGGGTGGTGTCGGCGCACCATTCGGACCAGGAACCGGGGTAGAGGGCGGCGCCTGACATGCCGGCTACTTCGAGTGCCAGCAGGTTGTGGCAGGCGGTGACGCCGGAGCCGCATTGCATCACGGCTTTTTCGGGCGTGCCGACGATGGCGCTCAGCTCTTGCTTCAGCGTGGCGGCGTCTTTCATCCGGCCATCTGCTTGCAGGTTGTCTTTGAAGAAGCGGTTGCGTGCGCCGGGGATGTGGCCGCCCACCGGGTCGATCGTTTCATTCTCGCCGCGGAAGCGGTCGTTGGCGCGGGCGTCGATCACTTGCAGGCGCTTGCTGTCCAGGTTCTCCACCAGCTCGCCCACCGATACCGTGCGCACCAGCGATGGCTTGTCGGCGAGATTGCCGCGTGCGCGTGCAACGGTCGGCGTCACCAGCGGCAGGCTGGCGGCGCTCCATGCAGCGAGGCCGCCATCCAGTACGGCGACTGCGCCATGCCCGACCCAGCGCAGCAGCCACCACAGGCGTGCTGCGAACATGCCGCCGTGCGCGTCGTAAGCAACAACTTGCGAGTCTTCGTTGATGCCCCAGGCGCGCAGGGTTTCGATCAGCGCGGCGCGGTCCGGCAGCGGGTGGCGGCCGCGGAATACACCGTCGGCGCCTTTTTTCGGGCCTGAGAGGTCGGTGTCGATATTGGCGAATTGCGCGTTCGGGATGTGGCCTTCGGCAAAGGAGTTGCGGCCGAAGTCCGGATTCATCAGGTCGTGGCGGCAATCGAGGATGACCCATTTCGGGTCGTTCAGGCGCTGCGAAAGGGTGTTGGCGTCGATCAGGGTATTGAACATGCGTGGTCCTTATACTTCGCTGGCAATCGGGTCGGTTTCGGAAATGGCTTTGCCACGTTCCGTGCTGCGCGTATTGTAGAACGTTGCCGCTACACCGGACAGCAGGATGATCGCCATGCCCACCCAGCTTAACCAGCCGAAGCTATCGCTGAATAAAAGTACGCCCCAGAAGCTGGAGAACACAATGCCGGTGTACTGCAGGTTGGCGACCACCAGCGTTTTGCCGAGGCGGTAGGCGCGCGTCATCGCGACTTGCGCTGCGGTGGCGCACAGGCCGAGACCCAGGATCAGCAGCAAGCTGCGTGTGTTGTCCAGTGCATGCCAGTGCCAGCCGCTTTCCAGCACATGCCCGGTGGTGCCGGCCAAGAAATTGGTTACGCTGAAGAAGAACACCACGCGCGATTCCGGTTCGCCCGCCAGTCCCAGCTTGCGCACCTGCATATACGCCATGGCCGACAGCACGGAAGAACCGAGCGCCATCAGGGCAGGACCCAGCTGGTTGGAATCGAACGCCGGCTGCAGCAGGCAGGTGACGCCGACAAAGCTCATGCCGACCGCCACGATCAGCGGCCATTCGACGCGGTTTTTCTGGTGCCACCAGCCATGGCCGAACAGCCAGACAGCGATCCAGATCGGCGCCATGTAATTGAGCGTCATGGCCGTGGCCAGGGGAAGCTTGGCGATGGTGTAGTACCACATCCAAAGGGAAATCACGCCGACCGCGCCGCGCCACAAGTGGGCCAGCGGCATGGTGGTCTTGAGGGTGCCGCCTTGCAGGCGCAGCATGGTGAACAGGATCACCATGCCGATGATCCCGCGGTACATCACCATTTCGGAAACGCTGAATTCATCGGACGCCAGTTTTACGCACACCCCCATGGCGGCGAACAGGAAACTGGCAACTAGCATCCAGAGTGATTGCATCAGACTTCCAGTTTGCTCCGGTACCACTCATGGAAGTGCTGCATGCCGTCTTCCATCGGTGACTGGTAAGGGCCGGCATCGTTTTCGCCGCGTTCCATCAGGATCTTGCGGCCGGCATCCATGCGGGCGCCGATTTCATCGTCCTCGACGCAGGTTTCCATGTAGGCCGCGCGCTCTGCTTCGATGAATTCGCGCTCGAACAGCACGATTTCTTCGGGATAGTAGAACTCCACCACATTGCGGGTGCGGTTCGGCCCTTCCGGCCACAGGGTCGAAACCACCAGCACGTGCGGGTACCACTCGACCATGATGTTCGGGTAGAGGGTGAGCCAGATTGCGCCGTGCTTGGGCGGTTCGCCGTTGCGGAACTTGAGCAGCTGCTCGTGCCACTTCTGGTAGGTGTCGGAGCCGGACTTTTTCAGGCCGCGGTTCACGCCCACGGTCTGCACGCTGTAGTCCTGGCCGAATTCCCACTGCAGGTCGTCGCATGTGACAAAGCTGCCCAGGCCCGGGTGGAAGGGCTCGACGTGGTAATCCTCCAGGTAGACCTCAATAAAGGTCTTCCAGTTGTAGTCGCAGTGGTGCACTTCCACGTGGTCCAGCATATAGCCGCTGAAATCCAGGTCCTTGGTGACGGACATGGACTTGAGCTTGTCCATCACGTTGTAACCATTTTGCTCGAACAGCAGTCCATTCCAGTTTTGTAGCTGGACTTTTGGCAGGTTCAGGCATGGGGTATCCGGGAAGTGCGGTGCGCCAATCAGCTCGCCCTTCAGGTCATAGGTCCAGCGGTGCAGCGGACAGACGATGGTCTCCGCATTGCCGCGGCCATTGAACATCAGCGCCTGGCGGTGACGGCAGACGTTGGACAGCAGTTCGATACCCTGGGCGTTACGCACCAGCATGCGGCCTTCATTTTCAGCCGCCAGCGTGGCAAAGTCGCCGACGTTCGGCACCATCAGCTCGTGGCCGACGTACCTTGGGCCTTTCTTGAACAGTTCCTGCATTTCACGCTGCAGAAGCGTTTCGTCAAAATAGACGTTGACCGGAAGTTGCGCGTTCGAACGCGCCAGCTTGGCGTGGCTACCCAGATCGGACATCCAAACCCCCCTTAATTAAAACCAAACCAAGAAGAGAAAGATCCGTAAAGACCTGAATTCAGATAATAAAAACGGTATTTCGGACAGAACCGGAGATTATAGCGCGAAATAGGCTATCTTCGCTGAACTTTCTCGGGCAGGGCGCCAGGCAGCCAATGTGAAAGTAATTGCAACGATTTCGCCGTATTAGAGCCCGCTTTTTAGACCGAATACAGGAGTTTGTTCTAAAATAGCGGGCTACACTAAAGTTATACGACATGTCCAAGAAAATGAATGCGCCTGCCACCTTCGAGGAAGCGATGGCCGAACTGGCCCAATTGGTCAGCCAGATGGAAGCCGGCCAGTTGCCGCTGGAAGCTTCGGTGGCCGCCTATGCCCGCGGTTCTGAACTGGTGAAATTCTGCGCGGGCCAGCTCGACAAGGTCGAAGCCCAGGTGAAAGTGCTGGAAGGCGATATGCTCAAGCCCTTCGCTGAAGGCGAGGAGGCTGCCCAATGAGCGCATCATTCCAGGATTGGATGAAGACCATCCAGGCCGGCATGGAGCAGGACCTGTCCTCCTACCTGCCTGCCGAAGACGTTGTTCCGGCCAAGCTGCACGCCGCCATGCGCTACGCCGTGCTCGATGGCGGCAAGCGCGTGCGCCCGTTGCTGGTGCATGCCGCCGGTGCGCTGTCCGGCGCCGATGCGCAGGCCCTGAGCCGCGCCGCCGCCGCACTGGAAATGATCCACGCTTATTCGCTGGTGCATGACGACATGCCCTGCATGGACGACGACGCGCTGCGCCGTGGTAAGCCGACCGTGCACGTGGCCTATGACGAAGCAACAGCGCTGCTGGTCGGCGATGCGCTGCAGGCGCAAGCCTTCGGCGTGCTGGCCGGCGTCGATTCGGTGCCGCCGCAACGCCTGGTCGGAATGCTGCGCCTGTTGGCTGATGCCGCCGGTTCCGCCGGCATGTGCGGCGGCCAGGCGATCGATTTGGACAGCGTTGGCATCAGCCTGACGCTGGAACAGCTGGAGCGCATGCACCAGCTGAAAACCGGTGCGTTGCTGCGCGCCTCCGTCGTGCTGGGCGCGATGGCGGGTAAAGATTTGACGGAAGCCGAGCTGGCGGCGCTGCACGATTATTCGCGCGCCATCGGCCTGGCTTTCCAGGTGGTCGACGATGTGCTCGACGCCACGGCCGATTCGGCCACGCTGGGCAAGACGGCAGGCAAGGATGCGGCGGACAACAAACCGACCTACGTATCCATCCTGGGCCTGCAACCGTCGATCGCCCTGGCGGAAAAATTGCGGCAGGATGCGCACGCCGCGCTGGCGCCCTTCGGAGAACAAGCTCTGCGCCTGCGTGAACTCGCGGACCTGATCGTGCAGAGGAAAGCTTAAAAATGAAACTGCTTGACACCATTAATAACCCTGCGGATCTGCGCAAGCTGGGCCGCCACCAGCTGACGCCACTGGCCGAGGAACTGCGTACATTCCTGCTCGATTCCGTATCGAAGACCGGCGGCCACCTGTCGTCCAACCTCGGCACGGTGGAACTGACCGTCGCGCTGCACTATGTGTTCAACACGCCGCAAGACCGCATCGTGTGGGACGTGGGCCACCAGACCTACTCGCACAAGATCCTGACCGGCCGCCGCGACCAGTTCCACACGCTGCGCCAGCTGAACGGCATTTCCGGCTTCCCGCGCCGCGTCGAATCGGAGTACGACACCTTTGGCACCGCCCACTCTTCGACCTCGATTTCTGCTGCGCTGGGCATGGCCATGGGCGCCAAGATCAAGGGCGAGCACCGCCACGCGATCGCCGTGATCGGCGACGGTTCCATGACCGCCGGCATGGCGTTCGAGGCGCTGAATAATGCCGGCGTGGAGAAGGACTGCAACCTGCTGGTGATCCTGAACGACAACGATATGTCGATCTCGCCGCCGGTCGGTGCTTTGAACCGCTACCTGGCGCGCCTGATGTCGGGCCAGTTCTACGCTGCCTCCAAGGATATCGCCAAGTCCGTGCTGCCAGGCCCGCTGCTGGAAGTTGCCCGCCGCCTGGAAGAACACGCCAAAGGCATGGTGGTTCCTGCGACGATGTTTGAAGAACTGGGCTTTAACTACATCGGCCCGATTGATGGCCACGACCTTGATTCGCTGATCCCGACGCTGGAGAACATCAAGCAGCTGAAAGGCCCGCAGTTCCTGCACGTGGTGACCAAGAAGGGCCAGGGCTACAAGCTGGCCGAGGCCGAGCCTATCCTGTACCACGGCACCGGCAAGTTCAATCCGGCCGAAGGCATCAAGCCGGCACTGGCGCCGGCCAAGAAAACCTACACCGAGGTGTTCGGCGACTGGCTGTGCGACATGGCCAAGGCCGACAAGCGCCTGGTCGGCGTGACGCCAGCCATGCGCGAAGGCTCGGGCATGGTGCGCTTCGATAAAGAATACCCGGACCGCTACTTCGACGTCGGCATCGCCGAGCAGCACGCGGTGACGTTCGGCGCTGGCCTGGCCTGCGAAGGACTGAAGCCTGTGGTGGCTATCTATTCGACCTTCCTGCAGCGTGGCTACGATCAACTGATTCACGACGTGGCGCTGCAAGACCTGGACGTGACCTTTGCGCTGGACCGCGCAGGCCTGGTGGGCGCCGACGGCGCAACCCACGCCGGCAACTACGACCTGGCTTACCTGCGCTGCATCCCGAACATGGTGGTGATGGCGCCGTCCGACGAAAACGAATGCCGCCAGATGCTGACCACGGCCTATCACTACCCAGGCCCGGCAGCGGTGCGCTATCCGCGCGGCGCCGGCATTGGTGCGGCGCTCGAGCAGGAACTGACTTCGCTGCCGCTCGGTAAAGGTGAAATCCGCCGCAAAGGCCAGAAGATCGCCATCCTGGCCTTCGGCTCGATGGTGGCGCCTTCGCTGGCCGCTGCCGAACTGCTGAACGCCACCGTGGCCAATATGCGCTACGTGAAGCCGCTGGACGTGGAACTGGTCAAGCAGCTGGCTGCTGACCACGACTACCTGGTGACGGTGGAAGAGGGCTGCATCATGGGCGGCGCCGGCGCAGCCGTGGCGGAAGCCCTGGCTGCCGAGGGCATCACCAAGCCAATCCAGATGCTTGGCCTGCCGGATAAATTCGTCGACCACGGCGACCCGGCCAAGCTGCTGGCGCTGGTGGGCCTGGATGCTACCGGCATCGCCGCCTCGATCAAGGCTCGCTTCGGCGACGAACCACGCCTGGTGGTCAATAACGGCTGATTCGGGGCCACTTAGGAAAGACGGCGCATTCGGCGCCGTTTTTTTTGCTTGCGTGTTGCAAGTGTTGCAAAATTTCTTCGTTACCAACAATTAGCTTGATGCAAAGAAACTACTTCGTTATTGTAGCTCCGGCAAATGATTGTCATTTGTTTAATGTTGCTATCAATTAAGGAGGAAGTGAATGTTCAAGAAAATCGGTCTGTTCATCTTCGCAGTAGGCCTGTCCGCTGGTGCCTTTGCTACGACCCGTGATTATGCATCGTGCATGGAAGCTTGCGATATCGCCATGGACAACTGCCTGGACAACGGCGGCTACTGGGCAAGCTGCCGCGCCGACCTGTTCGCCTGCCGTAAACGCTGCTCCTAAGCGTTGCCCCGTAACCGTCACCCAACTCGCTGGAAGGCACGATGATCAAGCATTTGAAAACCTTGGGCGGCTATGCCCTGATCCTGGCTGCCGGACTGGCCGTCGGCGTGGCGGTTGCAAAAGCGCCTGCCTTGTTCAAGAAAGAGTATGTGCAGGGCGATTACACCGCCTATCTCACGGAGCATAAGGCCAAGGTGGTGTTGTACGGCACCGAGACTTGTCCTTACTGCGCCAAAGCGCGCGCCTACTTCAAGGAGAATGGCATTGCCTATGCCGACCTCGATGTCGGCAAGCCTGGCCAGGTGCGCGACGAATTCGTGAAGCTGGGCGGCGGCGGCGTGCCCATGCTTCTGATCGGCGACCGCCGCATCGAGGGCTTCAAGCCGTCCTCGATTAACGACGCGTTGAAAGCGGACGCCGAAAAGGTAGCGGCCCGCAACTGATCCAGGGGCGGTGCATGGTGGTATGCTGGATGCCTTATCTTCCCGGGGAGGTAGCCGTGAAAGCTGCAGCATTTGCCGCAATCCTGCTCACCGTGAGCGGCGCCTGTTTTGGCCAGGTGCCGCCGGCTTCGATCAAGCTGCCGACAATGGAGGATGCTCCGGCGCCTGCTCCTGCGCAGGCGAAGGCCAAGGCCCGCACTTCGGCGGGGCGCCAGAAACATGCCGCCGGCGCGCTGCCGGCCAATATGCCGTATATCGTGATGTACGCTACCGCCACCTGCCCATATTGCGCCCAAGCGCGCACCTACATGGCGGGGCGCGGCATTCCCTACGAAGAACGTAACGCCGACGGCTCGCGTGAGTTCCGCCAGCACGGCGGTCGCGGCGTCCCCCTGTTCGTCGTCGGCTCCGAAGTGGTGCAGGGCTTCAGCCCCGCGGCCCTGGATGCAGCGATCTGGCGCGCCGCGCCTTAACCTTAGCCTTAAGGCAGGCGCGCCAGGCGCAGCGTCGGCGCTTCCTTGTCGGTTGCGTCCAACGTAATCGCGTAGCGGCCTGCGGTTTCCACTTTCAGGTGCAGGCGCTTGCCTCGCTTTGCCAATGGCGTGGCGCCGCCTTCGGTCAGTTGCTGGCCGGCCTGTGCAGCGCCAAGGCTGATCGCGGCCAGGCCGCGCGTGCCGGCATTAAGGAAGTGCAAGCCTTTGCCCAATTCCAGTTCGGTCGTATAAATGCCTTCCCCGGCCTTTTGCAAAGGGACGCGCGCTGTCTTGTTGTTCAAGGTGCCGATCAGGAACAAGTTTTGCAGCCACGGATCTGCCTTCTCTTCGGGCGTTAGTTCCGGTGCGTAGTGCAGCACAATGCGCGCATCGTTCGACCATTCTGGTTCTGCAATTGGCGTTTCGAAGCTGAAGTCGCGCACTTCGATTGGGCCGCGCCGTTCGCCATCGATGATTTCCGCGCCGTCGAGCGCACGCAGGCTGGCGAAGGGGAACTTCATCTTTTCTTTGTGTACGGTGACGTTGCACCAATTCGGCGTCAAAGTCAGGGTATTGATGAAGAGGTTCATCATCAGGCCCATTTCTTTCTTGGCGATAGCGACCATCACCTGGCACTCCAGGCGCAAGTCTCCAAGGCGACGCACGTTATCCGGCAGGCCCGGCGTGCGGATTTCGGGACGGCCATTCAGTACGCCTTTCCTGCGGTTCAGGATCAAGTCTGCATCGTCATCGATTGCGGATTGCACGCGCGGCATGGTGAAGGTGCCATCCGTCGCCACCGGCACGGGAATCGGGTCGCCGTTGCTGACAATGCGCAGGTAGAGCGCATCGCCCGCCGGCAGTTCCGCACCGCCGCGCGCCGCCAGGCGGAAACGCAATTCCGGCACCGCTGGCGCCAGCGCATGATGCTCCTGGAACGCATCAAGCCCCGCCACCACGGCGCGATAAGAGCGCATATCGGGATTCTTCACGCCCTGTACTTCGACGCTCGGCGTCGCGTCCTGGGCTACCGCACCACCGGCCGCAAACGCCAGCGCGATGGCAAAAACACATTGTTGAATTTTTCGCATCTGCCAAGTCTAGCAGAGCGGCGATTCAGAGTGGACCGCGGAATAAGGCGAGGCGCAGTTTGCGTTTGACCTGTTTAAGCACCAATCGCGTTTGGAGGAAATCCACGCCGTCGCCTGCGACTTCGCTTTCTTCCTCGAGAGGCGCGCCCCTGGCGGCCATTGCCCTCAGCGTGCGGGCGGCCAGCGCCAGGTCGAAGGCAATTTCCGGCTGTTGCGTGCGCAGGCTATCGAGCACCTTTGCGGCGGCGGTGTAGGCGTTCTGTTGCGCAGTGGCGGAAAATTCCAGCGTAAGCGAATAGTATTCGCATCCACCATGCTCCAGGCGCAGCACCTCGCCCGAGGGCAGGCGCAGGGTTTCGAGCGCCGTGGTCGGCGCTTGAGCGGTGAAGGTATGGATGCCGGGAGCGGCTTTCGGGAACATCGGCGTTGGTTCGCTGCGCACGCAGCCATCCTGCGCCGCAGCATGAGCCGCAATCATGATGCTCGCTGCGAAGACAATCATTTTCCTCATATCTTGTAGATGCTCCTGGCGTCGCCTAGATTGGTATAAATAGTTTATGTTAAACGGAGCCGGGAAATGCGCTGCTTATCGCTCCTTCTGCTGCTTGCGGCGCAAGCGGCCGCGCAAGTGCCGGATTCCGGTCGCTGGCAGGAGCTTCGCTTTCCGGTCGAGGAAGTAGGGCAGCTCTCCGAAGATCATTATATCGAGCAGACCGTGACGTTGGCTGCTGCCGGTCAACTTGACCGCGATCGCGCGCTGCTCGGCCGCGCACAACGGATTGCCGATGGCTTGATCAGTGTCGCCACCGCGCTCAAGCCTGAGGCGGCGGATTGGAAATGGGAAGTCCATGTCACCGGCGACGCTTCAGTGGAGGCGGAAAGCCAGGCTGGCGGCAAGCTGTTGGTCGGCAGCCTGTTTGTCGACCGTCTTGGCCTGGATGATGGCGAACTGGCTGTTTTGCTGGCCCATGAAATAGCCCACATCGTCGCCGAACATGAACGCGAGACCTTGTCGGAGGCGCTGCTGGACAGCCGCCGTGACTTGCCGCTGGATGTGGTCAGCGAACGGCTAGCCTCCGACATCCCGTTGCAATTGCGGCTGTCGAAATTATCGGCAATCCAGGAGCGCGAGGCCGACCAATTGGGAATGCTCATCGCCTTCCGCGCAGGCTGGCCGTGTTCCGCCATGCTGCGCTTCTACAGCAAACTCGCCGCCGACTCCACCGCCCCCGCCATCCTCACCAGCCACCCCAGTGGCATGACCCGCCTCAGCCTGGCCAAGGGCATGTCCCGGCTACTTGGCGATTAGGGCAGCTGCCCTTGCCATCTCTGCGTACCCAGCATCGCCTGGATGCAGGTGGTCGCCAGAGTCGAAGTCCGGGTTCAGGCGTGACGGATGCTCGGGGTCGCGCAACTGGCGGTCGAAATCGATGACCGTATCGAATTCTCCGCTATTCCGAATCCATTCGTTCAACTCGCGGCGTACTTCGTCCTTAAGCCGCGAGAAATGGCCGGAATAAGGTGTGCCCTGCAATGCACCTTCGAATGGAAGCAGGGTGCCGCCCACGATCCGGACCTGTCGTGCATGAGCGGCAGCAATCAGCTTGCGGAAGCCAGCGATCATCGCTTGGGTGCTTGCCGGCTGCTCGTTCGGAGCAAATGCGCTGCCGGGCCAACCAATATCGTTAATGCCAAGCAGGACGATGACGGTGTCCACGCCGGGCTGAGACAGGACATCCCGCTCGAAGCGCGCCACGGCGTTTTCGCCCATGCCATCGCTCAATAAGCGCGCACCGGAGATGCCGGCATTGACGATGGCGACGTCCTTCAGTTGTTCGGCGAGTTGGTCCGGCCAGCGGCGATTGCGATCCGGCGTGGAACCGTTGCCATCGCTGATCGAATCGCCAAGGACGACAACGGTGCGGCGATCCTGGCTGTCCACCTGTACCGCGGTCAGGAATGCTCGCCCAGTCAGTTCCTGTGCGCCCGGCAGGCTGGAAGCTGCCACGTGGTTACCAGATAAAACGAAGGTGGTTTGCTGCGCGCCCCAGTGAAAGGTCGTCACCGGAGTGCGCCCTGGAAGCCAAGTCGATATGGACAGCCGCTGGCGCGCCGCCACTGGTATCACGGCTGCATCGCTGGTGACCGATTCCCCTGGCGCCATCGTGACGCCGCGCTGACCGGAAAATGTCAGGGACACGCTGCTGCCATCTTGAAGCGAAGTTGCGACGCGCAAGGGCTCGTCCAGCGTCATGGCGACGCGCGCTTCGCCAATCACTAACGGTGTGCTGCCATAGCGGTTCGAATAACTCACGCGAATCCGCTGGCCTCCGACGCTGGTGCGAACGACTTCCCGGACGGTCTGGCTGTCGAATGCGGCCGGCATCATGGTCGGCAGGACAAATTCGGCGCCCCAGCTGGGCATTGGTGCTGCATACCATGTCGTGCGCCATTGTGTAGCCTGTGCGGCGCCTGCAGCCAGAGCGGCCACGAACAACAAGAACATACGTTTCATGAGGATTCTCCAAATTGGTTCCGGTTTGGAGATCGTGATTCATTCTTAAGTGGACTGGAAGATTGGAAAATGGAATATAGTTAAGTCCAAAATGGAATAAATATGGACACTTTACGTTCCCTCCAATGCTTCGTGCGTGCTGTCGAACTGGGTACCTTTTCGGCTGTCGCCCGAGAGCAAAGCACCACCCAATCCAATATCAGCAAGATTGTCGCCGCGCTGGAAGATGAACTTGGCGTGCGACTGCTCGAACGAAGCACATCGAGCTTGTCTCCTACCATGCCGGGCCGTCGTTTTTACGAGCGCGCCCGCGGCGTGCTGGAGGAATACGCCGACGCCGTGGCAGATGCGCGAGGAAAGACCGCTGCAGCAACCGGCCTGCTTCGCATCAACGCTCCAGTCGCCTTGGGCCAGTTTTGCCTGAATGGATTTGTGCAGGACTTCCTGCGGCAATACGCCGGCATCGAAGTGGAGCTTATTCTCAACGACCGCATCGTCGATTTGGTGGAAGAGGGAGTAGACATTGCGGTGCGGCTGGGACCTGAGCTGCCGCCGAATGTCATTGCGCGGCGCGCCGGTGCTTCGCCGCGCTTGCTGGTTGCAGCGCCCAGCTACCTGAAGTCTCGCGGCACACCGCAGACGCCCGAGGACTTGGCATCCCACGAGTACATCCGGTTTGCCTGGGCGAATGCCGGCAACGAAATTGAACTGTCGGATGGTGAAAAAGGCGTGACGATTGCCACGAATGGCCGCTACCGCATCAACAACGCGTTGGCCATCCGCGATGCGCTGGTCGCGGGTGGCGGCATTGGATTATGTCCGGAATGGCTCGTACAGGACCTGCTGGCCCAGCGCAAGCTACGCCGGGTTTTGCGCCATTGGCAAGGACAGGAGCAGGAACTGAACCTGATCTATCCCAGCCGCCGCTATCTGCCGCACCGGGTGCGGCTCATGCTGGATTACCTGCAGCAGCGGTTCGCCGCGCAGGGCGGGTTTTAGCCGCGCTTGCGGTCGTGGTGCCAGAGTACGTCGCTGCCGCCGGCGAAGCGGTTCAGGACGCGGGCCAGGACGAACAGCAGGTCGGACAAGCGGTTCACGTACTGGCGCGGGAAGTCGTGGATGGTTTCCACTTTGCCCAGGGTGACGATGGCGCGCTCGGCACGGCGGCACACGGTGCGGCATACGTGGGAGACCGAAGCGGCGCGGGAGCCGGCCGGCAGGATGAATTCCGTCAGCGCAGGCAGGGTGGCGTTGTACTTGGCCAGCAGCGCGTCCAGGCGCTCGACGTGTTCTTCCTTGATCATCTGATAACCGGGAATGCACAGCTCTCCGCCCAGGTCGAACAGGTCGTGCTGGATCGAGACCAGCTCTTCGCGCAGGTCGTCCGGCAGAGGTTCGGCCAGCAGTACGCCCAGGTTGGAGTTGAGCTCATCGACTTCGCCGATGGCCTGGATGCGCACATTGTCCTTGTCCACGCGCGAGCCGTCGCCCAGGCCGGTGGTGCCTTTGTCGCCCGTGCGGGTGGCGATTTTCGAGAGTCGATTACCCATTGCAGCCTCTATTTGTCAATAACGGTGGCAGGATACGACAAATTACCATTGGTTGGGAGGGGAATTCGCTGCCATATCTGTATTTAAACTTACAATGGTTTAATGAATAACAGCGAAGCCTTCGTGGCCGCCCTGCGCGCGGCCTTGCCGCTTTCCAGCGTGCTGTCCGAAACGGAAGATACCCGTCCCTATGAGTGCGACGGCTTGTCGGCCTATCGCCAGCTTCCGATGGCCGTGGCCTTGCCGGCCGACGAGGCGCAGGTGCTGGCGGTTCTGAAGGTTTGCAGGGAGTTCAACGTGCCTGTCGTGCCGCGCGGCGCAGGCACCGGCCTGTCCGGCGGCGCCATGCCGATCGAGAACGGGGTGGTCCTCTCCACCGCGCGCATGAACCAGGTGGTGCGCATGGATGCCTATTCGCGCACCGCCGTCGTGCAGCCGGGCGTGCGCAACCTGGCGATTTCCGAAGAGGCCGAGCAGCATGGCCTGTACTACGCGCCCGACCCCTCATCGCAGATCGCCTGCACCATCGGCGGCAACGTGGCGGAAAACTCGGGCGGCGTGCATTGCCTGAAATACGGACTGACGGTGCACAACGTGCTGCGCGTGCGCATGGCGACCATCGAGGGCGACGTGGTGGAGCTGGGAAGCGAGGCGCTTGATGCGCCGGGGCTGGATTTGCTGGCAGCCTTCATCGGTTCCGAGGGCATGCTGGGCATCGTCACCGAGGTGACCGTGAAGCTGGTGCCCAAGCCTGCAACGGCGCGCGTGATCATGGCGTCTTTCAATGAGATCGGCGCCGCTTGCAGCGCAGTGGCTGCCGTGATCGCGGCCGGTATCATCCCGGCCGGAATGGAAATGATGGACCGCACCTCCTCGCGCATGGTGGAGCCCTTCGTGCACGCCGGCTACGATACCGACGCGGCAGCCATCCTGCTATGCGAAGCCGATGGAACGGCCGACGAGGTGGAGGAGGAAATCGCTCGCATGACGGCGGTGTTGCAGGCGGCCGGCGCCAGTGCCGTGCAGGTATCGGGCAGTGAAGCGGAGCGGCTGAAGTTCTGGTCGGGCCGCAAGAATGCCTTCCCGGCGGCGGGCCGCATTTCTCCGGACTACTACTGCATGGATGGCACCATCCCGCGCAAGCAGCTGGCGCGCGTGCTGCTCGGCATCGAGCAGATGGAAGCCAGGTATGGCCTGCGTTGCGCCAATGTCTTCCACGCCGGCGACGGCAACCTGCATCCGCTGATCCTGTTCGACGCCAACCAGCCGGACGAGCTGCATCGCGCGGAAGCCTTCGGCGCCGAGATCCTGGCACTGTGCGTGGAAGTGGGCGGCACCATCACCGGCGAGCATGGCGTGGGCATCGAGAAAATCGATTCAATGTGCGCGCAGTTCAGCGATGCTGAGCTGGCTGCCTTCTTTGCGGTGAAGCATGCATTCGATCCCTTAGCGCTGCTGAATCCGAACAAGGCCATTCCAACCTTGAACCGCTGTGCGGAATTCGGCAAGATGCATGTGCGTGCGGGCCGTCTGCCGTTCGCCGGATTGCCGAGGTTCTGAGATGAATGCGATCCTCGAACAATTCCGCGCCCGCATCCAGGCTGCCGGCGCCGACGGCACGCGCTTGCTGCTGCGCGGCGGCGGCACCAAGGATTGGTACGGCCAGAACGTCGTCGGCGACGTCTTTGACACGCGCGCTTATGCGGGCGTGGTTGAATACGAGACGAGCGAGCTGGTGGTGACGGCGCGTTGCGGCACGCCGCTGGCGGAGATCGAGGCCTTACTGGCGCAGAACGGGCAGATGCTGGCGTTCGAGCCGCCGCGCTTCGGCGCCGGGTCGACGATTGGCGGCGTAGTGGCCAGCGGGCTGTCCGGGCCGCGCCGTGCTTCGTCGGGAGGCTTGCGTGATTTCGTGCTGGGCGCGCAGCTGATGGATGGCCGCGGCGAGCTGCTTTCCTTCGGCGGTCAGGTGATGAAGAATGTGGCCGGTTACGACGTATCGCGGTTGCTGGCTGGCTCCCTTGGGACCTTGGGGCTGATCACGCAGGTGTCGCTGAAGGTGCTGCCGGTTCCATTTTGTGAGGCAAGCACTTGCTTCGAACTGGACGAGATTTCTGCGTTGCGGCGCATGAACGAATGGGCGGGCCAGCCGTTGCCGGTGTCGGCGACATGCTGGCATAAGGGCTTGCTGACGGTGCGGCTGTCGGGAGCGCAGGCCGCGGTCAAGGCGGCCTTGTCGCGCATGGGCGGCGAGTCGGTGTCTGATGGCGATGCTTTCTGGATCGCCTTGCGCGACCAGCAGGCTGACTTCTTCTCCGGTGCAGAGGCTGGCGCGGCCGAACTGTGGCGGCTTTCTGTGCCAAGCGCCGCCAGCGCGCTGGTGATGCGCGGCGAGCAGTTGATCGAGTGGGGCGGGGCGCAGCGCTGGTTGCGCGTGGATAGCGGCGTGGCGGAAGATATCCGGCGTGTAGCGGCGGCGGCCGGCGGCCACGCCACGCGCTACCGGGTGGAGAGCGAGGACCTTGGCGCAGGCGTCGGCGCCTTCCATCCATTGGCGCCGGCCATCGCGCGTATCCATGAACGGCTCAAGGCCGCCTTCGACCCGGAAGGCATTTTCAACTGCGGCCGCATGTACTGATATGCAAACGAACTTGGCAGATTTCATCAAGGGCACGCCTGAGGGCGACGAGGCGGAAGCGATCCTGCGCGCTTGCGTGCATTGTGGTTTTTGCACGGCGACGTGTCCGACCTACCAGTTGCTGGGCGATGAGCTGGATGGGCCGCGCGGGCGTATCTACCTGATCAAGCAGGTGCTGGAAGGCGCGCCGGTGACGGCCAGCACGCAGTTGCACCTGGACCGCTGCCTGACTTGCCGTAATTGCGAAAGCACTTGTCCGTCGGGCGTCAAATATGGCCGCCTGGCCGATATCGGCCGCAAGGTGGTGGAGCAGCGCGTGCCGCGCAAGCTTCCCGATCGCATCAAGCGCTATGTGCTGAAGGAGGCATTACCGCGCCGATGGCTGTTCGAGTCGGCGCTGCGTGCGGGCCAGTTGCTCAAGCCCCTTCTTAGCAAGCCTTTGCAGGACAAGCTGCCGCCACGCCCGGCACCGGCCATGTGGCCGACGCGCGAGCATGCGCGCAAGATGCTGGTGCTGGATGGCTGCGTGCAACCTGGCCTCGCGCCCAATATCAATTCAGCCACCGCGCGCGTGCTCGATGCACTTGGCGTGCAGCTCGTTGCCGCGCCGGGTGCTGGCTGCTGCGGCGCGCTGCGCTTCCACTTGAACGCCCAGGATGCTGCCCTGGATGACATGCGTCGCAATATCGATGCATGGTGGCCGTATGTGGAAACGGCGGAAGCCATCGTGATGACCGCTTCCGGCTGCGGCGTTACGGTCAAGGAGTACGGCCATCTGCTGGCGCACGACAGCGCCTATGCAGCCAAGGCGGCGCGCATATCGGACATGACGCGCGACTTGAGCGAAATACTGCCGGCGTTCGAGGCCGAGCTGGCGCCGCTCGTGCGCGCACGCGAGGGCGCACCGGTGGCATGGCATCCGCCTTGCACCCTGCAGCATGGTCAGCAAATCCGTGGCAAAGTCGAAGGACTGCTGCGCGCGCTGGGCGTGGAAGTAAAGATGTGCCGCGATGCGCACTTGTGCTGCGGTTCGGCGGGCACTTATTCGTTGCTGCAGCCGGAACTATCGCAGCAACTGCGCGACCGCAAGCTCGCCAACCTGGCCGATACCGGCGCCGGGCGCATCGTATCGGCCAATATCGGCTGCATCGGCCACCTGCAATCGGGTACGGCAACACCGGTCGAACACTGGATCGAGCTGGTCGACCGCGCCCTAAGAGACTAAGGGCTCAGCGCTCCGCCCACTTGTCCATAATCTGCGTCACCTCGGGCAGCATGTCGAGGAACAGGTCCACCAGCCGCGCCTCGAAATGGAGGCCGCGCTGGTCGCGCATCCACGCACACGCATCCTCCAGCTTCCAGGCCGCTTTGTAGGGCCGGACAGAAGTCAGCGCATCGAATACATCGGCCACTGCGACAATGCGCCCCGCAAGCGGGATGTCCTCGCCGGCCAGGCGGTTGGGATAGCCGCTGCCGTCCCACTTTTCATGGTGCGACAGAGCCACGTCGTGCGCCATCGCCAGCATGCCGCCTTCGTGCTGGCCGATGATATGCGCCCCGATGCCGGGATGGTTTTGCATGATCAGGTATTCCTCCGGAGTCAGGCGCCCCGGCTTTTGCAGGATATTGTCGGGGATGCCGATCTTGCCGATATCATGCATCGGCGCCGCAATGAACAAATCCTCCGCTTCCTGCTCGTCGAAACCGGCCGCAATGCCAAGCAGGCGCGCGTAATGGCTCATGCGGATCACGTGCAGGCCGGTCTCGTTGTCCTTGTACTCGGCTGCCAGGCCAAGCCGCTGTACGATGGCCAGCCGGCTCGCGCGCAACTCCTCCATGCGGACCATCGACAGGTGCAGCTTGACGCGCGCCTTCACCACGGCCGGGCTTAAAGGCTTGCTGATGAAGTCCACCGCGCCAGCCTCGAAGCCATCCACCTCGTCCGCCGCATCGGTCAGCGCCGTCACGAAAATGACGGGGATGCCGGCGGTGGCGGGATTGGCTTTCAGCACCCGGCAGACGTCGTAGCCTGTCATCTCGGGCATCATCACGTCAAGCAGGATTAGGTCGGGCTTCTCATTGACCGCCAGCTCGATCGCGCGCGCTCCGTCCTTGGCGAACAGCAGCCGGTACTGGTCCTGCAGGACCTGGCGCAGCAACTGGAGGTTGGTCGATTCGTCATCGACGGCCAGCACCGTGGCTTGTCGGGTCATGGTTTATCCTTTTGCGAGTCCATGCATTCATCGAGTAGCGCTTGCAGGGCGGTGCTCGCAGCGGTGAAATCGAAGTCGTCCAGCGCACGCTGCAAAGTCTGCAGGCGTTCGCCGGCGACGCAGCCGTGCAAGGCTTCAGCCAGGGCAGCCATTTCCTTCTGGTCGAAGCTGCCGCGCTCCAGCGATTGCAGCATTTCGTCGCCCAGTGCGCGCACGTACTCCAGGTCCATCTCGGCAAGGTTCGCGGCCGGCGCTGCCGTGCCGGCGTCGGCGCCGGCGGCGACGGAGCGCTGGCGCGTCGCCGCGTCGTTCGCCCACACGGCAGCCAGCGCGTCCGACAGCCGCTGCACGGCCAGGTCCAGCAGCGCGGGCAATTCCGCTCGTCCGTCCGGGGCCTGCAAACTGCGTTCAAGCCGCCAAAGCGCGTCCGCCAATTGTTCCATGCCGAGGTTGGCGGCGGCGCCACGCATGCGGTGCGCCATTGTGGCGCAAGCTGCGTGCTGGCCTGCCGCCAAACAGGCCTTGAGCTCCTGCGCCGCCCCTTCGTGATCGTGGGCGTAGCGCCGCAAGGCGCGCTGATAGGCGTCTTGCTGTCCGGCCCAGCGCGCCAAACCTTGTTCGAGGTCCAGCACCATGCCGCGTACCGGCATCGGAGCCGGGGCCAGTTGCGGCGCGCCGGCCGGCATGCCCAGCACGCGCGCCAGTTCCTGTGTCAGCACCGCCACGTCCACCGGCTTGGTGGTAAAGCCGTCCATGCCCGCATCGCGCGTGGCTTCGCGGTCGCGTTCCAGCACGCTGGCGGTCATGGCGATGACGGGCGTACGTTCGCGTCCCTGCGCGGCTTCGTCGGCACGGATGCGGCGCGTGGCTTCCAGGCCATCCATACCCGGCATCTGCACATCCATCAGGATGGCGTCGAACTTCGCTTCGGAGGCCAGTTGCGCCGCAATGGCGCCGTCGCTGGCGCCGGTGACGGTGTGGCCTAGCTTGGCCAGCAGCAGCAACAGGACTTCCAGGTTTTGCGGCACGTCGTCGGCCGCGAGAATATGCATTGGCGGCAGCGGGGTAGGCGCTGCGGCGCTGCGCACCGCCTCGTCGCGCGCCGCCAGCAGCGGCAAGCGGACGTGGAAGGTACTGCCTTTACCTGGCATGCTCTCGGCCCGCAGCGTACCGCCCATCAGCTCGACGAGCTGCTTGCAGATGGTGGTTCCTAATCCCGTTCCGCCGAAGCGCCGGTTCATCGAAGCATCCGCCTGGACGAAGGGTTCGAAGATTGCCTGCATGCGGTCCGGCGCAATGCCGATGCCGGTGTCTGTGATGGCGAAATGCACCATGCGGCGTTCGCCTTCGCGCTCAAGGCTGGCCGACAGCGACACCTCGCCCTGGCTGGTGAATTTGATGGCGTTGTCCATCAGGTTGGTCAGCACCTGCCGCACGCGCAACTCGTCGCCGTGGATCCAGTTCGGCAGGGCAGGATCGTAGTGCAGGGACATCGTCAAGCCTTTGGCCTTGGCTGCGTTGCCCATGGTGGACGACAATTCGTCCGACAGCGCAAGCAGGCTGAAATCGTGCAGCTCCAGCTCCACCGCCCCCTTATCCAGCTTGGCCGTGTCGAGGATGGCGTTCAGGAGGCGCAGCAGGGCGCGGCCGGCATTGCGCACCGTATCGAGGTGGCGCCGCTGCACCGCCGTCAGCTCGCCGTGCAGCAGCACGTCGGTGAAGCCGAGAATGGAATTCATCGGCGTACGGATTTCGTGGCTCATATTTGCCAGGAAGGCGGCGCGTGCAGCCGCGGCCTGCTCTGCGCGCTCCTTGGCGATGCGCAGGTCCTGCTCCATCAGGCGCCGGTTGCTGATATCCAGTACCACGCCGTCCAGCAGTTCCACTTCGCCGCTCGGGCCCAGCACCACGTTGCCATTGCCCCAGAACCAATGGATGCTGCCGTCGCGGTGGATGATGCGGTATTCGAGCGTGAAGGGGCGGCGCTGTTCGACTGCCGCCAGCGCACCTTGCCGTACCGACGGCCAATCTTCCGGATGTACCAGTTCCCCGAACAGGCGTTGGGGCGGATCGCCCAGGAATTCGGCGGCCGGATAGCCGGTCATGGTCTCAATGGCGTCGCTCACGAACACCAGCGGCCAGCCGGGGGCATTGCGGCAGCGGAAGGTGATGCCGGGGATATTCGCGATCAGTGTGCGCAGCTGTTCTTCGCTGGCGCGCAGCGCCTGTTCCAGGTCGCTCACATGGTGGAACAGGATGCGGTAGCGCAGCATGCCGTTGGCCGATACCACCAAAGCCGTCAGCAGGGCCGTCGTCATCGTCACTGCCAGCGCCAGGAAGCCTGCATTGGCAATCCCGCTGGCGGGATCGAGGGGAACGCGGCCGACAAAGCGCGCCGCAGCCATGCCGGTGTAATGCATGCCCGCGATGGCGCAGCCCATGATCACGCCCGCTATCAGCACGCTGCCGCCGTCGCTCAGTCGGCCGCGCAGGCCCTGCAGGCCAAAGCGCACCCAGAGCGCCAGGGTTGCCAGCGCCACCGCCACCACGATGGAGAGCGCAAACATCCACGGGTCGTAGCGCAGTTGCAGCGCCGAACGCAGGGCGGCCATGCCGGTGTAGTGCATGGCGCCGATGCCGGCGCCGACCAGTACGCCGCCCACCAGCAGGTTGCGCAAGTCGATCCGCTTGCGGCTAAGCAGGGAGAGGGCGACAGTGGAAGCGCCGATACTGGGCAGCATCGACAAGAGTGTGATGACGGGATCATAGGAAACCGGCGTGCACAGGTTAAACGCCAGCATGCCGATGAAGTGCATGGCCCATACGCCGCTGCCCAGGGCCAGGCTGCCGGTCACCAGGGTGGCGAAGCGCAGCGCGGGCCTGCCGGCGCGCGCGGCCTGGCCGGCCATTTGCAGGCCCATGGCGGAGGAAAAGCTGGCTACCAGCACGGACAGCATCACCAGCCAGGGATCATAAATCCCGTAGGTGAGTAGCGCCGGGTCCGCGGGCGGTGAAAATAGCTGGATCAAATACAGCTTGACCTCGCCCATGGCGGCGCTCTCCTTATTGCGCTATCAGTTTCCTGATGTCGTCCACCAGCTCGGCCGGCTTGGTGGTCGTGGCGTAGCGGTCGTGGATGGTGCCGTCCTTACGCACCAGGAATTTGGTGAAGTTCCACTTGATGCTTTCCGTGCCCAGGATGCCCGGCGCATTCTTTTTCAGGTGCTGGTACAGCGGGTGGGCGTTGTCGCCATTGACGTCGATCTTGGCGAAGACCGGAAAGGTCACACCATAGTTCTTTTCGCAGAATGCCCCGATCTCCTCCGCATTGCCGGGCTCCTGCTGGCCGAACTGGTTGCAGGGGAAGCCCAGTACCTCGAACGGCTGGCCGGCGAACTCCTTGTGCAATTCCTCCAGCCCCTGGTACTGCGGCGTGAAGCCGCACTTGCTGGCGGTGTTCACGATCAGCAGCACCTTGCCCTTGTATTGCGACAGGTCGACCGGCTGGCCGGACAGGCTGTCGGCGCTGAAATCGTAAACAGTCGTCATCAGATGATCCCCAGGTGCTCGGTACCGGCGGCCAGGTCGCGGTTCTTCGCTTCCTTCGATTCCAGCTTGATGGCCAGGCGCAGGTCGTTGACCGAGTCCGCATTGCGCAGCGCATCTTCATACGTGATGGCGCCCGCTTCGTACAGGTCGAACAGCGCCTGGTCGAAGGTCTGCATGCCCAGTTCGCGCGAGCGCTTCATCAGCTCCTTGATCTCGTGCACATGACCCTTGAAGATCAGGTCCGCGATCAGCGGGGAGTTGAGCATGATTTCCACCGCCACGGCGCGGCCCTTGGCATCTTTTTTCGGGATCAGGCGCTGCGAGATCATGCCCTTCAGGTTCAGCGACAAGTCCATCAGCAGCTGCTGGCGGCGCTCTTCCGGGAAGAAGTTGATGATACGGTCCAGCGCCTGGTTGGAGCTGTTGGCGTGCAGGGTGGCCAGGCACAGGTGGCCGGTTTCGGCGAAGGCGATCGCGTGGTCCATGGTCTGACGGTCGCGGATCTCACCGATCTGGATCACGTCCGGCGCCTGGCGCAGGGTGTTCTTCAGCGCGATTTCCCAGTCCTCGGTATCGACGCCCACTTCGCGCTGCGTGATGATGCAGTTGCGGTGCGGGTGCACGAATTCGACCGGGTCTTCAATGGTGATGATGTGGCCGTGGCTGTTTTCGTTGCGGTGGCCGACCATGGCCGCCAGCGTGGTCGACTTACCGGAACCGGTCGCGCCGACCATGATCACCAGGCCGCGCTTGGACATCACCACGTCCTTCAGGATCGGAGGCAGGCCCATTTCGTCGAACTCGGGGATCGAGCTGTTGATGGTACGCAGCACCATGCCCACGCAGCTCATTTGCACGAAGGCCGAGACGCGGAAACGTCCCAGGTCCCCCGGACTGATCGCGAAGTTGGCTTCCTTGGTCTGCTCGAAGGAAGCGGTCTGCTTGTCGTTCATGATCGAGCGGGCCAGGTCGGACGTGTGGGCCGGCGTCAGCGCCTGGGCCGAGACGGGCGTCATCTTGCCGTCGATCTTGATGGCCGGCGGGAAGCCGGCGGTGATGAACAAGTCCGAACCTTTTTTGCTGACCATCAGGCGCAGCAGGTCGAACATGAATTTTGATGCCTGGTCGCGTTCCATGTTTTATCAGCCTGGGAAGTTGTCTGGGATCTTGGCGGCGGCGCGTGCTGCGGCCGACGAGATCATGTTGCGGCGGATCAGGTCCGTCAGGTTCTGGTCCAGCGTCTGCATGCCGACGTTGTTACCAGTCTGGATCGCGGAATACATCTGCGCGATCTTCGCTTCGCGGATCAGGTTACGGATAGCCGGGGTGCCGACCATGATCTCGTGAGCGGCGACGCGGCCGGAACCGTCCTTGGTCTTCAGCAGGGTCTGGGAAATAACGGCCTGCAGCGACTCGGACAGCATGGCGCGCACCATTTCTTTTTCTTCGGCCGGGAACACGTCGATGATACGGTCGATGGTTTTCGCGGCCGAGGAGGTGTGCAGGGTGCCGAACACCAGGTGACCGGTTTCCGCGGCCGACAGCGCCAGGCGGATGGTTTCCAGGTCTCGCAATTCGCCCACCAGGATCGCGTCCGGGTCTTCGCGCAGCGCCGAACGCAGCGCGTTGTTGAAGGACAGCGTATGCGGACCCACTTCGCGCTGGTTGATCAGGCACTTCTTCGATTCGTGCACGAATTCGATCGGGTCCTCGATCGTCAGGATGTGGCCGTACTCGTTTTCATTGAGGTGGTTGATCATCGCCGCCAGTGTGGTCGATTTACCGGAGCCGGTCGGACCGGTCACCAGCACCAGGCCGCGCGGCTTCATGGCGAAATCGGCGAAGATCTTTGGCGCATTCAATTCTTCCAGCGACAGGATCTTGGAAGGAATGGTACGCAGCACGGCTGCTGCGCCGCGCTCCTGGTTGTAGGCGTTGACGCGGAAACGCGCCAGGCCCGGAATGGCGAACGAGAAGTCGCATTCCAGCATCTCTTCATATGCCTTACGCTGGCCGTCGTTCATGATGTCATAAATCATGCCGTGCACGTCTTTGTGCTCAAGCGGCGGCAGGTTGATGCGGCGCACGTCGCCGTGCACGCGGATCATCGGCGGCAAACCTGCAGACAGGTGCAAGTCGGATGCCTTGTTCTTGACGGAGAATGCGAGAAGTTCGGAAATGTCCATTTATAATCCCTGTGCTTTTTCAATAGCCAAAAAAGCTTGGCCCTGTCTCATTCGATTATGTCCACAATAGCCCAGAACTTGCAAGTTGTTACTGAAGCAATTAACGTTGCCGCGCACGAAGCGCAGCGTGCGCCCAACGATGTCCTGCTGCTGGCCGTTTCCAAGACCTTTCCGGCGCAGGCAGTGTACGAGGCCGTGCTGGCGGGCCAGCGCGCTTTCGGCGAAAACTATGTGCAGGAAGGCGTGGACAAAGTCCAGCAACTGGCGAAGATGCGCGGCTGCACGCCGCTCGAGTGGCATTTTATCGGACCAATCCAGAGCAATAAGACGCGTCTTATAGCGGAAAACTTCGATTGGGTGCACACGATTGAACGCGAGAAGATTGCCCAGCGTTTGAGCGAACAGCGGCCTGAAGGCCTGCATCCCATGCAGGTGTGCATCCAGGTCAATACCAGCGGGGAGGCCAGCAAAAGTGGCGTGCTGCCCGCCGACGCGGCAGCGCTGGCCCGTACCGTGGCCGCGCTGCCGCGCCTTGTCTTGCGCGGCTTGATGGCCATCCCCGAGCCGGAAGACGATTTCGACAAGCAGCGCGCGGCCTTCCGCGTGCTGCGTGAACTCTACGAACAATTGCGCGCCGAAGGCATTGCGCTCGATACCCTGTCGATGGGCATGTCGGCCGATATGCGGGCTGCCATCCATGAAGGCGCGACCATTGTGCGCGTCGGCACGGCCATCTTCGGCGCGCGCGATTACAACAAAGGATAAGAGATGAAGATTGCATTCATTGGCGGCGGCAATATGGCTGCTGCACTGATCGCCGGCCTGGCCGGCAAGCTGACCCCGGGCGCCAATATCCACGTGGTGGACCCGAACCCGGCCTCGCTGGACAAGCTGCGCCAGGAATACGGCGTGACCGTGGCTGCTGCCGCGGGCGAGGCGGTGGGCGCGGCCGAGGTGCTGGTGCTGGCGGTCAAGCCGCAGGTAATGCATGAAGTGACGCAGCTGCTGCTGCCGCTGTTGCAGGCGGCGCAGGCTGCGGGCCGTTCGCCGCTGGTGCTGTCGATTGCGGCCGGCATCCGTGCCGAAGACTTGTCGCGCTGGCTGGGCGGCTACCAGGCGATTGTGCGCACCATGCCGAATACGCCGGCCTTGATCGGCATGGGTGTAACGGGCATGGTGGCATCGTCGGGCGTCAGCGCTTCGCAGCGCGACGCGGCCGACCAGATCCTGCGTGCCGTGGGCACGACCGTGTGGCTGGACGACGAGTCCAAGATCGACGCGGTGACGGCGGTTTCAGGCAGCGGCCCGGCCTATGTCTTCTATTTCATCGAAGCGATGCAGCAGGCGGCCGAGGAGTTGGGTCTGACACCGGAGCAGGGTAAGCAGCTGGCCATGGCGACCTTCACCGGGGCGGCGCAACTGGCGGTGCAGTCGCCGGACCCGGTGCCGGTGCTGCGCGAGAAAGTGACCTCGAAAGGCGGCACCACCTACGCCGCGTTGACCAGCATGGAAGCCAGCGGCGTCAAAGCCGCGATCGTCACCGCCGTGAAAGCCGCCGCAGCACGCGGCAAGGAACTCGGCGAGCAGCTCGGCGCTGCCGGCTAAGCGGCCGCCGGCTCCAGCGCCGCGAGCGCAGCGGCGAGTTCGATTTCGAGCTCGTCGACCAGCGGAGCGAGGCTAGCCAGCTGGCTGGCTTCTGCCAGCGCTTCAATGCGCCCGCACAGGGCGTGCAGGTCGGCCGCCCCAAACAGGCCGGCGCCGCCAAGGAGGGTATGGGCGCTCAGGCTGACCGCCGCGGCGTCGCCGCCGACCATGCCTTGCTTGAGAGAGGACAGCAGGCGCGGCGCCTCGCGCAGGAAGGCCGCACGCACTGCCGCGCTTGGACCGGAGCGCCGTGCCGGTTCGCGGCCCTGGCCAAACAAGGCATCCAGCGCCGCCAGGGAAGGCGCTGCACAGGACTGCATCAAGTCGATCTGCCGCCCGATTTCCGCATGCAGGCTCGCTTCATCGATAGGCTTGGGCAGGAAACCATCGGCGCCTGCCGCCATGAAGCGCGCCCGCTCGTCGTCCGCAGCATTGGCAGTCAGCGCAATCACCGGCACGGCGGGATTGCGCACCCCATTAACGCCGGCGCGTAGCTGGCGCAAGGCGGCAATACCATCCATGCGCGGCATGCGGCTATCCATGATGACCATATCGAAGTCATGCTTCGCCAGGCATTCCAGCGCGGCGAGGCCGTCTTCGGCGATGGTGACGGTATGTCCCATATTGCCTAGCAGCTCGCGCAGGATGATCTGGTTGGTGCTGCCATCCTCGGCGCACAAGATCGACAGGCTGGCGGTATGTGGCACCCGATCACTTGCGGTGCTGGCCAGCGCCGGCTGGCCCGCCTGCAAGGGCAAGTAGACGCGGAACACGCTGCCACGGCCAGGCGCGCTATGGACGTCGATCGCACCGCCCATGGTGTCGACAATGTTCTTGCAGATCGCCAGCCCCAGGCCCGCGCCGCCATATTTGCGTGATGTCGCCGCACTGGCCTGCTCGAAGCGGTGGAACAGGCGGGCCATTTCCGAGTTGTCGATGCCGATGCCGGTGTCGCGGACCGCAAGTTCGATGCCGCCGCTCGCCGACACGGAAGCGGACAACCGCACCTCGCCATGCTCGGTGAATTTGACTCCGTTGCCCACCAGGTTCATGGCCACCTGGCGCAAACGCACCGGATCTCCCTGCCACCATTGCGGCAAGCCCGGCGCCAGGTCGGCCACCAGGGAAATGCCCTTGGTCTCAGCGCGGTCCGCCAGCAGTGCCACCACGTCGTTCAGCAGGGCAGGTAAATCGAAGTCGATTGTCTCGAACGGCATCTTGCCCGCTTCAAGGCGCGAGAAATCGAGAATGTCGTTAATGATATGCAGCAGCACTTCCGCATTACCGAGGCTGATGCGCAGCTTGTTGCGCGTATCGGCCGACAAGCTGGCATCTTTTTTCGCCAGCCGCAGCATGCCGATCACGCCGCCCAGCGGAGTGCGCACCTCGTGGCTGATCATCGCCAGGAATTCGCTCTTTTGTTCGTTGGATTCTTCCGCCGCCTTTTGCGCGGCCACCGACTCGCGCAGCGCCACCTCGCGCGCTTGCAGGGTGCCGATCTGCGACTCCAGCTTTTGCAGCAGGTAGGCGCAGGACACGACCAGCAGCGAAGCCACCAACATGAAATTGGTGGCAAGGATGGTCCAGTGCAGGAGCGGGGTAACAGTATCGGTCGGCGTGCCCTGCGGGATCTTGCCGAAATAGCCGCACAGGAAGAGGGTAGCGCTGCAAGCGATAATGGACACCACGCCCGACCGCCGCCCCATCAGCAGGGCGCTCAGCACGGGCACGGCCAGCAGGTAAATTTGCGACATGGTGCCGATGGCAAACAACAGCGCTACAGCGAGGATGTAGAGGACGCCAAGGAAAGCCGCGGCACGATAGCGGTAGGCCAGACCGTGGCGAAAATGCAGCACCGTAACCGTGCCGAGCGCCAGGGCGTCGGCCGCCACCAGCGCCCACAACTGGTTCTTTACGCTGATATATACGCTGGGGAAGACGACCAGCAAGCCCAGGTAGCAGGCTACTGCGCACATCCCGTTCAGCAGGCTGAGACGCCAGGCGCCGAGCGATTCCGCATTGGCGCCCGACGCAACGTCCCGCTGCGACAGGGCGGCACGCAGCGCACTGAGAGAAGCGGTATTGTTGTCAGACATGCAATCGAAGTTAAGCGGCGAAACGCCGATTCTATCACCGTGCAAATCAGGCAATACGTCCGCAAGTTGCGCCGTGGCGGGCGCGCGACGCACTTAATCGCCCGACAAGTATTTGGCGTAGATGGCCTGGAAACGCCCACTGTCTTTCAGGTTTTTCAAGCCGGCATTGAAGTCGTCGCGGATCGCGCTGTCGCGGAAAACCGGACGGTAATCCATCGGGTTCAGCTTGACGAAGGGATGTTCCTCCACAGTCCGTGGCCTGAACGATTTGTTCAGTTTGAGCTGCAGGGTGAAATACTTGAAGATGTTGCGGTCGCTCAGCACGACGTCGTAGCGGCCGCGGTCCAGGGTCAGCACCTGCAACGCCTGGTCGTTCTGTTCGAAATAATGCCCTGCCTTGCGCACCGGATCGAGCCACTCGGGATATCGCTTGGCGGCGCCGGCGAAGGAGATGACGGTCAGGCCTTTCAAGTCTTCCGGCCGGCTGATCGTCAGGTGGCGCTCTTTCAATGTGATGAAGACATTGTCGTAAATGACGGCCGGGTTGCCGTAGTACGCCCCCCAGGCCGCCATATCTTCGCCCAGGTCGGTCATGGCCGCATCCACTTCGCCCGCTTTAAAAGCAACGGGAATCCGGGCAAACGAGTAATAGTGGGGCTTGAGCATATGGCCGCGGAAGGCCAAGGCCTCGCGCATCACGTCAAGTTCAATCCCTGAGTCGGTTTCGGGAAAGCAAAAAGGCGGAATCTTTTCGCCGAACGCCATGGACACCTCGGCCGCCTGCGCAGCCTGGGCACACAATGCCAGCGTGAGTGCAAATTTGAGATGCGCAAACCAGGACATGGAGCGCCCCCAGCGGAGAAGCCGATAATGTCTTTGTACCCCTGGCGGCGTGACAAAGCAATGCCGGTCTGTGGCACTGTCCTGTCCGTGCGACAGCGCACTGCGGCTCCGGACTGGCAGCTGCAGTGGTGACGCAGTGGTGGAAGGTCCGCTAGCGGCGCGCGATGAGCAGACCGACAATCACGCCGATGGCGGCGCCAGTGGCGACCGACTTCCACGGATTGTCATGCACATAGTGGTCGGTCGCCTGGGCTGCCATTTTGCCGCGGGCGATCATACTGTCTTCCAGCTTCAGCAAATCGCGCTTGGCGGTGCGCAGCGTGTCTTCAAACTTGGCCTTGACCATGCCCAGGTCGTCGGAATTTGCGGAGGCTGCATTGCGCAGCCAGGTTTCAGCGTCCTGCACCGCCTGTTTCAGGTCGGTCATCAGCTTTTCGCGGGCTTCCGCGCTTTCGTGCTGGCTATGGCTCTTGCCGTTCGCTACACCGCCGCCGTTTGGTTTGGCCGTAGTTTGTGTCGTCTGGTCCATGATCGCCTCGTCTCAGTGAACAGCACAGGGGTACATCCAGTATAGGTCAGCGCAACGCGTAGTCGAGCGCAATGCCTGCGAAGACAGCGGCGCCGAGGTAATTATTGTGGCGGAACGCGGCAAAGCAGGGCGCACGCTCGCGGCCGCGGATCAGGAAGTAGTGGTAAACGGCGCAGCCGGCTGCTACCGCCATGCCGGCCAGGAAGGGCAGGCCCAGGGCGAAGTAATGACCAACCACCAGCAGGATTGCGAGATGCACGCCGTAGCAGAACATAATGGCGGCCACGTCGAAACGGCCAAAGGTGATGGCGGAAGTTTTGATGCCGATTTTCAGGTCGTCGTCGCGGTCGACCATGGCGTACTCGGTGTCGTAGGCCACGGCCCAGAACACATTCCCCGCCAGCAGCAGCCAGGCCACTGGCGGCACCGTGCCTTGCACGGCAGCGAAGGCCATCGGCATGCCGAAACCAAAGGCGATGCCCAGGTAGGCTTGCGGGATGGCGAAGAAGCGCTTGAAGTAAGGGTAGGTGCCGGCAATGATGAGCGCGGCCACGCTCAATTGCTTGACCAGGGTGTTCAGCGGCTGGATCAGCAGGAAGGCGACCAACGACAGCCCGGCGGCGATGGCCAGCGCTTCCTTGCCGCTGACGCGGCCACTGGTGATGGGGCGCTCGGCGGTGCGCTTGACGTGCTTGTCGAAGTCCTGGTCGGCGTAATCGTTGACGGCGCAGCCGGCCGAACGCATCAGGAAGGTGCCCAGCGAGAAAATGATGAGCAGCTTCCAGTCCGGCACGCCGCCGGACGCCAGCCATAGGGCGACCAAGGTCGGCCACAGCAGCAATACGGTACCGATCGGCTTATCGAGCCGGACCAGGCGGAAATAGAGTTGGAGTTTGCTCAGGGGAGGGGTTGTCGCTTGCATCCCCGCATTTTACTCTGCGTGGCCGTTGAGCATGTGGACGCCCGGCAACTGGCAGTCGGCCACGGCGGCGACAATGGCGTCGATTGCCGCCTTGCGCGTAAAGCTCTTGCGCCAGACGATGACCACGCGGCGGTTCGGCTCCGGGTTCTCGAAATAGCGGAATGCCAACATGCCATCGCGGCCTTCCATATCCGGCACCGAGGCGCGCGGCAGCACGGTCAGGCCAATGCCGCTGGCCACCATGTGGCGGATGGTCTCGAGGGAGGAGCCTTCAAATGTGCGCTGCATGCCGTTGCCGGGCGAAGAGAAGCGCGCCATTTCCGGGCACACTTCCAGCACCTGGTCGCGGAAGCAGTGGCCATTGCCCAGCAAGAGCATGGTTTCGGTCTTCAGGTTCTCGGCAGGGATGGCGCTGCGGCTGGACCAGGGGTGGCTTTTCGGCATCGCCACCACGAAAGGTTCGTCGTACAGCGGCTGCACCGACATGCCGTGTTCCGGCAGGGGCAGGGCCATGATGGCGGCATCCAGCTCGCCCTGGCGCAGCATTTCCAACAGCTTGACGGTGAAATTCTCCTGCAGCACCAGCGGCATCTGCGGGGTGGTTTCGATCATGCGCTTGACCAGGGGCGGCAGCAGGTAAGGGCCGATGGTATAGATGACACCCAGCCGCAGGGACCCGGCCAGCGGGTCCTTGTTCTGCTTTGCCAGCTCCTTGATCGCTGCTGTCTGTTCCAGCACCCGCTCGGCCTGGGCCACGATCTGGGCGCCCAGCGGGGTAACAGAGATTTCCGCCCCGCCGCGCTCAAACAGGACGACGCCGAGTTCGTCTTCCAGTTTCTTAATTGCAACGGAAAGGGTGGGTTGGGCAACAAAACACGCCTCGGCGGCATGGCCGAAGTGTTTCGCTCTGGCAACTGCTACGATATATTTGAGCTCGGTCAGTGTCATGAACCCATTTGAACACAGGTGAATGCCTTGTTGCAATGCCATGAATGGGGGATGGCTCTGGCTATAATGACCAGCAATCACACATAACGAGGCAAATATGTCTTCCACACTAGGCCACGAAGAAGCCCAGTCATATATCCATAAACTGCTGACCGCCATGCACCAGGTCGGCGGCTCCGACCTGTTCATTTCGGCCGATTTCCCTCCGAGTATCAAGTCGCAAGGCTCGATGCGCGCCCTGAGCCAGCAGCGCCTCACCCCGGACGTGACCCGGGCCTTGGCCTACGCCATCATGAACGAGAAGCAGCGCCGCGAGTTCGAAACTGAGCTGGAATGCAATTTCGCGATCTCTCTGCCAAATGTGTGCCGTTTCCGCGTCAATGTCTTCGTACAGCAGCAGGCCATCGGCATGGTGTGCCGTACGATCGCCTCTGAAATCCCGAATTTCCAGAAGCTGGATTTGCCGGAAGTGCTGAAAGAAGTTGTGATGACCAAGCGCGGCCTGGTGCTGGTGGTGGGCGGTACCGGTTCAGGTAAATCGACCTCGCTGGCGGCCATGATCGACTACCGCAACCAGAATTCCGCCGGCCATATCATTACGGTGGAAGACCCGGTCGAGTATGTCCACAAGAACAAGAACTGCCTGATCACCCATCGTGAAGTGGGCGTGGATACCCTGTCCTGGCACCATGCGCTGAAAAACACCCTGCGCCAGGCGCCGGACGTGATTCTGATCGGCGAGATCCGCGATACCGAGACCATGGAGCACGCGATTGCGTTCGCAGAGACCGGCCACCTGTGCCTGGGCACCCTGCACGCGAACAACGCGAACCAGACCATGGACCGTATCATCAACTTCTTCCCGGAAGAGCGCCGCAACCAGCTGTTGATGGACTTGTCGTCCAACCTGCGCGCCATCGTGTCGCAACGCCTGATCCGCACCGAAGACGGCAAGGGCCGCAAGGCGGCCATCGAGATCCTGTTGAACACCCCGACCATCGCCGAGATGATCTTCAAGGGTAACTTCCACTCGATCAAGGAGATCATGGCCAAGTCGCGCGAACTGGGCATGTGCACCTTCGACCAGGCCCTGTTCGATCTTTATAATAAGGGCCATATCGGCTATGAAGAGGCGCTTCGCAACGCCGACTCCACCAACGGCCTGCGCCTGCAGATCAAACTGCACGGCAATCGCCCACCGCCGGATGCCGCGGCTCCTACAGCGGCGGCTGCGCCGAAATCGTCGGGCGGCCTGAGTATGCAGATCGAAGAAGAAGAGGAAGACGAAGAAGAATGATCGAGTTTGAGAAAAAGATGTGCACGCGCGAGGAACTTGCTGCGCGCGTAGCGGCCCTGTCAAAGCCTGTGGTGATGACCAATGGCGTGTTCGACATCCTGCACCGCGGCCACGTGACCTATCTGGCGCAAGCGCGTTCCCTGGGCGCCTCGCTCGTGGTGGCGGCCAATACCGACGCCTCGGTCAAGCGACTTGGCAAGGGCGACGACCGCCCGCTGAATAATTGCGACGACCGCATGGCGTTGCTGGCGGCGCTGGAATCGGTCAGCCTGGTGGTGCCTTTCGACGAGGATACCGCGCTGGAAGCGGTGCTGCAGGCGAAGCCTGAGATCTACGCCAAAGGAGGCGACTACGATATGACCGCCATCCCGGAAGGGCAGGCGGTGCTGGCTTACGGCGGCAAGGCGGTGGCCATCGACTTCGAGCACGACCGCTCGACCACCAAACTGCTGGCCAAGGTGCGCATGTTTGGACAATAGGAGGCTGTCATGGCTTTTGGTGTGCTGCTGACCGACGAGGGCGTCGCTGAACTGGGCGCCACGCTGAAGGACTATCTTTCCGACGGACCGGCGGGCAAATTCCTGCCCTGCAAAGAGGCCAGTCCCGATCGCAGCTTCTTCCACCTGGTCTCCGAAGCGCGCAATGCGGACGGCGCGATGGTCGAGGTGGAGCTGTACATCCCCAACCGCTACATCAAGCTGGTGATGTCGGGACTGGAGCGCAAGCACATCGGCTTCCTTTGAAGCGCGCCTGGCTCAAATTCCAGAGTGAAATAGGCTTTGACACTGGAGACCATAAGAATAAGTATTCATGTCTAGATTTTTGAAGAGATTTTGGAGTGAAGGGCGCGGCGACGAGTTCGACGCCTGGGGCGCCTCCTGGTGGTTCCTGGAAGTGGATGAAAGCGGAAACGTCGTCCGGCAAGCGGAACTTTACAAAATAGGTAGGCTGATGCGTTATAGCGCCGCGCTTGTGGAAGACGAATTTACACTCGCCGAAACCTCAATGGATAAATCGTTTTGGGGGTTCGTCGAGATCTCGAAGGACGAGTTTGAGTCAATCTGGAATCGGCCGTAGCACCCCAAATCTGTTGGGCTCCCCCGCGGGAGCCGAATATGCCGCGCCGCGTAAACCTAGGCTAACAAATCTTCCAGCGTTGTCGCGTCGCAGAAGCGCTTGCTCCAGCGCACGACATCGTCCGCTCCACCATTTCTTAATTCAGTAAGAAGATGTTCCGGGATTGGACCGAAGCGCAGCTCGATCAGCTCGAGTAACGCCAATCTTCGCCCTTCCTCCCGGCCTTTCTCGATGCCTTGTTCAATGCCTTGTTCGATGCCTTGTTCGTGGCCGGTTCTCATGCCCCTTCGAACGCCCAGAGTGGTACCGCGCTCCAAACCCCGGCGAATCGCATCATGTTTGATTCTTTGTGAAAGCGTCAACATATGTACCTCCTCAATTTTCCCAAGTTCCCGCCTGTACTGAAGGTCCTGTTCTTCAGGTAGATGCATCAATCTGTCGAGCAACTCAAGAAGGTGCGAAACGCGTTCTTTTTCGCAGCTGCTTCCGAACAGGATTTCTGTCAGTTTGCATTTGGCATGCAAACGCGCCAAAGGTTCCCCTTTTGTTCGCATTGTTTTCAGATGAGCAGCGACAAACCATGCAAATGGGTTCCAGGAAGCCAGTAGTCCCGGCAATGCCGGCTCCAGGTCAAGCAACTTTACAACGCCAAAACGTAGATGCAGTTCGCACTCTACGAAGTTATAGCCGAATTCGCAGGGCCGCCAATTAAGGCATTGATCACCCAAGATAGCCAAGCTGATCACTGGTTGACGATACTTGGCAAAAAGCAAGGTGTGGTAGACGAACATGCGCTCGGTGAAGCGATCGTCGCGCTGGCATTGGACTTCGATGTGCAGGCAGACTTGCCTTCCGTCGAGGGTTTGACAGTGCACCACGCGGTCAGCATGGCATGCGTTGCTTGGCGCGGAGCTCCCATTTGCTGGCTGATGTAGTTCGGTGTCGAGGCTGGTAATTGGACATGCGAACTCCAGCCCGGCAGCAATGGCAGGGAAGCAAAGCAGCAAGAACTCCTCAAGCATGCAGTCCAGCGCGCACTTCCAGGCGCCGTCGAGCTGATCGGAGACATGGTTTTGGGAGTAGGATATGCACCTTTGAGTACACAAAGGCGTCGTAGTTCCCCGCTACGTCGGCACGGCTTTTGATCTGGATCAAAGGACGTGTCAAGTTCCTAGTGCTGAAGGATGGTGATCTTGCCGTCCGCCTCCAGGAAAGCATATTTCATCTTTTCCTTCGGGCAGTCTGCTTCGCGCAGCGCCTGTTCGAGGTCGCTCTCGGGGACGTGGTTGTGACGCAGCGCGTCGCGGAAGATCTTTCCGTCGCGCCCAAGAAGCACGGCGGTGCCTTCCACCAGGTCGGCGGCCCGCTTGCTGCGGGAAGTGACAAAGGCGACCGCCGCGTTCAAAGCCACCAGCGTCACGACGACAATCAAGCCGCCGGCCACCGAGTTGTCTCCGCCTGTCAAACCAGGCGAAACCGATTCACTCAGCAGCATCACAACCAGCAGGTCGAATGGCGTAAATTGTCCGATGGTGCGCTTGCCGCTCAGCCGCATCATGACCAGCAGCACGCAGTAGACCGCAGCGCCGCGCACGATGCATTCCCACCACGGGAGGTCGAGGTTGAACATCGTCAGCTCCTTTCAAGCCGGTTATACGACATTCCCGGCTGGCCCGGCCACACGCTTCCGTTCGTTAACCCGGCGTTGCCACGCCCAAGCGCTTTACTGTACTATTCGGCCTGGGTGCGCGCGTCCCGCCAGGGAAGCGCGTTAAACGGGAAACCGGTGAAACTGCAAATTGCAGCCATTCCGGTGCAGCCCCCGCTGCTGTAAGCCTGACGACTCCGGCAACGCGCCACTGCGGTAATACGCGGGAAGGCGCTGGAGAAGGATGAAGGCGAGCCAGAATACCGGCCCACATTTAACCAGCACTATTCTCCGGGGTGAAGGGAAGCCGCTGTCGACTGGCTTTCCGCGTTTTGCATCCCGGCTCCCGTCGACCGTCCTTTAATTCCCCCGTGATGGTGTCCCTATAGACCATTCGACGGGAGGTATCGAATGCACATCATGGAAGGCTTCCTGCCGCCGGCGCACGCCATCGGCTGGGCCGCCGCATCTGCACCATTCCTGGCCTGGGGCCTGCGCAGCATGAGGCGCGGCCTGCAAGCGCACCCTGAGCGGCGCATGCTGTTGGGCGTTGCCGCAGCATTTGCTTTCCTTCTGTCTGCGCTGAAGCTGCCTTCCGTGACCGGAAGCTGCTCGCACCCGACAGGCGTCGGCCTCGGTGCGCTCCTGTTCGGGCCCGCCGCGATGGTGCCGGTCGGTTTCGTGGTGCTGCTGTTCCAGGCGCTGCTGCTGGCCCACGGCGGCTTGACCACCCTAGGCGCAAATGTATTCTCGATGGCCATCGTCGGCCCCTTCGTCTCGTATGGCGTGTTCCGCGCTGTGGCCGCGATGGGCTTGTCGCGCACCGTGGCAGTCTTCCTGGCTGCCTGCCTTGGCGACCTGGCGACCTACGTCACCACCTCCGCGCAACTGGCCTGGGCCTTTCCTGATCCAATCGGCGGTTTTGGCGCTTCGTTCGCCAAGTTCGCCGGCATCTTCGCGCTCACGCAGCTGCCAATCGCCATCAGCGAAGGCCTCCTGACCGTGCTGGTAGTGAATGCTATGGCCCGCTTCAACGCGCATGAACTTCGCCTGCTGCCAGTCATGGCGATGGCCAAGGAGAAAACAGCATGAAGGCGCGCACCGCATTGATCTGGCTCGCCATCGTCATGTTGACGGTGCTGCCGCTGTGGTTCGCCGCCGTGCCATCTGCAGAGCCGGGTGGCACGGCGCCTGAAGCTTTCAGCGGCGCGGACGCGCGCGCCCAGCAAGCCATCACCACCATCGCGCCGAATTACAAGCCATGGTTCGCACCCCTGTTTGAACCGCCAAGCGGCGAAATCGCCTCCTTGCTGTTTGCTTTGCAAGCGGCCCTGGGTGCAGGCGTGATCGGTTTCTGGCTCGGTACGTCGGTGGCGCGCGAGGTTGCGCAAAAGTCTTCCCCTCAGGACGAACGTGCGGATTGACGCGGCAGCCTATGCCTGCCGCTGGCAGGGTGTCGCGCCATCCGCCAAGGCTCTGTTCGCGCTGGCGGGGATCGCGGCTGCCTGGCTCGCCTGCAGCCCGGTCGCGCTCGGCACGCTCACCTTGCTGTCTGTGCTTGCCACATTGGCTGGTGCGCGCGTGCCGCTGCGGACCTATTTTGCCGTGGCGCTGGCGCCACTCGGCTTCCTGTCGCTCTCCTGCCTGACGATGATGGTCACTCCCGTCGCGGACGGCGGCTGGCAATGGACACCGGCGCTGCTGCCCGCAGTGGCGGGCATTGCACTCCGTTCGCTGGCCGTACTGGCGGCGGTACTCGGCCTGGTCCTCACCACGCCGATGCCGGATTTGCTGCTTTTGCTGCGCCGCCTGCGCATGCCGGAACTGCTGCTGGACATGATGGCGCTGTGTTACCGCATGGTCTTCGTGCTGCGCCAAGCCTGGGAGGAGGGAAGCACCGCGCAGTCCGCGCGCCTGGGCCATAGCGGCTGGCGCCAAAGCTGGCGTTCGACAGGCCTGCTTGCGGGTCAAATGGCTGTGCAAGTCTGGCAGCGAGCTTCGGCATTGCAGATGGCGGCCGATGCGCGTGCCTGGCAGGGCAGCCTGCGTTTCCTCCCAGCGTCCTTCCCTCATGCGAGACGCCAGGTCACCCTGGCGCTGCTGGCGGGCGCAATGATGCTGGTCCTGGCCGCATGGGACCGCGCATGGGCATGACGGCAATGATGGAACTGGATGCGGTGACGCATACTTTCGCCGATGGCAGCGCAGGCCTGAGCGGCTGTTCGCTGGCGCTGGCAGGCGGTCGCCGTCACGCGCTGCTTGGCGCTAACGGCGCCGGCAAGACAACGCTGCTGCAGCATTTGAACGGCCTGCTGCGCCCGAGCGCCGGGCAACTGCGCTGGCGCGGGCACTCCTATGACTACGGCCGCGCGGGCTTGTCCGACCTGCGGCGCCGCGTCGGCCTTGTATTCCAGAACCCCGACCGCCAGTTGTTTTCGGCCCTGGTCGAGGAGGACGTGTCATTCGGCCCGCTTAATCTCGGCCTCAATGAAGCCACGGTGCGTGCGCGCGTCGCCGCGGCGCTTGATGCCGTTGGCCTGGCAGGCTTCGGTCGTCGCCCGGTGCACCAGCTCAGTTTCGGACAAAAAAAGCGCGTCTGCATCGCCGGCGTGCTGGCCATGGAACCCGAAGTGCTGCTGCTGGACGAGCCGATGGCGGGCCTCGACGCGCCGATGCAGGCGGAACTTGAGGTCTTGCTGGACCGCCTGGCTGCACGTGGCGTAACGATTGTGCTGTCCACCCACGACATCGACTTCGCCTGGCGTTGGGCCGACGACATTCACATGATGTCGGCAGGGCGCTGCATCGCCTCCGCCCCGGCGGCGCAACTGCCTTTGCAGCTGGACGCCTTGCGCGCCGCTGGCCAGCGTCCGCCGCTAGCCCTGGCGATGCACGCCGAACTGGTGGCGCGCGAGGTCCTTCCCGCCGGCGCAGCCCCGCGCAGCATGGATGCATTGCTGGCCGTGCTGCGCGCACAGCCAGTCACCGAACCTTCAGGAGAAATTCAATTATGACTACCGGCACCAAAGGCAAGGTATGGTTCGTCGGCGCCGGTCCCGGCGATCCCGAACTGATTACCGTCAAAGGCCAGAAGCTGCTGTCGCAAGCTGGCGCCGTGCTGTTCGCCGGTTCGCTGGTCGACCGCGCCGCCACACTGTATGCGCCGCCCGGCTGCGAGATCCGCGATTCGAAAGACATGACGCTCGAAGAAATGGTGGCGTGGCTGATCGAACAGACGCGCAAGCACGCCACCGTGGTCCGCCTGCAGACCGGCGACCCCGGTCTGTACGGCGCGCTGATTGAAATGGCGCAGCCGCTGGTCGCCGAAGGCATCGAATGGGCCGTGGTGCCCGGCGTGTCGTCGGCAATGGCCTCGATGGCGGCGGCGGGCGAGTCGATGACACTGCCCGAGGTGACGCAAACCGTGATCCTCACCCGCGTCGAGGGCCGCACCCCTATGCCGGAAGGAGAAGACCTGGCTAGCCTGGCGGCGCATCGGACCACGCTGTGCATCTTCCTGTCGATCACTCTGATGTACAAGGTTGAAGCGGCGCTGCGCGCGGCCGGCTGGCCGGAAGACGCGCCGATACTGGTAGTGCATAAGGCTAGCTGGCCCGGCGAGGAGAAGATCCTGCGCGGCACGCTGGCCGACATCAAGCAGCGTTGCCGCGAGGCTGGTGTCGCCAGCCAGGCGATGATCGTCGCTAGCCCAACCCTGGGCGCACTGCACTGGGAAAACCTGGTGCGCTCCAAATTGTACGACCCTACTTTCACCCACCGTTTCAGAAAGGCCAGCGCATGAACCAACCGATCATGATGCCAGCAATTAAATCCGCGAGCGATACCATCCTCGTTGTCGGCCATGGCTCCCGCGAGGACTCGGGCAACCAGGAAATCCGCGACTTCGTGGACATGTGGCGCGCGCGCCGTCCGGACTGGCGTATCGAGCTGTGTTTCATTGAATTCGCGCCGCCGGAGTTGAACGCGAGCCTGCTGCAAGTGGGCGCCAACTCGCGCCGTGTGCTGGTGGTGCCGCTGATCCTGAATGCGGCCGGCCACGTCAAGATGGAGATCCCGGAAGCGATCGAACAAGCGCGCATTGCCCGCCCGCAGACGGAGTTCCTATTGGCGCCGCACCTGACTGCTTGCGATCCTATCCTGGCCATCCTCAAGCGTCGCCTGCGCAAAGCGATGGGGGCGCTCGATATGCCTGACCCGACTACCACTGGTGTGGTGGTGCTGGGGCGCGGCTCCTCGGACCGTGGCGCCAATGGCGAAATGGCGAAGATGGCGCGCTGGCTGCTGGAGGAGGGCGACCATGAGCTGGTTGAATTGGCCTTTACGGGCATTACCTGGCCGCGCCTGGAGAAGGTTGTGCAGCGCCAGGTGCTGCTGGGCATGCGTCAGGTTGTCGTGCTGTCGTATTACCTGTACACCGGCACGCTGATGCAGCGTATCCACCGCCAGGTTGAGCACCTGCGCGTGCAATACCCGCAAGTGCGTTTCGTCAGCACCGAGCATTTCGGCTTCGAGAAAGAGATCTTCGAGCTGATGGACCAGCGCGTGGAAGACCTGCGCGCTGGAGTGCCGGATAGCCGCCTTCCCTGCGATGGATGCAGCTACCGCGAGATCGCCCACGACCTGGGGCATGGCCACTCGCACGCACACACGCACGACCACGGGCAGGCGCACGCTGAGGCACACGCAAACGACCACGCCCACGATCACGACCACGCCCATGCGCACGACTGCGACCATGATCACAGCCACGATCACGGCCATCACCACGCGGCGGAGGCCAACCCGGCATGAGCACCATCAACACCGTCACAGAGCAGTTGACCCGCGCCGGTCAGGCAATTGAGCATGACAGCTTCGCCATCATCGATGCCGAAGTCGGCTCGCACACTTATTCCGACGCCCAGTGGCCCATCGTGCGCCGCATGATCCACGCCAATGCGGACTTCGACTTCAACGGACTGACGGACTTCCACCCGGCGGCAGTCAGGCAAGGCATCGCTGCCATGCTGTCCGGCGCCACGCCGGTAGTTGCCGACGTCGAAATGATCTGCTCCGGCCTGTCGCAACCGCGCTTGGCGCATTTCGGCATGAAGACCCACCAGTTCATCAGCGACGCCGACGTGATAGACGCAGCGAAGCTGGAAGACACCACGCGCGCTGTACAAGCCATGCGCAAAGCCCACCGTTTGGGCCTGCTGGACGGCGCCATCGTTGGCATCGGCAACGCACCAACCGCTCTGATCGAGCTGGTGCGCCTGATTCGCGAAGAAGGTGTGCGTCCCGCGCTGGTAGTCGGCATGCCGGTCGGTTTTGTATCCGCCGCCGAATCCAAGGACCTGATGGCTGAACTGGACGAAGTACCGTGGATCGTGATCCGTGGCCGCAAGGGTGGGTCCACCCTCGTGGTCGCAGCCTTGCACGCGCTTCTCGCGCTGGCCGAAGCAAAGCAGAAAGCAGAGCAAGAGTGAAAGAAAAGGCAGCAGCCGAACGCGGTACCCGCACCGGCTTCACAACCGGCGCCTGCTCCGCCGCCGCCGCACGCGCGGCGGTGATCGGCATGGTAAGCGGCGCAGTGCCCGGTGAGATCGAGAGCCTGCTGCCCAACGGCAGCCGGGTACGTTTTGCCGTGCAGGATGGACGCTGCGACGCGCAGTCGGCACATGCCATGGTGGTCAAATTCGCCGGCGACGACCCCGATTGCACCGATGGCGCCCACCTGACGGTCGACCTGCACCTGCTGCCCGGCCAGGCCGGCAATGTCACCTTCGTGGCCGGCGACGGCGTCGGCACCGTCACCATGCCCGGCCTGGGCCTGGAAGTAGGCGGCCCGGCCATCAACCCCGTCCCACGCCGCAACATCGCCGACAACCTGCGCGAGGCCGCGCCCGCGCTGCTGCAGGAACACGGCATCGAAGTCACCATCAGCGTGCCGGACGGCCAAGTCATGGCCAAGAAAACCACGAATGCGCGCCTCGGCATCCTGGGCGGCATCAGCATTCTCGGCACCACCGGCATCGTCAAACCGTATTCCACCGCCGCCTGGCGCGCCAGCGTGGTGCAGGGCGTGCAGGTTGCGGCAACCACCGGCCACGAAGTCGTGGCGCTGACTACCGGCGGCCGCACCGAAACCTTCGCCATCGCCACCATGCGCACCGAGCGCCCGGAACTGCCGTCCGCCTGCTTTGTGCAGATGGGCGACTTCCTGCGCTATGCATTGGACGAAGCAGCGTCGCAGCGTATCGGCCTCGTCGTGCTGGCTGTCATGGTCGGCAAGCTGACCAAGATCGCACAGGGTGAAACCATCACCCACGCCAACCGCAGCGAAGTCGATACGGACCTGGTGGCGGAAATCGCCCGCCGCATTGGCGCCGCGCCAGAAGACTGCGCCGCCATCGCCGCTGCGGAGACGGCACGCTTTGGCGCAGAACTGATGGTTGAACGCGGTCTGGGCGATGCCTTCCACCACGCGCTGGCGCAAGCGGCCATCGACACCCTCACCGCACCCGAGCGCTATGGCCGTGCCTTCCAACTGCGCGTGCTGGTCTGCGATTTCAGCGGCAACCAGGTCGCCGACGTCTGGTCTGCGCCGGCCCTGCCGCAGGAACGCGCCGCCGACGCAAGGCGCATCGGCATCGACCACATCCTCGACATCGAACTCGAACCAAGTCCCGAATAAAAATATGGATACCAGTGTCATTGACCCTAACCCTTGCCGCGTGATCGGCGTGCTGGACGACGGCGCGGCAAGCCTGAACGCTACGGCGCTGGCCTTGCTGCGCAGTGCCGACGTGGTAATCGGCGGCGCGCGCACCCTGGCGCTGTTGAAACATGAATTCAAATCCGGCGCCATCTGCCGCGACCTGACAGGCCAACTGAAGCAAGTGCCGGAATGGGTGCGCGCAGCGCGCGCCGACAACCTGTGCTGCGTAGTGCTGGCGACCGGCGACCCGCTGTGCCACGGCATCGCTCCGTACCTGGCACAGCACCTGTGCGTGCAGGCGCTGGACATCCTGCCTAACCTGTCCACGCTGCAGCTGGCCTGCGCGCGCATCGGCTTGGCATGGCAGGACGCCCGCATCGTCTCGGTGCATGCGCGCGACGCCGGCGAATGGTCGCGCGGCGCCACGCCCGGCCACGGCCTGTATGCGCTGGCGCAGGCCTTGCGCCAGCATTCGCGCCTGCTGGTACTGACCAGTCCTGACAATAGCCCTGATCGTATCGCACGCCTCCTGCTGGCCGAGGGCCTGGGCGACGCCTTCCACATGGCGGTCGCAGAAAACTTGTTGCAGCCGGAGGAACGCGTGCTCGCCGAACTCAGTCCGCATGAAGCGGCGGGAATGCGCTTTGCCGCCCTGAACGTGGTCCTGCTGTGGCGCGTCACGCCAATGGCAAACCGCGTGCGATTTGGCCTGGCGGACGCCGAATTCGAGCAGCGGCAGCCGGAGAAAGGCCTGATCACCAAGCAGGAAGTGCGCGCTGTCAGCCTGGCGCGCCTTCAACTGCGGGCGGACAGCGTGGTGTGGGACATCGGAGCGGGTTCCGGTTCCGTGGGCCTGGAAGCGGCGCGCCTGTGCCCGCAGGGCCACGTCTTCGCCATTGAAAAGAACGAGGAAGACTGCGCCATCGCAGGCCGCAACCATGCCGCTTTCGGCCTTTCCAACTACAGCCTGTACCACGCCAAGGCGCCTGAAGGCCTGGACGCATGGCCCGACCCGGACGCTGTCTTCATCGGCGGCTCTGGCGGCGAGCTGGGCGGCCTGATCACAGGCATCCTGCGCCGCCTGCGCGCAAACGGCACCCTGGTGATGAACTTCGTCACACTGGAAAACCTCGCCACCGCCACGGCCGCACTGCAGGCGCTCGAAGGCGATGGCGTGAGCTGGGACGTGCTGCAACTGCAAGCCGCGCGCAGCAAGCCGATCCTGCACATGCACCGCATGGCAGCCGAAAATCCGGTCTGGATCGTTTGCGCCCGCCGCGTGGGAGGCCCGGCATGACGGGAACCTTGTGGGGCATTTCGCTCGGCCCCGGCGATCCGGGCCTGATCACGCGCGCCGCCTGGGACGCGCTGCAGCGGCGCGACGCCATCTGGGTCTACCCCGCCCGCAGCGGCAAGACGCCGAGCTACGCATTCGATATCGTGCATCGCGCCGGCCTTGAACCGCCGGAACAGCATCAGTTGCTGCTCTTCCCCATGACGCACGACGGCGAAAAGCTGGGGCGCGCCTGGCTAAAGGCCGCGGAAACTGTGTTGCCATGGCTGCGCGCAGGCCGCGACGTGCTGTTCCTGGTTGAAGGCGACGCCAGCACCTACGCCACCTTCGGCCACCTGGCGCGCACAGTGCGCGCCCTGGACGACCGCGTGCCGGTGCAAATCATTGCCGGCGTCAACTCCTTCACCGCCGCTTGCGCCGACGTGCCGGTGCCGTTTGCAGAGCAGGACGACACGGTGGCAATCGTGCCGGCTGCCTACGGCGTGAGCGCCGTCGACCGCCTGCTGCCGGACTTCGACACACTGGTGCTGATGAAGGTGAAGCCCCTGCTCGATGAACTGATCGACTGGCTGGAGCGCAAGGACTTGCTGGCCGGCGCCCACTTCATCGAACGCGTTGGCGCTCCGGACGAGCGCCGCTTCAGCGCCGGTGAAATCCTGGCTCTGCGCGGCACCAAGGTCAGCTACCTCTCGCTGCTGATCGTCAAGCACCAGAACCGCATTCGCGGCGAACGAATCAAGGGCTGCCTGAAAAAAGAAGGCCCGCAACCAACCTCCCTGGAGACTGCATGAGCAGCGTAACCCTTACCGAAACCATCGCCCCGCGCCTCTGCCTGGTGGCAATCACCAAGCACGGCGCAGCGCAGGCTGCGCGCCTGGCCATCGACTTGCCAGGCGCCGACATCTGCACATCCGCCAAGTTCGCAGCGCAGTTCGCCGACCTGCCGAATAAAGTACGTGCCTACGACGGCGCCCTGCGCGACGAAATCGGCCCGCTGTTCGAAGGATACGACCAGATCATTTTCTTCGTATCCCTTGGTGCCGTGGTCCGTCTGATCGCTCCGCACCTGCGCAGCAAGGATGAGGACCCGGGTGTGATCGTGGTCGATGACGCCGGCCAGTTCGTGATTCCGGTCCTGTCCGGCCACGTCGGCGGCGCCAACGAATGGAGCGAGCGGGTGGCCGATCTGATCGGCGCGGCGCCCGTGCTGACCACCGCATCGGACGTTGGCCGCACCATCCCGGTCGACATCCTGGGCCGCCACCTCGGCTGGCGCGTGGAAGCACCGAAGATCAACATCACTCGCGTATCGGCCCACGTAGTCAACGGCGAGCCGATCGCCTTCGTGCAGGAAGCGGGCAGCCCTGACTGGTGGACGCGTCCGACCCCGCTGCCGGAAAACATCCACTGCTTCACGCGCTTCGACGAAGTGCTGCAGGAGCGCTATGCTGCCGTGCTGTGGGTGACGCACGCCGAAGTGCCGGACGAGCGCTGGACCTCGCTGCATGAACGCCTGGTGGTGTACCGCCCGCCGCTGGAAAGCGCGGCATGACTGAATTCACCGTCGGCCTGGGCTGCGACCGCGGCGCGGCGCTGCAAACCGTGCGCGATGCAGTTGCCAGCGCACTGGCCGAAGCGGGCGCGCAGCCAGCCCAGGTCGTGGCAGTGGCCAGCATCACGCTCAAAAGCGACGAAGCGGCGCTGCTGGCATTCGCGCAGGAGCATGGCTGGCCGCTGCATTTTTACGCGCCAGAGGAACTGGCAGCGGTGCCGGTGCCGAACCCCTCCGAGACCGTGCGCAAATACACCGGCACGCCCTCGGTGAGCGAAGCCGCCGCGCTGCTGGCGGCAGGACCAGAAACCCCGATGACCGCCTTGGTAGTCGAAAAATTCAAACTGAGGGGCGTGGATAACCGCAACGTCACCGTCTCGATCGCAAGGAAAATCAAATGAATACTGAAGTTACTGCAAGCGCCGGCAAGATCATGCTGGTGGGAATTGGCCCTGGCAGCGTAGACCATATGACGCAGCGTGCACGCGACGCCATCGCCGAAGCTGACGTGGTGATCGGTTACGTCACCTACATTAAACTGGTAGCCGACCTTATCGAAGGCAAGGAAATCATCCGCAAGTCCATGACCGAGGAATTGGACCGCGCCGTCAGCGCGCTGGAAGCGGCGCGCGCAGGCAAGAAGGTAGCGCTGATCTCCTCAGGCGACGCCGGCGTGTACGGCATGGCCGGGCCGACCTACGAGGTGCTGTTCCAGTCCGGCTGGACGCCTGACGATCCGGTACAAGTTGAAATCATTCCCGGTGCATCGGCCCTGAACAGCTGCGCCGCCCTGGTTGGCGCGCCGCTGACCCACGACTTCTGCGCGATTTCGCTGTCCGACCTGTTGACGCCATGGCCGACGATCGCGCGCCGCCTGGACGCGGTGGCGATGGCGGACTTCGTGGTGGCGCTGTACAACCCGAAAAGCGGCCGCCGCACGCGCCAGATCGTTGAGGCGCAGCGCCTGTTCCTGCGCCATCGCCGCCCGGACACCCCTGTCGCCATCGTCAAGAGCGCTTACCGCCGCCGCGAAAACATCGTCTTCACCACGCTCGACAGCATGGGCGACGCCGACATCGGCATGCTCAGCACGGTCCTGATCGGCAACAGCAACACCTTCGTGCGCAATGGCCTGATGGTCACGCCGCGTGGCTATGCCAACAAATACGATATGCAGGACGGCGGCGCCACGCGCGAAGGCGAACGTGCCGGCCGCTCGCTGTCCACCGGCCTGCTTGGCTGGCTCGACACTTTGCGCGCCGAACATGAGGAAGGCGCCAGCATCGAGGCACTGGCGGCGCAGTACCGCCTGCCGGCCGACTACATCCGCGCCACACTCGACGAACCGTGGGAAGTGGAAGCGTCCCCTGCAACCGAAGAGAGCGAAGCATGAGCAGCGAAGAGACTCCGGTAAAGCCAAAGATCGGCAGCTACAACCGCCACCTGCTGGTATGCACCGGCCCGCGCTGCACGGCCGACGGCCAGTCGCAGGCGCTGTTCGACAGCCTTGGCGACAAATTCAAGGCCGCCGGCCTGAACGAAGGCGACTTGCGTGTGAAGCGCAGCCGGGTAAGCTGCTTCGCCGCCTGCAAGGGCGGCCCGATCGTCTGCGTCCAGCCGGATGGCACCTGGTACTACAATGTCACCCCCGACAATATGGACCGGATCATCGACAAGCACCTGTGCAACGGCGAAAAGGTCGAGGAACTCGTATTCCACCAGCAGTGAGAGCAAATTGAGAAGCAGTTTTAATGCGGCAGAAATCGATGCCGTCTATCGTGCGATTGCCGAGCGGCGCGACGTAAGGCATTTCGTACCGGGTCCGGTCGATGAAGCCCTGTTAAAACGCCTGCTGGCCGCCGCGCACCAGGCGCCCAGTGTTGGCCTGATGCAGCCCTGGCGCTTCATTCGCATCCAGAGTGCGGAACTGCGCCAGCAGATCCACGTCCTGGTGGAAGAGGAGCGCCAGGCCACCGCCTCGGCGTTGGGTGAACGCAACGAAGAATTCATGCGCCTGAAAGTCGAAGGCATCCGCGATTGCGGTGAAGTGCTGGTGGCAGCCTTGATGGACCAGCGCGAAAAGCATGTCTTCGGCCGTCGCACGATTCCCGAAATGGACCTGGCATCGGTAGCCTGTGCCATCCAGAACATGTGGCTCGCTTCGCGAGCAGAGGGCCTGGGCATGGGCTGGGTCTCGCTGTTCGATCCGGACAAGCTGGCTGCCTTGCTCGGCATACCGGAAGGCGGCAAGCCGGTCGCCGTCATCTGCCTCGGCCATGTCGCAGGCTTCTATCCAAAGCCAATGCTGGAAATGGAAGGTTGGGCCACGCGCGGCAAACTGGAAGATCTTGTTGCTACGGACCGCTGGCCCTACGTATAATCCCAACCGTTTGGTGCCCCGCGTGCGTTCATGCGCGCAGTTAAACGGGAAACACATGGCCGCGCTGCTTCAGCCGGCAGGCCAGGGTGTGCTGCCCCCGCAACGGTAAGCAAGCGTCGTCGCTCGACGACAGGCCGACTCGATAAGCCACTGTGCCGCAGGCATGGGAAGGCAAGCCGGTCAGACTTGCCAGCCCGGATACCGGCCAGACAGGTGGTGCGTGCATCGGCAACGTTGCGCGCGCTGTTCGGTCGCGCTCACGGGGAGGTGGGCGGGATTACCGATTCAATCAATCAAAATGAAAAAAGCAATGATCCCCCTGATCACGGGGGCGTTGTGCGCTGCCGCGCAGGCACAAGCACAAGAGCAGGAAACATCGAACACGGTCCACGTCACGGGCCATTATCAGAACGCGGTCGGCAGTTCCGACGCATCCAGCGAAGGCACCATCACGGCCAAGCTGATTGCCAGCCGCCCCGCATTGCGGCCGGGCGAAATCCTGGAATTCGTACCTGGCATGATCGTCACCCAGCACAGCGGCGACGGCAAGGCGGCCCAGTATTTCCTGCGCGGCTTCAACCTGGACCACGGTACCGACTTCGCCACTTTCGTCGACGGCATGCCGGTCAATATGCGTACGCATGCCCACGGCCAGGGCTACACGGACCTGAACTTCCTGATTCCTGAAGTGGTCGGCAAGATCCATTACCGCAAGGGCCCTTACTACGCGGACGAAGGCGACTTTGCGTCCGCCGGTGCGGCGCACCTGGGGCTCGCGGAGAAGCTGAATGACGGCATTGCCTCGCTGACCGTGGGCGCACACGCCTATCGCCGCGGCCTGGTGGCCGATTCCGTGGGCGCTGGCAAAGGCAACCTGACCTACGCCCTTGAACTGGCGCACAACGACGGTCCGTGGCAGTTGCCTGAGGCCTTCCATAAGGCGAACGGATTGCTGCGCTACAGCTCGGGCGCCGGCGACGACCGTTTCAGCGTCACGGCAATGGGCTACAAGTCGGGTTGGCATGCGACCAGCCAGATTCCCCTGCGCGCCGTGCAGGATGGGCGGGTGGATAGATTCGGTGCGGTCGACCCGAACGACGGGGGGCGCACTTCGCGCTACAGCCTCTCGAGCGAATGGCGCAAGCGCGGCGACGGCACTTTGACGGAGGCGCATGCCTATATCGTGCGCGCCGAACTGGCGCTGTACAACAACGTTACCTACCTGCTCGACGATCCTGTCGATGGTGACCAGGTGCTGCAGACGGAGCGCCGTGTCATGAAGGGCTTCGACGTGACCCATACCTGGTTTGGGGAACTGGCCGGGCGGCCGATGGAAAACGCGGTCGGCCTGCAGGGACGTTTCGACCGTATCGCTCCGCTGGGCCTGTTCGCCACCACGGAGCAGCGAGTACTGCACCCGATCGCGGAATCGCGTGTTTCGGAATCGAGCCTGGGCGCTTGGTTCCAGAATACGGTGCAGTGGGCTCCATGGGTGCGCTCCATCGCCGGTGCGCGCTTTGACCGCTACCGCTTCAATGTGAATACATCCATCGCGGAAAACAGCGGCATCTCGAACGACCATCTGGTTTCGCCCAAGCTGTCGCTGGTGATGGGGCCTTGGAATAAGACGGAATTCTTCTTCAATTACGGCGCAGGCTTCCACAGCAACGATTCGCGCGGTACCACGGCGCACCTGTCGCCGCGTGAGCGTGAGCCGGTCGAGCCGGTGACGCCGCTGGTGAAGACGCGCGGCGGTGAAATCGGTGCGCGCAGCGAATTGGTGCGTGGCCTGCAAAGCTCGGTGGCGCTGTGGCGCTTGCGTTCCGCATCCGAACTGGTGTTCTCGGGAGATGCCGGCGATACCGCGCCTAGCCGCGCCAGCAAGCGTTCGGGTATCGAGTGGAATAACCACTACGCGGCCACCAGCCAGCTGCTGCTGGACTTTGACCTAGCTTACTCGCGTGCACGCTATACGGAATTTGATCCAGCCGGCGACCGCGTGCCCGGCGCGGTGGAGAAGGTGGCTTCGTTTGGTTTGACCCTGAACGATATCGGGCGGTGGTCGGGCGCGTTCCAGATGCGTTATTTTGGTCCGCGGCCGCTGGTGGAGGACAACAGCGTCCGTTCTTCCAGCACGGCGATTGCCTATATGCGGGCCAGCTACCGCTTCGACCGCCGCTGGCAGTTGACGGCCGATGTATTCAACCTGTTCGACCGCAAGGCGAGCGATGTCGATTATTACTACGCTTCGCGCCTGTCGGGCGAGCCGGCGGAAGGTATCAGCGACATCCACTTCCACCCGGTCGAGCCGCGTACCTTGCGGCTGACGCTGCGCGCTGCGTTTTAAAGCTCAGGCGCCGCCGGCGTAGCCGTGCTGGCGCCAGGCCTCGAACACCACCACCGCAACGGTGTTGGAGAGATTGAGGCTGCGGTTGCCCGGCATCATGGGCACGCGGATGCGTTGCTCGGCGGGGAATGATTCGCGGAACCCCGGCGCCAGGCCGCGGGTTTCGCTGCCGAAAACGAACACATCGCCGGGCTGGAAGGCCAGTTCGGCGAAAGGGCGCGAACCGTGGGTGGTCATGGCGAACATGCGGCTCGTATCGGGCTGCACGTCGGCCAGGAAAGCTTGCCAATCCTTGTGCACCTTCATCTGTGCGTATTCGTGGTAATCCAGGCCGGCGCGGCGCATCTTGGCGTCGTCGAGCGGGAAGCCGAGCGGCTCGATCAGGTGCAGTTGGGCGCCGGTGTTGGCGCACAGGCGGATCACATTGCCCGTGTTTGGCGGGATTTCCGGGTTGACCAGCACTACATGAAACATTGCTTCTATATGGACGCCTCCCTTTTGCAAGGTGTTTCCAGCGATTCGTAGACGAGGAAAGTCGCAGTTCTATATCCGGC
>NZ_JBXARE010000015.1:0-122150 GCF_058807935.1 Pseudoduganella sp. GW821-FHT11H04 | reverse complement strand
CCCCCCCCCCCCCCCCCCCCCCCCCCCCCCCCCCCCCCCCCCCCCCCCCCCCCCCCCCCCCCCCCCCCCCCCCCCCTTTTTAATGATACGGCGACCACCGAGATCTACACAACTGATACTTCGTCGGCAGCGTCAGATGTGGAGAAGAGACAGGCCTATACTGGTAAATCGTTTTCCTCGCCGCCGGAAGGAGCAGTCATGCGCATTGCCAACCTGAAGATCGGGACCCGCCTGGGCTTGTGTTTCGCGATAGTCTTCGCGCTGATGGCGATGCTGATCGCCGTCGGCAGCCAGCGATTGTCCAATATCGGTGAGCTCAGTAGCACCATCATCGACAAGGACTGGGTCAAGGCCGATGCGGCGGCTACCATTACCGCCACCACACGCGCCAACGCGGCGCTGGTGCTGCAACTGCTGATCGCGACCGATCCGGCGCAGGCCGCACAACTGCGCAAGGAAGTGGACAACAACAAAGCCATCATCACCGACGCGCTATCCAAGCTCGATAAGCTGGTCTACCGCCCAGAGGGTCGCGAACTGCTGGCACAAGTGACCAGCGACCGCGCCGCCTACGTTCAATCCTTCACTGGCGTGCTGAAACTTCTCGCCGACGGCCAACGCGAACAGGCTACACAACGCGCCATGTCCGAGACCATGCCGCGCCTGGCCAGGTTGCAGGACACGGTAGGCAAGCTGGCGGACCTCCAGGACAGCATCGTCACCGCCAACGGCGCGGAAATCAAAAAGCACATCAGCTCCGCCCTCGCCGTGATGGTCGCGCTGGGCCTGGCAGCGCTGGCGATCGGTGCAGCATGCGCGCTGTGGGTCACCCGCTCGATCACGCGCCCCATCAACTATGCGCTGCAAGTGGCGCGCACCGTGGCTTCAGGCGACCTGACCAGCCAGATCAAGGCCAGCACGAAGGACGAAACCGGGCAGCTGCTACACGCCCTGCACGAAATGAATGAAGCGCTATCGCAGATTGTCGGCCAGGTGCGCCATGGCACGGTGGCCATTGCCTCGGCATCCAGTGAAATCGCCACCGGCAACCTGGATTTATCGGCGCGCACCGAAAGCCAGGCCTCGGCGCTGGAAGAAACCGCGTCTTCGATGGAAGAACTGACGTCAACCGTGAAGGCCAACGCCGACAATGCGCGGGAGGCCGACCAGCTGGCCAGTTCCGCCTCCCACGTGGCCCGGCAAGGTGGCGACGTCGTGTCGCAGGTGGTGACGACCATGGGATCGATCAACGACTCCTCCCGCAAGGTCGTCGATATCATCTCGGTGATCGACGGCATCGCATTCCAGACCAATATCCTGGCCTTGAATGCGGCAGTGGAAGCAGCACGCGCCGGCGAGCAAGGGCGCGGCTTCGCGGTCGTCGCCAGCGAAGTGCGCAACCTCGCGGCGCGCTCCGCCAGCGCAGCCAAGGAAATCAAGGAACTCATATCCAGCTCAGTCGAGCAGGTGGACGCCGGCGCCCGGCTGGTCGCCCAGGCCGGCGCCACGATGGAAGAAGTGGTCGCATCGGTGCAGCGCGTGACCGGCATCGTCGCCGAAATCTCGCTCGCAACACGCGAGCAGACGGACGGCATCGAACAGATGAACACCGCCATCATGCAGATGGACCAGACAACGCAGCAGAACGCCGCACTGGTCGAGCAAGCGGCAGCCGCCGCCTCCGCCATGAGCGACCAGGCCGGCGAACTGGAGCGCCTGGTCGCCCGCTTCCGGCTCCCCGGCGACCACGCCGCTTTGGCAGCCCCAACCCGCCACGAAGTCCGCCGCATTGCAGCTTAAAAGTCGGGGTCAGGTCGAGCAAATGGACACGGGCTCAACCGCATTGCGGTTGAGCCCGTGTCCATTTGCTCGACCTGACCCCGACTTTTATCTCGCTAGGCGAAGACCGGTGAATTGCCAGCGGGCACTGGCTGGGAAGAAGTTGCGGTAGCTGGGGCGGGAGTGGCCTGATGGCGTGGCGAGGCTGGAACCGCGCAGCACGTATTGGTTGACCATGAACTTGCCGTTGTATTCGCCGATCGCGCCTTCCGCCGGGTGGAAGCCGGGGTATGGTGCGTAGCTGCTGCTGGTCCATTGCCAGCAGTGGCCGAACATGTCACTGAGCACGGCGTGATTTGCTGCGTGCTCCCATTCGGCTTCTGTCGGCAGGCGGGCGCCGGCCCAGTGGGCGTAGGCGTCGGCTTCAAACAGCGAAATGTGCGTTACCGGGGCGTCCAGCGCCAGCGGCTGCTGGCCGCGCAGCGTGAAGCATGTCCATTCTTCGCCGCGCCGCCAGTACATAGGGGCTTCGATTCCATTCGCGCGAATCCAGTCCCAGCCTTCCGCCAGCCATAGGCTTGGGTTACTGTAGCCGCCGGCTTCGATGAAGGCGAGGAATTCGGCGTTCGTTACCAGTCGCGTGGTTAGTTCGAACGGGACGAGGTAGACCTTGTGGCGCGGCAGTTCGTTATCGAAGCAGAAGGCGTCGCCCGTGTGGCCGATTTCGTGCACGCCACCGTCAAAGCGTTGCCAGGCAGGCGCTAAGACGGCAGCAGCTGCTGGCTGCGCTGCGCGCGGCAAATACGCTGGCGCCATTGGGTTTTGCGCGAGCAGGTGCTTGACGTCGGCGAGGATCAGTTCCTGGTGCTGCTGTTCATGTTGCAGGCCGAGCGTAAGCAGCGCTGCCAGGCGGGCGTCCGCGGCAGCGTGGCGTGCGGCCAGTGCGGCGATGCGGGCGTCTACATTCGCGCGATAGGCGCGCACTTCTGCCATCGAAGGCCGCGTCAACAGGCCGCGCTGTGGCCGTGGGTGTTTGTCGCCTACGCCGTTGTAATAGGAGTTGAACAGCACCCGAAACGCTGGATGGAAGGGCTGGAAACCTGGCTCGTAACATTCGAGAATGAAGGTCTCGAAGAACCAGGTCGTATGCGCCAGGTGCCATTTAACCGGACTCGCATCGGCCATAGACTGCGCGCCGCAATCCTCGTCGGACAGCGGCTCGGCCAGCGCCATGGTGGCCGCGCGCACTTGCGCGTAGCGTTCGGTCCAGAGTCCAGTGTCACGCATATGCCGCTGCGGCGTGCATCACCGCGAACCAGTGCGCATCATCAGTCCATGTGCCATCGACACGGAAACCAGCTTCCGACAGCAGCTTGCTGAATCCTTCCAGTGTGTACTTGTAGCTGTTCTCGGTGTGGATACGCTCGCCCTGCGCGAACCTGCGCTCCCCCCCGCACCAGCGCACAGTCAGCGCGCTGCGTGCTTCCAGGTGCATTTCGATGCGGCTTTCGGCTTCGTTGAAGAAGGCGACGTGCCACCATTGCTCCGGCTCGAAATCGGCGCCGGCCAGGTGGTTCAAGTGACGCAACAGATTCAGGTTGAAGGCGGCGGTGACGCCGATCGCGTCGTCGTACGCTGCATCGAGTACGGCGCTGTCCTTGACCAGGTCCACGCCGATCAGCAGGCCGCCATCGGCGCCAACATTCTCCCGCACCTGGCGCAGGAAATTCACTGCATCATGCGGCGTGAAATTGCCGATCGAGGAGCCTGGATAGAAGAACTGGCGGCGCGCCACCGGCACAGAAGGCGGCAACAAGAGCGGCTGCGACAAGTCCATCACCAGCGGCGTGATGTCGATTGCAGGGAAGCGCTGGCGCAACTGCGCGGCCGCTTCATGCAGGAAATCGCCGGCGATATCGATCGGTACGTATTGACTCGGCTGAAGCAGCTGAAACAGGCTGGCGGCCTTGGCGCAATTGCCGGCGCCCAGGTCAACCAGGGTCATGCCCGGTCCGATGCGGGCTGCCATGTCGGCGCCGTGGCGGGTGAAGATTGCGGCTTCGGTGCGGGTCGGGTAGTACTCGGGCAGCTCGCAGATTGCTTCGAACAGGTGCGAGCCCAGGCTGTCGTAGAAATATTTTGGTGATGTTGTTGCCTTAGGGGCGAGCAAGCCGGCGCTGATCTCGGCAATTGTCGCGGGGTCGCCATAGGCGATGCCCAATGGTTTGCTTCTCGTTTGCGGTGCGACCACGTGGATCGCTGCCGTGCGTGACAAGGTCATGACTCAGGCTCCTGGGACATTTTTGCTATGATAGCTGAATATCCAAGACCAGGTACCGTGCCCTCGTACGAGGCGTGCGGCTCGTCATTAACATCAAAAAAAGGATCGCACATGTCCATCTTCTCCCTCCGCACCATACAATCGGCCCTGTTTGCAGCCGGTGTGCTCTTCGCCGCTGCCGGCGCCCAAGCCCAGCAAGTCCTGCGTGTTTCGGCCATTCCTGACGAGGCGCCAACTGAGCTGCAACGCAAATTCAAGCCGCTGGGCGAATACCTGGAGAAAAAACTGGCAATGAAGGTGGAGTTCACACCTGTCACCGATTACGCCGCCTCCGTGGATGGCCTGATCAACGGCAAACTGGACATGGTATGGTTCGGCGGCTTCACCTTCGTCCAGGCCAACCACCTGAGCAAGGGCAAAGTCGTGCCGCTGGTGCAGCGCGTGGAAGATGAAAAATTCCGCTCAGTGTTCGTGACCACCAATAAGTCGATCAACTCCCTGGCCGACCTGAAAGGCAAGACCCTGAGCTTCGGTTCCGAGTCCTCGACTTCCGGCCACCTGATGCCGCGTTCCTTCCTGCTGGCGGCCAAGATCGATCCGGACACCGACCTGAAACGCATTTCCTTCTCCGGCGCGCACGACGCCACCGTGGCTGCCGTTGCCGGCGGCAAGGTCGATGCCGGTGCACTGAATATCTCGGTGTGGGAAAAGCTGAATGAACAGAAAAAAGTCGACCCTGCCGTGGTGCGCGTGTTCTACACCACCCCGGCATACTACGATTACAACTGGACCGTCCGTTCCGACATGCCGGACGCGCTGAAGAAGAAGATCACCGACGCTTTCCTGGCGCTGGACAGCGCCAAGCCTGAAGACAAGGCGATCCTGGACCTGCAGCGCGCGTCGAAGTTCATCCCGACCAAGGCTGCCAACTACGTAAACATTGAAGCGGCTGCCAAAAACGCCGGCCTGCTGAAGTAATCAATGTCTTCTGCCTGGTACGAATTGCGGGGCCTCTCGGTCCGCCACATCGGCGGTTCGCGCGGCCTCGCTCTGCAAGACATTTCACTGGAATTTGAGCCTGGCGAGCAGGTGGCGTTGATCGGTCCTTCGGGCGCCGGCAAGACCACCCTGCTCTCCACCCTCGCCTGCGCGCATAAGCCGGATAGCGGCGGGTTCAAGGCTTTCGGCACTGATCCCTGGGAACTGACGGACGCTGGCCGCCACGCCATGCGCGCTCGCCTGTTCCTGGCGCCGCAAACGCCGCCGCTGCCGCCGCGCCAGCGCGTGGTGACGGCCGTGCTGGCGGCGCGCCTGCCCAAGTGGAGCCTGGGCCAGGCCCTGCTCTCGCTGTTCAAGCCCGCCGATCCGGAAGCCGCTTACCGCGCGCTGTCACGCTTCAATCTGGGCGACAAGCTGTATGACCGCGTGGACCGCCTGTCGGGCGGCGAACGCCAGCGCTGCGGCCTGGCGCGCCTGCTGCTGTCGTCGGCCCAGGCCTTGCTGGTCGACGAACCGCTGTCGGCGCTGGACCCAGCCCTGTCGCAGTTGACCCTGAACACCTTGCAGCAGGAAGCGCGCGAGCGCAACGCCCTGCTGGTGTGCAGCCTGCACCAGGTGGACCTGGCGCTGGCCCATTTCCCACGCATCGTGGCTCTGAAAAATGGCCGCGTCGTCTTCGACCTGCCGCGCGACCAGGTCACGCAAGCCATGGTCGATGAACTCTACCTCGGCGAACTGCCGCCTGCGAACTCGCCGCAGCCGGATGAAATGGCCGCCAAGCTGGCCGTTGGGGCGTGCCTGTAAGCGATGCATAACGTCCCCGCCGTTCCCCTCTCGCCCCACCATCCGGATCCCGCCTGGCGCCAGCGCTTAGCGACGATCATCCTCGGCATCGCCCTGCTTTGGCCGCTGGTGGTGGTGACCGAGTTCTATCCCTGGACGCTGTTCGACCTGCAAAGCCTGCACGCCACCGGGCAGTATCTGTCGGCCTTCCTCATGCCCGCACATGATGCCGAGTTCCTCGCCCTGGTGGCGCGTGAGGCATGGAAGACGGTGGCCATCGCCACCTGCGGCTTGACGCTTGCGCTGCTGGGCGCCATTCCGGCCACGCTGATCGTTACCGAGCGCCTGTCGATTTCGCGCATCGGCACCGGCCGCATCGCGCCCTTCCCCCGCATCGTGCGCCAGCTGGTGCGCTGGCTGCTGGTCCTGCTGCGCAGCGTGCCGGAGCTGGTATGGGCGCTGCTGTTCGTGCGTATCTTCAGCCTTGGCGCCACGGCAGGCGTGCTGGCCGTGGCCCTCACTTATGCCGGCATGCTGGGCAAGGTGTATGCCGAAATTCTCGAATCCACCGACCACCACGCCAGCGACGTGCTGCTGCAAAACGGCAGCGGGCGTCTGGCTGCCCTGCTGTATGGTGCTTTGCCGGAGGCTGCGTCGGAGCTGGTGTCCTACACCGTCTACCGCTGGGAATGCGCGATCCGCGGCTCGGTGGTGATGGGGTTTGTCGGCGCCGGCGGCCTGGGGCAGCGCATGGAAGAATCGACGAGGAATATGGTGGGCGGCGAAGTCGCCACCATGCTGATTGTGTTCGTACTGCTGGCGGCTGCGGCCGACCTGGTATCCAAATACTTACGCAGGAGCCTGGGATGAGCCATATGCCCGCGCCACCCGCGCGCAACTGGTCCGGATGGCTGTTCGGCGCCGCGCTGACCACCCTTGTCATCGCCAGTTTCGCCACGCTGCAACTCAAACTGGGCGACCTGTTCACCGTAGCAGCAATGCAAAGCGCCGGCAACTTGCTGGCAGGCTTCGCGCCGCCGGAATTGGCCAGCGGCTTCCTGCGCAAGACCGCTATCGCGACGCTTGAAACGCTGGCCATGTCGGCGCTCGGCACCCTTCTCGCCGTGGCGGGAGGCCTGCTGCTGGCGATTCCCGCCGCTGGACGCTTCGGCCGCACACCGCGTGCCGTAATCCGCGGCCTGCTGAACGTGCTGCGCTCGATCCCGGAACTGGTGTGGGCTTCGATCCTGCTGGTGGCTGCCGGACTGGGTCCATTTGCCGGCACCATGGCGCTGGCCGCGCACACCGCCGGTGTGCTGGGCCGCCTGTTCGCCGATGCGCTGGAAAACGCGCCGCCGCTGCCTGAGCAAAGCCTGCGCCTGAACGGCGCCACACCGATGGCAGCCTTCTTCTACGCCACCCTGCCGCAAACCCTGCCGCAAATGCTTTCGTACACGCTGTACCGCTGGGAGAACAATATCCGCGCCGCCGCCGTGCTGGGCGTGGTGGGCGCCGGCGGTTTGGGGCAGATGCTTAAATTCCACCTGTCACTGTTCCAGATGGAACGTGCCGCGACGGTGATCCTCGCCATGCTTCTGCTGGTTGCAGTGGTCGATGCACTCAGCTTTGCGCTGCGCCGCGCCCTCACCCGTTAAGCCATGCTGCGGTTACATAATTTAACCAAAAGTTACTCTAACGAGCGGCGCGTCCTGGACCGCCTGAGCTGGAATTTCGAGCCTGGAGAATTCGTCGCCATCATGGGCGACTCTGGCGTGGGCAAGTCCACCTTGCTCAATCTGATTGCCGGCCTTGACCAGCCAGATCCCAGCGAGCAACCAACTATCATCATTAACGGTACTCCGCTCGCTTCGCTCGACGACGATTCCGCCACCCGCCTGCGCCGCGCGCGCATGGGTTTCATTTTTCAAGCCTTCCATGTGCTGCCGCATCTCACCTTGCAGCAGAACGTGGCCCTGCCATTGCTGCTGAATGGCTTGCCACAAGGGCGCGAGCTTGAAATGCTTGATGCCGTTGGCCTTGGCGGCCGCGGCCGCGATTACCCCCATCAACTTTCCGGCGGCGAGATGCAACGGGTTGCCATTGCCCGTGCCTTGGTGCACCGCCCGGCCCTGGTTCTGGCGGACGAGCCGACCGGCAACCTAGATCCCGATACAGCAAATTCCATACTGCAACTGTTGCATCAGGAACTCAAATCGAGCGGCGCAACGACCATCATGGTCACCCATTCCCCCGCCGCCGCTGCGCAAGCCGACAAAGTGCTGCGCCTCACCAAAAGTGGCCTCGAAGTTACAACACTCGTCAACCCTGCCGCGCAATAAAACCCATTATTTTTCTCACAAATTCTTTCATTTTTTTGTAACCGGAGTATTATTTAATTAACTTGCTTGGTTATTAAGACAACGTGCAAGTCTGCTTTTTCTATCCACGTAGTGAACAACGTAAAGGAGGAGCAAATGAGCGTCAGGCAGAAGAAACTCGAACTAATCGAGGCAATGAACCGGGCACGAGCACTGGAACCATCCAGTTTCGTACCAAACAAGCTGCTAGACACGCTAATTGAGAAGATGCACCTCAAGAATGACGCGGAGCTTTGCCGGGTGCTGGAAGTGCAACCACCTATTATTAGCAAGATCCGTCACCGCAAGCTGGCAGTCGGGGCCACCATCCTGCTGCGCATGCATGAGAAATCTGAGCTTTCTATCCGTGAGCTTAAAGAACTATCGAATGCCTCAGTACACTGAGCTCGGTTCGCACTGAGATAAGATGCCTGGCGCCGGCATCGCATTCACCGGCGCCATTACCGCCTTTATTCCTCCAGCCTTTCCCGCAATCTCTTCAGCGTAGACCTGAACACCGCCGGCCTGTCGAAGGCACGCGCCAGCACCAGTGCGCCCTGGATTCCGCCCACGACTTCCTCCGCCAGCGCGGTCGCCTGCTTGCCTTTATGGCCGCTGCGCACCAGCGCTGAGGCCAGCGCCTCGATCCATTCCTCAAAGTAATCTCGCACGGCGACGGCGAAACGGTCGCGCTCATTGCCTAGCGCGAACACGCCCACCAAACACACGCGTTGCCCGGACAGGAAATAACGCTCCACCTCAGCAAACATGGTGGCGATGCCCTGCTCAGCATCCGCACTTTCACGCAGCGGCTCGAACACGTGAAGACGGAACCATTGCTCGATTTCGGCCAGCACGGCGGCCGCCATCTCATCCTTCCCGCCGGGGAAGAAGTGGTAGATGCTGCCCTTGCCCAACTTTGTCCCTTCGGTGATGCGGGACAGGCTGGCGCCCTCAAAGCCATAAGTGCGGAAGACTTCCCCCACCAGCGGGATCACGTCTTCCCGTTCTGCGACAACGCGTGCCATGGCTTAGAACCCCAGCTCAGTCAGGCCGGGATGGTCGTCCGGACGCGGGCCGCTGCGGTCCCAAAAGAATTTACGCTCTTCCGGCTTGATGGTGTGCTCGTTGATGCTGGCATGGCGGTGGTGCATCAAGCCGTTGTCGTCGAACTCCCAGTTCTCATTGCCGTAAGCACGGTGCCACTGGCCGGAATCGTCGCGGTATTCGTAGGCGAAGCGCACGCCGATGCGGTTGCCGTCATGCGCCCACAACTCCTTGATCAGGCGGTAATCGAGCTCGCGCGTCCACTTGCGCTGAAGGAAAGCGACGATGGCGGCGCGGCCTTGCACAAACTCGCCGCGGTTGCGCCACCAGCTGTCCTCGGTGTATGCCAGGGAAACTTTTTCAGGATCGCGGGTATTCCAGCCGTTTTCGGCCAGGCGGACTTTTTCAATGGCGCTCTCGCGGGTGAAGGGTGGTACAGGTGGTCGTATAGACATGATTTATCCTTTAAGTGTACCAATCGGATCACAATTTACCGATCGGTACAGGAAAATATAGCACACTGTACTCCTTTGTCCAGTCCAGGACTGTGCTGCCCCAGGCCATCCCTGCGCCGATAAGCTGTGCTTTATGGATACCGATCTCATAGACACCCGCGGCAGGCCGCTGAAGGATTTGCGCCTGTCCGTCATCGACCAGTGCAACTTCCGCTGCCCTTACTGCATGCCGAAGGAAAGCTATGGCCCCGACTACCCTTTTCTGTCCGCCAGCGAGCGCCTTTCGCTCGACGAGCTGGAACGCGTGGCGCGGGGTTTTGTGGAATTGGGCGTGGAGAAGATCCGGCTGACTGGCGGCGAACCGCTGCTGCGCAAGGATTTGCCGCAGCTGATCGAGCGCCTGGCCTCCATGCGCACGCTCAGTGGGCAGCCGCTGGACCTGGCGCTCACCACCAACGGCGCCCTGCTGGCTGCGAAGGCGCAGGCGCTGAAGGATGCGGGACTGCGGCGCGTTACCGTCAGCCTCGATGCGCTGGACGACAAGCTGGCAGGCCGCATGAATGGAGTCGGCTTCCCCGTGGCGAACATCCTGGAAGGGATCGCAGCCGCGCAGCGCGTCGGCCTGGCGCCGCTGAAAGTGAATGCAGTGATCGAGCGCGGCGTGAACGACAGCCAGATCCTGCCACTCGTTGAGCACTTCCGCCACACCGGCGTGGAGCTGCGCCTCATCGAATACATGGATGTGGGCGGCGCGCAGTACTGGAATCCTGAGAAGGTGCTCGATGCCACGGCCATGCGCACCGTGGTACAGAACCGTTACCCTTTGCTGCCGGACAGTGAGCCGCGCGGCCACGCCACGGCCGGCATATGGCGCCATGCGGATGGCGCGGGCAGCGTGGGCTTCGTGGCCAGCGTGTCGCAACCTTTCTGCGGCGATTGCACGCGCGCCCGGGTGACGGCGGACGGCAAGATGTACCTTTGCCTGTTCGCCCAGGATGGCGCCGATTTGCGCCCTGTACTGGGCGCGGGGCAGCAAGCGGCGCTGGCACAGCGCATCCGCACATTGTGGCAAGCACGCGGCGACCGCTACTCCGAGCAGCGCAGTCCCGCCGAACGGCGGCACCGCGTAGTGCGCATGTCACTGGTTGGTGGCTAGTTTGGCGACGATCTTGCCCAGCGTGCGCAAGGACTCCTCGATTTCCTTCGACCAGGGATAGCTGAAATTCAGGCGTATGCAGTTGGCGTACGTACCGCGTACCGAAAACATATGTCCCGGGCCGACGGTGATCTTGTGTTCCAGCGCTTTTGAGTACAACTGCATGGCGTCCACCCCGCGCGGCAGTTCGACCCACAGCACATAGCCACCCTGCGGTTCCGATACGCGGGTCCCCGCCGGGAAGAAGCGCTGCACAGCGGACGCCATCATGCGCGCCCTTTCCTCATAGCCCTTGCGCACCTTGCGCAGGTGGCGGTCGTAGCCGTCGTTCTGCAGGTAGCCGGCAATGGCCAGCTGCGGCAGCGAGGCCGTGGTCAGCGTGTTCAGAAATTTGAGCTTTTCGACTTGTGCCGTGTAGCGGCCCGGCAGCGCCCAGCCGATGCGGTAGTTCGCTGTCAGGCTCTTGGAAAACGATGAGCAGTACAGCACCAGGCCCTTTGTGTCATAGGTCTTCAGCGACGTCGGATGGCTGTCGCCGTAATACAGCTCGCTGTACACGTCGTTCTCGATCACCGGGATATCGTGCTGCGCCAGCAAATCCACCAGTTCGCGTTTGCGCTCGTCCGGCATCTGGAAGCCCAGCGGGTTCTGGAAGTTGGGCATAACCATGACAGCCGCGATCTTCTGCTGCGCCAGTGCCGCACGCAGCGCTTCGATGCTGAGGCCATCGCGCGGATCGGTCGGCAGCTCCAGCGCACGCATGCCCAGGCGTTCGATGGCGTGCAGCATGGCGTAGAAGGTCGGCGACTCCACGGCGATGACGTCGCCCGGCTTGGCAACTGCTTGCAAGCACAAGTTGATCGCCTCGGTGGCGCCGACGGTGATGATGATTTCGGACGGATCTACCGCCAGTCCATTCTCCATGTGGCGGCGCGCGATCTGCCGTATCAGCTGAGGATTCCCCGGCGGCAGGTCGTCGATCACGCTCCAGTGCTGGCTGCGTCGCGCAATGGCGTTGGCGTACTGGCTGATGCGCGGCCAGGGAAACGGCGCCGGATCGGGATAAGGCGAGCCAAGCGGCACCGCGCCCTCGCTGCGGATGGTGCGCAGCGTGGACAGCACCAGCCGGCTCACATCGACTTCCGACGATAACTCCAGCGGGGCGGCCTGTGCCGAGGCGGACGCGCGGGCGTTGGCGCGCGGCCGGGCCCGCACGAAATGGCCGGATTGCGGGCGGCTTTCGATCACCCCTTTGCTCTCCAGAAGCGAATAGGCGCGCAGCACGGTGCTCACGCTCAGGCCGCGCCGCTGGCTGGTCTGGCGCACGGACGGCAGCTTTTCGCCTTCCAGCAGCACGCCGCGCTGTACCTGCGATTCGATATCGGCCGCCAGGTTTTCATAGAGGTTCATGCAAACCAGTATAGCGCAGCACTGTACTGCTCTACGACCGCCAATTCTGTACCCGCCACAGGGACGCCCCAGGAACGACACTGGTGCTACCCCTCGAAAGGAGTCAATCAACATGGCAAAACCAGAGAACGAAGGCCACATCGCCCCCTATCCCAATCCCGCCGGCGGCTGGGGCGCGCTGAAATATGTGGCCGTGAACCTGTACCGCGAGCGCGTCACCGCGGGCAACCTGCGCACCCTGTTCGCGCAGAACCAGCAGGACGGCTTTGACTGTCCCGGCTGCGCCTGGCCCGACCGCAAGCACACATCCACCTTCGAATTCTGCGAAAACGGCGTCAAGGCCGTGGCGGCGGAGGCAACCAGCAAGCGCGTCACGCCTGAATTCTTCGCCGCGCATACCGTGACCGAGCTGCTGGAACAGACCGACTACGAGCTGGAACAGCATGGCCGCCTGACCAAGCCAATGCGCTACGACGCCGCCACCGACAAGTACTTCCCGGTCGAATGGAATGAAGCCTTTGCCCTGGTGGCGGAACACCTGAACGCCCTGCCCGACGCCAACCAGGCGGCCTTCTACACCTCCGGCCGCGCCAGCAACGAAGCCGCCTTCCTTTACCAGTTGTTTGCCCGTATGTACGGGACCAACAACTTCCCCGACTGCTCGAATATGTGCCACGAAGCCACCAGCCGCGGCCTGCCGCAGACGGTCGGCATCGGCAAGGGCACGGTCACGCTGGACGACTTTGAACTGGCCGACACGATCCTGGTCTTCGGCCAGAACCCGGCCACCAACCACCCGCGCATGATGGGTGAACTGCGCCATGCCGCCAAGCGCGGCGCCGCCATCGTGTCGATCAATCCTTTGAAGGAACGCGGCCTGCAGTGTTTCCAGGATCCGCAAAGCCCGATCGAAATGGCGACCAACTCCGCCACCCGCATCAGCTCCATGTTCGTGCAGCCGCGCCTGGGCGGCGATTTCGCCCTGATCAAGGCCATGGCCAAACGCCTGGTGGAACTGGACGACGAGGCACTGGCGGCTGGCCAACCGCGCCTGCTGGACACCGACTTCATCGCCAGCCACACGCTCGGCTTCCACGACTTCGCACGCGACCTGCGCGACGAGAGCTGGCCGGTGCTGGTCGAGGAATCCGGCGTGCCACGCGAGCAGATCGAGCGCCTGTCCCTCCTGTATGCGCATAGCGAGCGGGTGATCGCATGCTGGGGCATGGGCCTGACGCAGCACAAGCACTCTGTGCCGACCATCCAGATGCTGTCCAACCTGATGATGATGCGCGGGAATATCGGCCGTGACGGCGCAGGCCTGTGCCCCGTGCGCGGCCACTCCAATGTGCAAGGCGACCGCACCGTCGGCATCGAGGAACAGCCTACCCAGGCTTTCCTCGACCGCCTGCAACAGGTCTTCGGCTTCGAGCCGCCGCGCCACCATGGCTACGATGTAGTGTCCACTATCCAGGCCATGCTCGATGGGCGCGTCAAGGTATTCATTGGCCTGGGCGGCAACTTCGCACAAGCCACGCCAGATACGCCGCGCACCTGGGAAGGCTTGCGCAAGTGCGAACTGACCGTGCACATCGCCACCAAGCTTAATCGCAGCCACCTGATCCACGGCCGCGACGCCCTGATCCTGCCGACACTGGGCCGCACCGAAGTCGACCTGCAGCAAGGGGTGGCACAAGGCGTCACCGTGGAAGATTCCATGAGCATGGTGCACATTTCCTTCGGTATCAACGAGCCCGCATCGCCGCAGCTGCGGTCGGAAATCGCCATCGTGGCCGGCATGGCCGAAGCAACCCTGGGCAAGGCAGGCTATGACTGGCCGGGCCGCACCGCCAACTATGCCGCTATCCGCGACGACATCGAAAAAGTCTTCGATGACTTCTACGACTACAACGCACGCGTTGCCGTGCCGGGTGGCTTCCACCTGAAGGTTGCCTCGCGTGAGCGAGAGTGGGCAACGCCAAGTGCCAAGGCCCAGTTCATCCCGCACGCCGTGGACCGCGACACGCCGATCCACCGTGCCCGCGCCACGCACGGCAAGCGCCTGCTGACGATGATGACTACGCGCTCGCACGACCAGTACAACACCACCATCTACGGCCTGGACGACCGCTACCGCGGCGTATTCGGCCTGCGCCGCGTGGTGTTCATCAATGCGCAGGACCTGGAAATGCTCGGCCTGAAGGACGGCCAGCGCGTCGACATTACCAGCGTGTGGGACGACGGCATCGAACGCCGCGCCGACGACTTCCTGCTGGTGGCTTACGACATTCCGCGCGGCTGCGTCGGCGCCTACTACCCGGAGACCAATCCGCTGGTGCCTTTGTCCAGCGTAGCCGACGGTGCAGGCACGCCAACCTCGAAATCGATCCCGGTGCTGCTGCATCCGGCCAAAGGGGAACATCATGCATGAAGCGACTCTATTGCTGTCGCGCGCGCAGTTCGCGTTGACGGCCATCTTCCACATCTTGTGGCCCATCCTGACCATCAGCTTGTCAGCCTTCATCCTGACCATGGAGGTGATGTGGCTGCGCCGGGGCGAAGTGATCTACTACCACCACGTGCGCTACTGGAGCAAGCTGCTGGTGCTGAACTTCGCGGTCGGCGTGGTCAGCGGCCTGCCGATGGAATTCCAGTTCGGCACCAACTGGGCGCCCTTCTCCCGCTTCACCGGCTCCTTTATCGGCAATATCCTCGGTTTCGAGGGCGCCATGGCCTTCATGCTGGAGGCCGGCTTCATCGGCGTGATGCTGTGGGGCTGGGGCAAGGTGCCGCGCAAGATGCACCTCTTTGCAACCGCCATGGTGGCGCTCGGATCGACCGTTTCCTCTTTCTGGATCATGGTCGCCAATTCCTGGATGCAGACTCCGGCCGGCATTATCATTGAAAACGGCCGCGCTGTCGTAATTAACTACGTGGCCGCCATCTTCAACCCGTCGATGTTCCAGAGCGTGGCCCATATGTGGCTCGGCGCCATGGAGACCGGCTTGTGCGTGGTGGCGGGCATCTCGGCCTGGCACCTGTACCGCCGCCGCAATCCAGACTTCTTTGCCCGCTCCTTCCGCGTCGCGCTCTCTGCCCTGCTGGTGGTGGCACCGCTGCAAGTGCTGGTGGGTGACGCCAGCGGCGCCGCCCTGTTCGAGCTGCAACCGGCCAAGGGCGCAGCCATCGAGGGCCACTGGGAAACCAATGCAGACGGCGCCGGAGCGCCATGGTCGCTGCTTGCCTGGCCGAATGCCAAGGAGCAGCGCAATGACTGGTCCATCGAAGTGCCTGCGGTATTGAGCGTGCTTGCCACGCACAACACCAACGGCAAGGTCACCGGCTTGCGCGACATCCCGCAAGAAAACCAGCCGCCTGCAATTCCGCTGCTGTATTACGCCTTCCGCGTGATGGCTGGTATCGGCGTGCTGCTGGCAGCGCTGGGCATCTGGACCGTGTGGTCGCTGCGCGGCACCGCTGGCCGCCTGACGGCGCTGCTGTCCCGCCGGAAGCTGCTGCTGGCCTGGGCTCTGTGCATCCCCCTGCCTTACATTGCCGTCGAATGCGGCTGGATCGTGCGCGAAGTGGGCCGCCAGCCATGGGCCGTGTACGGCATGCTGCGCACGGGCGACGCTGCTTCCTCGGTGGCTGCTGGCGCAGTGTGGTCGAGCATTGCGATGTTCCTACTGTTCTACACGGTGCTGCTGGCCGCGTTCACGATCTTTGTCCGTAAATGGCTGCTTGCGGGTCCCGACCTGCTGCAACAGCCTCCAAAGGAGTAAATCATGCATGACATCCTGACGACGGCCTGGTTTGGGCTTATGGGCCTGATGCTGGCCATTTATGTCGTGACCGACGGCTTCGACCTGGGCGTAGGCATCCTAAGCCTGATCACCGAACGCGAAGAGGACCGCGACCAGATCTACACTTCCATCGGCCACGTGTGGGACGCCAACGAAACCTGGCTGGTAGTTCTCGGCGGCGCCATGTTCGGCGCCTTCCCCCTGGCCTACGCCATGCTGATGGAGCAGCTGTATCCCTTCATTATGCTGCTGGTGGCCTGCCTGATCATGCGCGGCGCGTCCATCGAGTTCCGCCACGCCGCCGACCGTAAGCGCGGCTGGGACGTGGCGTTTGGCCTTGGCAGTCTTGGCTGCGCCATTTGCCAGGGCGTTGTGCTGGGCAAGGTCATTACAGGCCTGGCTCCGGGCGGCACGGCGGCTGGCTTCACGGCCCTGTGCGCGGCTGGCGTGGTGGCAGGCTATGTCCTGCTGGGCGCGACCTACCTGGTTAAGAAGGCGCACGGCCGGCTGGTGGTCACGGCGCGCCGCCATGCCGTCACCAGCCTGCTTGCGACGGTCGGCGCGGCCATCGTCCTGTCGGCCGGCACCCTGTTCTCCAGCGAGATCGGGCATGACCGCTGGATGGAACCTGGCGTGCTGGCTATCCTGGCACCCCTGGCCCTGCTGGCAGCGTTTGCGGCGGCCTATGTGTTGTATGCGCTCCACATTGGCGCCAGCTACGGCCCCTTCCGCGGCGCCATTGGCCTGTTCCTCGCCTCCTTCGCCGGCCTGGCGGTCAGCCTGTTCCCGAATGTCGTGCCGGGACGCCTGACGCTGGCGCAGGCAGCTTCGGACAGCGCCACCATGGCCTTCATGCTGTGCGGGATAGCGCTGATTTTCCCCATCATGGTGGGCTACAATCTGTATCAGTATTACGTCTTCCGTGGCCGGGTGGGCCACCATTGAACGATGATCATACGACCAAGCGATAACTGGTTTCGCATGCTGCTCACGTGGCATGGCTCCGTGCTGCCCGCCATCCTGCCCCAACTGGGGCTGATGCTGGCGGTCAGCATGGTGGCCCTGCTCGGGAAGCGCGTGCCTCTCGAAACGGCGCCGTTCTCCCTGCTTGGCGTGAGCCTGGCGATTTTCCTCGCCTTCCGCAACAACGCCAGCTACCAGCGCTACCTGGAAGCGCGCCAGCATTGGGGTCACATCCTCATTGCCGGCCGCAACCTGGTTTCGCAGGTGCAGGCCTACCTGCCCGCCACGCGTCACGACAGCCTGCTGTGCGCGCGGCGCGTCATCACCTTCGCCCACCTGCTGCGCCACCAGCTACGCGGCAGCTCGCCGCAGGCCGATGTCGAACGCCTGCTCGGTGCGCAGGCCGCGTCGGCCCTGCAGCAGCACACATACCGTCCTGTCGCCATATTGCACGATATGCGCTGCGCACTACGCGACGCCGAAGCGCCGGCGCAAACCCTGTGGATGCTGGATGCACAGGTGAACGGCCTGGCCGAAGCGGTTGGCGGCTGCGAACGCATTGCCAGTACACCCATCCCCTACCCGTACGCCGTGCTGCTGCACCGGACCATATACGTGTACTGCTTCCTGCTGCCTTTCGGCCTGGTGCATGCCATTGGCGCTGCGACGCCGGTGATTTCGGTCTTCGTGGCTTACACGCTGTTTGCGCTGGAAGCGATTGCGCAGGAGATCGGCGATCCATTCGGCGATGCACCGAACAGCCTCGCGCTGGAGGCGATGTGCCGCACCATCGAACGCTCGGTGCTCGACCTGTGCGGTGAACCCTTACCGCCCGAACTCCCGGTCGGCAAGGATTTCCGTATCAATTGAGGTGGGAAACGAAGTTGCAAGGCTTGTGGCGGTGGTCCAGCTGTTCGGCAAGGATGCCGTCCCAAGCCAGCTTGCAAGCGCCCGTGGAACCGGGCAGGCAGAAGATCAAGGTGCCGTTGGCGAAACCCGCCAGCGAGCGGGCTTGCAGCGACGAGCTGCCGATGTCGTCATATGACAGCTGGCGCAGCAACTCGCCAAAGCCCGGGACTTCGCGGTCCAGCAGGGGCGTCACCGCTTCCGGCACCTCATTATTGGCAGCGAAGCCGGTGCCGCCGTTCATGATCACCACCTGCACTTCCGCGTCGGCGATACAGTCGCTTAGCACGCGGCGGATTTCATAACGCCCATCGGGGATGATGGCGCGCCGCACCAGCTGGTGGCCGGCGCCGAGCAGGCGCTCCGCCAGCAGGTCGCCGGAAGTGTCGTCGGCCGCCGTACGGCGGTTGCTGACTGTGAAAACAGCGCAACGCAGGCTCATTCCACACCTCCCGTATATTCAACAAAACCGTCGGCGCGGCAGAAACTGGCCAGCTTCAGGCCCGCTTTACGTGCAATATCGATGGCCAGCGAGGTTGGCGCGGAAATCGTCGCCAGCATGGGAATGCCGACGCGAGCCGCCTTGCGTACCAGCTCGTAACTGGCGCGGCTGGAGAGGAAAACAAAGCCCTCCCCCAGGTCTGCGCGCAGCATGGCGAGATGGCCGACCAGCTTGTCCATGGCGTTGTGGCGCCCCACGTCTTCAAAGACGTATTGCACGGCGCCGTCCGGGGCGCACCATGCGGCTGCGTGGACACCGCCGGTCTGGCGCATCAACGCCTGGTGCTGGCCAAGTTCGCGCGCAGCACGGGCGATGGCCAGGGGGGAAATGGCATGCGCAGGACGCTCGAACCGCTCAGGCTCCAGGTCGAGCAGCTCCAGGCTTTCAATGCCGCAGACGCCGCAGCCTGTGCGGCCCGCCAGCGAACGGCGGCGCTCCTTAAGCTGCATGAAGGCGCCCTGGGCGATCGTCATCTGGACTTCCGCCGCGCCGGGCAGCACATGGACGTCGATATCGTAGATTTCGGCGCAGGAGCGCACGATGCCTTCCGTCAGCGCGAAGCCAACGGCAAGTTCTTCCAGGTCGCAGGGCGTGGCCATCATCACGGCATGGGATATGCCGTTGAAAACCAGTGCCACCGGCACTTCTTCCGCCACATGGTCGGTCGCTGCGATTTGCGCAGTCTTCCGGTGGCGCACAATGGCGCGCTCTTGATACCCAACGCGGGGGATTGCAATTTCGTCCAGCATGGTTCACCTCACTTTCCCCCACATGGTAGGAAAGGAGGTGCACCGCGCGCGTGCACAGTCAGGCACGCGCGGGAGGGGTACAGTTAGGCGGCCATATTGTAGTGACGGGCGTAGCGGCCATCCAGGTTCGCCAGCGGCATCATCACGAACAGGTCGGCGCTCTCGAAATCAGGATCCCAGGCCGGTGCGCCGCAAATCCAGGCGCCGGAACGCAGGTAGCCTTTCAGCAGGGCCGGCACTTGGGGCGCACGCGCCGCTTCCACCTTCTCCACTGGGAAAGGCAGGTGCGGAGTGACGCGGTATTCCATCGGGGCCAGGTGCTTGTGGCGCAGCTGTTCATAGACGGCGACGGCATTGTGGCCGCCATCGGCCAGGCTGATGCTGGCGCAGCCGATCAGGTATTCGCACTGGTGGCGGCGCATGTATTCGGCCAGGCCGGACCACAGCAGCATGATCACGCTGCCGCCGCGGTAATCCGGGTGGATGCAGGCGCGGCCCGCTTCCACGATACGGCCGCGCAGGTGCTTCAGGCGACCGAGGTCGAATTCGTTTTCAGAGTAGTGTCGGCCCAGCTTGCGGGCGCCGGCGGGGTTCAGCAGACGGTAGGTGCCGACCACTTTCAGGGTGGCGGAATCGCGCACGATCAGGTGATCGCAGGCGGCGTCGAATTCGTCGCAATCCAGGCCATCGGGTGTCGCCAGGGCGGTCAGTCCCTGGTTTTCGATAAAGACTTTATAGCGCAGGCGTTGGACTTCGCGCACTTCTTCCGGAGTGGCTGCCATGCTCAGTACCAGTCGCGGGGCTGGAGCCCGTTGTTCGGCGGTAGCAATCGTGGTTTGCATGCTTCGTCCTTTCTTGTAGTGACGAAGCCAGTTTGCTGCCCTATTGCTGCATGAACATGACAGTTTTGTGTCAAAAGCGTGACATTAAGCCTTCTTCGGACGACCAGTTTTCAGCTGTGGCAGGGAGGCCAGGACTTGCTTCAGCGTGGCCATGTCCAGGCGGCTGATCAGGGCGACGCCGATGCGCAGCAGTTCGGACTTTTTGACTTCCACCCCGTTCTTCAGGCAGGCCTTTTTCACCTGGCCCAGGACCGCGTACTCGGATTCAGGCATGGTGAAGCTGTCGCGCACCAGTTTTTCCTTGTGCGGCTTGGCTGGCTTTTCAGCTTTGGCGACTTTGGCTGGCTTGGCGGCAGGAGTCGGGGCTGGAGCGGCGGCTGGCTTTGCGGCGACGCGCTTGGCCGCTGGCTTGGCGGCAGGTTTGGCGGCGGGCTTCGGTGCGACCGGCTTCGCAGCGGCAGCTGGCTTGGCTGCGGCGGCAGGCTTGGCTGCGGCGGCAGGCTTGGCGGCAGGCGCGCGCTTCGCGGCAGGCTTGGCGACTGCTTTTGCAGCTGGCTTCGCGGCCGGCTTGGCGGCAGTCTTCGCGGCGGCCGGTTTGGCGGCGGTGGTTTTGGCTTTCGTTGCGTTCATGGACACTCCATAGCTGAATAATATAAACAGTATATACGATTATGCAACCGTTCGGACACTGAAATCCACGCCCACCTCGTCCCAGAACTCCTGCTCTTTCTCCATCCAATAGGACAAGGTCGGGTGGCTGGTCACGCAGTCGCGCTTCAGCTCAAGGTCGATGCGGTTCTTCATGCGCAGCCGCACGGCACGGTCATCAACCTCGATCCGGCAATGCATGAACAGGATCGCCAGCCGCAGCGCCACCACCGCCTTGGCGAAATCGCTGTCCGACAGGTATTCGCTGACCTTGCGCAGGTTGCCCTTCTGCGCCAGCACCAGGCGCCCCATCAGCTTCTGCTCGCGGGTGGTGAAGCCCGGCAGGTCGGCATTTTCGACCATATAAGCCGCGTGCTTGTGGTAGCCGGTCTGCGACACCACCAGCCCTACTTCGTGCAGCTGCGCACTCCACAGCAAGTGGCGCTGCAAGGCATCGGCAGCAGGCTTCATTTGCGCAAACAGCGCGGAAGCCGATTCCGCCACACGCCCGCCACGCGCGGCGTCGATATGGAAACGCGCCAGGAAATCGCTCACCGATTGTTCGCGCCGGTCGCGCCGGGTCGACCGCAGGAGCAAGTCCCACATCACGCCCATGCGCAGGCCCGCATCGATAGGCTCCAGCTTCTCGATACCCAGCTCCTGTACGACGCCGATCAGGATCGCCAGGCCGCCGATCACGGTACTTGCGCGATCCGGCCGCAAGCCCGGCATATCGATCTTGGAAACCTGCCCGAATTCGATAAAGCGCTTGCGCACCGCATTCAAGGCCGCCAGCGTGATGCCGTCGCCCAGCTTGTTCTTTTCAATGATTTCGCCAATGGCGCGAATGGTGCCGGAAGAGCCGTAAGCCCGCTTCCAGTACTCGGGATGGTAAGGCGGCGCCCCATCCTCGAAATGCGAGCGCGCCGACAGCACAGCCGCTTCGAAGGAGCGCGCATCGATCCGCCCGCCCACGAAAAAGGACAGGCTTTGCTTAACGCTGCCCACGCTGAAAGACTCAACCCGTTCGATATCCAGCCCACGGCCCAAAATCAATTCCGTCGAACCGCCCCCAATATCCACAACCAGGCGGCTTTCGTTCGGCTGGCCCAGCGCATTGGCCACGCCCATGTAAATCAGCCGCCCCTCTTCCTCGCCGGAGATGATCTCGATCGGGTAGCCGATGGCCTGTTCCAGCTGCGGCAGGAAGTCCCCCGCATTGCGCGCCTGGCGCAGGATGGCGGTGGCGACCACGCGCACGGCCTCGAACTTGTAGGCAGCCAGTGCAACGCGGAAATCCTTCAGGCAAAGCAGCGCACGCTGCAAGGCTTCATCGGTAAGGTTGCCGTTGACGTCAAGGCCGGCGGCGAGGCGGATTGGTTCGCGCATGCTGTTCAGCACGCGGATTTTCTCGCCATCGTACTGGCCGATGGAGAGTCTGAAACTGTTGGAGCCCAGGTCCACTGCGGCGTACATCGAGGATTCCATTTATATCGTTTATAACGAAAATGGTAGCACAGTACGCCATCAGTGTTACGCCGTCATGACAAAGCCTCGGCAGACAGGGGTTCCGGCGGCTGCGCCACCTGGTTTTCGCCGCGCACCTTGGCCGCCTGCAGGGCCTCGTCGGCGCGCTTGAACAGGCTCACGGTGCTGTCGTCGGCGCGGATGGTGGTGACACCCATGCTGGCCGTCAGTTTGATTACCGCACGCTCGGTCTTTACCGGCATGACTTCGATGGCTTTGCGGATACGCTCGGCCACCATCAGCGCGTCTTCCAGCCCCGTGCGCGGCAGCTGGATGGCGAATTCGGCGCCGCCCAGGCGGCCCATCAGGTCGGAATCACGCAACTGTTTCTTGCAGGTTTCGACCATGTTTTTCAAGGCCGCGTCGCCCGCCGCATGGCCATAGCTGTCGTTGACGCGCTTGAACTGGTCCAGGGAGAGGATGATCATGGCCGTCGGCTGGCCGGGGCGGCGCGCCAGCGCCATCCATGGCGCCAGGGCCTGATAGAAGCCGCGCCGGTTCGGCACGTCAGTCAGTGCATCGGTGGTTTCCAGCCGCGCCATTTCCGCCTGCAGGTGTTCGCGCGACAGCAAGAGGTAGCCGAAGGCGTTCACCAGCATCATGAGATAGAAGCCGCCAAAGCCGATCACCTGCATCAGGTTCGGGCCAACCCAGGACAAGCCATCCGGATAAGCCGCCGTCAGCAGGCCGCGCCCCACCACCACCAGCGCCAGCACGAACATGGCCACCACCAGGTAGCGGCGCAACATGCTGCCGCCCTGCCAGGCGCGCGCCAGCGCCAGCACGCCCGCCAGGAAAAAGAAGCCAACGAACAGCGAACCGACCGCGATGCGGACCGCAGGCGAGGCGTCAAGAATATGGAAGGCCAGCAGCGTGCCGGCTGCCACGGACAGGGCCGGATAGAGGTAGCCGCGCCAGCGCGGGCGGCCAAAGCCCTGCCACAGCGCGCCGGCATCGAGTGCAAATCCAGCCAGCAGCACGATATTGGCGAGCGGACCGGCCAGCAGCTCCGGCACCACGCCGCGGAAATACAACAGGAACCAACCGATCGCCTGGCATTGCTTGGCAATCGCCCAGGTCGACAGGGTCAGGGATTTCTTGCTTTCATACTCGAAAAAAAACAGCGCCGCGCATAAACTGAGATTGCCCAGCGCGAGGGCGAGAACCAGGGTATGGATATCCATCGTTCAGCGGCCGGGCCGCGCTCAGACTTCGTGTTCGACGTTGCTGCTGCCGTCGCCGATCTTGCTGGCCCAGGCTTTGGCGAAGAAGTCTTTTTCGTCTTCGGTCGGCATGTCGTGCCAGAACACGATCAGTGTGCCTTTGTGGTCATGCAGCTGGCTGACCTTTTCGATAAATTGCTGCTTGCCTGCATGGTCGGCCAATGCCGCAACATAGCCGTACACGCGGGTCAGGCGCTCGATACGGTCCGGTTCCGTGAAGCTGTTGGTCGCGGTAATGGTTGGATGGTCTAAGAACATTTATCGTCTCCAAGCTGCCTATGTTGGCAATGTACCTATAAAAGTTGCCGATGTAAATGCGAACGCCCGTAGCGCTGCTCATCCGGTACACTGGAACCCGGAGCCCGGCAGCTTATCAGATCATCACTCTTCATAACAAGTTGACAAAATGACTTCCATCCCAGACCGCCGCCCCCAGGTTCGCCGTCGCCGCGGCCGGCTGTCGCTGGAATTCACGCCCGGTGAAGTCCAGAGCCAGATGGACCCGGCCGACCCGGATGCGCTGGTGCTGGCCTATGCCCGGGCGATGATGTGCTTTGTCCTGTTCAAACCACATCCCGAACATATCGTGATGGTGGGCCTGGGCGGCGGCTCGCTGGCCAAATTCTGCTACCGCTACTTGCCGAAGACGCGCATCACCGTGCTCGAATTGCGCGCCGACGTGATCGCCCTGCGCGAACGTTTCGCCATCCCGCCGGACAACGAGCGCTTCCGCGTCATCCAGTGCGATGCCTCACAGTACATGAAAGAGTTGAAGGACAGCGCCGACGTGCTGCTGGTGGACGGCTTTGACGCCGACGGCCTGCCGAACGCGCTGTCCAGCGACCATTTCTATGCCGACTGCCGGCGCGCCCTGCGCCCGGACGGTGTGCTGGCCGCGAATGTTTTCAGCTACGATCCGAAATACCGCAGCGTGCTGGTGCGGCTGGCAAATGCCTTCCACGACCGCATCTGCCAGTTCACCGGCATCGCCGGCAACAACCACATCCTGTTTGCGATTCGTCCAGGACGCTCTCCCGGAGCCCCCGCCAGCGCCATGCAGCGCCGCGTAGCCGCCTGGGGCAGCCCGACGCCGGGTCTGGGTTTTGGCCTGGCGAACCGGCTGTTGGCAATTTACACCGTTGCCCGCCTGCGCAAGGGGAATTTGCAAGGAATTTAAGCATTCTTGCTCTACAGACAGAAGAACTGTGACAAACTAGCTTTTTTAAAGCGAAGGAAACCATGGCAGGTCGGCGCAGGAGACTATCGCACTACGGTGCAGCTGCACTGACGCTGGGCGCAGGCCTGGCGGCGACCGCCGTTCTCTTTGTCTCTGTCAGCGCCCTCGAATTCGGCAAGATGGAACTGGCCTTCCAGCAGCGCGCCAACGTGCGTGTGACCGCCATCAAGCGCGGACTGTCCGATGCGGTGGAAGTGCTGAATGTGATCAATGAGCTGTTCCGCACCGTGCAACCGGTCAGCCGCGAACAGTTCCACAGTTTCTCCGAACCGCTGCTGCAGCGCTACCCCTTCATCCAGGCGTTCAACTACCACCGAGTGCTGACCAATGACGAGCGTGCGGCCTTTGAGGCAGCAATGCAGGCGCGCACGCCCGGCTTCCAGATCACCGAACTGGCGCCGGACGGCAGCGCTTTCCCCGCGCCGGAACGCCCTTACTACAACGTGGTCGAATACCTGGAGCCGATGCTGGGCAACGAGCCGGCCCTGGGCCTGAACACCGGCCGCAATGTGCAGGTGCGTAACGCCATCGACCGCATCCTGAACACGGGCCGTCCCGCCGCCACCGAACAGCTGCAGCTGGCGCAAGATCCCGCCCAGCGCAACAGCTTCATCATGATCATGCCGGTGTACCGCCCCGGCATGCCGACCGGCACCCGCAACGAACGCCATACCGCATGGGTAGGCGACACCGCGGCTGTGATCCGAACGCCTTACCTGGTGCACACCATCCTGCAGCGCGACGGCCTGCTGGACGACCCGGACCTGGGCCTGAGCGTCTACGCCGGCGACCCGGCCGAGAGCAGCAGCCTGGCCTACCGCCTGGGGCCGGCGCCCACCAAGCGCAAGGAGCACTGGCTGCACCGCTGGTTTGATTTCGAATACCGCAGCACAGAAATGCGCAGCTTCGATGTGCTGGGCCGCTCCTGGCATATCCGCAGCGACGACCTGCCGCGCCCCTTCCTGGCCGATCACCTTGGCTCGCTCGGCACCCTGCTGGGCGGCCTGCTGTTCAGCGCCCTGGCCACGGCCCTGGTGCACACCCTGGTGCAACGTTCGCGCCGCGTGCAGTTGCTGGTCGATGCGCGCACCGCCGACTTGCAGCGTTCCAACCAGCGCCTGGCCGAAGACGTGGCGGCGCGCAAACGCACTGAACGCGCGCTGCAGGAATCCGAACACCGCTTCCGCCGCCTGCTGGCCCTTTCGTCCGACTGGTACTGGGAACAGGACACGCAATTCCGCTTCACCCACATCACCGGCGGATTCTTTGAAAAAGGCCATGTGTCAAAGGAGAATTTCCTCGGGCGCACGCGCTGGGAATGCACGCCGGAGCTGTACACCAGCAGCTCGGGCCGCGACCATATCAACAAGGTGCAGGCACGCCTGCCCTTTTCGAATTTCGAATACGCCATCGTTGGCTCCGACGGTGTGACGCGCTGGTTCAACACCAGCGGCGAACCGGTGTACGACGCCCAGGGCGAATTCAAGGGCTACCGCGGCACCGGCACCGAAATCACGGAGCGCAAGGAAGCGGAGCAGCGCATCCACCATATTGCGCACCACGACGTGCTGACCGGCCTGCCGAACCGCGTACTGCTGCAGGACCGCCTGCAGCAAGCCATCGCCTACGCCAACCGCAGCGGCCTGCCGATGTGGGTGGTGCTGATCGACCTTGACCGCTTCAAATTCGTCAACGACAGCCTGGGACATAAGGCCGGCGACCAGCTGCTGCAAACCGTGGCGGCCCGCCTGCAAGCGAGCGTACGCGAAAGCGATACGGTGGCCCGCCTGTCGGGCGACGAGTTCGTGGCCATCCTGAGCCAGTACCCGGACGAGCAGCTGTCGCCAGCCATCATCGAACGTGTGATGAAGGCGCTGGCGCAGCCGGTCATGCTGGAAGGGAAAGAGTTCTTCGTCACCTGCTCCATCGGCGTGGCGGTCTACGATGCCGACGGCATCCCGGCGCAGCACCTGATCGAACACGCCGACATCGCCATGTATTCGGCCAAAAAGCTGGGCCGCAACACCTTCCAGTTTTACCAGCCGGCGATGAACGACGAGGCCCAGGAACGGCTGCGCATCGAATCCGCCCTGCGCAACGCACTGGAACGCAACGAATTCGTGCTGCACTACCAGCCGCAGGTCGACCTTGAATCCGGCGCCATCGTCGGCATGGAAGCCCTGCTGCGCTGGCAGCATCCGGAATTGGGCATGGTGCCGCCTGCCCGCTTTATCAGCCTGGCGGAGGAAACCGGCTTGATCGTGCCGATCGGCGCCTGGGTTCTGCGCACCGCCTGCCAACAGGCGCGCGCCCTGCAGGATGCGGGTTTTGCCGGCCTGCGCATGGCGGTCAACCTCTCGGCGCGCCAGTTCGCGCAGCCGGAGCTGGTATCGATCATCGCCGCCGTGCTGGAAGAAACCGGCCTGCTGCCCGCCGCCCTGGAACTGGAACTGACCGAAAGCCTGTTCATGCACGACGTGGCGCAGGGCGTCCACCTGCTGCACGAACTGAAGTCCCTGGGCGTGGCGCTGTCGATCGACGATTTCGGCACGGGCTATTCCAGCCTGTCCTACCTGCGTAATTTCCCGATCGACGTGCTGAAAATCGACCGCTCCTTCGTGAACGATATCGCCACCGATGCCGATGATGCGGCCATCGTGGTGTCCGTGATCGCGCTCGCACACAACCTTGGCTTGCGTGTAATTGCGGAAGGGGTAGAATCTGAAGAGCAGCTGGGATTCCTGAGCCGCCATGGCTGCAACGAGATCCAGGGTTTTTATTTCAGCCGTCCGGTGGACGCTTCCGAAATTCGCCAGATGTTGCATGACGGCAAGCAACTCAGCACGCAATTAAACAGCGGCGAACCAAGCCGCCTTCGCGCCTGAAGGAGAGGAGAGTGAACATGAACAGCGTCGACCTGCATCGCCAGCAAGTTCGCACCGACCACCGTACGCGTGACATCGTCAACCAGGCCGTTGCCGCCCTGCCGGAAGTTGGTTTAAGGCGCGCCGCGGAATTCCTGTTCGCGATGGGTGTGCCGCATCCGATTGCGATGCGGACTTTGGTTTATCCGACCCAGCGCCGCCCGATGTAAACCCGGTAAACCTGGGTCCGACCCAAGGGTCAGACCCGCCTGCTCAAGCTTGCTTGGCAGCGGCGGCAACTTGTTGGCGCGCTGCCTTTCGGAGCTTGGCTTTTTCCCAGCGAGCGATCTGCTCCGGTGTCTGCGGCACCAATGGCGGCACGGCTTGCGGCTTGCGGTCCTGGCTCACCGCCACCATCGTAAAGTAGCAGCTGTTTGCATGGCGCACATGGCGCTTCTGGATGTCTTCCGCCACCACCCGAATCCCCACCTCCATCGAGCTGCTGCCGGTGTAATTGACCGAGGCCAGGAAAGTCACCAGTTCACCCACGTGGATAGGCTGCAGGAACATCACCTGGTCGACCGACAGCGTCACCACATAGCTGCCTGAATAGCGGCTGGCACAGGCATAGGCCACCCCGTCCAGCAATTTCAAAATAGCGCCCCCATGGACGTTGCCGGAGAAATTGGCCATATCGGGCGTCATCAAAACCGTCATCGACAGCTCGTGCGCCGACCAGTGCATCGTGTTTTCCATTGCCATGCCAGGGTAGTTATAGATGGCTATATGCTACCCGATGGCGCCGCAACGCGCTCATCGACATCGATAATACAGCCGCTCCATTCGCGTATGCCGCCCTGGTCGTTGAGCAGCGGGGTGGCGACCACGTTGACGCGCAGCCAGTCACCTTCGGGATCCTGCAAGCGCACCTCGGTTTCGCGGCCCGTCGCCGAACGTACGGCATCGCGCCACATGCCGCGCGCACGCGCCCGGTCATCGGGATGGATCGCCTCCAGCCATTCCTCGCCGCTGGTGCCGCCGGCATCTGTCTCCCAGCAAACCCGCGCTATGCCGCGCAGCAGATGATGCAGGCGCGATTCGCTCGCACGCAAGGCAGCCTGGGACCGCGCACGCTCGAACTCCACGCCGATGCGCGCTGCGGATTCGGCAAACAAGGCCACTTCCGCTGGCTCCCATTCGCGCGCCTCGGGCTGGCATGCGAGGAAGAAGCCCAGCCAGGCGTCGCCCTTATGGCAGACAGCCCCCATCAGCGCACCTGAGCCGCCTGCGAGCTGGGACAGCCCATCGTTGCCCGCGGCGCGTTTGATATCGCCCTGCACTGCGGGCTCGCCGGCACGCCAACGTGCCAGCACCGGGGCGCCGATGGCCTCCACTTCGCCCCGCCCTTGCAGTTCCGGCGAGTCGTCGGCATGCCCGGGCAGCATCTCGTAATAGTTGCCGTGGATAACGCCGTAAGCCAGCTGCGGCACGTCGAGCCGCTTGCCCAGCATGCCGCAGCCCAGCACCAGCAAGGCTTTTGGATCTGCCAAAGGCCGCAGGCTGTCGCCCAGACGCAGCAGGAATTCCTGGTCGGCGACCCTGGCGCGCACCTCGTCTTCAGCGAGGCGGCGGCGGCTGATGTCAACAAAAGTCAGGACCGCGCCGGCAACCTGGTCTTCGCTGGTGCGGTAAGGCCGCACGCGAACAATGTAATGCCTGCCGTCGCGCGCCCTTACCTCCCGCTCCTGCGGCTGCAGGCTGCCAAGCGTCGCATCCACGTCAGACTTCAATTGCGGGTAATCCAGGCGGTGCGTGATGTCGAGAAGATGGCGGCCAACGTCGCGCGGAATCAGGTTGAAGATGCCGGCCGCACGCGGGGTAAAACGCTTCACCGTCAGGTTGGAGCCGACGAAAATGGTTGCCAGGTCGGCCGCAGCAATTAAGTTGACCAGGTCGTCGTTCGCCCTTCCGGTATCGTGAAGGCGGGCCGTCAGTTCGGCGTTGACGGTGGTGAGTTCCTCGTTGTGCGACTGTAGCGCCTCGCAGCCGTTTTCCGCCTGCGCCAGCCGGGTGCATAGTTCGTCCGGAGACAGCAATTGCGGCAATGCTATGCCGGCGCCTGCCGGCGCGTGCGAGAAATTGACGTGGCGCGGCGTGGCCTGCGCCGGCGCTCGCTTGCTATTGCCAGCGACAATGCGCGCCAGATAAATCCTGTGCTCCTGGTCGACCACCGAGAACAGTTCCGGCACGGCGGCCGCGGTTTCCGCCCCGCCGAGGAAAAGGTAGCCGCCGCGACTGAGGCTGAAATGGAAGCGCTGCAGCACATGCCTTTGCATGGCGCGGTCAAGATAAATCATGAAGTTGCGGCAGGTGACCAGGTCAAGGCCCGAGAACGGCGGGTCGCGCAGCAGGTTGTGGCTGGCGAAGGTAATCATTTCCCGCAACGACTGGCGCACGCGATATTGCTTGCCGGTTCGCACAAAATTGCGCTCAAGGCTGTGCGGCGGAACCTCGTCCTGGATGGATTCGGGATAGATGCCTGCACGCGCGACGCCCAGCGCCTGTTCATCGATATCGGATGCAAAGATGTGAATGCTCGGTGGCTCGCTCATATCGCGCACGGCGTCGGACAGCAGCATCGCCAGCGAATAGGCCTCCTGGCCGGTGGAGCAGGCAGCGGCCCAGACCCGCAATTCGCCTTTGGCGCGCCCTTCCAGCAAGGATGGCAGGACCATGCCGCGCAGTTGTTCGAACGACGCCCGGTCGCGGAAGAATCCGGTCACGCCGATCAACAGGTCCTTCATCAACTTGCGCGCCTCGCCGCCGTCGTTCACCAGGAGCGTTCGATAGGAGACGATGTTCGGAACCCCGCGCAGGTGCAAACGCCGCTCCAGCCGGCGCAGGATGGTCGGGCGCTTATAGTGGCGGAAATCGTGTCCGGTGCTTCCATGGAGGATTTCGAGAACATCCTGCAAGGCCGCGTCCTCGGTATCCGGGCCTTCAGCCAGGAATGCGTCGTCGCTTTTGTACAGCATGAGCAGGCGGGCGGCAATATCGTCAGCCGGCAGGACGATATCGGCCTGGTTGGCCTTGATGGCCGCACCAGGCAAGGCGCCAAACTGAGCGTCCTGGGGCAGTTGGACGATCGTCGTGCCGCCCTGCTCGCGCAAAGCTGCCAGCCCCGCCGCAGCCATCCTGCCCCATGCCTGATAACAGCACGCCGGTGGCCACCTGCCGATGCGACAGGGCCAGGGAATGGAAGAAGTAATCGATGGCGCCAAGCGTGCTGTGGCCCGCATTAGCCTCATCGATAAAGAGAAAACTGTCCTCGACTTTCAGCAGCGTGCCTGGCGCAATCACGTAGACATGATTGACCTGCACCTCGGTCGGATGTTCCGTCACTTGCGACACCGGCATTTTGCAAAAGCGCTGCAAAACCTCGGCGCATTTGCTCGGGTGGTAAGGCAGCATGTGCAGGATAACGACGATGGAGAAGCCGGGTTTCTCCGGCAAACCCGGCAAAACACGCTCCAGCGCGGCCAGTCCTCCAGCCGACGCACCGATGCCAATTAGCGGGAACTTCACGCTGGCCATGCCCAGTTCAGCCTTCGCTTGCGAGATTGGCGAGTTCATCGTTTGATGCCTCCTGACCCATTGTAGCTACGCTGAATAAATTAGCGTTTTCGGTAGGGATCAAGTATTCTTCTGGCAACTTCTTTCATCGAAAGGAAATACCAATGAAGTTGAAATTGATGGCAGCGATGCTGGCCTACACGGCCGCCTCGTTTGCCCAGGCGGCGCTGACCGCCGACCAGGTCAAGACCTTCACGCTGAACAACGGCATGAAGTTCATCGTGCTGGAAAGCTCTTCGATCCCGAACGCGAACATGTACACCTTCTACAAGGTCGGTTCGCGCAATGAGGCGCCAGGTATCACCGGCCTGTCGCACTTCTTCGAACACATGATGTTCAACGGCTCCAAAAACTACGGTCCGAAAATGTTCGACCGTACCATGGAAGCCAATGGCGGCGCCAATAACGCCTACACCAATAGCGATGTGACCGTGTACCAGGACTGGTTCCCGGCATCGGCGCTGGAAACCATCTTCAAGCTGGAAGGCGACCGCATCGCCCACCTGTCGATCGATCCGAAGATGGTGGACAGCGAGCGTGGCGTGGTGCTGTCCGAGCGCAGCACCGGCCTGGAAAACTCCAATGTGCGCATGCTGATGCAGGACCTGGACAGCGTAGCCTACGTGGCCCACCCTTACGCGATTCCGACCATCGGCTGGGAATCGGACATCAAGGCCTGGACCCAGAAGGACCTGGAGAACTATTTCCGCACCTACTACGCGCCGAACAATGCGGTGTCCGTGATCGTGGGCGACGTGAAAGTCGACAACGTCAAAGCGCTGGCCACCAAGTACTTCGGCAGCATCCCGAAACGCGCCGCGCCGCCTGCCGTACGCACCGTGGAGCCTGAACAGAAGGGCGAGCGCCGCCTGTTCGTGGCCAAGCCGTCCGCGACCTCCGCCAACCTGATGGTGGCGTACAAGGTGCCGGAAGCCGGTTCCGCCGACAACTACGCGCTGGACGTGCTGCAAGCCCTGCTCACTGAAGGCAAAACCTCCCGCCTGTACAAAGCCCTGGTGGAAACCCAACTGGCAACCAGCGTCGGCTCGCACAGCACCGACGGTTTCGATCCTGGCCTGCTGTACATGTTCTCGGTGGCCGCCGCCGGCGTGGAACCGGCCAAGCTGGAAAAAGCCATGCTGGAAGCCATCGACAAGGTCGCCAAGGACGGCGTGAGCGATGAAGAACTGCAGAAGGTGAAGAACGCCAAGCTGCTGGGCATCTACCGCATGCAGGAAACCATCAACGGCAAGGCGCAAATGCTGGGCAACTATGAAGTCTTCTACGGTGGCTACCAGAAGGCCTTCGACGCCCCTGCCGCTTACGAGAAACTGACCACGGCCGATATCCAGGCCGTCGCCGCCAAGTACCTGAAGAAATCGCAGCGCACCGTTGGCGTGCTGGCCGCGAAGGAGGACTAATCAGATGAAGAAACTGTTTTCTATCGCGCTGACCGGCGCCGTCGCAGCGACCGCGGCAACCTCCGCGCAAGCTGCCGAATTCAAGCTGCCCGCTTTCGAAACCGCCAAGCTGTCAAACGGCCTGACCGTCTACATGATGGAGCGCCACGACGTGCCGCTGGTGGCCGTGCGCGCCGTCGTCAAAGCCGGCGCCGTCAACGACGGCAAGCAAGCCGGCCTGGCCAACCTGACCGGTGACGGCGTGCTGCTGGGCTCCGCCAAGCATAGCAAGGCCCAGATCGACCAGGCTTTCGACTTCCGCGGCGCCGTGCTGGCCGGTGGTGGCGGCAGCGAGCAATCGACTGTTGCCGCCAACTTCGCCCGCAAGGACACCGACACCCTACTACCGCTGTTCGCGGAACTGGTGCAGGAGCCAAGCTTCGATGCGGCTGAGCTTGATAAACTGCGCTCGCGCAAGGTCAATGGCCTGAAGCAGGCCAAGGAAAGCCCGCGCCAGGTGGTCGGCACGTATTACCGCGCCATGCTGTTCGGGAATTCGGCCTACGCCAACCCGGCGTCCGGTACCGTCAACAGCCTGACCGCGCTGAAGCAGGAAGACGTGAAGGCCTTCCATCATCGCTACTTCCGCCCGGACAACGCCGCCCTGGTCGTAGTGGGCGATTTCGACCCAGCTGAAATGCGCAGGAAAGTCGAAGCGCTGTTCGGTCAGTGGAAAGCCGAAGGCCCTGCACCGCAGCGCGCCGATTACGGCAAGGTGCAGGCAGATAAAGCTCGCGTATGGGTGGTGAACAAGTCCGATGCGATCGAGACCACCTTCATGATCGGCGGTCCTGGCATTGCGCGCAATGATCCAGATTACGTGCCGCTGCAGGTGCTGAATACGGTGCTGGGCGGCCGCTTCACGTCCTGGCTGAACGATGAGCTGCGCGTGAATTCCGGCCTGACTTATGGCGCGAATTCAAGCTTCTCGACGCTGTCGCAATCGGGTTCGTTCTCGATCTCCAGCTTCACCGCGCTGCCGAAGACGGAAGCGGCGCTGGACCTGGCGCTCAAGACTTACGACCGCCTGTGGAGCAAGGGCATCGACAAGGCGACGCTGGATTCGGCCAAGGCGTATGTGAAGGGGCAATTCCCGCCGCGGTTTGAGACCAGCGAGCAGCTGGCTTCCTTGCTGGGCGATATGTATGCGAACGATGTTTCGCGCGGGCAGATCGATAACTTCATGAAGGACGTCGATAGCTTGACGCCGGAACGCGCGAAGCAGCTGGTGGAGAAGCATTTCCCACGCAAGAATTTGCAGATGGTGTTGGTGGGGAAGGCTGCCGACATTGGCAAGATTGCTGGGAAGTATGGCGAGGTGACGAACCTCGAGATTACTGCTGACGGCTTCCAGCCTTAAACCCGGTAAACCAGGGTCAGACCCTTGGGTCTGACCCCGAATTACCGGGTTTTAAAGCCCCTGCGCCTCAATATCCGCCAGCGACTCACGGCCTTTATCGGTGATAGCAACCACCCCATCCACCTCCGCAATGTGCGACTTCTTCCCCAGAAACATCGCCACATCCGCATCAATCGCATCACCAGTCTGATCCACCAGCGACTTCAGCGCCAGCACGCAGCGGCGCAGGAACAAGCGTTCCTTACCCAAATCAGTGAGAATAATCCGCCCCGTACGCTCAAACTTGATCAGTTTGATGCCCGACAGCCGCTTGCTGTTGCGGCCGACGCAAGCGCTCGGCCTGCCCTGGATGCCGCGGGCAATCTCCAGCAGTGCGTTAAATTCGTCAATACTCAGTTTTTCGTTCTTCATTGCTTGAATTCCATGATGGGCAAAACCAACCCATCATGGTACGCGCCCAAGGCGGGCGCGGCAAGCTTACTTGAGTACGCGGAGTGCCAGCCAGACTAGCGCCACCCCTGTTACGGCACTCGCACACATCAGCGCCTGAACACGGCGGCTATGCATGTCGATACGAGGTTTGAGGTAAATCTTGTTGTGCAAGGAATTGCCCATGGTGGCCTCCGACGAGAAAAGCGTTTGTCGATGACCTATTATAGATAGGGGATAGTGACGGCCCGATGACAGCCTTCAAAAATATTCAACTCGCGCAACAGTCATTAGCTTTTCGGCAAACAAGCGACAGTACGCCGGGGGCGCTGGTAGCATGGCCAGCAAGGAGGGTCCACTATGGAACAGCCAACAATAGCGCAGCCTGAAAAAGGCCGCCATTTCATTGAGGAAGCCGACATCGGCAGCGGCGAGAAGACTCCGGGCGAACAGGATACCGACGAACAGATCCGCCAGATCCCGCCCCTGCCCGAACCGAAGGTCAAGCCTGCATCGGCGGCGGCTTCGGCACAGGCTCCTCGATAGGTGTGGGCGGATCGCTCGGCAGTGGCGTATCGTCGAGCGGCGGATCTTTTTCCGGTTGCGACGGAGGTGTTTCGGGGTCGGGTGTGATATGCGCTCGCATGGTCATTACTCCTCGATCAACATTGCCATATAAGGCAGATCGGGCGCATTCGCGATATATCAAGGGCCAACCTGGGCCAGAATTTCCTGGAACTGATCAATACTGACCGGTTTCACCAGATGATGGTGGAAACCGGCTTCGAACGCTTGCTGGCGGTCTTTCTGCTGGCCCCAGCCCGTCACCGCCACCATCACCGTATGCTTGAGCGCAGGCAAGCGTTTCAGCGCCCGCGCCAAGTCATAGCCATTCAAGCCGGGCAAGCCGATATCGAGGAAGGCAAACTCAGGGGCAAAGCTCTCCGCCGCCGCCAGCGCCTGGGGGCCGTCGTGCGCAATATGCACCTGGTGGCCGAGCGAGCGCAGCAAACCGCCGATGCCGTTGACGAAATCCACATTATCGTCCGCCAGCAAGATGCGGTGCAGCTGCGCATCGGCCGGCAGCACTTCGGCCTGCGGCTTGGCAACGCTGGTTTCGGCCAGCACCGGAAGTGTCACGGTGAAGGTACTGCCCTGCCCTTCGCCCGCGCTTTCGGCACGGATGCTGCCGCCGTGCAGCTCCACCAGCTTGCGCGCCAGCGACAGGCCAACGCCCAGGCCCGCCGTGCTGCGCTCGAGCGAAGAGTCAGCCTGGATGAACATCTCAAAGATATCGTCCAGCAGGGCCGGAGAAATGCCGATGCCGTTGTCTTTCACCCGCAGCTGCACCTGGCCTGTGTCGGCTTCCGCCAAAAGCGAAATGCTGCCGCCTCGCGCCGTGTACTTGGCGGCGTTATGCAGCAGGTTGGACAGCACCTGCGCCAGCCGCGCGGCATCGCCCACCAGGTAGACTGCGTGGTCCGGCACCTGCACGTGCAGGGTGTGGCCCTGTGCGCCGATAAAGGGCCGCGCCAGTTCCAGCGCATCGTTCACCACATCCTGCAGCATGAGCTGCTCGCGGCGGATGGTCAGCTTGCCGGTGTTGATGCGCGAGACATCCAGCAAGTCGTCCACCAGGCGCACCATCTGTTTCAGCTGACGCTCCATGATGGCGCGCGCACGTTCGCAGGACACGGGGTCGCTGGCATTGATGCGCATGATGTCAAGGCCTGTGCGGATCGGCGCCAGCGGATTGCGCAGCTCGTGCGCCAGCGTGGCCAGGAATTCGTCCTTGCGCCGGTCCGCCAGCAGCAGCGCGCGCTCTGCGCCCTGGCGCACGGTCATCTCATGTTCCAGCGTGAGGTTGGCGTCCTGCAGCGCGTTGGAGCGGCGCGCGATTTCCGCCAGCATGTCGTTGAAGGCATCGACCAGGGTGCCGATTTCTCCGGTGGCGCGCTCGTTCACGCGCAGCGAATAATCGCGCCTTTGCATCACGGTGCGCGCCACATCGGTCACCGCCTGTAGCGGCCGCGTAATGGTCTGCTGCAGCTTGTTCGCCACGACGGCCGCCAGCAACAGGCTGCCCAGCATCACGCCCAGCAGGATAAGGGCGTAGCTTTGCACTCGGTCCAGCAGGCGGTACGTCGCGCTCAGGTAGACGGTGCCGATGCGTTCGCCCTCGTCCATGATGGGGTGGGTCACCACCATGCGCCCGGCTTCGATGGAGTAGCCCAACTGGCCCGGGTGCTGTGGCAAGGCCGGCAATTCCTGTGGCGACTGGACGTAGGAAGCAAACAGCGCGCCGTTGGCGGTGTAAATGGCGCCGGCCTGGATTTCGGGCCGCACACGCAGCAAACCTAGGTTCTGGCGCGCGGCGCGCGGGTCATTGAAGGAGACCGCCGGCGTCGAGGCGGTGGCCATCAGCACGGCTTGCGTGGTCAAGTCATCGACCCAGCCGCGCTGGAAGCTTTTCAAGTCGTACACCAGCATCGCCACCGTGGTCACCACCAATGCCACAAAGGTCGTTGTCAGTGCCGTCAGGATCAGTTTGATGCGAACTGATCCCGCCGCATTTGCAATCATTACTGCCCGCCTTTCTGCACGTGGTAGGCCACCGATAACAGGCGTGAACTCAAACGTACATTGCAGCGTTCCGCCGCCGGCAGCGACACTTCAAAGCGCACGCGCTCGTCGACCAGGCGGAAGTTGATGACGCTGCCGATCTGCAAACCATTTTCCTGTTCGGTGACGGTGACCGTACCGTTCTTCTCGGCCGCGCGCAGCGATGCCGCAGGCAGCGAGGCTTCGGCGCCGACGAACAGCAGGGTCAGGCCGGTCATCGCTTCGCCTTCGGCCAGTTTGCGCACGGTAATGCTGCGGCTGCCGACACTGCGGCCGCTGGTGATCTGCGCCAGTTCGGCCGCCACGTCGTCCGCGCCGAGCACGCCCACCGCCAGGCTGGGGCCTGGATCGGAGGGAAATTCCATGTAGGCGAGGAATTTATACAGGAAGGCGGCTTTGACGCTGCGTTCCGTTACAGGCGCAGGTCCGCCTTGCTGCGCGCCAACCGACAGGCAGCTCAGGGCGAAGAGCGACATCGCCAGCAGCAAAAGCAGGCGAGCTCGCCAGCCGGCAGCCGCCAATGGCGGCGCGGCATATGTCGTAAGGCTTGCGCTTACCATACGTTTAGTATCGCATTGTCAGTTTCAGGACTGCGCGCCGCTCGAACACGCTGCGGCCGGGATATGCTCCCCATTCGGCGTGGCGCGCATGCAGCAGGTTTTCTCCAGCGAGCGCGACATCGATATGCGGCTGCACTTTCCACACCAGGTTCGCATCCAGTTCATGATACGACGGAACATAGGGCTTAGGCATGCTGCCGTTGTAACGTAATGTCCAATCGAGCTGGATGTGTTCGCTCAATTCGTGGGAGGAACGCAACTGCCAATAACTGCTGGGGTCATTAATCACGAGTCCAGCGGCGGTAGAGTCCTTGCTGCCGGGCTTGAGGCCGGTATCGATATCCTGCACCACCAGGCCGGCATTCAGGCGCCAGCGCAGCATGGGCTGCCAGCGCGCCCAGAACTCGATGCCGCGCGTGCGCCCTTCGGCCAGGTTGCGGAATTCAAATATGCCGCGGTATGGGCCGGGCGTGGTGTTCGGTTCCAGCGTACGCAGCTTGTCGTAGTCGCCATACCAGGCCGTGACCGAGTAGGAGAAATTCTGCACTGGCTGCGCGCGGTAGCCCAGCTCCAGCACTTTGGCCACTTCGGATTCGAACTCGGGGCTGGTGCCGATGGCGAAGCGCGGTGTGCCGCCATTCATGAGGGGCGACGGCGGCGCCACAAAATCGCGGTCGCTGCGTGCCGGTGCGCGCACGGTGCGCGACAGCGCTCCCCAAACGGTGCGCTTGCTGTCAGGGTTCCAGGCCAGGCGCAGCGTAGGCAGAACTTCGGCGCCAGTGTAAGTGTTGTGCTCCACTTTCAAGCCGCCAGTGACGCGCAGGTTCGGGCTAAGTGCGAATTCGTCCTGCGCGAACAGGTTCCCCCAGTGCATGGAGCGCTGGTAGGGCCAGAAACCGAAGCCCGGGCCTGGCGTATTGTCGTCGCGCGAGTGGCGGTAGCCGCCGCCCCAGGACAGCTTATGGTCGCCAAGCTTTACGTCATGCTGGCCCTCGAGCTCCACGGTATCAAGCCGGTCGACATAAGCCGTGGGCTGGTTGCGTTCCGTGTGGTCCAGCATCAGTTGCAGGCGCATGTCGCTGTTGTCGGCCAGCTGGCGCATATAGCGCGCAACCAGGTTGGCGCCGGACAGGCGGATATCGCGGGTCATGAACTGGCCCAGGTTCGCCTCGTAGGCATCGCCCGACACCGTCAGGCTGCCGCCCATCAGCCCCCAGTCGGCACGGAAGCCAGCCTGGCGGCGCTGCATGCCGGTGAAGGTATTGGCGCCCTTCTCGTTGTCGGTGTCCTCCGCCGCCATTGCCTGGACGTAGGCGCGGTAGTAGCCGTTGCCGGACAGCTTGCCGCCGAAGCGCAGGCTGGCATCGCCCTGCCCGCTCGATCCGGCCACCGACAGCAAGGCGCCCTGCGTGTCCTTGGCATTGCGCGTGATGATGTTGATGACGCCATTCACCGCGTTCACGCCCCAGATGGTGGAGCCGGGGCCGCTGATGACTTCAATACGGTCGATATCCTCCATCACCACCGATTGCGCATCCCAGAACACGGCGGAGAAGAATGGCGAATACACGCTGCGGCCGTCGATCAGCACCAGCAGCTTATTGGCGAAGGGGTTGTTGAAGCCACGCGCGCTGATGGCGTAATTCCGGGCATCGACGCGCGCCACTTCCAGGTTCGGCGCGAGGCGCAGCGCTTCGGGCAGGCTGCGCGCGCCGCTGCGGCTGATATCGGTGGCGCTGATCACAAAGAGGGAGGCGGCGGCATTGCCCAGCTTTTCCTCTTGCCGCGAGACCGAGGTGACGACAATTTCGTTGAGCTGTTCCAGCGTGAGGTCGGCGATGTCGCCATCCGGCGCCGCTCCCGCGGCGTGCGCACCAGGCGCCAGGGACAGCAGGGCCAGCAACAATACAGGGCTAGTTTTCCGAGTCATGGTCAGTTGGCAAGTTGTCGTAAGGAATTATAAACACAACTATTGATCGCACGATTCACATTGTGTGTTTTGACAACATTAGACCGTTGAAAAATTGCCATCCGGGCCAATCTGGAGCGGAATTGACCACACTGGAGATGCCATGTTCCCCAAACCGCCCCGCCCGGAGCCGCCACGCAAGGCGGTCGCCATGCAGATTATTCAGCAGCGCGTAACTGGCGCGGTGGACACGAACCTGATCGTCGTGCCCACGCCCGCTACTGATTCAGGGGTGCTGCATCCAGCCGATGTAACCGGCGTGCAGGCTCTGGATGTAGAGCCGGTCCGGAGTCTCTAACACCGCCGTGGTTTCCGGATAGGCGCCGGTCGGGTCCTGCAGGTCGGCCAGCACTTTGCCGTCTTCGCTGAAGGCGAACACATGGCCGTATGCTTTCGGCACCGGCCACATGGCGCGCGGCAGGCGCAACGTCAGCTTGCGCATGAAAGGCTTGCCGGCCAGCTTGTCGATGGTCGGGTTGCGCGGCTTGACCAAGCCGACCCAGATCTTGCCATCGCGTCCGCGCATCAGGTTATCCGGGTAGCCCGGCAGGTTGTCGAGCAGGATGGAGCGCTTGCCGCTGGCGGCATCGATTTTCCAGATGCGGTAGCGGCCAGTCTCGTTGACGAAGAGCGTGCGGCCGTCGCCGGACAAGGCGATGCCGTTGGCGAAGGACAGGCCGCTGGCGAGGATGCTGGTCTTGCCGGTGGCCGGGTTGTAGGCCAGCACGCGGCCGGTGGAGGACTGTTCGAGGATATCGAGCACGCTGGCTTCAAAGGTGCCGCCCCATTCAGCGGGCGCAAAACGGGTCGAGGCATCGGTGAAGTAAATCATTCCACCTGGCGCCACGACCACGCCGTCTGCATAGCGGATTGGATCGTTGTCCGCGACTTTTGCAGTCAGCGGGGTGATTTTGCCGTCGGACGTGATGGCGAGCAGGCCTTTCATCGCATCTGCTGCGATCATGCGCCCGTTGGCGTCGAAGTCGAAGCCCAGCACGCGGCCGCCGGTATTGGCGAACACCTCGCGCTGGCTGCCGTCGGGCGCCATGCGCAGGATATTCCCACTGGCGACGGCGGCGTACAGCTTGCCGTCCGGGCCCATGGCGATATGCTCCGGCCCCTGCTCGGCGCCGATGTCGATCTTCTGCAAGCCGGCCAGTCTGGTGTTCGGCGCGTGCTCGCCCACGTAGCCCGGCGCCTGTTGCGGTGACCACGTTACCGGTTCGGCCGGCACCGGCCACAGAAGCAGGTATGCCAGCAAGCCGGCCACCGTCAGGACGGCGCCTGCGGCTACTTTATGTCCCTTCGAACTTTCCAAGCCAATCTCCCCACGACGAAATCAGCCGGTATTTTTATCTAAATATTAATTCTCGTCGAGGAATTTCGCGGGCGTTGTGACGTACCAGGCGTAACCATTACGGCGTTCTGGTGTGAGGTCGTCGAGGTTGTCGTGGATGCTTCGATCGCGGTCGCCGAAGATGGGCTTCATGGTGGACATGTCGACCAGACGCGCCCAGCGTTTGCCTCCGCCCGGTGCGGGGAGCGCGGTGCTGCGCAGCCAGGCGGTTCCTGCACTGACGGCGGCCGCCGCCTCCGCCGATTGTTCGCGCTTGAGCAGTTGCAGGATATGGACGCTTTCGGCGCTGGTCAGCGCAGCCGGTTCAAAGTTGCGGGCCCCCACTGGGGCGAGCGTGATGGCGTCGTGCTGCTGGCTCCAGGCGGTGCGCTTGCCGCTGATGGTGATCTGGCTTGCAAGGATGGCGGCGACGCCGCGCTGCGTGGCTGCTCGCGCCGATGCCGCAAACGCTTCCGGTACGAATGCAAAATCGTCTTTGCGGGCAGCTGCGCGCTGCAGCAGCTCGATTGCCGACACCATGGCGTCGTCATTGAAGGTGACGGCATCGTGATAGCCGCCTTGCAGGGGATAGACCTGCGGCCAGCCGCCGTTGGGGTATTGCGCGTTGAGCAGGTACTGGATGCCCTTCAAAGCGGCGGCGCGGTAGGCTGCACCCGCCTCGCCCGGCATGGCTGCCTGCACGCGGGCCAGGAATTGCAGCTCGGTGGTGGTGGCGTCGTTGTCGATGGTACCGACAAAATTCCAGGCTTCCTTGCCCTCGGCTGCGACGTAGGCCTGGCCGCGCTTGCGTGGCGGGCCGGAACGATCGGCGTTCTTGCCCCAGCCGCCGCTTGGGGTCTGGAAGCTGACGATGTTGTCCGCGATGCGGCGAGCTTCAGGCGTGGCGTACCAGCTTGCGGTGTTTTTGAGGGGCATACTCTTCGCGCTGCCCTCGCCGGGTGCTGGCGGCGGCGTCTCACCGGGCTGGCGTTCGGCAGACAGCGCGGCTTTATCCGCGGCCATCGCGGCCCGCGAACTTGTGTAATAGGATTGCCAGGACTGGCGCTGGCCCGGATCGGCGATGGCGGCGATGCGGGGTTCTGTCAGCGGCTCGGCGGGTGTCATGTGGCCGATCACGCCGGCGCTGGCCGGCATTGGCCAGGCGGTTGAGGCAGCAAGGAGCGCTGCGGCAAGGGCGCTGCGGGCGGCGGGTGCGAGTTGCGACGGGTGCTTCATGGCAGCCTCGTGATGCGCAGGGCCATGTAGGGACGGCCTGGAAGCGCGATGCAGCGGCCGTTCTTGTCGGCGAAGCTGTAATTGTCGCGCTTGCGGATTTCGAACACGCCTTCGACCGGGGTGATGGTCATGTTCCAGGTATCGATCACTTCGGCCTTGAACCGCATGCCATCCGCCAGGCCCGGTTTGGCGAGGACAAAGGGCCAGCTTGCGGGAGCCTGCTTGCCGAAGTAGCCCAGGTAGTACTGGCCTTGCTTGCCCGCGAAGGGATGTTCCTGCCATTTGTCGATCGGCTCCAGCCCTTCTGCAGGGTTGCCGGACAGGATCTTGCGGAAGAATGCCAGCCGTGGCGGGCTCTCGCCGCGCATCGTGCCGCCCTTGCCCAGCCAGCTCATATCGTCCGGGTCCTTAAAGATTTCGCTGTGGCCGACGTAGGTGCCGGCAATCGCTCCCATCCAGAATCGCAACACCATCTCCTGCGCCGACAACTGGCCCCAGCGCCGCTCAATATTGCCTTCGTATTTCACTTCATCGTAGATCACGGGCTTCGAATACACGTCGCGGAACAGCACCGCCCGTTCGAAGTCCTCGGCGATGGCGCCGCTTTGCACGCTTACATGGGTTACCCACGGCTTGGTGTGGTTGTACAGCACCATTGCGTTATGGATCGAGCGCAGGTGCTGGTATGGATCGCGGGCCTGCACGATCTCGAAGTAGCGGTCCCATTCAGGCATCTGCTTCTTCGTCAGGTAGTCGAATTCGTTCGCCATCGACCACCAGACGTTGCGGTAGGAGGCCAGGCGGGCGACGACGTAGCGCAGGTAGCGTTCATTGACTTCGGCCGGCAGCTCGTCAAAGCCCCAGTAACCCTTGTCGTAAGGGTGGAACAGGATCACGTCGGCCTCGATCCCCAGCGCGCGCAAATCGCCCACGCGCTGCTCCAGGTGACGGAAGAATTCGGGATTGAATCGGGCGAAGTCCCAACCGTGCGGCGGTGCGCCTTCGAATGGGAAACGCGGCGGCTGGTGTTTGACGTCCTGGTTCGGGAAGACCAGCATGCGGATCTTGTTGAAAGGCCCCGCTGCGAGCGTGGCTAGCGTCTGGCGCTCGATGGACTCGGGCTGGTGCGTCCAGCCGTAGCTGGTGGTGCCGACTTGCCAGAACGGCGTGCCGTCTTCGTAGGCGAAATGGTGCACGGCTTTTACCCGCACCGGGCCGTGGTTCCCGGCCTTCGCCGCTGTTACCGTGAACTTGCCTCGCTTGCCATCCAGCGCAGCGCGATTGCTGCGGGTTTCATACTCCCAATCGCCAACAGCGTCCGGCATGAAGCGCAGCTTGTACTTGCCTTCACCGTCGTAGAAACCGTCGATGGCGACAGTGCGCGCGCCCTGACGGAAGGTGGCGGAGAGCTCCACGTCCATGAACGGATTGCCATCGCGCGGACCGGCCAGCGTGACTTCCTTACTGCCCCAGCGCTCGACGGTGTCGGCGTCCTGCGCATGTGCTGCCGCTGCGAACAGCGCCGCCGCTAACAGCGCGAGGAGCCTCTTCATGCGTTGATCTCCGTGTTAATGATCTTGCCTGCGATGCGGACGTTGGACAGCTTCAGGCGTTTGACGTTGTGCACGAACCAGGGATCGGCGGCGTTGCGCGGCGTGCCAAAATCGGCGTCAGTGATCGATATATCGGTCAGCGGCAGGATTGGCGTGCCGGACGGACCGTTAAAGCTGCTCGCCACCGGGCCAAGCACCACCATGATCTGGTTACAGGAGTAGGCGCCATCAGGGCCGCTGACATTGCTGGCGCGGACACGGCTGATGTGGACGTCCGACACCGCTGGCGGCCGGGTGCGCACGATATCGTCGGATGGCGCGTAGTCGCAGTCGATGGTCAGCACGGCGCCACCGCCGGTCGAAGGCAGCTTGTCGCCCAGCTTTGTGCCGGGGAGCGGTTTATATGGGCGGGCCGTGGTTTGTACGCCGTTCGGCAGCGTGATGTCGCGCACGTAGAGGTGGCGCAGGTAGCCGCCGCGATTCATATTGGTCTTCAGGCGGATCGCAGTCCACAGCGGGTCCGTGGCCCAGTGCGCGTTGCGGAATTCGATGTTCTGCGCGTAGATATGTTCGATACCACCTGCCATTTCGCTGCCCAGCGTGATGCCGCCATGGCCGCTGTTCATCACGCAATTCTGGATCAGCATATCGCGCGTCGGGCCGAATTGCGTGTCGCGGTTCTTGCCCGATTTGATAGCCATGCAATCGTCGCCGGTGTTGAAGTCGCAGCCTTCGACCAGCACCGTGTCGCAGGATTCGGGGTCGATGCCGTCGGAATTTGGACCGATACTATCCATGCGCACATGCTTGATGTGGACGTTGCGCGAGTTGAGCGGGTGATGAATCCACATCGGCGTGTTGACGACCAAATAGCCCTGCATCAGCACATTGGTGCAGTCGACGAACTGGATCATCGAGGGACGCAGCGTGTGGCCAAGGCCGAACACGCGCTTTTCCAGCGCGATGCCGGCCTCGGAGAGTACAGGCAGGTAGTTCGCGTCGGCGCGCCAGCCTTCGCCCGCGCCCTGGATGCGGATGCGTGCGGCTTCGTCCAGCTGCGGCGCCACTTCGGCCAGCGAGGCTGGATTCGCGGGGTTGGGAACGCCCTGGTGCACGGCGCCGGGCAAGGCGCCTTTTGGATTCATGCCCCACCAGCAGCTACCGCTGCCGTCTTCAAACGGCACGCCGGCCTGGCCGTTCAGGATACTGGTCCAGTCCTCGCCGGTGATGGCGATATTTTTCTGGCCGCAGGCGTAGACCATGGGGCTGAAATTCAGGCAATCGTTGCCTTGCCAGCGCGAGATCACGAGCTTGCCGTTCTTGCCGCAGTTGTAATCGCCGTCGCGTGCGAAATCTTCGGGGTTGGCGCTGAACAGGACATGCGCGCCAGCCTGCAGATGGACGTGCACATTGGAGAGCAGCGTGATCGGGCCTTTCAGATACCAGTTCCCGGCGGGGATCAGCACACGGCCGCCGCCGGCCTTGTGCGCGGCGGCGATGGCGGCCTTCAGTGCGGGATGGCTGTCGTGCGAGCCTGGGGCTTGCGATTCCAGCTCGCCTTTCTTGCGGATCGTTGGGTAGCCCTGCACTTTCACCAGCTCGCATGGCTTGGCGCCAAATGCCGTGATCGGGAAGTCGCGTGGCGGGAATGCGAGCGGCGTGGCAAAGCGGCGTTGGATGTCCTGCGCGCGAGCCCATGGGTCGCGCGTTGCCGCGGCGAAGGCGGAGGCGCCGACGGCGGCGAAAGCGCCCATCGTGGCGGCTCCTTTCAACAACGTGCGGCGGTGCGGGGAATACGGGACGACTTTACTCATAGCTGCGGGTTCCATCCTTTTCCGTTTGCGTATTGTGCGAATACTTTGGCGCGGCTGTCGTAGCGGGCGGTATCTGCGGGGGCAAGCACGCGGCCTGCGGTGCGCTGCGACAGGTCGAGCGGCTTGCCGGCGAGGTCGGTGCTGCCGCCCTCTTCCCAGCCTTTGCCTGCACGCGGGCTTTCGTGCCAGCCTTTGGAGTTGATGTGGGGACCGACGCTGCAATTGATGTAGCGGACGTTGTCCCACGCGTTGACCACGCCTGGCCGTGCGAGGAAGCTGGCGCCGGGCGGCACGTCGTTGCCCGCCGGGCCAGGGCCGTGCGTGAGGCGGCTGTTCAGGAACACGAAGCCGGGGTCGTCTTCTGCGACGGTGCGAGCTTGCACCAGGTAACCGCCGCTTTGCGGGTTGGCGCTGTCGCCGACGGAGCGGATTTCGGATTCTTCGAACAGGGCTGCGCGGTTGTAGCCCCAGATGAAATCGACATTTCCCGCGACCAGGCTGCGATAGAACCAGGCGTAGCCTTTGACTTGGACGGTATCCTGTTCGCTGAGGAAGTCGACGCGGGTGGCGATGAACCGGCCTTCGCTGTTGAAGTTCAGCGCCTCGGCCTGCGCGCCGATGGTTTTGCTGCGCCAGGTGGTGTTGGCAAGCGTGAGGGTGTCGAGGCGCAGCAGGTCGGAATCTTCAACGAGGAATACTGAGCGGCCGCCGCTGGCGCCGGGGGCCATCGGAGCCTGGCCTACGCCACTGCCGGGGTTCACGCCGTCGCTGTTCTCGGCTGCGATAATGGCGCCGCTGCGGCTCTCGCCTTTCAGGGTTACGTTGTCCTTGCCGCGCAAGTAAAGCAGGCCCTCATGGCGGCCGTTGGCGAGGCTGATCGTTACCGGCTGCGAGCGCGGGATGTTTTGCATGGCGTGGTTCAACGCGCCCTGCACAGTGCGGAAGTCGGCCTTGCCGGTAGCCGCCACGCGCAGCGCCGTGCCGTTCGGGGCGCGTTCGCGGGTGCGGAACGTCCAGCCGACGGTTTTGCCGATGCCGTCGAACGAGGCGCCGGCCAACGTGGCGGCACCGAACAGATTTCCGTCCACCAGGACGTAATAGTCGGTGCCGTAGGCCAGCTTACCGTCATGCGGACGGATCGTCACGGTCGCGCCATCGGCGGTGATCGCCTTGTAGCGAACGACGCGTTTTACGCCGTCCTGCGTGGCGCCGATCTCGTCGAGCTCCATGCCGGGGCGGATCACGTCGACGGTGACTTCGTCCGCCGCACGCACGATGCGGATCGAGCCGGTTTCGCCCAGGGTTGTCACCTGGTCCAGGCGCAGTTGCAGGCGGGTGTCGACAGGCACATTGAGCTCGCCTGCAGCGGGCAGCGCGCGGCCGGACAGCTTGTATTTGCGCGCCGATGCGGTGAATGCCGGGCCGACGCGGACCGCCAGGATCACCGCCACATTCGGATCCTCGGCGCTGGTCAGCGTAACGGCTGCTGTGCCCGCGCTGCGAGGCGCCAGCACCAGCGCGTCGCCCTCGGTGCTGGCTTCGGCGATCGCGGGATCGCTCGAAACGGCGGAGAATCGCAACGCACGAAGGCCGCCACGGCTGGCCGCACGCACTGCGAAGCGCTGCGCTGCGTCGCCAGCCTGCATGGCGATCTGCTTGTGCTGGTGGACCAGGCCAATGCTGGTCGCCGGCTGCGCCATCGAGCCAGCGCGCAGGCCATCGACCTCATATTGGCCGCCGGGAGAGAGCACGCCGATTCGCGGCGGAAGCGGGTTCGGTTCGTCGACGCCGATCAGGCGGTTGCCGTTCAGGTAGGCAGTAAGCGCCGCACCGTCTACGTCCAGGCGCAGCGTGTAGGCGGCCTGGTCGGCGTCCGGCGAGATGCGTACCTGCTTCAGGAATTTAGGCTGGCCGTCGATCATGCGTGTGATGTTGACCGCCAGCTTGCGGCCGTCCGGCGAGGACTCCAAGCCAAAGCCTAGCCAATTGCGCTCGTCCGTATAGCGGGCAATGACGTATGCAGCGCCGGCCGCGCCGCGCACCGGGCGCATACGGGCCTCGACGAAATAAGCGCCGGAGGTGGCAACGGAGGTCGCAGAAGCAGGAATCAGTGCAAGGGCCTGCGCGTCCGCCGCCGGTGCGCTGCCGCACCACGCCGCCCCGCCAGCGCATGCCGCGCCGTCGCCGACACGCACCAGGCGCAGCGCCATGTAAGGACGTCCCGGCAAGGCGATGCTGCGGCCATCCTTATCCGCAAAATTGTAGGCATCACGCTTGCGCATCTCGAACACGCCCGGCACCGGCGTGACCGTCATATTCCAGGTGTCGATGACCTCGGCCCTGAACTTCATGCCTTCGGTCAGGCCTTTGTTATGCAGCACCACCGGCCAGCTCGCAGGCGCTTCCGTGCCGAAATAGCCCAGGTAGTACTGGCCGTGCTGTCCCGCAAACGGGTGGCCCTGCCATTTGTCGATTGGTTCCAGTCCCTTCGCAGGACTCTCCGCCAGGATCTTGCGGAAGAACTCCAGCCGCGCCGGGCTCTGTCCGCGCAATACACCGCCCTTGGCCCACCACACTACTTCGTCCGACGAGATGTAGGTTTCGCTGTGGCCGACGTATGTGCCGGCAATAGCGCCTTCCCAGAAGCGCAGCACCATTTCCTGAGGCGTCAGGTTGCCCCAGCGCTGGGGGAAATTGCCCTCGTATTTGACTTCGTCATAGACCACGGGCTTGTTGTAAACGTCCCGCAGCAGCACGGCCCGTTCGTAATCAGTGGTAAGCGAGCCGCTTTGCACACTGACGTGCGTCACCCATGGCTTGCTATGGTTATAGAAAACGAAGGCGTTGTGGATCGAACGCAGGTGCTGGTATGGGTCGCTGGACTGGACGATCTGGAAATAGCGATCCCAGTCCTCCATGGACTTGGACTTGATGAAATCGAATTCGTTCGCCATCGACCACCACACATTTCGGTAGGCCGCCAGGCGCGCCACGATGTAGCGCAGGTAGCGCTCATTGGCTTCAGCCGGCATGGCGTCAAAGCCCCAGGCGCCCTTGTCGTAAGGATGGAAGAGAATGATGTCCGCCTCGATGCCGAGTGCGCGCAACTGCCCTACCCGCTGCTCGAAATTGCGGAAGAAGGCCAGGTTGAAGCGGCTGAAGTCCCACTGCAAAGGCGCCTTGCCCTCGAACGGATACAGCGGCGGTTCATTCTTGTTGAATTCATAGCGCTTGGGGAAGACGCCCATGCGCAGCTTGTTGAATGGTGCGGCCGCCAGGGTGCGCAGGGTCTGCTCCTGCAGTGCGGCCGGCTGGTTGGTCCATGAATAAGAGGTGGTGCCGACCTGCCAGAACGGCGTGCCGTCGGCATAGGCGAAATGCCAGGTGTTGCGTACGCCCACCGGTCCCCGGTTGCCCGGTTTCGGCGCCACCGCCTGCACCTTGCCGGTCTTGCCGGACAAGGCGCTGCGGTTGCTGCGTGTTTCGTAGTCCCAGGTACCGATGGCGTCCGGCATGAAGCGGATCTTGTACTTGCCGTCGCCATCATAGAAGCCTGCCACCTGCAGGCTGCGCGTTCCCTGCCTGAACGTAGCCGACAACTCCACGTCCACGAAAGGATTGCCATCTTGGGGGCCGGCCAGCTCAATCTCGGCCGTGCCCCACTGTTCAACAGGTTCGGCGTGCACTCCTGCTGCCGTCAGCAGCAAGGTGCAGGCCAGCAGCAGGCAGCGTAGCAGCATTTTAGAACTTGTACTCCACCGAGAGACGATAAACACGGCCCAGCATATCAGCCAGCGAAGTCACATAACCACCGTTATAAGTGCTGTTGGAGGTCAGTGGCGGCCATTCTTGCGTCAGGTTGTTGATACCAAAGCTGATGGTCGTGTTCTTGATGCCGGTGTAGTTCACGTTCAGGTTGTACTGCTTGTAGGCTTCCACCTCGGTCAGGGTCGAACCTGCACGCGGGGTGATGTCGGTCACGCCGGAGTTATAACGCTGCGACAGGGTCGTGGCCCACTTGCCGTAGGTGTAGGTCACCGACGCCGTGTGTTTCCAGCGCGGGTTAATCTGCGGCATACCGGCCAGGCCGGAGTTCGGGCCCGCGCCACCGTAGCGGCCATCATTGGTGATGATGCCCACGTTGCTCAGCCAAGGACCGTCTTTTTCGGACTGGAACTCGTACTTGTCCATATAAGTACCATCCAGTTTCGCGTCAAAGGTGCCGAAGCTGGTTTTCGGGAAGCGGTAGCTGGCCGACACGTCCAGGCCGCGAATACGGGTCTGGCCACGATTCGCCTGGCTTGCCACGATATGGTCGATGGTGCCGTCGGCATTACGCACAAAGTTCACGTCGTACTTGGCGGGGTTCTGCTGGATCTCGGCGATGGTGACCGCGCCCAGCACGTCCTTCAGTTTCAGGCCCCAGTAGTCGACGGTGATCGACAGGTCTTTCATCGGTTCCACTGCGAAGCCGAAGGAGAAGCCGCGCGATTTTTCCGGTTTCAGGAAGTCGTTGTTAGGCGACTTGGTCCAGTAGTTGGTGGCGACGTTACACACCTGGTCATAGGTGTAGCCCTGCTTCGGCGTACCGGTGCCGGCCACCAGCGGCTGCGAGCTTGGGCACAGGACCGGATCGTCCATTACCTGGTTACGCACTTCCGGCGTCGGGTTCTGGATGTCGATGATCGACGGTGCCCGGAAGCCGGTGTTCACATTACCGCGCAATACCAGCTGCTTCATCGGCTGCCAGCGGGCTGCCAGCTTTGGATTGACGGTGGTCTGTTTCAAGTCGTAGTAGCGGTCCGCACGCACCGCGCCATTCAGCAGGAAGGTGTCGGTGATCGGTGCATCCACCTCCATCAGCGCCGAAGCGATGGTGCGGTGCAGGTTCTTTGCCACGCCTTGCGGGGTTTCGCCCACCAGGTCGGACTGCACCACGTTGCCGGCTGCGTCGATGTTGTAGCTGCCGTTGGCCTTTTTCAGCACATAGTCCAGCGGTGCATTGAAGGTTTGCGCGCCGTCGCGGCGCAGTTCTGCCGCCAGCGCCAGGGTCAGTGGACCGCCTTTCAGGTCATACACGCCCTTGGTCAGGGTGACGTCCACGCTGCGGTTGAAGGCCTTGTTCAGGCGGTAGGTGTAGTCATCCGCCTGGATGCTTTCCAGGTAGGCCTTGCCGGCTGCGTCCTGCAGGCCGAACGGATTCAGCGTGCCATTGTTGAAGCCTTCCTGCGCCTTGGAGTAAAGGATGTAGCCACCGCCGGCGCGGGTGTCGCGCTTCGATTCGCCGACGTTGACGCCAGCGCGGTAGTCCCAACCCAGAACCTCGCCTTCGGCGGTCAACACGATGCGGTCGTTGGTCTGTTCGTCGTTACGGTATGCCGAGCCAAGTTCGGCGGGACCCCACTGGAAGTAGATGGTCCGGTTGTTCATTTTCAGGTCGCTGACCGTGCCAGGCGTCTTGGCCTGGTCGATGAACATGGCTGGCGTATTGCTGCCGGTGTTGCTACCCACAACCTGCACGGCCGGGGTGATGCCATTGCCCGGGTAATATTTACTGTTAGCCGGCAGCGAATAGGTGGTGAACGGGTTGGTGGTGCCCGGCACCTGCATGCCGCGGTACTTCTTCACGGTGAATTCGGAATGCAGGATATCCAGGTCCAGCTTATGGCCGCCCGGCAGGTTCAGGCTCGCGCGGCCGCTGATGTTCATGATCTCGCTGCCGTCGGTGACAGCGTTCCAGAACAGCGGATTACGCGCGCAGCCCGGAGCATAGACCGGCGTTGCGGCGGTGCTGTTGTTGCCCAGGGTCGGCGTGGAATATGGCGACAGGCAGCCGCTCGCGAAAGTCGGGTTGTAGTTGGTGTTGGCGTTACGGGCGAAGCCGAAGTTGGCGTTCGGCACACCGTTGCGGGCGTCAGGCGTGATGCCCAGGCCCAGCGTACGCAGGATTGCAGGGTCGTGCTGGTCCGGACGGTCGGCCTGGAACAGCGCATCCTTTTTCTGGTAATCGATTGCCACGTAGGCATTCCAGCCGTCTTGCGACAGGTTGCCGGCGCCCAGCATCATGCCAAAGCTCTTGCCGTCCGCACCACCCTTTTGGGTCGGCGCATATTCAACCTTCACATCCGCGCCCTCGAAACCGCGCTTGGTCCAGAAGTTCTGCACGCCGCCGATGGCGTCCGCGCCGTAAATAGATGCGGCACCGCCGTTCAGGGTTTCCACGCGGTCCAGCGCTATGCGCGGGATCACGTTGACGGAGACATACTGGTCCTGCAGCGGCTCATTCGCCAGGCGGCGGCCGTTCAACAGGGTCAGGGTGCGCATTGGGCCCAGGCCGCGCAGGTTGATCATCGGGCCGGCCGCGCCGCTATTGGTGCCGAGCGACAGCGATTGCGGCATCTCCAGGACCAAGTCCTTCAATTCGGTATTGCCGCGCGCCAGAAGTTCGGTAGCCTTGGTGGTGACCAGCGGGGTTGCGCCCTCGTTGGCAACGCGCCGGATAAGGGAACCGGTGACGACCACCGATGCCATTTGCTCATCCGCCGGCGCTGGGGCGGTTTGTGCAACCGCCTGGTTAGCCATCTGCAGAACGGCCATACCAACTGCTGTTGCCAGCACGGCGCGTTTAGTTTGAGGGCCTGGAACGTAATTCATGAGTCTCCTCCATGTTTGCGATCAAATTGGTTTGATCTATTTTCGAATTTGGTATAACCAGAGACTAAAGTGGTTAGGCCAATTTCACAAGCAAAAATTGAAGGAATGTGCAAAAAAGCCACTTTTGGCCTGTCCAGATTGCCGTTTTGGCCTGACCACTTTAAAATCGTGCGCAGTCAAACAAGGAGACAAGAATTGAAGAATGCCCCTCAACTGCTCCGCCGCAGCCTGCTGCAAGCCGGCGTCGCCGCCCTCTTCGCACCTCAATGGATGTCCGCATTCGCCGCTTCGTCGCCTGCCAATGCGGCTGCCGCACGTGCCACCGCCTGGCGCCGGGCCGACGCCATCGTCGCTGCGCTGAAGTCGCCCGTCCGCTTCCGCAAACAGGATTTCCAAGTAACTAAATTTGGCGCGCAACCTTGCGCCACAAAGCAAGTCAAGGCCTGGGTCACCCACGATGACCAGGAGCTGGTGCCGACACAGGCCGATGACGCCCACGACTGCTACCCCAATTTCAAAGCCGCCATTGAGGCCTGCGCCGCAGCCGGCGGAGGCCGCGTCGTCATCCCAAAAGGCTATTGGTACTGCGCCGGCCCGCTCGTGCTGCGCTCCAACGTGCATGTGCACCTGCAAGCCGGCGCCCACATCCTGTTTTCGCAATATCCGGAGCATTACGCCCGCGACGGCGATTTCGATTGCGGCGCCAATGGCAAACTCACGCTCTCGCGCTGGCAAAGCAACGACTGTCTTAACTACTCGCCCATGGTCTACGCCCGCGACGCCAGCAACTTCGCGCTGACCGGCGAAGACTGGACTTCGAAACTGGACGGCCAGGGCGGCGTCGCCTTCAACGAAACCGGCGATTGCTGGTGGTCCTGGAAAGGCCGCAACCGCACCAAGAACGCCGTCTCGCAAACCACGGCCCCCGGCTACAAGGAAGGCCAGCCCACGCAAGTCGTTCCCAATCCGCTCAACAAGCCGCTGTCCGAACGCGTCCCAGGCCTGGACGCGGCGCAGCGCAAGCTGATTGAAGGCGATGACGACAAGTGGCAAAGCGATGAGCGCTATCTCCCCGCCCTGTCCGAGGCCGGCGTGCCCGCCGAGCAGCGCGTGTTCGGCCAAGGCCACTACCTGCGCCCTCCGATGATCCACTTCATCAACTGCAGCAATGTGCTGCTGCAAGGCTACCATGTACAGAACACGCCGTTCTGGCAGCACCACCCGGTTAACTGCCGCAAGCTCGTGATCCGCAAAGTCCACGCCGAAAGCCGGGGGCCAAACAGCGACGGCTTCGATCCGGAAGCCTGCGACCACGTGCTGGTGGAGGACTGCGTATTCGATTCGGGCGACGACTGCATCGCCATCAAGGCCGGCAAGAACCGCGACATCCAGTACGGGCCAACCCGCAATATCGTGATCCAGCGCTGCACCATGCACAGCGGGCACGGCGCCGTTACCCTGGGTTCCGAAATGTCCGGCGGCATTGAGCACGTCTACGCGCGCGACCTGGTATTTGAAAACGTGCACTGGCAAACCGACCCGCTGAACATCGCGATCCGCCTCAAGACGAATATGAACCGGGGCGGTTACCTGCGCCACTTCTACGTCAAGAACGTGAAGGTGCCGAATGGCGTGCAGCTTAGCGCTTCGCACTACGCCCTGCTGCCAGGTTCGCCGATCGACACCAAAGGCCTTGCCACTGCTGCGGGCGCGGTAATTTCCTTTGACTGCGACTACCAGCCAGGCGCCGACAGCGTCCGCATCCGGCCGCCGGAAGTCTCCGACGTCCATATCGAAAACGTCAGCGTTGGAAATGTGACGAAAGGCGGCGTAAGCGGCTCCTGCTACCAGGCTATCGCCATCCTCGGCCCAGTAGCCAGCGACTACAACGGCCCACAGCCCGCGCCGCCGGTACTGCCGGTCCGCCGCATCACGGTCAGCAACTGCGACTTCGGCAATCCGGTCAACGCCGCCCAGCCTATCTGGCTGTACAACGTGGCCGACCTCAAACTCGACAACGTACGCATCGGAGGCAAGCGACTCGATACGGTACTGCCTGCTTGACCGGAGGCCCAAGCAGGCGCAAAGTAGATCAGCCTGTTATAGAAGGAGGGACCGATGGATGAGATCGTCCCTGCCGATACGGAAGCGGAAAGCACCGTTTCCGTAGATGGCTTCACATACACGGTAAGAGTGGCGAACGACGGCGACGGCTACCGGGCGCACTTGAGCTGGCAGCACCAGCCCCCCGAACAAACCACGCCGCCGTTTTCCAATGCACGCGCCGCCATGATTGAAGGTCATTCACTGGTTGAGGAATGCATCCTCGGCTGGCGCCGCTGATCAGACCTTGAGCAGCCCGCGGAAGCCGCGCGCGGCGTAGTAAGATTCGGCGTCGTTGTGATAGACGAAAACCTGCCCGTAGCGGCGGTCGCAGAACAACGCACCGCCCATTTTCCGGATCGAGGCAGGCGTCTGGACCCAACTGGATGTCTTGCGGTCGAACTCACCCAGCGTTTGCAGGTGACGGTACTCGTCTTCAGTCAGCAGGGTTACGCCCATTGCGGCAACCGTTTCCAACGCGCTGCCGGAAGGTTTGTTCTCCTTGCGCGCATCCAGCGCAGCCTTGTCATAGCACAGGCTTCGCCGTCCCGACGGACTCTCTGGCGAGCAGTCGCAGAAGACAACCTCTCCGCTTGACGGGTCCACGCCAACCACGTCCGGCTCGCCGGCGGTGCGTTCCATTTCCTCCAGCACGCACAGCTTGCCCGGGTTCGCATCGAGGCGAGCCCGCACCGCATCCCACGCCAGCCCTGCATGCCGTGCCATATTCTTGTGGAAGCGCTGCTCGAGGATCTCGATCATGGCGCGAGGGGGATAAGCAGACAAGGTATTTTCATTCCTCCAAGCCTAGCAGGAATCGCGTTTCCGCGTTCGCCACGTCCTCCGCCGAGCCGGTGTTTTCCGGCGCTACGCGCGGCATGGAAATGGCAAACGTCGCTCCTTCTCCCGGACGGCTTTCGACCTTCACCTGTCCGCCTAGCAGGTTGGTGAGCAAGTTGTAGCAGATGTTCAGGCCAAGCCCGCTGCCGCCAGTTCCCAGGCGCGTGGTGAAGAACGGATCGAAAATATGGCGCAGCACGTCTTCGGCCATGCCCACGCCGTCGTCGCTGAATACCAGTTTGACGTCCGCCCCAAGGGAACTCGCCCTGATGCGCATTACGCCGTGCTCGCGGCCCGCGAAACCATGCAGCACCGCATTGTTGACCAGGTTGGAGATCAATTGTTCGATGGCTCCGGGGTAGCTGTCCATCTGGATGGATTCATCGATGTCCATCTCAATGCGGTACGGCGCCTTGCGCAGCGTTACGCGCAGCAGTTCGACTACACCGCCGATTGCAGCACTTAACTGGAACACCCGCCGCTGTTCCGTGCTCTGGTCGACGGCAACCTGCTTGAAATTGGAAATCAGGTCGGAAGCACGTTTAAGTCCCCGGTCCAGCAGCTCCATGGCGGTACGGGAGGACTCCATATACGCTTGCAGGTTCTTGCGCGAGACTTTTCCGGTGGCGACTTCCGCCTCAAAGTCGTCCGTCTTCTCCTTGATGGTCGACGCCACGCACACGCAATTGCCGATCGGCGTATTCAGTTCATGCGAAACGGCTGCGACAATCGATCCCAGTGCCGCCAGTTTTTCCGACTGCACCAGCTGATCCTGCGTGCGGCGCAATTCGCGGGTGCGTTCCTGCACGCGCAGGTCGAGCTGCTGGTTAAGGATGCGCAGGTTTTCCTCCGCCGCCAGCTGCTGGGTGATATCGCGGGCAATCGCGAGGAAGCCGGTAATCTGGCCGCTCTCGTCGTACACCGGACTCACCGCCTGCGACACCTGAAGCGCAGTACCATCATGCCGCACGCAAGTCCAGCTGCGGATCTCCGACTTGCCGGCACGAGTCATCGCCACCAGCGCCTCGAAGCCATTCACCCCCAGGTCCTCTTCGCGCTGCCTCAACTCGCTTTCACGGTAAAGAGCGGTCAGGCTTTGCCCGAACATGGCTTTGGCCTGATAACCCAGCATCCGTTCGGCGCCATGGTTGAACACCACGATCTTGCCGGCGGCATCTGTCGCGATAATCGCCACCTCCTGCGCCGCATCGAACAAGGCCTGCAAGCGTGCGTTCAGGTTGACGATGGCGGCTTCCGCCTGCTTATGGGCGGTGATGTCGCGCGCAATGGCCGATGCGCCGATCACCTGCATCGTTTCATTGCGGATCGGCGAGAACGACACGGAAACCTGGATAGTGCGTCCATCCTTGCAAAGACGCTCGGTCTGGAAGTGCTGTACCGACGTCCCATTGCTGATCGCCGCCAGCAGGCGCCTTTCCTCCTCCTGGCGCGACGGGGGAATCAGCTTGAGCATAGGCTGGCCGACCATTTCATCGGCGGTATAGCCAAAAATCGCTTCCGCGCCATGGTTCCAGCGGCTCACGATGCCGTCCAGCGTTTTGCCGATAATCGCATCCTCGCTCGATTCGACAATGGCCTCGCCCATCTTCACCCTGCGGAAAGCATCGCGCAGCTGGCTCGTCATGGCATTGAAGGAGCGGGAAAGGAAGCTGAGTTCTTCGATCCGGCTATCGGGAACGCGCAGCGCCCAATTACCTGCCGCCAGGTCGGAGCTGGCCTGCGCAATGCGCCGCACCGGGTTCGACACGATCGCAGCCAGCACAATCACGGTGACAAGCGACAGCACCAGGGCCACCGCATAAATCATGGCAGCATGGCTGTTACCGGAGCGGATCTCGGAAAGGTAATAGGCCTCCGGCATGGCGGTCACAAGGGTCCAGCGCGTTTTGCCGCTGCGGTCTGAATAAGCCGTCGCCTGCGCCAGCCAAATCTCGCGCGAAAGCGGGGTCGCCGTCACGATCGTGAAGCGGAATTGCCGGCTGGCATGCAGCTTGTCCAGGCTTCCAACGGTTCGATACAGCTCGCCAATCGCGGTCCTGACCACGCCGTCGGTGGCGACTGCCGCGCCAACGCCCGGCGGCTGTGGTTTGACCGAGCTGAGAACCACGCGCCCCGACGCGTCAATCGCCACAGCAAATCCATGCTCGGCGATCGGCAAATTGGAAAGCAGCGAATGGTCGAACGCCCGCGAGCGCTCGAGGAATTCGTCCAGCTGGATATTGATGTTCTCCGCCACTTCTTCATGCAGCCGGCCCACCAATTTGGTCGCAGCATTCTCCGCACTGCGAAAGCCAACGTAGGCCGTGGCCATCACCATGACCAATGTCAGCGACAGGAAGGGGCCAACAAGCAGCAGCACCAGCGGCACGCCCTGCCCTTTGTCCGCCGGACCCTGCTCGGCCTTGCCGCTCTCCCACAGCCACTCCTTATGGCCAAACAAGCGCTCTTTGACATGGCCCGGAATCTCCATCCAGTACCAGCCGATGCGGCGCGCAAACGGGTAAGCCGCCAGCATCAGCAGCGGCGAAACCAGCCAGGTAATTGAGGTAGTAAAGAACAGCGCCGGCGTAATCTCGTGATAGGAGATCTGCGGCGTGAATTTGTCAGCGCAGATATAGCCCCACAGCTGCGGCTCGGTACTCATGAACAGCGCCACAAACAACAGGTATTTGCCCCAGGTGCGGCCGCGCCGAAAATCCGGCATGCGGCCAATCAGCTGGTAGGCCATCCAGAAAAGCGCGGGATTGATCCAGTAGCCAAGCGCCCAATCCAGCTCATAGGCTGGCTGGACGCCTTCAATCAGGTCCGAGATACCGTAGGCAATTGGGGTGATCAGCAGCGCTGGGCGGCCAAACAGGACGATGCACAGGAAGACGGCGCAGTCCTTGAGCGACTCGAAAGTCTGGGCGCCTGGCACCAGCACAATGAAGGAGCCGATATAGCCGCTGCCGATGATCAGGATGGCCGTCGCCGCCATGGCCTTGAACGCGGCAGCGCCCCAGGCCTGGCGTTCGCGCCCAAAACCCCAGCGGCCGGCAGGCATGAAGGTGAAGCCGCCGTAGGCCAGGATCAGCAGCGCAATGCCCACGACATAAGCGACGCGCCCCCACGCCTCCAGGAATTCGAAGGGCAGCGCGGCAAACATCGTCTCGAGCAACGCCACGAACGCGCTCATGAGCTGATCCATATTTGGTCCCTACAGTCAGATGCTGCAAGTTACCAAATATACATTAAAAAGCCTTGCGACCCGGCATTAATTCGTGGGGATGGCGCCAACCCGGGATTTCACTGATCCGCTTCTTCCAGGCCTCGATATTGGGGAATTCGGCCATGTCGATGCCGGTTTCCTCGGGCAGATACAGATAGCCGATCAGCGACAGGTCCGCAATGGTCAAGCGGCCGCCAACAAGGAACGGCGTGCCGGCCAGATGCTTGTCCACGATACCGAAGGCCGTTTTCGCGCGCTCGCGCAAGAATTGGGTAACGGGCGTTTCGCCGGTCTTCTGCAGGCCGAACATGAATCGCAGGGTGGCGTAATAACTGGTGAACTTGTGATTATCGAACAGGATCCAGCGCCAGATATCGCGCCTCTCCTGTTCGTCGCGCCCACCGAATTTGCCGGTCTGGCTGGCCAGGTAGTCGAGAATCACGCCCGACTGGCTGATCTTCAGGCCCGCATGTTCCAGCACCGGGATTTCCCCCATTTCATTGAGGCTCTCGCGCCAGGCTTCGCCGCGGGTCTCGCCGCCGAAATAGTCCACCACCACCGGCTCCCAGTCCGCATTGGCCAGCGCCAGGAACAGCGCGGCCTTGTAAGAGTTGCCGGAAGCTGCAAAGCAGTGCAATTTGTATTCCGCCATCATGCTCCTTTCGTTTGGCCCTTGCGCTCCTTCCGGAACAGCCAGGGCTCCAATGGATCAGGGTCGGACCAGAGACCAACCCTGGAAGAACGTGCCGCCGTTTCGACCGCAGGTAAAGACGGATCATGGTTGTACTGAGGGTAGACCCAGGCCATGCCTTTGCGCACTTGCGCCACGTTGGCGTTGACACTGCCGCAGTGGACAACCGCCACGGTGCGCCCATAGCGGTCCTTCTTGTCCGAATCCAACGTCGCGTCCCGGCCGAAACACAGGTCGGAAAGCGATTGCTTGGAACGCGCACCGAACGGCTGCTTCTTTTCGGGCGCATCAATATTGGCCAGGCGGACTTTCATTGGATGGCCATTGCTCAATACAGTCAATGTGTCGCCATCCGAGATGCCAATGACAGTTGCTGCAGTCGTTTGCGTACAAACCAGCGCAAGCGCGAGCGCGAATTTCTTCATAGGGTTCCGCTCCAAAAATCGGGAGCGGCATCTTACTCTACCCAGCTGAATCCGTCCCGTGCCAACAGTGCGAACGACTCCGACGGGCCCCAGGTACCGGCCGCATAAGGATTCGGTTTCTCCGCCAGCGCGCCCCAGCCGTTGATGATCGGCTCGGCCCATTCCCACGCCGCTTCCAATTCGTCGCGGCGCATGAAGTGGGTCAGGCGGCCGCGCACCACGTCGATCAGCAGGCGTTCATAGGCCTCGGCGCGGCGCTGGGAGAAGGCGGACTGCAAGTCCAGGTTCAGCGCTACCTGCTGCATCTGCATGCCGCTGCCAGGCTGCTTGGCCATGAGCTGCAGCTTGATCGCCTCTTCCGGCTGCAGTTCGATCACCAGGCGGTTGGCGACACCGGCCGGATTCTCAGGGAACAGCGGGAATGGCGGGTTGGCAAACTCGATCACGATTTTCGAGGAACGGCGCTGCATGCGTTTGCCGGTGCGCAGGTAGAACGGCACCTTCGACCAGCGCCACGTATCCACGTACGCCCGCAGCGCCACGAAGGTCTCGGTGCTGCTGTCGGCGGGAACATTGCGCTCTTCCAAATAGCCTGGAACCTCCTGGTTGCCGCTCACGCCGCGAATGTACTGGCCGCGCACAGTGTCGCGGGCGATATTGGCAAGGCTCATGCGGCGCAGCGAGCGCAGGACTTTCAGCTTTTCGTCACGCACCGCATCGGGCGCCAGCGAGGCCGGCGGCTCCATGGCAACGATGCACAACAGCTGCAGCAAGTGGTTCTGCACCATATCGCGCATGGCGCCGGCGCTGTCATAGAAGCCGGCGCGGCTGCCCACGCCCAATTCTTCGGCCACAGTGATCTGCACGCTGGTGATATTCGGCGCACGCCACAGCGGTTCCAGGATCGAGTTACCGAAGCGCAGGACCATCAGGTTTTGCACGGTCTCCTTGCCCAGGTAGTGGTCGATACGGTAAATCTGGGATTCTTCGAAATGCTTGCCAACCGCCTCGTTGATCTCCACAGCGGATGCCAGGTCGCGGCCCAGTGGCTTTTCCAGCACCACGCGGGCATTGCGGTCGACCAGACCGGCCTCGGCCAGCTTGTCGCAAATGGTGGTGAACAGCGAAGGCGCGGTGGACAGGTAGAAAACGCGTTCGGCGCCAGGGCGGGAAGCCTTGGCCAAGGCCGCCATGCTGTCCTGCTGCACATCGATACGCACGAACTCCAGCAGTTGCAGGAAGCTGCGCCACGCCTCTTCGGTGAAATTGGCGCCATCGATGAAGGACCTCGAATGCTCCTCGACAAACGCCAGGTAGGCGTTGCGGTCGAATTCCTGGCGCCCGGTGGAGATAATGCGCGTGGCCGGCGGCAGGTTGCCGTGAAGGTGGGCCATGTACAGCGCCGGCAGCAGCTTGCGCATGGCCAGGTCGCCTACCCCGCCGAAGATAATCATATCGAGGGGAAGGCTATTGTCAGCTTGAGGTGTAGAGGTCATATCGAGGCGTTCTGGTCAGTCAGAACGATAATAATACCCTCAACAATGAAATGACGTATCCGACCTCAGTGTTTTGCGATTTCGAACAACTGATCAGCGGACCAGGAACCCGTATTTTTGCGGGTCGCGGCTATTGATGATCCAATTGCAGAAGCCGTAGACGAAAGCTGAACCGGATACCTCGGGAATGGCTGCCGGGAAGTCGCCAACGCGCGCATCGCCAATAACCCTGGCGCTGAATACGGAGCCGATCACCGACTCATTGACCAGGACCTCGCCGCGTGCCAGCTCGCCCTTCAAATAGAGCTGCGCCACGCGGCCAGCGGTCCCGGAGCCGGTAGGAGAACGATCGACTTCGCGGTCCGCGAAAATGCAGCAGTTGGCCTGGGTCGAGCCCGAATGGCGCGGCGCTCCATTGATGATGGTCCCGTAAATATGGTTGATCTCCGGGATATCGGGGTGCTCAACCAGGAATGCCAGGTTCGCAGCTGCCTTCACTTCGGCGCCGAACTGCTTCAGCGCATCGATAGAAGATTCACGAATTGCCAGCCCATGCGGCTCGCCACTGGTGTAAAAGTAGAAGGCGCCACCATAGGCGATATCGCCGGTAACAGCGCCATAGCTGGGCGTCTGCACCGTCACACCACGCTTGAAGATGAAGGACGGGACATTGATAAAGCGCACCCCATTGGCGTGATTGCCATCCCAATTGACGTAAGCCTCGATGAAACCGCAAGGCGCGTCGATGCCTACCCTTGTTTCCGGCGACTGGCGCTCAACCCAGCCCAGCTCCACGGCAGCCGTTGCCAGGGCAATGACGCCATGTCCGCAGTGGTCGCTATAGCCTTCGTTATGCAGGAAGATGATGCCGAAGTCCGCGTTCGGCGAAACCGGCTCCGTCAGATAGCCGCCATACATATCGGCGTGGCCGCGCGGTTCGAACATCAGGGCCTGGCGGATTTCGTCGGCGTTATCCTTCAACCACGCGCGCCGCTCGACGATGGTCTTCCCTGGTAGCCGTGGCAGTCCCGAAGTCACAATGCGGAATGGTTCGCCGCCGGTATGCACTTCAACGGTGCTGATGGTGCGTGATGCTTGCATGGTTCAGTTCCTTGCTTGGCTTAACGGTGTCCGAGCGAGCGCAGGGCCACACGCGCAGCTGCCAGGTCCCACGCAGCGGTTCCAACACTCTTGAACACCGTAGGCCTCGATTTGTCGACCGGCCCGCGCAACGCCGCTGCCAACGATTTGACGCGGGTCCAGTCAACACCGGCGCGCAGCAGGTCTCCTGCCTCGTGCCGCGCGCCGGCAGGATCGTCTGCGTAAATTTCGCTGCCATTCAACGTGGCTGAACCGATTTCCGCCATCGCAGGCTTGAACGCGCCGACGCCGATGACAAGCCGTCCCGCACGCGCAACTTCATCAAAGACTGGCTGTGTGCTGGTCGTCACGGTGATCACGACATCGACGTCAGGCAGGCTCGCACCGCAGGGTTCCAGGTGCGCGTGAATGCCACGGCCCTTCGCGCAGAATTCCTCCGATGCTTGCTGGCCACGCCCCCGCACCAATACTTGGCAGCGCGGATAAAGCGCAGCAATTGCCTGTACGTGGAACATTGCCTGTGCACCGGTGCCAATCAGGAGGATCCGTTTTGGTTCCTCTTGCGAGAAACTGCGGATCGCCAGCATCGTCGCCGCAGCGGTGCGGCGGCCGGTCACTTCAGGACCATCCAGCAGGCACAAAATCCTGCCGGTATCCGCTTCGCAAACAGTGACCGCACCATGGATCGTCGGAAGTTGGCGCTCGCGGTTTCGCGGCTGAACGTTAACCAGCTTGTGGATCGCAATATCTTGCGCCGTTGCCGGCATGCTCAGTAACACGCCGCCCTCGCCCAGAGGGACTACCATTCGTTCCGGACTGAGGATAGCGCCAGCCGCCAGTTCTGTGGCGGCCCTGGCGATTGCATCCACCAGTTCGTGAAAATCAAGCAGGCTGGCTGTGCGCTCACGGTCGCAAATCGTCAGGCTGGCATTACTCATATCTCGCTCCTCCCAAAATGCGGCTCAAAATATAAACCAGGTCACGATCACTTAGTCAGAAACAGAATCAATTCGGCTGAAATAGTGATGAAACTCGAGCAAAACGCGGCAATGCAAAGTCGAAGGGCAATTACCGTGGCGTTGGTAATGCGCTCCAATACGGCAGCGAAATCTTTCCCGTACTCGTGTCCGCAAGCTGCACCGACGAGATCATTCTCGTCACGATCAATAACCGCGGGACGCCAATCCCGGCCGACAAGCTGTCATGCATTTTCGACCCCATGGTACGCATCGGCACGCACACCAAGGCGGACGGCATAGAGCGCACCAGTCTTGGCATGGGGCTTTATATCGCACGCGAAATTGCCAATGCCCATGGCGGACATATAAGTGTTACTTCATGTCCGGACCATGGGACGACTTTCAGGGTTTCGATACCACGCTCCCGATAGTGCGGACGAAAAAAACGGCCTCGTTTCCGAGGCCGTCTTTTCGTATTCGCGACCTATCCACCTTCAAAGCCCCCCCGTGAAACGGCATTAAGCGCTCATTGTCCGAAAGTGGTACGGAACCTGCCTTTATCAGCTGCTCCGCTGGAAGTGGACTGCCTAAGTAGGGAGGCTGTTCGTTCGCTCTCGATAGATGCGCGTAATGCATTCAATTCTGGCTCAATAAACGTGCGCGTGTTGGGTGAAAAGAACAAGCCATCCAACTCTTGGACAAGACCACAGGCCCAAATCTCGAACTGCACGCCGCCGCATCTCACATCAAAGCGGAATACAACAACCGCCGACACCAGCGTTTCGAAACCGATATCGATCCGGCTGCCATGTTCAGGCCCAAAAACGAGCCATTCGTCAAAGACATTCCAGGGCTGACCAAGATAGCTGAATACGGACCGCTGCAGCTGGTCGAAGTGTGGATGGGTCAGAAACGGCGCGCGCCAATCAGGGCGCAGAGGAAATGCGGGGACATCTGCTCGCCTCACGAAGAAAAGTTCGACCATCATGGCATCCCTCCAAGAACAGTTTTCCACTGCCATAGCAAGCGACAGCATGGATATAACGCCGTGCTTCCCCGCCTGGTCTCGTTGGTGAGAGCGCTATGCATAAGCGATTCTATCTTCCGGCACCGAATGACGAATGCCACAATGCCCTCGATTTCAGCCATGGTTGCCTTCCGCCAGCCGCCGCAATGCGGCATCCAAGGTGCCATCCTTTTTCATGGCCTTCAGCTGCAGATTAAATGCCGCGACGATAGCGGCGGCATTCGGGAAGTCTCGGCGCAGGCCAAAGTGCAACGGCAGGGTGAGCAAAGGTTTACCAGCGCATTGCTGGGGCGGAGGCTGGTCAAACCCTTTTGGCCCATGTTGCAAGGCATGGTGAACGATGAGTGGATCTTCCAGGACAAAATCAACGCGCCCCACCTGCAGCTTCAACAGGTTTTGTTCCAGTCGGTCTACTGGCTTGAGCAACTGACTGTATTGCGCCAGAAAGTTGTCGCTATACTCGTAATTCCGGCCGACGCCAATGCGTGTACCAGTCGACAGCCCGTCATTGCAACGTCCCGCCCTTCCGTAGAACAGGAACATGCGGTTCGACAAATAGCTGTCGCTGTACACCAATCTTGCACGCCGTTGCTGGGTCGACCATACCGCCACCACGCCATCGCTGAGCCCGCGGTAGGTGCTCGTCAACGCCCGGCTCCACGGCATGAAGCTGATGCTGGCGCGATAGCCAGCGCGGCGCAACGCCGTCACCACGATCTCGGATGCGACACCTTGTTGCGCCAACGCCTCCCCTGTATATGGCGCCCAGTAATTGGCTGACAGGTGCAGCACCGGCGCCGACTGGTCCGAAGCCAGGCACGCCGAGCACATGATGTCGGCGGCGACCGCAAAGCCACATAGCAACGTGTTCATCAGCAGCCTCCAATCACCCATTTAGAGCTTACACATAATCTAAGTTAAGATTAGACTAGAACTCTAAAACAGGCAAGGTGCCTGTGTACCAAACGGAGGACATGTGAAGAAATCAAAAGCTGAAACCGCCGAGACCAGGCAGCGGATCATTGCCGTCGCCACGCGGCTATTCATTGAAACCCTGTTGGGCCTGTGATGCTGTCGCGTCGCGCCACGCACAAGCAATTGACGGAAGCGATCCTGGCGCGCGCGCATCACGCCGTCAATGGTCTGATCCCCTAAGCCCTGCGGATCAGCGCCACACTGGTGTCGGCATGTTGCAGCAGCGCCTTGACCGTTTCTTCAGCGTTGACCAGGATCGCCTCCGCTGCCGCGGGCGCCAGCATCGTGCCGGAGAGCGACACCGCACCGACCAGCACGGAGACGATGCTCTCAGCGAGCCCGACATAATCACGGTAATCCAGGCGCATCAGGTAGGAGGCAAAAAACCTCACAAGGCGGGCGTACCCCTCGGAGACTACCGCCTTCACCTGCTCATCAGCATGGCGCAGTTCGCTCGACAGGTTGGCCAGCGGGCAGAGAATTTCCAGCTTGGGAGCCCGCAGCTGATGCAAATACTCGTGGACGATGATTTCAATGGCTTCGCGCGGCGGCTTGCCCGCAGCCATCGCTTCCAATCCGGCGAAAATATTCTCATAGGCGACCGCATTGGCTTCAGCCACCAGATGCTCTTTCGACTCGAAATGCCGGTAGAACCCGCCTTGGGTCAGCCCAGCCGCCACCATGACGTCGGAGATCGCTGTCGCCGCAATCCCCTCGCGCAGAAAAATGTCCTTGGCCGTCGCCAGGATTCGCTTCCTCGACTCTGCTGCTTCCGCTTTCGACTTACGCATTTCACGCCTCCCGTGCCAGTTCACTGACGGAACACTCTTACTAAGATTATAGCAATGATCTTAAAAAAGGAATGTAAAACATACGCTCACAGCACATGCGCCACCTTCAGATTTCCCTTGACTCATTTTAGAGCACTACTATACTCTAAATAACCTCAAACCCCATCAAGGAATCTCTGTCATGGAACAACGCAAATATCTCATCACAGCCGCCACCGGCAAAACTGGCGTACATACCATTCAAACCCTGCTGAACCAAGGGCACGCGGTGCGCGCCATGGTGCATGGCGAAGACGCGCGCAGCGCGGCGCTGCGCAACCTCGGCGCCGAGATTGTCGTCGGTGACCTGCTGGTGCACGACGACATACTTCGCGCCGTCGACGGCGTCAATGCGGCCTATCTGTGCTATCCGGTGCGACCGGGCCTGATTCAGGCGACCGCCTATTTTTCCGATGCAGCCCAGCGCGCCGGCCTGGACATGGTGGTCAGCATGTCGCAAATTTCAGCCCGCCGGGATTCCGAGAGCCATGCTGCGCGCGACCACTGGATCGCCGAGCGGGTACTCGACTGGTCTGGCGTACCGGCAGCCCACCTGCGCCCCACCCTGTTTTCCGAGTGGCTGACCTTTCCCTGGGTGCGCGACGTACTGGTGGAGCAAGGCAAGATCGCCTTGCCGTTCGGATCGGGCCGCCACGCTCCCATCGGTGCAGTCGACCAGGCACGCATGATCGCCGCCATCCTGAGCAACCCCGCAGCGCACGCCGGCAAGACTTACCCGCTGCACGGGCCGGTGGAATACAGCCAGCAAGAGCTGGCGGAAGAGCTGAGCCGCCTTTTCGACCGCCGCATCGTCTACAGCCCGGTCACGCTCGCAGAATACGAGCAGCACTTGAAGAAATACCAGCTGCCCGAATTCCTGATCCAGCATTTCCTGGCGATTGCCGTCGATTACCAGAACGGCATCTTTGGCGGCGTTGATGGTGTGATCGGCGAGATCACCGGGCAGGCGCCGCAAACCGTCGCGCAATTCGTCGACACCTACAGGGAAGCCTTTAAACCATGACCACCCCCATCACCATCGGCGGCATTAGCGCACCGGATACCGAACTTACCCGCAAAGCGGTGGCGCTGATCGAACGGGTCCACTCCAAGCCGCTGCTGAACCATTTGCACCGAACCTGGTGGTTTGCAGAATTTCTCGGCCGCCGCCAAACCCTGAAATACGATCGCGAGCTGGTTTATCTGGCATCGGTCTTGCACGACCTCGGTTTGACGGAAGAATTTGCGGCGGATGGCCGCTTTGAGGTCGACGGAGCCGACGCTGCTACGCACTTCCTCAAGCAGCACGGCTATGCGGATGAAAAGGCTGCGCTGCTGTGGGACGCCATCGCGCTGCACTCCAGCGTCGGCATCGTCGAACGCAAGCAGCCCGAAATCGCGCTGATCAGCCTGGGCGCCCATGTCGACGTGTTCGGCTTGCACCTGGATCAAATCACGCCTTCCCTGGTGGACGACACCCTGGCCCTCTTTCCTCGCATCGGCATGAAGAAGGCGTTTACCGAAGCGGTGGCGGAAGTGGTGCGCAAAAAGCCGCATCTGGCGCTGGGAACAGGGCTAGTCGATGTCGGCAAGCGCCATGTGCATGGCTTCCACTGCCCCGACGTCTGCGACCTGATCAACGACGCCCCCTTCGACAGCTAAGCCTAGCGGCCGGTGCTGAAGCGCTGCCGGTAGTCGCCCGGAGTCAGTCCCGTGATCCGGGTGAATCTCTTGCGGCAGGCGCCTGCGTCGCCGCAGATGGTTGATTTAAAGTTCACCAACACTCTTAAATAAACATTTTCAGACGGACTAACGGGCAAAATTGGCGCAGAATGGCCAGAAAAGCCTTACAACGCAAAAAATGCCTTGCTATTTTTAGCGCCTGAACATACTCTAAATGTGTACTTTCACTTTTTGAGGGCAACATGAAACCGATCCGCTTCCACCTGCCGCGCCGCAGCATCCTGGGCGCAACATTGCTGCTGAGCCTGGCCGCCTGCAGCCATCCCGCCACCGAACCTGAAGCTCCCGCCAAGGTTGCCTCGATCATGGCGCAATCCTCCCGCGGCGAAGCCGCCAGCTTTACCGGCGTGGTCCATGCGCGCACCGAAAGCAGCCTCGGCTTCCGCGTGGCGGGCAAGGTGGTCGAGCGCCTGGTAGACCCAGGCCAGACGGTCCGCAAGGGCCAGCCGCTGATGCGCATCGACCCTACCGACTACGAACTGGCCGCCGCCGCTGCCCACGCCGCTGTGGAAGCGGCACAGGCGCGCCAAGTCCAGGCCGCGGCGGAGGAAGCGCGCCTGCGCAAGCTGCTGGCCTCCGGCGCGGTCTCCACCCAGGCTTATGAACAGGCCAAGGCGGCCGCCGACACCGCTATCGCCCAGGCCAGCGCAGAAGGCGCGCGTGCCCGCCAGACCGCCCATCAGCGCGATTATTCGGTGCTGCTGGCCGATATGGACGGCGTCGTGATGGAAGTCCCCGCCGACGTCGGCCAGGTGGTCGGCGCCGGCCAGACCGTCGTCAAGCTGGCGCGCGAAGGCGCGCGCGAGGCGTTGGTCTACCTGCCGGAAAACGCACTGCCGCTGGCGAGACGTCCCGCCAGCGCCGTGCTGTATAGCGAGCAGGGTCAGTCTTCGCCTGCCACCCTGCGCGAGCTGGCCTCGGTGGCCGATCCGCAAACCCGTACTTACCTGGCGCGCTACACACTGGGCGGGGAGGCTAGCCATGCTCCGCTGGGCGCCACCGTGACCGTGCAAATGGAAGGCGGCGCAACGCCGCGCATCAGCGTGCCCGTCAGCGCCCTGGTGGATCAAGGCAAGGGGCCCGGCGTCTGGGTCATCGACAGCAAGAGCTCCACCGTCAACTTGCGCCCCGTCAAGGTCGCGCGCCTGGGCGAAGAACAGGCGCAACTATCGCAGGGCCTGGCGCAGGGTGAACGGGTGGTAGCCTTTGGCGGCCACTTGCTGAAGCCCGGCCAGAAAGTGTCGCCGCTGGCCGGCAAGACCGGGAGCGGATCATGAGCGGCTTTAACCTCTCCGCCTTTGGCGTACGCGAGCGCGCCATTACCTTGTTCCTGATCATCGCCATCGTGGCGTCCGGCGCATTTGCCTTCTTGCGCCTGGGCCGCGCGGAAGACCCGACTTATGTAGTCAAGGTCATGACCATCAGCGCCGCCTGGCCCGGCGCCACCGCCGAGGAAATGCAGCGCCAGGTGGCCGACCGCATGGAAAAACGCCTGCAGGAATTGGACAGCTACGACCGCGTCGAAACCACCGCGCAACCAGGCCGCGTCATCATGAAGCTGTACCTGAAGGACGATACCTCGGCCAAGGCGGTGGAAGACAGTTTCTACCAGGTGCGCAAGAAGCTGGGCGATGAAGCCATCAACTTGCCGCGCGGCGTTGTCGGCCCCATCGTCAACGATGAATATTCCGACGTCTACTTCGCGCTGTTCGCGTTGACCGGCAAGCAGCTGCCGCACCGCCAGCTGGTACTGCAAGCGGAAGACATCCGCCAGCGCCTGCTGCGCGTACCTGGCGTCCAGAAGGTCAACATCCTGGGCGAACAGCAGCAGAAAATCTACGTCGAAATCTCGCACCAGCGTCTGGCGACCCTGGGCATCAAGGCGCAAGCGGTGATCGACGCGCTGGGCAAGCAGAACGACGTGACCTCCGCCGGCTTCGTGGAAACCAAGGGCCCGCGCGTGCAATTGCGCCTTGACGGCGCCATCGACAATGTGGACGCCATCAGGGACATCCCGATCGCCGCTGGCGAGCGTACCCTGAAGCTGGGCGACATCGCCGACGTCAAGCGCGGCTACGAAGATCCGGCATCCTTCGTCATCCGCAACCAGGGAGATGCCTCGCTCGACCTGGCCGTCGTCATGAAGAAGCGCTACAACGGCCTGGAACTGGGCCAGGCACTGGCCGCGGAACGGAAGGCGATCAGCAGCGGACTGCCCACCGGCATCGAATTCAATCTGGTGGCCGACCAGTCGCGCGCCATCACCGATTCCATCGACGAATTCATGATCAAGTTCGTGGTCGCGCTGGCGGTCGTGATCGTGGTCAGCCTGGTGACGCTGGGCTTCCGCGTCGGCATCGTGGTGGCCGCCGCCGTGCCGCTGACCCTGGGCGCGGTATTCGTGATCATGTTGATGAGCGGACGCGATTTCGACCGCATTACCCTGGGTGCGCTGATCATCTCGCTCGGCCTGCTGGTGGATGACGCCATCATCGCCATCGAAATGATGGTGGTGAAAATGGAGGAAGGCTTGGACCGCATCGCCGCTGCGACGCACGCCTGGAGCTCGACCGCTGCCCCAATGTTGTCCGGTACCCTGCTGACCATCATCGGCTTCCTGCCGGTGGGCTTTGCCAAGTCGACCGCCGGTGAATATGCGGGCAATATTTTTTGGGTAGTGGCCTTCGCGCTGCTCGCTTCCTGGGTGGTGGCGGTGTACTTCATTCCGTACATGGGCGTGAAGTCGCTGCCGGAAATCCCCGTCAAGAGCGGCGGCCACGACGCCATCTACAGCACCCCGAACTATCAGCGCCTGCGCGCTCTGGTGCGCTGGTGCGTGGACCACAAGTGGATCAGCGCCGGCGTCACCGCCGCCGTGTTCCTGCTGGCCGGCGTGGGCATGGGCGCGGTGGAGAAGCAGTTCTTCCCCGATTCCGAACGTCCCGAGCTGACCATCGAAGTCAACCTGCCGCCTGGCAGCTCGTTCAGCGCCACCGATGCCGTGGTCCACTCCATCGAGGATGCGCTGAAAAAGGAACCGGAGGCCAAGATCGTCTCCAGCTACGTCGGCCAGGGCACGCCGCGCTTCTTCCTGGCGATCAATCCTGAGCTGCCCAATCCGGCCTATGCGCAGATGATCGTGCTGACCGAGAACGCCCACGACCGCACTGTGCTCAAGGCGAAAATGCAGAAGATGATCGCCGAGGGCCGCTTCCCGCAGGCGCGCGTGCGTGCCACCCAATTCGTGTTCGGCCCGCCCGTGCCATATCCCGTGATGTTCCGCGTGCTTGGCCCGGACGTTGGCCAGGTGCGCACCATCGCCGAACAGGTGCGCGCCATCATGGAAAAGAATCCCAACACCAAGGGTGTGCACGTGGACTGGGGCAACCTGACTCCGGCCGAGCATCTGGTGCTGGACCAGGAACGCCTGCGCCAGGTTGGCCTGAATCCGCGCGACGCCGCCAATCAGCTGCAAGCACTGCTCAACGGCATCCCCTCGACCCAGGTGCGCGAAGGCCTGCGCTCGGTGGAAGTGGTCATCCGCAGCCCGCGTAAGGAAGGCGCCGGTTTGAAAGACATCGCCAACCTGACCCTGACCACCGCCAGCGGCGCCGCCGTTCCGCTGTCGCAGGTGGCGCACTTCGAAACACGCATGGAAGACGCCATCCTGAAGCGCTACAACCGCGAGCCGTTCATTTCGGTCCAGGCGGACGTGCGTGACGGCACCCAGCCGCCAGACGTCACCAACGCCATCCTGCCGCAACTGGCCAGCCTGAAAGCCAGCCTGCCGGCCGGCTACCACATCGACACCGGCGGCTCGGTGGAGGAAAGCGCCAAGGCCGACGCGGCGCTGGCCAAGATGTTCCCGTTGATGATCATCCTGATGCTGCTGGTGATCATGCTGCAGGTGCGCTCCTTCGCCACCATGTGGATGGTGTTCGCCACTGCCCCGCTGGGCCTGGTGGGCGCGGTACCGACCCTGCTGTTGTTTAACAAGCCGTTCGGCTTCACCGCAATCCTGGGCCTGATCGGCCTGGCAGGCATCCTGATGCGCAATACGCTGATCCTGGTCGACCAGATCCAGCATGACCTGGCGCACGGCGCCAGCCAGTATGAGGCGGTGGTGGAATCGACCGTACGCCGCGCCCGTCCCGTGATCCTGACGGCGGTGGCGGCCATGCTGGCCTTCATCCCGCTGACCCATTCCAGCTTCTGGGGTCCGCTGGCCTATGTGCTGATTGGAGGCGTAGGCGTCGGCACCGTGCTGACCCTGCTGTTCCTGCCGGCCCTGTATTCGTTGTGGTTCAAGGTCAGCAAGCATGGCGCCAAAACCGAAGCACTTCACCTCGTTGAAAAGGAAGCAGCATGAACACCCTGACCCAACTCAAGACAGTTCCACTCATCCTGGCTGGGCTGCTGCTTTCGGCCTGTTCGCTGGCGCCGACTTATGAACGCCCTGCCCTGCCGGTGGCCGGCAACTGGCCTTCGCCGCCAGCGGCATTGGCCACCGCCAGCAGCCAGGCGGCACGCGACATCGCCTGGCAGGACTTCTTCCAGGACGAAAAGCTCAAGCAGGTCATCGCCATCGCACTGGAACACAACCGCGACTTGCGGGTGGCCACGCTCAATATCGAACGGGCCCGCGCACTCTACCAGGTGCAGTCGGCCGATCGCTTGCCGACCCTGAACGCGGGCTTGTCAGGCGCACGCCAGCGTGTGCCCGACCAGACTGCGCCCGGCGGCAAAGGCGGTGTGGCCAGCGCCTACACGGCCAGCGTCGGCGTCACCGCCTTCGAACTGGACCTGTTCGGCAGCGTCCGCAATATGAGCGAGGCTGCACTGGAACGCTATGCGGCAAGCGAGGAAGCCAGGCGCGCCGCGCACATCAGCCTGGTGGCGGAAGTCGCCTCGGCCTACGAGTCCGTGCTGGCCGACGAGCACCTGTTGGCGCTTAGCCGGCAGACCCTGGCCAGCCGCACCGAATCGCACCAGCGCCAGGTCATGCTGCGCGAACAAGGCGCCAGTTCCGAATACGAGCTGCGCCAGTCGGAGTCCCTGCTGCAGGCGGCCAGGGTGGCGCTGGCCCAGGCCACGCGCCAGCGCGCGCTGGACGAGAATGCGCTGACCGTCCTGACTGGCCGCGCCTTGCCAGTCGAGCTGCTGCCATCCCAGGGCAGTGGCTGGGACAGCGCGGTCATGGCCGAACTGCCCGCCGGGCTGCCGTCCGAGCTGCTGACCGCGCGCCCCGATATCCGCGCCAAGGAAGCCTTGCTGCGCGCCGCCAACGCCAATATCGGGGTGGCCCGCGCGGCCTTCTTTCCGCGCATATCACTGACCGGCGCCTTCGGCTCATCCAGCAACGAGCTGTCCGGCCTGTTCGCCGCCGGCACCCGCGCCTGGAGCTTCCTGCCTCAGATCACTCTGCCCATCTTCGATGCAGGCCGCAACCGTGCCAACCTGAACGTGGCCAGGGTCGACAAGGACATCGCCATCGCGCAGTATGACAAAGCCATCCAGGTGGCCTTCCGCGAGGTGGCCGACGCCCTGTCGGGCCGGGCGACGCTGGACGAGGAGCTGCGCGCAGTACAGGCGCAGGAACAAGCGGAGCAAGTGCGTTACCGGCTAGCCAAGCTGCGCTACGAGGGCGGCGAAGCCAGCTACCTTGAATATCTCGATGCGCAGCGCGCCCTGTTCGGCGCCCAGCAACAGAGCATCCGCACCAGCCTGGCGGAACTGCAGAACCGCATCAGCCTGTACAAGGCGCTGGGCGGAGGCTGGACCAGCGGCTCCACCGGAAGCTAAAACGGAGGACCCATGTCGACCACTCCTGCCCCCTTATCCGTGCCGAAACCGCGGCGCAAGGTCGTTATCGCGGTTCATGACCAGGCCAAGCTGCTCGATGTGGCAGCGCCGCTTCAGGTCTTTAACGACGCCCGGTACGCGGACAAGACGCCGGTCTACCATGTCAGTCTCGCTACCGAAACCGGCGGGCCGATAGCCACGGACGCCGGCCTGGTACTGGCATCGGAACGGCTGGATGCTATCCTGGAAAATGAGATCGATACCCTGCTCATCACCGGCGGCAGCCCGGCCTACATCCCGGCCGCTACGGCGGCCCTGCGCGCCACCTTGCGGCGCCACCTGCAGCGCCCGCGCAGGATTGCTTCGGTCTGCGTAGGCGCCTTCATACTGGCGGAACTGGGCGCGCTGGATGGCCGCGAGGCCGCCACGCACTGGGCGGCTTGCGACAGACTGCAACGCGAGTACCCGGCCGTCCTGGTCAGGCCCGATGCCATTTTCGTCCGTTCCGGCCATGTGTGGACATCCGCCGGCGTCGCCGCCGGCATCGACATGGCGCTAGCGATGGTCGAGGAAGACATCGGCCATGCGGAGGCGTTGACGCTGGCGCGCAACCTCGTCCTGTTCCTCAAGCGTGGCGGCGGCCAAGCCCAGTTCAGCGTCGAACTGCGCAAGCAGATGCAGGATGCGCGCGGCCGCTTCGACGACCTGCACACCTGGATCCGGCAAAACCTGGGGCGCGACCTGTCGGTCCCCATGCTGGCGTCGCAGGCCAATATGAGTCCGCGCAATTTCGCCCGGGTCTATCGCCGCGAGACCGGCGAGAGTCCGGCCCAGGCGATCGAACAGTTCCGGGTCGAGACCGTGCGCCGCCTGCTGGAATCGACCTCCGATTCCATCCAGATCATCGCCCACCAGACCGGCTTTGGCGACGACGAACGCATGCGGCGAGCTTTCCTCAAAGCGCACGGCGTCTCGCCCAACGATTACCGAAACCGTTTCGGCAACATGTCACGATAACAGGAGAAGCATCATGAATCAGCAATGGATACTGCACGGCGCACCGACCGGCAACTGCTTGCGCGCGGCGATCGCCTTGTCCGAGGCGGGATTGCCCTTTACGGTCAAGCGCGTCCTGCTGCGCAGCGGCGAACACAAACAGGCGGAGTATCTGGCAGTCAATCCGCTTGGGCAAGTGCCTGCGCTGGCCATCACCGGCGGCGAGGACGGCGGCACCATCATCACGCAGTCCAACGCCATCATGTTCCATGCGGCCGAAGCTGCACCCGCCTCCGGCCTGCTGGGCACAACTCCGCTCGCTCGCACCAAGGTCTTTGAGCGATTCTTCTACTTCCTGACCGAGGTAATCGTCCCAAGCAGCGCATCGTTTCAGCTGAAAAGCGCCTCCGCCGGCGCCGCGGCGCAGATCCTGGACAGCAAATTCCTCGCCAGGCTCTCGTATGCCGAAGAGTTCCTGCGTTCGCATGCGTACATTGCTGGCGACGAATTCACATTGGCCGACATCGCAGCCTTTACCATTGCGTTCGCCTACAAAGATGCTCTCGATTGGTCCGCCTTGCCGAAAATGCGCGCCTGGTATGAGCACGTCGCCCAGCGCCCCGGCGTACAACGCGGCATGGATGTATTCACCAATTGAACGGCAAACGTACGGGTGCACCGCGCTAGCGCTTTTCGATCGGTTCAAGCGTTACCAGCACCACGTCGTTGCTGCGCATCGACACGGTGAGCGAATAGCCGCCCGACTTGCCGATATTGACTTCGCGTTCGATTTCCGGCGCATCCTTGGTCAAAGCCTGGAGCTTTTCCAGCTGCTCAGACGTAAGCTTGTCCGGCATACCCATCTCAATATAGGCCGTGTAGGCGTCGTTGGCACGGAAGCCGGTACGGCGCACCTGCAGGCGGTACGTTCCAGGCTTGGCATGACGGATTGAAAACGCCAGCGGTGCGGACGGCGTAGCCGGCAGAACGCGGCTGTAGAAGGAACGGTTGCTGAGCGGTTGCTGCGGTTGCTGGAAGTCCCATGCCACGGCGCGCACGGCCTTGCCGTCGCTGGCCGCCATCACCTGGCCATCCTGTGCCGGAATCTCCTTGCCACTCAAGGCGTGCAGATATTTGTACGAGAAGTAAGGCGCTTTGCGCAGGCCCTGCGGGTTCATCAGGCCAAAGCCGCCTTCAAACGGCTTGGTCTGCGGGCCCGGTTCTTCGAACAGATCGGTGTAAGTCCAGTAGCTCATGCCCTGCGCCAGGCCCTGCGTTCCCTTGAGCTTGTTCAGGATATAGGCCGCGCCGATATAGGAATCGTGCACCTTGTCGCGCGGGTTGTAGCTGGTGCTCCACTCAGTGAAATACAGCGGCAGCTTCGGATATTTCGACGCAGTGATCTCATTGCGTACTTTGCGCACGTCGGCAATGACGGCATCCGACGACGGCGACAGTTTCGTGTCTTCCACGCCCTTCTCGTCCAGGAAGCCGCTGTCGACCCCGTAGGTATGGGTGGTCACGAAATCAACCGCCGCGCCGCTTTTGGCGACATGGTCAAGGAACTCAGGCACCCACGCCGCGCCCGCAGTGGACGGGCCGCCCACGCGTAAAGCCGGATCGATGGCTTTGATCGCGTTGGACGTAACGTCGTACAGTTCGAAGTACGCCTTCTGGTCGCCATGCTCCCAGAAGCCGTCCAGGTTCGGCTCATTCCAGACTTCAAAGAACCAGCTGCGCACTTCCTCCTTGCCATAACGTTGCTGGCAGTGCTGGACGAAGGCGGTGACGAGCTCGCGCCAGCCATTCAGCTCAGGGTGCGAGGTATTGCCCTCCCAATAGAAGATCTTCGCTTTCGAAGTAGCCAGCGCGTTAGGAGTAAATCCAAGTTCGACGAAAGGCTTGATCTTGCGCGCCAGCAGGTCGTCATACAGTTTGTCGATGCCTGTCCAGTCGTAAACCAGCTTGCCGTTTTCCTTCTTCACGGTCTGCAGCACGTCGTGGAAAATGGCATGAAAGCGGATGTAGCGGAAACCGGTTTCATCAACCAAAGTCTTCAGCTGCGCCATGCTGTCGTCGCGCCGCAAGGTGCCCGGGTAATCGGAACCGACCGACAAGTCAAAGAAGCGGTCCACCGTTTGCTCCGCCTTGGCGGCGTCAAGCACGATCTGGCGTGCGGCAGGTTTGGAGGGCGTGGCGGCCATCGCCACGGAATTCGTTAGGCAGGCAGCGCCCAAGGCCGCGAGACAAATGTGCTGCAGGTGCTTCATCCGACTGACTCCTGATGGTTTCTTATGATGCGGCGATGCTAACACCGGGAATTCAGCCTGGATACGAATGGGATCGGGCTTGGACTAAATCATTCAGGGGATCGGTGATTTTCATAACCCCCTCACAATCATAAAGGTGGTTGGTATTTTTTATGATTTCCAAGGACAAATATTACATTCAAGATACTAGAGAAGCTCCCCACCGCAGGGTCGGCGATGACTCCTTCCTCGGATATGTGAATATGAAAATTATCGAATGCATTATCGGCTTGTCCCTGTTGAACATCCTGGCAGGGTGTAGCACTGCCCTGCAGGCGCCAACGTCCACAGCAGCCGCATTTAACTGGGTATCCAGCCCGCCGCTTGTTTCTCCTCAATCGGATCCGGGCCAGACAATCTATGCCGTGAAAGATCCGTCGATCGTCCACGTGAACGGCAAATACCATGTCTTCATGACGACCGCCGGTTCGTCGGGCTGGGGACTCGCGTACACCAGCTTCGATAAGTGGTCGGATGCACCGTCCGCAATGATTGCGCCACTTGATAGGTCCCCGATGGGGCCAGGTTATCGAGCGGCACCACAGGTATTCTATTTCGCGCCGCAGAAGACCTGGTACCTGATCTACCAAGGCGGCGACCCGCTTTACTCGACCTCGAACGATATCAGCGACCCCACATCGTGGAGCGCACCCAAACCTTTGCTGCCCGTCGCGCCCGACATCATCAAGCAACCGCAAGGCCATGGCTGGCTGGATTTCTGGGTGATCTGCGATGAGAAAAAATGCTATCTGTTCAATACCGATGACCACGGACGCTTGCTGCGTTCCGAAACCGATCTAGGTCAGTTCCCCAATGGCTTCCGTAACACGGTCGCCGTCATGAACGAAAAGACCGAGGACTTGTTTGAGGCCAGCAATACCTACCGGATTGCGAACACACAAACCTACATCACCCTGGTCGAGGCAATTTCGCCGAAAGGGCGTTACTTCCGAATCTGGAAGAGCAATGGCCTGGATGGAAAATGGGAACCCTTCTCTTCCGCGCCAATGAACACTTTCGCTAGCAGCGACAACGTTGAACAACGCTGGTCGGATGGCATTTCCCATGGCGAGATGATTCGAACGAATCCCGATCAAACCATGACAATCGATCCGTGCCGTCCGCTCGAGTACCTCTTCCAGGGCAATGACCCGGCAGTGAGGATCGGCGATTACATCAAGATCCCCTATCGCCTCGGAGTAATCACCGCGAAGGGGGAAAATCCAGTGAGCGCACTCTGTCCCGGCCCACGCAACTGACTTCACTTCAACGTGCCCCGTTGTGAAATTTCATTCAGCGCATTGGCGATCTTGAGAATTGCCATGGAATGCGGCTCCTCCCACAATCGACTTGGAGACAAACACTATTGGAAAGAATCAAATGAAGACATTCAAGATGCGGGCGATCGTCATTTCGCTCATCGCAGCGGGCCTCGCCGCAGGCTGTGGAGGCGGTTCAGGCGGCTCAGGTAGTACAGGCGCACCAGGCAACACCAGCCCTCCCCCGGCTTCAAATGGCACCGGTAGCACGCCCGGCGCGGGCACCGGAACCGGGACCGGAACCGATACCGGCAACACCGGCAGCCCCCCCGCCAGCAAGGCTACGACCTGGAGTAGCGTGAAATGGGGCGGCGGCGGTTATGTCACCGGCCTGATCTTCCATCCGACCACCGCCAATCTACTGTATGCGCGCACCGACATCGGCGGCGCCTATCGCTGGAACCAGGCCACCTCGTCCTGGACGCCAATTACCGACGGCCTGGGCTTCGGCGCGGCCGAGAGCAAATACCACGGCATCGAAAGCATCGCCGTCGATCCGAACAACGACCAGCTGGTCTACATGGCGACCGGCATGTACACGTTCGAAGGCAACGGCCGCCTGTATCTTTCCAGCGACCGCGGCGACCACTGGACGCACGTCGACCTGCCCTTCGCGCTGGGTGGCAACAATCCGGGCCGGGCAATGGGCGAACGCCTGATGGTCGACCCTAACAAACCTTCTACCCTGTTCTACGGTTCGCGCGCCTCCGGCCTGTGGAAGAGCACCGACTCGGGCCAGACCTGGGCCCAGGTGACGGCACTGTCGTCCGTCAAGATGACATCGGACCAGATCAGTGCAGCCGGCGGCGCAATGGGCGTCGAGCTGGTGGTGTATGACACCGGCACCAAGGGCAGCGGCACGGCCACCCAGACCATCTACGCCGCCGTCGCGCCGGACTATGTGAGCGTTGCGGGCCTGAGCTCGAATATGTACAAATCCACTGATGGCGGCGCAACGTGGGCTCCGGTGGCGACACCAGTGTCCGGCTACCATATCCCGCACATGGTGCGCGCGGCGGACGGCATGTTCTACGTCGTATTCACCAAGGATACCGGCCCAGGCGCCGGCGGTCCGGGCCGCTTCTACAAGTTCGACGGCAGCAACTGGACCCTGCTGAAGAGCGAAGACCCGAATGGCGGCACCAACTTCGGCCTTGGCGGCGTATCGGTGCAAGGCAGCGGCGCCACCACCCGCATCGCACTGGGCGTGACCAACTCCTGGGGCAACTGGAGCGGCCAGCAGATCGTGCAGCTGTCCGACGACGCCGGCAAGACCTGGCGCGAAATCGAAGCGATGACACCTGGCGAAACCGCGTCGGGCTGGGTCGATGACGTCGAAATCGATCCGTCCAATCGCGACCACATCCTGCATGTGCACGGCGGCGGCATCATCGAGACCAGGAACGCCTCCGCGGCGACCCCAAGCTGGAGCGGCGCGATCACCAATATCGAGGAAACCGCCACCCTGGCGCTGACCGCCGCGCCAGCCGGCGCGCCGTACAAGTTCATCAACAGCGCCGGCGACATCGGCACCTGGCTGCAGACGGACATGGCCACCAAGCCGACCATGGGCCCTACCCCGAACTGGAGCAACGGCAACACCGCCGACATGGCCTGGGCCGATCCGCTGTTCATTGCCGGCGCAGGCGTGGCGAACTGGTCCGGCGCAGGCGGCTTCGGTTTCTGGTCCGGCGACGGCGGCAAGACCTGGTCGAACTTCGCGACCCTGCCTGCCGGCGCACAGGCCAATACCGGCGCCGCCGCCAGCGTCGCAGTCCCCGCTCGCAACAGCATCATCTGGGCGCCAGCCAATTCGGTACCTTCCTACACCACCAATAATGGCGCAAGCTGGACCGCAACCAACCTGCCGTCGCTTCCGGCGGTCGCGCCAGGCTGGGACCGGGGCTACCACCTGGTCGCCGACCGCAAGAACCCGAACAAGGTCTATGCTTACGACTCGGGCGGTGCAAGCTGGGCTACGGCAGGCAAGTTCTATGTATCGACCGATGGCGGCCATAACTTCACCTTAAGCCAGGGCTCGGTAACGGCCAACCTGGCGCCTAAAGCATTCTGGGAGACTTCGGTTGCAGTCAACCCGAACGCAGAAGGCGACCTGTGGCTGGCTGACGGCAACACCGTCTACCACTCGGTGGATTCCGGCGCCACCTGGACCAAGCTGAACAACTTCGCGACGAGCGCGGGCACGCAGGGCGCGAGCCTGATCGCACTGGGCAAGGCAGCCAACGGCGCCAAGTATTCGGCCGCGATCTACGTGGTGGGCGTGGTCAACGGCGTATGGGGCGTCTACCGCTCCGACGACGCCGGCGCCAGCTGGACCCGCTTCAACGACGACGCCCACCAGTTCGGCGGCATCGGCGTAATGGCGGCGGACCAGAACACCTATGGCCGGATCTACGTTTCCGGCACCGGACGGGGCCTGCTGTACTCCAACTAAGTTCCTTCTCCCCATAAAAAATGGCGCGGGCTTTGCGGCCCGCGCCATTTTTTCATTCCCGCGATTGCTTAGTTGGTATATAGCACGCCGCGGCCGTTACCGGCGGCATAGATCCTGCCGTAGGTATTCCAGTCGCCAGCCAGGTGGTAGATACCGCCGAACTGGTGCGCGTCGTCGTTGAAGCGCGACCAGGTGGCGCCCGCATCGTCGGAACGGTACACACCCCACTTGCCATTGACCACGCCCACCACGTACACGGCGGCCGAGTACGGCGAACCGACAGCCGCTTTACCGAGGGTGACCACGGTGGCGCCCTGCACGTCCGGCCAGCTGTTGCTGCCCCAGATCGACGCGAAGGTGCTGAGCTTGGCCCAGCTGGCGCCGGCATCGACCGAATGGTACACGGCATTGCCGTCGGCCAGCCATACGTCGCCTTCCACATTCGGGTTCACCGCCATGGAGGTATTGCCGAAGAACGTCACCATCGGGCTGGTCGCCTTGAAGGAAGTGCGCTCGGTATAGGTATGGCCGCCATCGGCCGAGTACCAAAAGTGCGCGGTATCGGACCACTGGTTCCACCATGCGCCGCCCGAATCGTAGGCATACACCTTGTTCGGATTTTTGCGGTCCACCTTCAGTCGGTAGCTGCGCGGTGCGCCGCCGATCAGGGTCAGCGCCGGCAGGTTGGTCGCGCTCCAGCTCGCGCCATTATTAGTGGTGTAGGACGGTATCGCATCGTTCGGCGCCCAGATCACGTTGTTGCGGCTGGTGACGGCGACGTTGGCCGCGCCGTCGGTTCCGGCAGCGGCGCCGGTTGGCAGGGTGGCAAATTTGGCCCAGGTATTGCCGCCGTCGCCGGACCAGTGGCCGACACCCACGTGATTGTTCGCATTATCGACGCCGACGGCGGCGATGTATTGCGGATCGGACCAAGCCATGTCGGCCGCGTTGCCGCTGCTCCACCAGTTCATTGGGCCTTTCGTTGGTTTCGTCGCGAGGTCGGTATCGACCCAGGTGCCAATGTCGCCCGAGCTGTTGATGAACTTGTAGGTCGCGCCAGCAGGCGGGGTGGTGAGGGCCAGCGTCGCAGTCTCTTCCAGGTTGTTGACCTTGTTCGCCCATGTTGGCGTGGCCGCCGAAGCATTCCAGGTTTCGACGATGCCGCCGCCGTGCACGTGCATGACGTGGTCGCGGTTGGCCGGATCGATCTCGACATCGTCGACCCAGCCCGAGGCGATGTCGCCCGGCATGTTCGCCGCGATTTCGCGCCAGCTCTGGCCGCCGTTGTCGGACAATTGCACGACCTGCTTGCCTGAGTAATTGCCCCAGGTGCCGGTCACGCCCAGCGCGATGCGGGCGGTCGAGCCTGTGCCATAGACGGACAAGCCGCCGTAACCGCCCTGGTTGCTGGTGCTTAGCAGGGTCCAGCTGCCGTTGCCAACCGTGCCACCGAACTTATAAAGATAACCAGGCCCGCTCGGGCCTTCGCCGGCGTTCTTGTTGAACACCACGTAGAAGTTGCCGTCATTGGCGCGCACCATGTGCGGGATGTGGAAGCCGGCGGCCTGGGTCGGCACCGGTACCGGCGTCCAGCTTGCGCCGCCATTGGTCGATTTGTACAGCACGGAGCTCAGCCCCGCCGCGTTGGCGTAGTCGGGTGCGATCGCCGCATACATGATCCAGGTCGTCTGGCCGGTGCCCACGCCCGAGTTGTCGAACATCAGGTGCTCGACGCCGATCGGCGGCGAACTGCCGGAAATCGTGGTGGAAGACAGCGAGGTCACCTGGGCCCAGGTCTGGCCCGAGTCCGTGCTCTTCCATAGGCCCGCGGTGCGCGAGCCATAGAACATGGTCGATGGATTGGTCGGGTCAAGTTTCAGTCGCTCGCCAACGCCGCGGCCGGTATCGTTGCCGCCCACCAGGAACGGCAGGCTGACCCAGGTCCAGTTGTTGCCCCGGTCGCTGGAAATATACAGGCGGCCATTGGCGCCGCTCTTCGTGGTGTCGCCGGTGACGATGTAGACCTTCTGGTCATTGGCCGGATCCAGGGCCAGGCTCTCCACGTCGTGGTACCGGCCCTCGCCGCCGCTGAAGCCCAGGCCGTCGGTGATCGGCGTCCAGGTCGAATCGGCCGCATTCCAGCGGTAGGCGCCGCCGACGTCGGTGCGGGCGTACAGCAGGCTGGCGTTGGCCGGGTGATAGACCAGGCCGGTGACGTAGCCGCCGCCGCCCCACTTCACGCTGCTCCAGCTGCCGGCTGCGACGCCTGCGGCCTGGACAGTAACGCTTGCCGCCGTGCTGACGCCGGCGCCGGAGCCGGAGTTGCCGGAGCCGCCGCCGCAACCGGCCACGACGCCTGCGACCAGTACTGCCAACAGGGTCGGAACCGCGCGCTTGACGTCGTACTTCGCGTTGTATTGCCTTTTCATCCTGTCTTCCTTCCATAGAAATGGATCAATGTTTGAATGTAAAAACCCCGAGCCCGCACCAGCAAATGCGGCAGGTAAGACTCGGTGATTTTCCAAACAACATTACCCAGCGTCGATCCATCTTCCATAGAAATTCCGCGCCAACGCTTTGCATTCTGCAGAAAGTTGAAGAGTGCGAAGCGCCAGTGTTAACCCGGTCTGCAATGAATTGCACCAATAGTGCAAGGGAGTCACTCGTCCTGCCTCTGCTGGCTGGACAAGGAGCGGAAATATTTCGGCGTGCAGCCGTATTCCTCTTTGAACAGTTTATTGAAATAGGAAACGTTGGAGTAGCCGACTGAATAGGCGATTTCTGAAATCGTCGCGGAGCTTTTCTCGACCAACAGCCGGGCGGCCTGGGTCAAGCGCAATTTATTGAGGTAACTGGTAAAGGTCATCCCCAATTCTGTTTTCAAGATTTCATTGACCTTGTTACGATTAGTCCCGGTCGCGGAAACCACGCTATCCAGGTCCAGTTCGGCATCGGTGTAATCTGTGGCGATGTATCGCAGTACCGCAGCTTTTTCCTTGTCTTTATACGGCTCCAAAGTCAGTTCCCGATAGGCCATTAGCGGCAGGTCCGCCTTCATTTTGGAGTTCAGGCTTGAGGTCAGTGCGGCTGCGTGGCTGCGGAAAAACCACAGCGCAAATACCAGCCAATTCGCGAGCAGGATAATGACAAGGGCGGCTACATAGCGATAGTCACGCCCATGCAAAGTAAGTTCGCTGATATCCAGGTAAGAATCGACGTTCAGAGGGCTTTGGCTGCTGGTCCCGAACATGACCTTCGAAACCTTGTTCAAGCTATATCCCTGGTGCGACAGGTCCAGCTTGACCGAATAGAACCACCAGTCCGGAATGGCAAGGCGCGACAAGTCCAGCGAAACCGGGACACCCCGTTCATTGCAGGAGAAATAAGTCCCCGGCGTGCGGTACGTCAGAAAGTCGTCGGGCTTCGAGACATTGTCGTCGAAGGTCGAAATCCAGAGGGTCATCGAATTCGACGGTGCGCATTTCGCTAAAAAGGAAATCTCGCTGTACCTGGTCCAGTCAACATGCGCCACCCGCCCTTTGGCATCGCGCAGTATCATCCCAGCCTGGGCGAAGGGGAACTGTACAACACTGGTCACGTTGAAATCGAAGCGCAGCTGCCTGCGCTTCGGATCCGGTATCCTGGCGCTCGAAGTCCCGCCGACGGTCTGGTCGGTGTTGGTCATGTACTGCCAACCAGCACCCGGGACCTCGGCTGCCAACACGGGAATCGATAAGTAACTCTGGTTGATCAGGAAGAACGCCAGCAACGCATCGGCGATCACCAGGCCAATCAGTGCCAACAAGGCCTGTTTATAGAATTTTTGCATCATTCTCGTTGCTTAATCTGTCTCCAAATGCCAAGCCTCTTGCTGGGCCAGTGCATTGGATCATATCAGTTCAACGAGCGAAGCGGCTGCACCTCACGAGATCAGCCGCAACAGGATCGCACCATGCGGGGCCAATTTCTGGCGGATGATTCCATGCACGGCAGGCAAGTCCTGGCGCCGCCACAGGTCGCGCAAGGCAACGGTCCTATCACCCAGGTTCAGGCGCGACAAGTCAAACGCGATCTCCGTCGGCGCATCCTCAGTGTTGAACAGTGCCAGGTAATGGACTCCCTTGGCGCCTTTCGGCTGCGCGCTCCAGATGCGCGTACCAGGGTCAGCGCGATGCGGGCGGTTCTGCTGGCTCTTCTGGTTCACGGCCAGCACTTCCGGATTGGTCAGCAGGGCCAGCGTAGCGGCATCAAGGCGCCGCAGGTCGCCGCCCATGATCAATGGTGAGCGCGCGATGCTCCATAAGGTCATCAACGTCTGCTGTTCGTCCGGCGTGAACTTCGTATCGCGCGAACCCATCGCGAGACGGCCGAGCGGGAGCATGTCGGCATCGGGCCAGGAGTTTTCGCCCATGACGGGATTCCAGTTTTCCAGGCGGTCGAATTGTTCCTTCAGCAGCTTCCATTCGTCCCAGAAATCGTCGGAGATGCGCCACATCTGCGCATAGTGCGGCACATGGCTGGCCCATTTCAGGTCGGTCTCGCCGGGCGAGATGCTGAGCGTAATTGCCCGGCCCGAAGCAAGAATCGCCTTGTGGGCGGCTTCGATCTCGCGCCAGTTCTTGTCGTAGGGGCGCGCCAGGTCGTCCATCTTGACGAAGTCGACGCCCCACGAGGCGTACAGCTTGAAAATCGAGTTGTAATACTCCTGCGCACCCGGCTTGGTCATGTCGATGCCGTACATATCCCCGTTCCAGGTGCAGACCGCATTGGTGTCGGCAATATCCTGAGCGCGCAGGCTGGTGCCAAGGATCGGCGTATTCAAGCGCACTGCCTGGCGCGGGATGCCGCGCATGACGTGGATGCCGAATTTCAGCCCCATGCGATGGATCTGGTCGGCGAGGCCCTTGAATCCCCTGCCCTGCGCTGCTGAAGGGAACCGGTTCGGCGCCGGCAGCAGGCGACCGTATTCGTCCATCGCCAATTCCGCGTCCTTGCGGTATTCGTAACCTGTGGCATTCGGCTCATACCACTGGATGTCGACCGTGAAGACATCATAGCCCGACGGCAGCAGTTTCTGCGCCATGATGCGCGCATTTTCCAGCGCCTGGGCTTCGGTAATGGTGGTGGCAAAAGAGTTCCAGCTGTTCCAGCCCATCGGCGGCGTCGGCGCCAGTGCGGCGCGGCTGGCGGACTTTGTGGCAGCCGCCAGCGTTGCGCCGGGCAGCGCGACTGCGGCGGCAGTGGCCATGGAGGTAAGGAGTTGGCGTCGCGACAGCTTAGTCATAGGATTCGATTCGGTTAGAAGTTGTGGTCATCATTGGCCGAGCTTCACGGCCATCGGCTTACCTTCGTAGCGCACGCTCCTTGTCGCCTTGGCGGTGGCGATGCCTTTGCCATTGGCCTGGTCTACCAGCACCAGGTTCAGGGTGCGGCCTTTCGCCATGCCCGGGAAGCTGCCTTTACGGGCACCGATCGTCAGCGTCCGGGACTTGTCGTTCCAGCCAAGAGCGACGCGTGCGGACTGGCCCTTTTCGTAGGCATAGGTCTCGTTGTCGTCTTCGTATAAAGTGAAGCTGCCATCGGCGCCCGGGTAGATGCGGATTTCGTAAGGCGCGTCCGGCTGCTCGGTGGCGTATTGCAGCACCGGTCCCATAGGCAGGATGGCGCCGGCACGCACATACAACGGCACGATATCGAGCGGCGTGTCGCGCACCACACTCTGGCCTCCTTCATGACGCTCATTGGTCCAGAAGTCGTACCAGGCAGTGCCTTTCGGCAGGTAGGTGCGCATGCTCGCGTCGGCCGCAGGCTTGTTCTCCGCCAGGGAGCGGATAGCGCTTGGCGTGCGCCAGGCCAGGCGCAGGCTGCGGTCCGAAGTGGCCTGGTAATACTCCAGCGTCAATTTGACGCGCTGGCCCTTGCGCAGCAGCTGGCGCGTGCTGGCCAGCCGCTTGCCGCCGTTTTCCCAACGCTCAAGCACAACCGCGCCGTCGAGGGACAGGCGGTAGCCATCGTCGCCTTCCACGCCGATTTCATACTCGCCATCCTCCGGCGCCTCCAGCGTGCCGGTCCAGCGCGCGGAGAAGTCGTCCAGTTGGCTCAATCCTGCCGGAATGGTGGCCAGCGGCGGGGCCGGCCAGGAATGATCGATTACCTTGTCGATCACATAGCCTTTCGGGACCTCAAAGTTGCGCCCTTCGAAATATTGGCCCGCCAGGCCGGGCTGGCCGTCCGGTGTGCGCAGGTACTCGCTCGGGATGGTTGCCGGCGGCGGCGGCTGGATGCGGTACATCGGCCGTGTGACAGGGTGCACCAGCAACGAAGGGCCGAACATGAACGCATCGTTGATGCCATAGGTCCCCTGGTCCTGCGCAAAGTCCATCGGCAAGGCGCGCATCAGCGTGTAATGGTCGCTGGTCACCTTGGCGCTCAGGCCATAGGTGTACGGCAGGAGGCGGTAACGCAGGTTGGCGGCGTCGAGCAGGGACTTGTAGACCTCCGGATCGAGCGTCTTGAAAATATAGGGCTCGCGCTCGATGTCGGTGCCGTGCACGCGCATGATCGGATTGAACGCGCCATACTGGAACCAGCGCGCGAACAATTCGCGGTAAGCCGGGTCTTTCTCGCCGCCCGGGAAATCGCGGGCGACGAAGAAGCCGCCGGTATCCTGGGTCCAGTACGGGTTGCCGGTAATGGTGACGTTGACGCCGCCGCTCACCTGCTTGCGCAAGGTATCCCAGTTGGCGAAGATGTCGCCGGACCACGATGCGGCGGCGGTGCGCTGGGCGCCGGCCCAGGCCGAGCGGGTCAGTGTGAACACGCGCTTGTTGCTGGTGGCACGTTGGCCGTCGTATGTGCCCTGCGTCGTCAGCAGCGTATAGGGGTTCAGGTAGCGGGAAAAATCGCCCAGCGCGTTTCTGCCCAGCGCTTTGATGTCGGCTTCATTCTGAGCCGCGTCCCATGCTGCGGACCCGACCTCCACTTCGGTGCCATCCATCCACAGCGCATCCACGCCCTTGTCGAACAGGCCGAACTTCGCATGCTTGAAATAGATCTGCCGTCCCAGCGGGCTGTATGCGTCGTAGACGCGCGCTTTTTGCGAAATCCAGTGCAGCGGCTCGAAGCGCAGGCCGTGCTGGTCCAGCTCCCGGCCCAGTTCCGTGTCGTTGCCGACCGAGGGCCAGATCGAGACCATCAGCTTCAGCTTAAGCTTGTGCAGCCGGTCGGTCATACCGGCCGGGTCGGGATAGCGCACCTCATCCCAGCGCATGCCGCTCCAGCTGCCGTCCTTGTCGCTACCCCAGTACTGCCAGTCCTGCACGATGTAATCGAGCGGGAAACGCTCCTTGCGGAACGTTTCGGCCACTTCGACGAGCCGCTGCTGCGTCGGATAGCGCTCCTTGCTCATGAACAGGCCGAACGCCTGCTTCGGATACATAGGCGCCGCACCGGTCAGGCGCCGATAGTCGGCCACCACGTCGTCCATCGAACGGCCGCCCATGAAGTAATAATCAACGCCGCCAGGAGCGTTTTCGGCCCACAGCCTGGCGCCGTCCGTCCCATCGTGGAAACGCATCTTGGAATAGGTATCCCACAAAATGCCATAGCGCTCGGAAGACATCATGACGGGAATGATAACGCCCAGATTGGTCTGCACCAGCAGCAGATCCTGGTTGCGGCGGTTGACGGCGTCGCTGTCAGTGTAACCAAAGCCGAAGATCGCCTCGTCCGCCTTGAGGGTAAAGCGGTTCTCCACCTCATACGACGCAGCGCCCGCTAACTGGACCGGCTTGACCGACTGCGGCTGCTCCGACTCCCGTGTGTACAGGCGGCCGGCGCCGTCCATGAAAGTCAGGGCGCCCGTCTTGCGGTCGACCGCGATGCACAGGCGGGCGCTCTTGATGGTCAGCGTGTCCGCCCCCTCTTCCAGCGTGAAGGGCACGGAAGCCGGCTTGGCCACCACAACGATGCTCGGACTGGTCCAGTGATTCTCACCCAGGTTGGCATTGACGCGGGCCGTCTCGGGCCCGTAAAAGATCACGTTCTTCGTGATGCCACCGATGCGGAACTGTACGCCGTGCTCCAGGCGCACGTAACTGAATCCTTCGTGGGCGGCGGCAGATACAGCCAGCAGGTGGCCGTTCTCGTCCAGTCCACTGGCGGCCGGGGCGGCTGCGACGGCCGGCGCGGTCCAAACGAACGCCAGCGCGAGGGAGGCGGCCAAGATGGTCTTCGTCAGATGGCTCATGATGCCGCCCGGTCAGCGAAACACTGCGACAAAACCGCCGCGCGGCTTCAGCGTCACGCGCACCTTGCCGGAGGCGAGCTCCTTCTGGCTGAAGTCGCGCTGCCCCGCCCCATCGGTGATCATCGCGCCCTTTCGGTTGCCGATGAAGGACAGGTCAAGCTCGACCGAGCGTTCGCCTTGGTCGGCATTGATGCCCGCCACATACCAGCTGTTGCCGGCCTTGCGCGCTACGACAACATGCGAACCCGGATAGCCCGCCAGGAAACGGCTGTCGTCCCAGCGGCGCGGCAAATCGCGCAGGAAGCCGCGGACGTATTCAGGCACCGTCGCCATCCCCTCCGGGATTTCGGCGAAGTGCTGGATACCCGACAGGAACAACACCGATTCGGCCAACTCAAAGCCATTGCGGGTGATGCGTTTGATCTGCGGGATGTCCCCGAATACCATCGGCGTGAAATCCATCGGGTCGAACAGGTTGCGGATCATGGCGGCGTTCACCGCATGCCCCGGCACGGCATCGTGGTCCTTCTGATCGAACGTGGTGAACTCGAGGCCGCGGATGGCCTCGGCCGTCATCAGGTTCGGGTAGGTCCGTTCCAGGCCGCGCGGCAGCGTGGCGCCATGGAAGTTCACCAGCAGGCCTGCATCGGCAGCGTCATTCAGGATGCCGACATAGTACTGGATCATCGAAACGCCGTCGCCGCCGAAGAAGTCGACCTTGACGCCCTTGATCCCCATCTTGTGCAGACGCGCAAATTCCTTCACGCGCGCATCGTGCGTCAGCAGCTTGCTGCGCGGCGTCTGCGGCGCGGTATTCCAGTCGCCGGCGGAGTTGTACCAAGCCAGCAGGCCGATGCCTTTGGCGGCGGCATATCCGGCCAGTTCAGCCATCTTGTCGTAGCCGATCTGCTTGTCCCATTCGGCATCGACCAGCGTGTAATCCCATTTCATGTCCGCCGCATAGTCGACGAACTTCTTCTGCACATCGAATACCGTAGCCCCGTCCTTGAGCAGCGGCCAGCTCCAGGAGGCATGGCCGGGCTGCACCAGCTTGGCGTCGAACTTGATGGCGGGAGCCGCCAGGTCGGTGCCGAGGGTGGAGTTCATCACCGTGTCGAGCGCTCCTACGGCGACTACGCGCCATGGCGTCGCCAGGGTGCCCTTGGTTTCCGCGAGAAGCTTACCGTTCGTGAAAACCTCCTTCGCAGTCGGCCCATCGATGCGATACAAGCCGCCCGGCGAGTCGGTCGCCAGGCGCGAGGCGTGGAAGCCGCCATCCATATTCGCTTCCGTCAGCGCCACCCAGGTGTCACCGCTGCGGAACAAGGCCGGGAACACCCAGCCCGATTTCAGTGGCGACGGCTGCCCGACCGGAATATCGACCTGGTAATGCTCTTCGTAGGACGGGTTGGTTTTTCCCCAGCCGCTCTTGGCCACCGCGATCGGCTGCAGGAAGGCGCGCGCCTTCGGATCGAAGGCAAAACCGGTGGCCTCGCCGACAAAGCGCTTCACCGGGATTGCCGAATCGGCGACGACATAGCGGAATGCCACGCCATCGTCCGACACGCGGAACGTCACATCCATCTTCTTGCCGGCGGCGTTGACCAGCGAGTACACCTGTTCATTGGCGCGGTACTGGATATCGCGCCGCTTGCCGACCGCCATCGAATACTGGTCGGACACCTGCCTGACCGTGGAAGTCTCCACCAGTTTCAAACCTTGCGTGAAATCCGCGCCTGCCAGCTTCAGGCCGAGCGGGGAAGGCAAGAGCACTGCCTGGCCATTGCGCTTGATGCTGTACGAAAGGGTCTTGTCGGGCTTGACGACGACCGATACATCCAGTTGTTTGCTCGGGCTCTCCAGCGCCAGCGCCGCACCGCTGGCCACGGTCAAAACCAATAACACGCTCATTGTCTTCATTTTCATCATCGTCTTCATTAATTGACATCCATTTCAAAACCGTCGGCGGGCAAATCGTCCGCGCTGAACAGGTTGATAAACGGCGCATCGGCCCAGGCATAGCGCACTTTGCTTGCGCCCGCTGTCGCAGCGCCCTTCAGCCGAACCGCATCGCCTTCCACCACTGCCGGGGCGAACTTGCAGGCATCTTTTTCACATACTTCGAATCCAATCGCAACGTCCGACGAATAGGTGCGCAGGCCGCCGTTGGTATTGGCAAACCGGACCAGGATATCGTTCCCGCTGCGGCTTGCCGACATTGCTTCCGGCCCGCCGGGCGTGATCTTTTCGCCGTACACCACCGCACGGGCCGCGCGCGCCAGGCGTGTGCCGACAATGGATTTTTGCGCGGGATGGATATCGGAACGGTCGCCGAAGTCGAATGTCACTGCCAATCCGGCGTGCGCATCGTTGCGCACCACTAGCGATTGAGCCTGGCGCAGCTCCGCCCACGACGAATAACCGGGCTTGGTCGCCACCGATCCAAAGGACGTCAACTGCGCGACCATGAACGGCAGCTCAGGCTGGGCAAAGGTCTTGCGCCAATCCTCGAACAGGAGCGGCAGCAAAGTACGGTATTCATCCGCCGCACCGGCGTTTGCTTCGCCCTGGTACCACGCCACCAGCTTGAACTTGTACCCTCGCAGCGGAGCGATCATGCCGTTGTACAGCGTGGTCAGGCTGGTCGGAGGCTCCCACGGGGTCGGCGGTTGGCTGGCGTTCACGTGGGAACCGATCTGGTACTTCCAGCGCGATGGCAATACGATTCTTGTGCCGTCGTCCGCACGCAAGGCGCGCTGGTCGGCCGGACTCACCATACCACCGCCGTTATCGTCGTCCAGGACGCGCACGGCGACGACGTTTTTCCCGGCCTTGAGCACGCCCTTCGGCAGCGCATAGTCGCGTCCCGACCACCAGTTGGTATTGGCGCCGACCCACACCCCGTTGACCCAGGTCGAGTCGGCGGTGGCGATCTGGCCGAGCTGCAAATGCGTCGCGCCAGCGGCCTGCTGCGCGGTCAATTCCACCGTCGTCCGGAACCAGGCGACGCCGCGATGCTTCCTGACCGCTTCGATGCCGGATTCGCTCCAGCGCTGTCCCAGCTCCATGCTCGGCCAGCCACGGTCGTCGAATTTCGGGCTGGCCCAGGCATGCTGCGCACGGGCCTTGGGATCCACGCCGGCCCACCATGCTTCCTGCCGTTCTTCCTCGGCCCGCATGCCCGCCGCCACATCGCTTGCGTATTTATTGACCACGTCGAGCGCCCGGCCATAGCTGGGGAGCTTGCGCATCGATTCACCGCTGATCCAGCTCTGGATCGAACTGCCGCCCCAGCTGGCGTTGATGAAACCTACCGGGATGTTGTACTGGCGATGCAAGCTGCGGGCCATGTAATAGCACACCGCGGAGGCCTGCCCGGTACTCTGCGGGCCCGCCACCTGCCATTGCGGAGCGGTCTTGAATTCTTCATGAAGCTGGGCGGAACTGTCACGGGGAATATTGGCAAAGCGGATGTTCGGGTTGGCGGAGAATGCCACGTCCATCGGCGCATTGGTCGCGTTGGCCATCGCCAGTTCCATATTCGATTGCCCGCCGCAGAGGAAGACATCGCCCACCAGGACGTCATGCAAGGTGGTCGTGCCGCCGTCCGTACTGGCGCTCAGCACGTGGGGGCCGCCTGCCGGCATGCCCGGCAGCTGCGCCCGCCATTTCCCGGCGCTGTCGGCGGTGGCCTGCACAGTTTCGCTGCCCAGCTTAACGTTGACCACAGTTGCTGCCTGTGCCCTTCCCCATACCTCAATTGGCCGGTCGCGCTGCAGTACCGCATGATCGCCGAAAATCGCGGCGAAAGTGGGAGCCGGTGTGGCCGCTGCGGACGGCATGCTTGCGGCAATCGCAAATGCACCCAGCCCGCCGAACAGTGCGCGCTTGAATCCTAGGCGGTTGTACTTCTTTGTTGGCGATATCATTCTTTGCGTCTCTGGACAAAGTGGATCGTTCCATTGTGCGAGTAGCTACAGAGGGGTGGCAATTGCGAAAGTTATCAAGCGGACCAACGATATTTCGCACTCTCGCCCAAAAAGCCCTGCTATCGCTTGCCCGGGCAGCAGATTGTCCCTACTCTTTCCCCGTCAATAGAAATTCACAGAATCCGGAGAACAATCCAATGCCGAATCGCCGCACCACGCTGCTCGCCTTTGCCGCCCCACTGCTTGGCTTGATGCCCATCCCGGCAGTCCACGCCGAAGAATTTCCCGTCCAGCTAAGTACCGTATCCGGGCCATTCCGGGCCGATGCCGCATCACTTAAGGCTTACCAGACCCCCGATTGGTTCCGTGATGCGAAGTTCGGCATCTGGTCGCACTGGGGGCCGCAATCGGTACCGCGCGCCGGCGACTGGTATGCGCGCAATATGTACATCTACGGCACCGACCAATACAAACACCATCTTGAACACTATGGCCACCCATCCAAGTCGGGCTACAAGGACATCATTCCGCTCTGGAAAGCGGAGAAGTTCGACCCGAATGCATTGATGGCCTTGTACAAAAAGGCCGGCGCACGCTACTTCGTCAGCATGGGCGTCCACCACGACAATTTCGACCTGTGGGACTCGCGCTACCACGAATGGAACGCCGTCAAGATGGGCCCGAAACGCGACATCGTCGGCGACTGGAAAAAGGCCGCCCTCAAGGCCGGCCTGCGCTTTGGCGTTTCCGAACACCTTGGCGCCAGCTACGCCTGGTGGGCGCCCAACCATGGCTACGACCAGATCTGGCCCATGTTTGGGGTACCGTATGACGGCGCCGATCCGAAATATGCGGCGCTGTATCACCGCCCGACCGGCCAGCCCTACCGCGATTCCAGCACCTGGTACACCAGCGATGCGCGCTTCCACCAGGAGTGGTTCAACCGCATCACCGACCTGGTGACGCGCTATCAACCCGACCTGCTCTATTCCGACGGCGGCATTCCTTTCGATAAGGTGGGCCGCACCCTGTTGGCCAACTTCTACAACGCCAGCATCGCCAACCACGGCGGCAAACTGGAGGCGGTCTACAACCACAAGGACATCGGCTCCGGTGAATTCATCCGCGAGGCCGGCGTGCAGGATATGGAACGTGGCGTGATGGGCGGTATCAATCCCCTGCCGTGGCAAACCGACACCTCGATCGGCGACTGGTTCTACAGCGAAGGCTACAAATACAAGAGCACCAGCGAAGTGGTGCATATGCTGGCCGATATCGTCAGCAAGAACGGCAACCTGCTGCTGAACGTGGTGCAGTACCCGGACGGCAGTTTGCCGCCGGAGCCGATGCGCTTCCTGCAGGAGATGGCCGAATGGATGGCGGTCAACGGCGACGCGATCTACGGGACGCGCCCCTGGAAGGTGTTTGGCGAGGGACCGACCAAGGCCTTGTCCGGCCACTTCAACGAGAACGCCGCCTACACGCCGCAAGACATTCGCTTTACCACCAAAGACGGAGCGCTCTATGCCATCACCCTTGGCACGCCGGCTGCCGCGGTGCGCATCCAATCACTGGGCCGGAAAGCAGGGTTGGAGTCCCGCCCGGTGAAGTCCGTCACGCTGCTGGGCAGCACGCAGCCGATGCGCTGGGAGCAGTCCGATGAGGTGCTGACGATCCAGGTGCCGGCCACGCTGCCGACTGGCATGGCATCGAGCTTCCGGATCAGCTTCTAAGATCACGCCCCTTGGGCCGTAGCCGGGGTGTATTATTGGCCCAAATCAACACCGGACCACCGAATGGCGCGCGATAACATCAGCGATATCCTTGTTTTCCTTGCTGTTGCCAGGGAGCGAAGCTTCACCCGAGCCGCAGCGAAGCTTGGCATGACGCAGTCGGCGCTTAGCCACATCATCCGCTCCCTGGAAAGCCGGCTTGGCGTGCGCCTGCTGACGCGCACTACACGCAGTGTTTCGCCGACTGAAGCCGGCGAGCGGTTACTGCAAAATGTGGCGCCCCGTCTGGAAGAAATTGAGGCAGAAATTACGGCCATCAGCGACCTTGGCGACAAGCCGTCCGGCACGGTGCGCATCACCGCTATCGACCACACCGTCAATACCGTGCTATGGCCGCGCATCGCGCCATTGCTCCTGCAGTACCCGGACCTGAATGTCGAAATCAATTCGGAATACCGCCTGATCGATATCGCTGCGGAGCGCTACGATATTGGAGTACGCCATGGCGACCAGGTGGAAAAGGATATGGTTGCAGTGCGCCTGACGGCGGATGTGCCAATGCTGATCGTCGGCTCGCCGGCTTATTTCAGGCAACACCCTGCCCCAGGCTCGCTACAGGAACTGATGCGCCACAACTGCATCTGCCTGCGGCTGCCTAGCAGCGGAGGGATCTATGCCTGGGAGCTGTTGGACCAGGGTCGTCCGATTGAAGCGCGGCTGCGCGGCCAAGCCCTGTTCACCAGTGTCTATCCGATGCTCGATGCAGCACTGGCCGGTTGCGGCATCGCCTTCCTGCCGGAGAACATGGTTCGCGGGCACCTGGACGCGGGCCACCTGGTCAGCGTCATGCAGGAGTGGTGCCCTTCCTTCCCAGGTCTGCATGCGTTCTACCCAAGCCGGCGCAATTCTTCACGCGCACTGGCGCTGGTGATCGAGGCGATCAGGTTCAAGGGCTGATGGCAGTGCGGCTGGCCCGCGCCGCCAGCCAGGCCGTGACAGCGGCTGCTACCAGCAAGGCACCACTCATATAGAAGGTAGCCCAATAGCCGTGGGCATCGAACACCAGACCGCCAACCGTGGCGCCCAGCATGATCGCCAACTGGACAACGGCCACGATCAGCCCGCCGCCTGCTTCGGCATCGCTCGGCAAAGTGCGCGCCAGCCAGGTCCACCAGCCGACCGGTGCCGAGGTGCCGAACAGGCCCCAGGCCGCCAGCAACAGCATCACCGCTTCCCGGCTACTGCCGAATGTAACCAGAGCAACGGCGATCGCCGCCATCACCAGCGGAATCACAACCAGCGTGCGATACAGCCTATCCCCGAGGAACCTGCCAATCAGGCTAGTGCCAGCAAAACCCGCTACACCCATCAACAGCAGCATCAGCGACAGGCCAGATACACTGAGTTGCGTTGCGCTCTCCAGGAATGGGCGCAAGTAAGTGAACAAGGCAAACTGCCCCATAAAGAACAGGCTTACCGCAAGCATTCCCCAGGCCACCACCGGCCGTGCCAGCAAACGGAACACCTTGCCGCTGCCCTGCTCCGCCTCGCTGCGCATGGCAGGCAGGCTGGCGAACTTCCATGCGAAGGCCAGCGCCGCGACAGGCACCACGCAAAAGAAAGCGCCACGCCAGCCGATGCTCGCGCCGAGAAAACTGCCCAGCGGCGCGGCGATGACGGTGGCCAGCGCATTGCCGCCATTGACGATGGCCAGCGCGCGCGGCACCTGCGGCTCGGGAACCAGGCGCATTGCAGTCGCCGCCGAGAGCGACCAGAAGCCGCCGATGGCAACGCCGATCAGAGCCCGACCCGACATGAAGACCAGGTAATTCGGTGCGAACGCCACCACCGATCCCGAAACCATCATCAGCACCGTCATGGACAGCAGCAGTAGCTTGCGGTCCAGCCGCCCCGCCAGCGAACCAATGAACAGGCTGGCCAGCAGGGCGAAAGCGCCGGAGATCGAGATTGCCTGCCCGGCCTGACCCTCGGTGATATGCAGGTCGGCGGCGATAGGCGTCAACAAACTGACCGGCATGAATTCGGATGCCACCAGCACGAAAGCACCGAGCGCCATCGCCAGCACCGCGCCCCACGCCTCCCGCGCCGGCGCTCGGGCATTTGCCGTCATCGTAACCGGGTTCATTTCGCCAGCGTCGCGTTGTCGATCACGAAGCGGTACTTGACGTCCCCCTTGAGCATGCGTTCGTAGGCGGCGTTGATTTCTTCAGCACGGATCAACTCGATATCGGCCACGATGCCGTGTTCGGCACAGAAATCCAGCATCTCCTGTGTCTCGGGAATACCACCGATCATCGAACCGGCGATGGCGCGGCGCTTCATGATCTGGTTGAAGACATTGGGTGACGGATGCGGCGTCGCAGGCGCGCCGACCAGCGTCATAGTCCCATCACGCTTCAGGAGAACCAGGAAAGCATCGAGGTCATGCGGGGCCGCTACCGTATTGAGGATGAAGTCCAGGCTCTGGGCATAGGATGCCATTTCCGCCGGATTGTGCGATATGACGACTTCGTTGGCGCCGAGGGCCAGTGCATCCTGGCGCTTCGATTCCGAAGTGGTGAACGCCACCACATGCGCCCCCATGGCACGCGCCAGCTTGATGCCCATGTGGCCCAGGCCGCCGATGCCGACCACGCCTACCTTCTTGCCTGGGCCGGCACTCCAGTGCCGCAATGGCGAATAAGTTGTGATGCCGGCGCAAAGCAATGGCGCCACCGCTGCCAGGTCCTGCTCCGGATGGCGGATGCGCAGCACATAGCGCTCGTGCACCACAACCTGTTGCGAGTAACCGCCCATGGTCCAACCTGGAAGATCCGCGGTCGGGCCGTTGTAAGTACCGACCATATTGTCGCAATAATTCTCAAGGCCTTCATCGCAGTCCTGGCAGTGCTTGCAGCTGTCCACCATGCAGCCCACGCCAACCAGGTCGCCAACTGTGTGACTGCTCACATGGGCGCCGACCGCGGCTACGCGGCCAACGATTTCATGGCCTGGAACACAAGGGAACTGCGTGCCTGCCCATTCCGCACGCACGGTATGCAGGTCGGAATGGCAAACGCCACAGAAGGCGATATCGATCAGCACATCGTGTGCGCCCGGCTCGCGGCGGGTGATATCCATGGAGACGAGGGGTTGGTCGCCAGCGTGGGCGCCATATGCTTTGACCGTCATGGCAAGCTTCCTTTAAAAACTTAAAGGCCGCATCATAAAGAGAAAAGCACGGCTAAAACGCTGTGGTATTTGCATGGCCTTATCAATCCGGCTCATGAATGAATCCGGCTGCGATGTTATGCTAGCCGCATGAAAACCCTGGCTGACGCTATCGCACAATGGACTGTGGACCAGGAAGACTACCAGTCCCCCATTGCCAATCTGTACCTGTACCGGCGCAATGCGCCGACCACGCCGCACGTCTGCCTGATTGAGCCCAGCATCGTCATGGTCGCCCAAGGCGCCAAGCAATTGGTCATCGGCGAGCAAAACTACCGCTATGACGCGCAGCGCTTCATGGTGACTGCGCTCAACCTCCCCGGCAGCTCGCAGGTGCTGGAAGCAAGCCCCGGGCAGCCTTGCCTCGGCCTGGTCTACAAGCTTGACCTGCGCACCATCGCCGAACTGTCGACGCACAGCAAGCTACCGGCGCCGGCCGACAGTTCCAGCCAGGGCCTGGCGGCTATCGGCAGCCTGACGCCCGCTCTGGCGGATCCATTCCGGCGCCTGATCGCACTGCTGGACGAACCGGAATCCCTGCCCGTGCTGGCGCCGTTAATTGAACGTGAAATCCACTACCGACTGCTGCTCAGCGACCAGTCCGCACGCCTGCGCCAGATCGCTTCCACCGGCAGCCAGAGCTTCCGCATCGCACGTGCGCTCGACTGGCTGCGCCTGCACTACGCGCAGCCCTTACGCGTCGACGACCTGGCGGCTCACGTCAAAATGAGCGCATCCAACCTGCACCTGCATTTCCGCCAGCTGACGGCGATGAGCCCCTTGCAGTACCAAAAATGGCTGCGCCTGAATGAGGCGCGCCGCCTGATGCTGAACGAGCAGCTGGACGCCGCCAGTGCAGCATTCAAGGTCGGCTATGAGAGCCCATCGCAGTTCAGCCGCGAATACAGCCGCCTGTTCGGTGCACCGCCCAAGCGCGATATCGAGACCATGCGGCGCGAAGCCGCCGCAGCCTGATACGCCAAAGAGGATCAGGCAAGAAATCGGTGGAATCGTGCTATCAGTTGTGAAATCCCGCTCCCTAGAATGCAAGCTTGCATTTCCATCAGAGCGGAGAGTACGGAATGATCACACTGAATATCAACGGCACGACGACACGCGTTGACGTCGCAGCCGATACCCCATTGCTGTGGGTCCTGCGCGATAAGCTGCAGCTGACTGGTACCAAATATGGCTGCGGCATGGGCTTGTGCGGCGCCTGCACGGCGCACCTGGATGGCACACCGATTCGTTCCTGCAGCACGCCGGTATCCGCGGCAGTCGGCAAAAAAATCGTCACTATCGAAGGCGTCGACCGCGCGCGCATTGGCAAGGTGGTGCAGGATGCCTGGAAAAAACTCGACGTGGTGCAGTGCGGCTACTGCCAGTCCGGCCAGATCATGAGCGCTGTCGCCCTGCTGGAAGGCAATCGCAAGCCATCTGACGCCGATATTGACGCTGCCATGGCGGGCAATATCTGCCGCTGTGCCACCTACGTGCGCATCCGCGCCGCCATCCACGAAGCTGCACAGGAGCTGGTATGACCATCACTTCCCCTCGCATTGAAAACGGCAGCCGCCGCGACTTCCTGCGCAGCGCCGTGCAAGCAGCCGCCGGCCTGACGCTGGCCATCTACCTGCCCGGCACGCAAGCCGCTGTTCCTGCCGCTGCCGGCGCGCCTGAATTCGAACCGAATGCCTTCGTTCGCATCGGAACGGACGGCACTGTAACCGTCATCGCCAAACACGTTGAAATGGGCCAGGGTGCTTACACCGGCCTGGCCACCCTGGTCGCTGAAGAACTGGACGCGGCCTGGTCCCAGGTTCGCGTGGAAGGCGCACCGGCCGACGCGCGCCGCTACAACAACCTCGCATTCGGCCCGTTCCAGGGCACTGGCGGCAGCACCGCCATGGCCAATTCCTGGGAGCAGATGCGCAAGGCTGGCGCCAGCGCTCGCGCCATGCTGGTGTCGGCCGCCGCCGCACACTGGAAAGTCCCGGCCGGCGAGATCCGGGTAAGTGAAGGCGTGGTCACGCACGGCGGGCACAAAGCCACTTTTGGTGAACTGGCGCCGGCCGCGGCATTGTTGCCGGTACCGGCCGACGTGCCGCTGAAATCGCCTGCGGACTTCAAGTTGATCGGCAAGCACGCGCCGCGCAAGGATAGCGCCGACAAGGTCAATGGCCGCGCGCAATTCACCCAGGACGTGCACCTTCCCGGCATGCTGACTGCCGTGGTCGCACACCCGCCGCGCTTTGGCGCCACCGTCAAATCCTTCGATGCCAGCAAGGCCAAAGCCATCAAAGGCGTGGTCAGCGTGGTGCAAATGCCGACCGGCGTAGCCGTGCTGGCACACGACACCTGGAGCGCGAAGAAGGGCCGCGACGCGCTCAGGATCGTATGGGATGAATCCAAAGCCTTCAAGCTGGGCAGCGAGGAAATCTTCGCGCGCTTCCACACGCTGGCGCCGCAGCCTGGCCTGGTGGCACACAACTCGGGAGATGCCGACGCTGCCTTCGCGCATTCTGGCCGCGTGCTGCGCGCATCCTACGACTTCCCCTACCTCGCCCATGCGGCGATGGAGCCGCTGAACTGCGTCGTTCGCATTGGCGAGAACGAATGCGAGCTGTGGTACGGCGCGCAGTTCCAGTCCATCGACCAGCCAGCGGTTGCCGCGCTGCTTGGCATCCCTCCGGAGAAAGTGAAGATCAACATGCTCTACGCCGGCGGCAGTTTCGGCCGCCGTGCCAGCAAAGACGCGGACTACGTGCTGGAGGCGGTGCAGATCGCCAGGGCCAGCAAGTCCCGAGCGCCCATCAAGATGGTCTGGCTGCGCGAAGACGACATGCGCGGCGCCTATTACCGCCCTGCTTTCCACCATGCGCTGGAAGCCGCGCTTGGCGAGGATGGCCGTCCCACCGCATGGCGCCACCGCCTGGTCGGCCAGTCGATCCTGGCCGGTACGGTCTTCAGCGGTATGATCAAGGATGGCATTGATGCCGTTTCCGTCGAGGGGGCGGCAAACCTGCCGTATGGTATTCCTGCGATGCGCGTCGAGTTGCACTCGCCGTCCGATATTCCGGTGCCGGTGCACTGGTGGCGATCGGTCGGTTCGACCCACACCGCCTATTCCACCGAAACCTTTATCGACGAACTGGCAAACACCGCCGGCCAAGACCCGGTGGCCTACCGCCTCGCCCTGCTCGACAAGCATCCGCGCCACGCCGGCGTACTGAAGCTCGCCGCCGAAAAAGCCGGCTGGGGCAAGCCATTGCCGGCAGGCGCCGACGGCACGCGGCGCGGACGCGGCATCGCGGTTCATGAAGCCTTTGGCAGCTACGTCGCCGAAGTGGCCGAAGTGACCGTGGGAGCCGATGGCAGCTTCACTGTCGATCGCGTCGTTTGCGCTGTCGACTGCGGCATGGTCGTCAATCCGGACGTCGTGCGCGCGCAGGTTGAAGGAGGCGTCGGCTTTGCCTTGTCGGCGGCGTTACATGGCGCCATCACGCTGAAGGCCGGTGCAGTCGAGCAGTCCAACTTCCACGACTACGCACCTATCCGCATCAACGAAATGCCCAAGGTGGAAGTTCATATCGTCCCGTCCGCCGAGAAGCCAACCGGCATTGGCGAACCTGGCGTGCCGCCACTCGCCCCGGCTCTGGCAAACGCACTGGCTGCCGCCACCGGAAAACGGGTACGCAGCCTGCCGATCCGCACGGAGGAGTTGAAGGCCTGATGGAGAGTGTCGATTTACAGGTATTAGAGGCCGCCCGCCGCTGGGCGGCCGAAGGACGGCGTTACGCTCTGATCACGGTAGCGCACACCTGGGGTTCCGCGCCCCGCCCTGCCGGTTCATGGCTGGTGATACGTGACGACGGTGTGGCGGTTGGCTCGGTATCAGGAGGTTGCGTTGAGGACGATATCATTGCCCGCATGCGCGACGGCCGCCTGGGCGAGCACCTGCCATTCAGCCTGGATTACGGCGTCACCCAGGACGAGGCGGCGCGCTTTGGCCTGCCGTGTGGCGGAGCGCTGCAACTGGTGGTAGAACCTCAGCTGGACGCAGAGCAACTGGATGAACTTGCGGCGCGGCTGGAGCGTGGCGAGTTGGTGCTGCGGCAAGTGAACCTGGCGCAGGGCAGCACAACACTGGGTGAGGCGCAGCGCGCCGACACACTGAGTTGGGACGGCCAGCAACTGCAAACGGTCCACGGCCCGCAATGGCGCTTATTCGTCGTCGGCGCAGGCCAAATTTCCTACTACCTTGCCCAGATGGCGCAGGCACTTGGTTACGAGATCACGCTATGCGAGCCGCGCGAAGAATATGGCGCCGAATGGCGTGTGCCGGGCACCAGGATTGTCACCTCCATGCCTGATGACGCCTTCTTATCCATGCGCCCGGATTCACGCTGCGCCGTCGTGGCGCTGACGCATGATCCCAAGCTGGACGACATGCTACTGCTGGAGGCCTTGCGGTCGCCCGCCTTTTATGTTGGCGCAGTCGGTTCTCGCCTCAACGACAGCAGGAGGCGCGAGCGGCTCACGCACCACTTCGGCTTCTCTTCCGAGGAACTGGGGCGCCTGCATGGCCCTATCGGCCTGCCCATCGGCAGCCATACGCCGCCGGAAATTGCCGTCGCCATCGTGGCGGAATTGACGGCAGTACGCAACGGAGCGCCGATTGCGCTGCGCCCCGGCAGCATTTGATCTACCTTTCGTGCGGCCCGATGACTGTCACATTATTCACCCATTGCGCGACTTGCCCTTCTTTGGGCACTTAATAATTCGTCCTTGCCTAGTACATAATCCGGATTGTCCGCCAATCTTTGAACCGCCAAATCAATAAACGCGCGTGCCCGGACCGGTTGAGAGGTTTTACTGCCAAAGTATACGAAGTAACTGGCGATGTCCGGCATGTGATCAAGAAGGATGGGGACCAACTGGCCTGACCTGATTAGGGGCGCCGCAGTCACTCCGGCCAACTGCGCCAGCACTTTGCCGGCAAGGACAGCCTGAAGTTCGAACAATTCATCATTGCTGCAAATTGCGGGTACGACCGGTTGGTCCACGGTCTGCTCGCCGAGCTTTACATGCCAAGGAACGACCTTACCCGTACCGGGATTCCTGAATGCACTGCAGCGATGCGATGACAATGCCCCCAGATTCTTCGGCACACCATGCTGTTCGAAATAGGCTGGAGCACCGCAAGTCACCAACTGCAGGGGAAACAGCCGGCGCGCAATGACACCTTCGTGAGGAGATCGCCCAAGCCGGAACCCTACATCGACACGATCCTCCACCCAGTTGCCAACGCGATCTTCCAGCAAAATGTCAGGCTGAATACCCGGGTGCATTTCGCAAAACTCCTCGACCAGGCGCCAAAGTATCGGCTGGAACGTCGACCGGGGACCAGCAATTCGCAACGGTCCGGCGAACTCATCCCTTGCTGTTTTCGCATTCAACAGGGCGCGCTGCATGCCCAGTACGGCCGGTTGTACGTCTTCAAGCAAACGCTGACCGGCGTCGGTCAGTGACATCATCCGCGTAGTGCGATGAAACAGGCGGGCGTCCAGATGGGCCTCCAGTTGGGAGAGCGCTTTGCTTGCTGCCTGTGGGCTTATACCCAAGTCTTGCGCAGCTTTGCGCAGGCTGCCCAGCTCTGCGGCCTTAATGAAGGTCGTGATTGACCGAAGCTCGTTGATTGCCATAAGCGCATCCTCCTCGGGCAATTATCATCAGTTTGATGCGGATAAATCAACCGATTTATCACTATTCAGATGTCAGTCGATTGACTAAAGTGAACTCCCATCACCGACCAATGAAACCGACTTATGAAACATGTCACATTGAACAACGGCCTCGAAATGCCTATCGCCGGCTATGGCGTCTTCCAGATTGCTGACGCCAGCGAGTGCCAACGCAGCGTCGTCGACGCTATCGAAACCGGCTACAGACTGATTGATACTGCAGCTTCCTATATGAATGAAGAGGCAGTCGGCAAAGGCCTTCAATCGAGCGGGATTCCGCGCGAGGAACTCTTCGTAACCAGCAAACTCTGGGTCCAGGAGACAGGCTACGAGCGTACGCAGCAAGCCATTGAGAAATCACTGCGCCGGCTGCAGCTCGACTACCTGGACCTCTACTTGATCCACCAGCCATTCGGGGATGTCCATGGCTCGTGGCGCGCGATGGAGGACGCCTATCGCGCAGGGAAGCTGCGCGCCATTGGCGTCAGCAACTTCCATCCGGACCGCCTGATGGATATCCAGGCTTTCAACGAGATCCCGCCTGCGGTCAACCAGGTCGAAGTAAATCCATTCCAGCAACAATTGGAGAGCGCCTCGTTCATGAAGGATATCGGGGTGCAGGCCGAAGCATGGGCTCCGTTCGCGGAAGGTCGCAATGGGTTTTTCCAAAACGAGGTGCTGCTGGGCATCGCCGCGCGTCACGGAAAAACGGTTGGCCAGGTAGTGCTTCGGTGGCTAACGCAGCGCGGCATCGTCTCGCTGGCGAAATCAGTGCGCAAGGAGCGCATGTTGGAAAACATCTCCATCTTCGACTTCGAACTCGATGACGCGGACATGGCAGGCATCCAGACTCTCGACACCAACACCAGCAGCTTCTTCTCGCACCGGGATCCGGCAATCGTCAAGTGGATGTCCGAGCGCAAACTGGACATCTGAACGATGGCCATGACTAACCTTGCAGTACATCCGCCGACACAAAGTTCAAACAAGGTGTTGGCGATCATCGTCGCCAGCTACCTGATGATCGTGGTCGACATCTCAATCGTCATCACAGGCCTTCCACGTATTCAGGCTAGCCTCGGCTTCAGCGCGGCGCAGCTTTCATGGGTGACCAATGCATACACCCTTGCTTTCGGCGGTCTGCTTTTGCTCGGCGCGCGGGCCGGCGATATCCTCGGCCGGCGACGTATGTTCATCGTGGGCCTGACTCTATTCACATTGGCTTCCATGGCGATTGGCGCTGCCCAGTCGGCGACGTGGTTGCTCGTAGCACGTGCTATCCAAGGCGTTGGTGCAGCAGTGCTGGCGCCGTCCACGCTGGCCCTGCTGTCCACGAACTTCGCCGAGGGTCCCGAACGCACCCGCGCTTTGTCGTTGTATGCCGCTGCGGCTGGCGTCGGCGCGACACTGGGCCTGGTGCTGGGAGGTTTGTTCGCCGACCTGCTGTCGTGGCGGGCGGGATTCTTCATCAATCTTCCCATCGGTTTGCTGCTGATCTTCGCCGCACGGCGGCATATCGTCGAAACACCGTTGCGGCCCGGTCAACTCGATGCGATGGGCGCCATTTTCTCCACCATGGGAATGACTTCTCTTGTATACGGCCTTGTACAGGCGGCGGAATCCGGCTGGCATGACTTAGTAGCGCAAGCCTCACTGCTCGGTGGTGTGGTAATGACCGCCATATTCGTCCTGATCGAGCGCAAGGTTCCTCAGCCCATCCTTCCACTTCGCTTGCTGGCCAATCGAAACCGTGCGGGCGCTTACCTCGCTCGAATGCTATTCCTTGGCGGCGCCGTCGGTTTCTGGTTCTTCTCCACCCAGTTCCTCCAAAGCGTATTGCATCTGCGCCCTCTGCAGGCTGGCCTCGCATTTTTGCCGGTAACCCTGCCAAACTTTGCGGCCGCAATTGCGGTACCCAAGTTGGCAAGACGCTTCGGCCATGAGCGGCTCATCCTGGTTGGTCTTTCATTGGGCATCGCGGGTCTGCTTTGGTTAGGCCAGGCCGATGCCAATGCCCTGTACTGGACCAATGTCGCGCCGCCCATGCTTCTTATCGGGCTGGGCCAGGGCCTGCTGCTGGGGCCTTTGACGGCCGCCGGAGTGGCTGGTGTCAGCCGCGAAGACGCAGGCGCTGCGTCCGGCCTTGTCAACGTCGCCCATCAAATAGGTGGCGCACTTGGGCTTGGCTTATTGGTGTTCATCTTCGCCAACGCGGCACCCGCCGGCGCAGAAGACAGCCAGGCACTTTCTCATCGAATTTCAGCGGTGATGGACGTTGCAGCCCTTTTGTTTGCATTGGCGCTTTGTGTGTCCTGGACGTTCATCGTTTCGCCGCGAGGCAGAACTCAATCCCATTGACGGAGAGATCTTTGTGAGGTCATTTCTTTGTATTCTTGTAGGCGGACTGGTGGCTGTTTCATCGGCGCAAGCGGAAGAACCGACGTCCGTTGTAGAAGTACGTGCTGCCGCCACCATGTCGACTACCGCAGGTTCAGCAGACGTCTTTACCGGCATAGTCCGAATCAGCACACCTTTCCAGGCATCGTCACCAGGACGCTCGGGCGGCGCGATCGTGACCTTTGAGGCTGGTGCCCGAACCGCTTGGCACACTCACCCGCTAGGTCAAACCCTGATCGTGACAGACGGTATGGGCCTGGTTCAGCAAGAGGGGCAGCCGGCCCGCGCAATGCGCCCCGGCGACGTCGCCACGATTCCTGCCAACGTACGCTATTGGCATGGGGCGGCCTCCCAAGGATCCATGGCCCATGTCGCGATCGCCGAAAAATTGGACGGGAACTCGGTCGCCTGGCAAACCAAGGTGTCGGACCAGGAATATCAAGCCGCACTTGTTAGCGCGGGATTAACCGCGGCGAACGAACCCGCACGTCCCTCCGCGGAAGTGCTTTCGGCAAAACAGCAGGCCATTCCATTGATCGCATCCTTCATGGCTAGCAGCGATATGCAAAAACTCAACGCCGCAATAAACAAAGGGCTCGATGCGGGGATGACAGTCAGTGAAATTAAGGAGGTCCTGATACAGCTTTATGCCTATGCGGGATTTCCAAAGAGTCTCAACGCGCTCGGCGAGTTAATGAAAGTTGTCAACGCCCGTAAACAACGCGGAATCCATGATGAGCCGGGCCGCGAACCAAGCAAAGCAACCGCGACTGGGAGTGCTCTCCTTGCGAAAGGCAAAGCAAATCAGGCCGAAATCTCTGGAGGAGCGGTACAGGGTCCGCTATTCGACTTCGCGCCTGTCATCAACCAATTCCTCCAAACGCATTTATTCGGCGACATCTTCGAACGCGACAACCTGGATTGGCAGAGCCGGGAACTAGCCACGCTCGGAGCACTCGCTGCCATGCCTGGCGTCGAGGCACAGCTACGTTCCCACATGCGAGCCAGCATGCGCGTGGGCCTGAGCGTCGCACAGCTACGGCAACTGATTCAAATCCTCTCAACGCTTGGCAATCCAGATAGCGCCAGCCGCGCGAAAGACGCACTTACGCAGGCCCTTGCCGCAACAACGAAAGGTTAAGAATGAAAATCAAAGCCACATCATTAATCGCCGTTGTCATCGCCATGGCGGCTTTGCTCAGCGGGTGCGCTGCCCCATCCGATGGACGCGGCGGCGCTCTGGAACCCTTGATGATCCAAACCCAAGGCAGCTTTGCAGTAGGTGGGGCCCAACATAAGAACGACGGCATCTACGACAACAACAAACCGACCGCAACGGGACAAAGCTTCCACGGGGATCACCTCTACGCCTTCTACCAGATTCCGCAGAATGCGAAGGCTTTACCCATCGTCATGCTGCATGGCGCGTTCCAATCGGCGCGTAGCTGGGAAACCACCTCGGATGGGCGCGAAGGTTTCCAGACGATGTTCTTGCGTCGGGGCTTCCCCGTTTATCTGGTTGACCAGCCACGCCGGGGGCGGGCCGGCAACAGCATGGTCGCAATAACGATTGAGCCGGTGCCAAACGATCAGCTTTTCTTCGACCAATTCCGCCTTGGAAAATGGCCAAACTACTTCGACAACGTGCAGTTTGACCGCAAGCCGGAAACGCTCAACCAGTTCTTCCGCTCAGTTACGCCTAACACTGGTTCTTATGACGCTGGCGTCATTTCGAATGCCATGTCCGCGCTATTCACCAAGATCGGGCCAGCGATCCTGTTCACACATTCGCAGGGCGGCGGGCCCGGTTGGCTGACAGCGATCAAGAACCCCAATGTTAAAGCGATTGTGGCCTTTGAGCCGGGTAGCGGATTCATCTTCCCACACGGCGAATTGCCACCCGCGATGCCGAGCGCTGCGGGAACGCTATCGCCAGAAACCGTGTCGCCAGAAGATTTCCAGAAGCTCACCCGGATACCGATCGTCATCTACTACGGCGACAACTTTCCAGAACAGCCAACCTCCGAACGCGGTCAGGACAACTGGCGTGTGCGACTCGCGATGGCCCGCCTGTGGGTCGCCGCTATCAACAGGCATGGAGGCGATGCTCGTCTCGTACATCTTCCCGAGATCGGCATACGCGGCAACACCCATTTTCTGATGTCCGACCTCAACAACACCCAGATTGCCGATCACGTGTCGCAATTCCTTGCAGAGAAGATCAAATGAATACCATTTATAAGATTCTTGGAGCTTCCGTCCTGTCCGTCGTGCTTGCGAAGGCAGGCATCGCGGCCGACTTCAAAAAGAATCCATTCACCCTCGCCTACGATGGCGCGATCACAAAGAACGAACCGGGAAAGGTCAATATCCACACGGTTCACTACAATCTCAACGACCTGAGTATTGCCGCCAATGTTTACACTCCTCCAGGGTACGACCCAAAAAAATCATATGCCGCAATTGTCGTCGCACATCCCAATGGTGGTGTGAAGGAGCAGGTTGCTGGCCTGTACGCCCAGCATATGGCTGAACGCGGCTATATCACCATCACTGCGGATGCGGCTTACCAGGGTAGTAGCGGCGGTCAACCTCGCAGCGTGGACAAACCTACTTTCAGAATCGAAGATATTCATGGCATGGCGGATTTCATCACCCGCTTTCCCGGTGTCGATGCCGCACGCCTTGGACTGTTTGGTATCTGTGGAGGCGGTGGCTATTCGCTGTCCGCCGCAAAGTCGGACAAGCGATTCAAATCAGTTGCAACGCTCAGCATGTTCAATTCTGGACGGGTTCGCCGCAATGGCTTCGCAGACTCACAGCTCGCTACGGTACAACAACGTCTGAAGCAAGCTTCCGATGCGAGAGCTCAAGAGAAAGCTGGGGGAAAGATCATCTATGCGGGCGACGCCAACATGACCGACGAGCAGATCGCAGCCCTCCCTTTCGCGATGTATCGACAGGGGTATGAATACTATTGGCGAACACACGCGCACCCCGGATCAACCTTTAGATACACAATGAGCAGCTTGCTGGATTTGATGCGCTGGGATGCCACTGACCAAATTGAGCTGATCGAGCAGCCACTATTGATGATTGCGGGGAGCCGAGCCGATAGCCTGTACATGACGGAGGAAGCTTTCGCCAAGGCTACCGGCGCAAAGAACAAGACGCTGTTCAAGATTGAAGGCGCAACCCATATTGAGACTTACTGGGTACCGAAATTCGTTGAGGCTGCATTAGCCCAGTTGACGCCATTCTTCGCCAAGACGCTATGAGTCAGCCTTCAATTATGGCGGAATGAGAGGGATTCGAACTGCGGTGCGCTGGAAGGTGGATAGGCCGTAGAAGTCAGATGAAGAAAAAAGAAAAAGCCCTTGATTTACAAGGGCTTTTTCAGTGTTCTTGGCGGAGAGGGTGGGATTCGAACCCACGGTACGATTTAACGTACGCCTGATTTCGAGTCAGGTACATTCGACCACTCTGCCACCTCTCCAGGTACTGCTAGCAACGGTGGTCGCCGTTGAGAGCCAAGATTATAGCAGCCCTTCCGGAAAATGGAAGGGCTATTTTCATCTTTATGCAACGAGCTTGGTCAGGCCGCCCATGTATGGCTGCAGGACCGCTGGAATCTCCACCGAGCCGTCGGCCTGCTGGTAGTTCTCCAGCACGGCGACCAGGGTGCGGCCCACTGCCAGGCCGGAGCCGTTCAGGGTGTGCAGCAGTTCCGGCTTGCCTTGCGCGTTGCGGAAGCGCGCCTGCATGCGGCGGGCCTGGAAGGCTTCGCAGTTCGACAGCGAGGAAATCTCACGGTAGGTGTTCTGCGCCGGCAGCCACACTTCCAGGTCGTAGGTCTTGGCGGCGCCGAAGCCCATGTCTCCGGTGCAGAGCTGCATTACGCGGTATGGCAGGCCCAGGGACTGCAGGATGAATTCGGCGTGGCCGACCATTTCTTCCAGCGCTTCGTACGACTTCTCAGGATGCACCACCTGGACCAGTTCAACTTTGTCGAACTGGTGCTGGCGAATCATGCCCTTGGTGTCGCGGCCGGCGGAACCGGCTTCGGAGCGGAAGCACGGGGTGTGAGCGGTGACCTTGATCGGCAGGGTCTCGACGGCCACGATCTCGTCGCGCACCATATTGGTCAGCGACACTTCGGAGGTCGGGATCAGGTAGAAGTTCTGGCCTTCGCCTTCCGCGCCGCCCTTCTTCACCGAGAACAGGTCGGCTTCGAACTTAGGCAACTGGCCGGTGCCCATCAGGGACTCGGCGTTGACCATGTACGGGGTGTAGCACTCGGTGTAGCCGTGCTTGTCGGTGTGGGTGTTCAGCATGAACTGCGCCAGTGCGCGGTGCAGGCGTGCGATGCCGCCCTTCATGACGCTGAAGCGGGAACCGGTCAGTTTGGTGGCGGTCTCGAAGTCCAGGCCCAGTGGGGCGCCCACGTCGGCGTGGTCTTTGACTTCGAAGTCGAAGCTGCGCGGGGTGCCGAATTTGCGGACTTCCACATTGCCCGTTTCGTCGGCGCCTGCTGGCACGGATTCGTGCGGCAGGTTCGGTACAGCTTGCAGGAAGGTGTTCATCTTCAGCTGCACGTCGGCCAGTTTCACTTCGTTGGCCTTCAGTTCGTCGCCCAGGCCGCCTACTTCGGCCATCACGGCGGTGGTGTCTTCCCCTTTGCCCTTCATCATACCGATCTGCTTGGACAGCGAGTTGCGCTTGCTTTGCAGTTCTTCGGTACGCATCTGGATGGCCTTGCGTTCGCCTTCCAGGGCATTGAAGCCAGCTACGTCGAGCTGGAACTTGCGGGTCGCCAGTTTGGCGGCGACAGTATCAATGTCTTTACGGAGAAGTTGGATGTCAATCATGTTGTTATTGCTGCCGCTGCGAGGTTTAGTCGAAAGGAGCAATTGTACCAAGATGACAGCACAACAACCGAGTTTTGCGCCCTCCGGCGTCGTGCTGTCAGATCAGTGCTGCTTTTTCGGCTGCGGTCAGGCGTTTCGCTGCCACGACCACGGTTGGAATGCTGCTGTCTGCTTTTGCGACCACTGGGTCGGCGGCTACGTGCAGCACTGGGGTGGTGGCGGTCGCGAAGCTGGTCACGATGGCCAGGGCGGCTGCGATAACGAATGTAGCTTCGAAGTGTTTCAGGGCTTTCATGATGTTCTCCTTCAGGTCAGTGTTTAAAGTACTTCCGTGCTTCCATGGTTACACTGTACCTAAAGGCTCCCTGCCCCGCCTTGCACTTGCGACGAAGTGCAAAAAACGCGGGATGAAACGCTGAAATGCTGTTGTTACGTTGGATCGTCGGTGGTTTTCTTCAGCCATACGCCCACGTCGGAGCCCAGCGCACGAGTCACTTTATGCAGCATCTCGCAAGTGCCGCCGAAAAAGCCGGAGTGGCCCGCCTCACGCTGGAACGTCCTCGATCGCAGCACAGCTTCGCCCTGCGTGAGCTCGGCCTTAATTGTCATCGACTTGCCTCCCGTCCAAATACCGCCACCAATGCCATCGACGGATAGGATGGTCACCTTGACCAACTTATCGTTGCCAACGTCTTCGTCTTTGGTGGCGAGTGTAACGGGACTGTAGCGCTTGCTGATCCCGGCTTCCGCACCGACGGCCATTTCCCGCTCAAGGTCGCATTCGGACTTAATGCGGGGCATGACGGGCGCGTTCTGCGCGAATGTTGCCGGGATTTGCAGATAGAGTCGCTCACCAGCGGTGGCGCCCAGCGAAACTGTCAGCGAGGACAGCAGGAAAATGAGTTTGGAAAATTTCATTACAGCACTATAAAGTGCCGGACTAACAATTGCAAATCATGCGGCCTTCACCTGGGCCAGCCAGCCCAGGACGGCGCTGTTGAAGGCTTCCGGTGCTTCGCGCATGACCCAGTGGCCGCTGCGGAAGGCGATCACCTTGTTGTCGGGCTTGGCCTGCACGGCGGCTTCGAAACTGCGAGTATGGAAGTGGAATGGCTTGTGTTTGCCATAGATATACAGCATGGGCCAGCGCAGCTTGAATGGCAGCGTTCCCGCGGCAGGCGAACTGGCGCGCAGCCAGCTCACCACGTGGGGCAGTTGCAACTTGGAGCTTGCCTCACGCGCGGAGTGGCTGTTGCCGCTGGCGGCCGCCAGGCGGCGGTGGGCAAAAGCCAGGCGCAGCCGGGTTTTCCAGTCGAGGGAGGCGCGGTAAGTCATCTGGCTGGAACCGCCTATACCAACGCTAATTACCCTGCTGACCAGCTCCGGATAGCGAAGTGCAAATTGATAGCCGAATACGCAACCCCAGTCGCTCAGCATCAAAATGACGGGGCGGCCGCCGTTGACGGCATTCACGGTATCGGCGTACAGCCGGGAGACCTCATCAATGGTGTGGCTGCCCTTGGCGCGCTGGGGGAAGGTGAATCGTACGCAACGGTAGTTGGACGAGAAAGCAGTGACCTGGGCGTCCCACAGGCTGCGGTCATGCGGCCAGCCGTGGATCATCATGATGACGTCGTCACCAGCGCCGTCGATATGCACGGTCACCCCATCAACTATCAGACGCTGCACCATCCCGCCCTCCATTAAAATATTTACAACACTTTAACGGCAGGCGGAGGGAAAGTAAATAGACTATCTAAGGGTTTCGCTTACGCGCCTCTTCGTCCAGCTTGCGCAGGTAGGCAAGCTTGTCGGCGATCTTGGTTTCCAGGCCGCGCGGGACGGGCTGGTACCAGCCTGGCTCGGCCATGCCATCGGGCAGATAGGTTTCGCCGGCGGCATAGGCGTCCGGTTCGTCGTGGGCGTAGCGGTATTCATGGCCATAGCCCAGCTCCTTCATCAGCTTGGTCGGGGCGTTGCGCAAGTGGACCGGCACTTCGCGCGATTTATCGCGGCGGATAAAGGCCATGGCGGCGTTGTAGGCGTTGTAGCCGGCGTTGCTCTTGGCGGCGACGGCCAGGTAGATCACGGCCTGGGCCAGCGCCAGCTCGCCTTCCGGCGAGCCAAGGCGTTCGTAGGTTTCGGCGGCGTCGTTGACCATGGTCAGGGCGCGCGGGTCGGCCAGGCCGATATCTTCCCAGGCCATGCGCACGATGCGGCGCGACAGGTAACGCGGGTCGGCGCCGCCGTCGATCATGCGGCAGAACCAGTACAAGGCGCCGTCGGGATTGGAGCCGCGCACGGATTTGTGCAGGGCCGAGATCTGGTCGTAGAAGTTGTCGCCACCCTTGTCGAAGCGGCGCGCGTTCAGGGTCAGCGCGTTTTGCACAAACTCGCCGGTTACCTTGTCGGTGCGGGCAGTGGCGGCAGCGGTCTTGGTCTGCTCCAGCAGGTTCAGGAAACGGCGCGCATCGCCGTCGGCATAGCCGATCAGGGTGTCGATCGCCAGCTCGTCGAATTCCAGGTCCGGCATGGAGCGTTCGCGGGCGCGGGCCAGCAGCTGGCGCATTTCCTCTTCGGTCAGTGCCTTCAGCACATAGACCTGGGCGCGCGACAGCAATGCGGAATTGACTTCGAACGATGGGTTTTCGGTGGTGGCGCCGATCAGGGTCACCAAGCCCGATTCCACATACGGCAGCAGTGCATCCTGCTGCGCTTTGTTGAAGCGGTGGATCTCGTCGATGAAGAGGATGGTCTGCTTGCCGTTGGCGACAAACTGCCCCGCCTGTTCAATGGCGGCGCGAATATCCTTCACCCCGCCAAGCACCGCCGAAATGGCGATGAACTCGCAGTCGAAGGCGCGTGCGGACAGGCGCGCCAGCGTGGTCTTGCCCACGCCCGGCGGCCCCCACAAAATCATGGAATGCGGCTTGCCGGACTTGAACAGCAGGTTAAGCGGTTTGCCCTCGCCCAGCAGGTGGCTCTGGCCGATCACGTCCGCAACGGTGTGCGGACGCAGCGCTTCGGCCAGCGGCGGGGTGGGCTCGGGTGCGAACAGGTCTTGCGTCATCATGCATCAATTGTTGATGACGTCCGCGCCCTTCGGCATGACAAATTTAAAGGACGTTGCATTCAGCGCTGGATTTTTTTCAAACTTCTTGAACGACAGGACGGAAGTCTGGCCAAAGCTGTCTTTCAGCTCCATCGCTTCCGGCGTGCCGTTTTTCAGGCCGATCAGGATTTGCTCGAAGCTGGAGTCCTTGGCTTTGGGCGTGGCTTTCAGCCATTCCAGGCCATCGCGGGCGCCGGCTTCGGACAGGGTAAAGTTTTTTTCCAGGTCGTTGGAACCGAACAGGATGGCGGCCGGCGAGGAGCCCAGGGCGTCGCCCAGCTTGCGCGTGGTGACCTGGTTCAGGTCTTTGTCGTAGATGAACAGCTGTTCGCCGTCGGCTTGCAGCACCTGGTCGTAAGGCTTGGTGTAAGACCAAATGAATTTACCCGGACGGGCGAACACGAAGGTGCCGGAAGACAGCTTGTCCTTGCTGCCCTGCGCCACGACTTTTTGCGTGAACTCGCCCTTGGCGGCCTTGGTGCTGCTCACAAAGGCCTTGAACTGGTCCAACGCCGCAGCATTGGCCACGCCCGCAAACAGCAGGCCGGCGGCCAGCACGGCCGCGAATTGTTTGGTGTGCTTCATAAGAATCCTTATTCCGCCGAAGCGGTAGGCGCGATGATTTCACGGTTGCCGTTCGACTGCATGGCCGATACAACGCCGCTGTTTTCCATTTGTTCCAGCAGGCGCGCGGCCCGGTTGTAGCCAATGCGCAGGTGGCGCTGCACTAGCGAGATCGAGGCCTTGCGGTGCTTCAGCACGACTTGCACGGCCTGGTCGTACATCGGGTCCGACTCCGTGTCCCCGCCGCCGCCGGCGCCGGCCATGGCATCGCCGCCGCCCTCTTCCAGCGTGCCGCCTTCCAGGATGCCTTCGATGTAATTCGGTTCGCCCTGCGCCTTCAGGTGGTTCACCACGCGGTGAACTTCATCGTCGGACACAAAAGCGCCGTGCACACGGATCGGCAAGCCAGTCCCCGGCGGCATATACAGCATGTCACCCATGCCCAGCAGCGCTTCCGCACCCATCTGGTCAAGAATGGTGCGCGAGTCGATCTTGGACGATACCTGGAACGCAATACGCGTCGGGATATTCGCCTTGATCAGGCCAGTGATCACGTCTACAGATGGGCGCTGCGTCGCCAAAATCAAGTGCAGGCCTGCCGCACGGGCTTTCTGGGCGATACGGGCGATCAGTTCTTCCACCTTCTTACCGACGACCATCATCAGGTCGGCCAGCTCGTCGATGATGATGACGATGGTTGGCAGCTTTTCAAGCGGTTCCGGCGCGTCCGGCGTGAGCGAGAACGGATTCGGGATTTTCTCTTCGCGCTTGGCGGCATCGGCGATCTTGGCGTTATAACCAGCCAGGTTACGCACGCCCAGCTTGGACATCAGCTTGTAGCGGCGTTCCATCTCGTTCACGGCCCAGTTCAGGGCGTGGCCGGCCTGGCGCATATCGGTGACGACAGGCGCCAGCAGGTGCGGAATGCCTTCGTACACCGACATTTCCAGCATTTTCGGGTCGATCAGGATCATGCGCACGTCGTGCGGGTCGGCCTTGTACAGCAGCGACAGGATGGTGGCGTTAATACCAACGGACTTACCGGAGCCGGTGGTACCGGCTACCAGCAAGTGCGGCATCTTCGCCAGGTCGGCTACCACCGGCTTGCCGGCGATGTCCTTGCCCAGCGCCACGGTCAGCGGCGAGTGGTTGTCGTTATAGACCTTGGAGCCGAGGATCTCGGTCAGGCGCACGATTTGGCGCTTTGGATTCGGCAGCTCCAGCGCCATGTAGTTCTTGCCGGGGATGGTTTCCACCACGCGAATGGAAGTCAGCGACAGCGAACGCGCCAGGTCGCGCGCCAGGTTGACGATCTGGCTGCCCTTCACGCCGGTGGCAGGTTCGATCTCGTAGCGGGTGACGACCGGGCCCGGATAGGCGGCCACCACTTTCGCTTCCACGCCGAAGTCGGACAGCTTTTTCTCGATCAGGCGGCTGGTGAACTCCAGCGTTTCCACGGCCACGGTTTCCTGCTGCGGCGGCGCCTCGTCCAGCAACGACAGCGGCGGCAGGTCGGTGTTTTCGATTTCCTGGAACAGGGTGCCCTGCTTTTCCTTGATGGCGCGCTCGGACTGCACCACCTGGGTCACCTGCGGTTCGATCTTGACGATAGGTGCTGGCGGCGCATCGGCCGGCACATCGACCGGTTTCGGATGCTTCTCTTCGTGCTTGACGCGCTCTTTCACGACTTTCTCTTCGCGCTTGACCACGGCCACATCGCCGTGGCGGCGGTCTTCGCGGTCTTCCATGCGGGCGCGGAACCAGTCGATGCCCATCTCGATGACTTCACCAATCTTCTCGGCCACCGACATCCACGACACGTGGAAGAACAGGCTGAAGCCAGTGCCGAACAAGAGCAGCAGCAGCAAGGTGGCGCCGGTAAAGCCCAGGCCCACGTGGGCGCCATGGCCGATCAGCTCACCCAGCACGCCTCCCGGGGCGCGCGGCAGCTGCACCTTCATGGTGTACATGCGCAGGAATTCCAGTCCCATGGAACCGATCAGCATCAGCGCAAAGCCGGCCAGGCGGATCATGCCTACCTGCTTGTGTTCCGGGTCTTCTTCCTTCTCCAGCACGAACTTGCTGGTCAGGCGGCGATAGCCCTGCCACACCACGCGCAGCATATAGACGCACCACCACCAGGCGGAGAAGCCGAAGATGAACAGCATCAGGTCCGACAGCCAGGCGCCGCCGCGGCCGCCCAGGTTGAACACCTTGGGCACCACATTATTGTGCGACCAGCCCGGATCCAGCCGGTTATAGCTGGCCAAAATCAGGATGAAATAGACGCAGACGACGAACAGCGCGAAGAAGCGCGCCTCCGACAGCAGGCGCACCAGCCGATTGGGAAGCGGCTGGCGTTCGGTGGCGGCACGAGTGTAACCAGAAGTTGTCTCTTGACTCTTTTGACTCTTCTTACTCATTGCTTGGAGGCAAAAATTCCATAATTGCGCTTATTCTAAGGCATATCAAGGTTAAACGGCCTTCCGGTACATGTTAAATGCATGCTTCGCATATAATTTCGGTTTGCTTGGGCCCGGACTTGTAGCTTTCCAGTCCGGCACCCATATACAAGACACTCCAACAAGGTAAAGAATCCGCATATGACTACTACCAAACACGCCAAAGTCCTGATTCTCGGCTCCGGTCCTGCAGGATACAGCGCCGCGATTTACGCCGCCCGCGCCAACCTGAACCCGATGCTGGTGACCGGCGTCGAGCAAGGCGGCCAGCTGATGACCACCACCGACGTGGAAAACTGGCCAGCCGACCCGATGGGTGTCCAGGGTCCGGATCTGATGCAGCGTTTCCTGCAGCACGCCGAGCGCTTCAAGACCGAGATCGTGTTTGACCACATCCACACCACCCACCTCAACGAGAAGCCAATCCGCCTGGTGGGCGACAGCAATACCTACACCTGCGACTCCCTGATCATCGCCACCGGCGCCTCGGCACAGTACCTGGGCCTGCCGACCGAGCAGGAATTCATGGGCCGCGGCGTATCCGCCTGCGCCACCTGCGACGGTTTCTTCTACCGTGGCCAGGAAGTGGCCGTGGTCGGCGGCGGCAATACCGCTGTTGAAGAAGCCCTGTACCTGTCGAACATCGCCACCAAAGTCACCCTGGTGCACCGCCGCGAGAAGTTCCGCGCCGAGCCTATCCTGGTGGACCGCCTGATGGCCAAGGTCGCAGAAGGCAAGATCGAGCTGAAACTGAACTCCACCCTGCACGAAGTGAAGGGCGACCAGTCCGGCGTGAACGCGATCACCGTCAAGCACAATGACGGCGGCCTGACCGACATCGCCGTGCACGGCCTGTTCATCGCAATCGGCCACAAGCCGAACACCGGCATCTTCGAAGGCCAGCTGGAAATGAAGGACGGCTACATCAAGACCCGCACCGGCACCGAAGGCATGGCCACCGCCACTTCCGTACCGGGCGTGTTCGCCGCCGGTGACGTGCAGGACCACATCTACCGCCAGGCCATCACCTCCGCCGGCACTGGCTGCATGGCCGCACTCGACGCGCAGCGCTACCTGGAATCGCAAGAGTGAAAAGCTTCGCCGACCTGAAAGGACTGGGTAAAGAGCTCAAGGAGCAGGGAGAGCAGCGCGCGGCCGCCGAGAAGGAGGCCGCCAAGCAGCAGAAGGCCGCTGCCGCCGCTGCCAATGTGTTCCAGTCCTCGATGGCCGGCGTGCAGAAAATGAAGCCGTCCGACCGCTACGTGCCGCCGCCCGCCAAGGGCCCGGCCGTGGCGAACCGCCCTACCTTGGGCGGCAAGCGCGGTCCACTGACTGCCGAAGAACAGGCAGCCGACGATGCAGCGGTACTGAACGAGTCCATGCTGTCCGACATGTTCGAGGTCGACCACTACCTGGAAGAAGACCCGTCCCTGAACTTCAGCGCGCCCGGCATCGGCCCGGACGTGATGAAGAAAATGCGCAAGGGCCACTGGCCGGTGCAGGACGAACTGGACCTGCACGGTAAGCGCCGCGACGAGGCGCGCCAGGCGGTTGACGACTTCCTGCTCAAGGCCAAGCGCCGCAACTACCGCTGCGTATGCGTGATCTACGGCCGCGGCTTCGGTTCGCGCGGCGGCGAGCCGGTGCTGAAATCCATGGTCCATTCCTGGCTGGTGCAGACCGACGGCGTGATCGCCTTCTGCCAGGCCCGCGCCGAAGAAGGCGGCGAAGGCGCCATCATGGTGTTGTTGCGCAGCGCCTTGCAGCCAGTCAGGTAGCAATGTTATCGTTCGGACTATGAAAATAGTCCCCGCCGTCTCCCTCATCACCGTCATCGAAGTCGTTGCAATCCTGGTTGGGGCATTCTCCGGATTCATCGAAGCACGCCGCAAGCGCATGGACATCGTGGGCGTCTTCATTGTCGCCTTCATTACCGCTTTCGGCGGCGGTACCGTGCGTGACATCCTGCTGGATAAGCGCCCCCTGTTCTGGGTAGCCCACCAGGAATATACGATCCTGCTGTTCGTGGTGGCCCTGGTGGCCGCGCCTTTCGTCAAGCATATCCGGCACATCGTCTCCGAACGGCTGATCGTGATCGCCGACGCGGTCGGCCTGGGCCTGTTCGCCGTGGCAAGCGTGGCACAGGCGCTGGCGGCCGACATGCCGATCTTTGTCGCCGTGATGATGGGGGTGGTGACCGGCATCTTCGGCGGCGTCCTGCGCGACATTATCTGCAACGAAGTGCCAATGGTTTTCCGCGACGGCAAACCATATGCGATTTGCGCCTTTTTCGGCTGCTGGTTCTATATCGCGTTGCAATATACCCAAGTGTCGGACGATGTGGCCCTGTGGTCCAGCGCGGGCCTGATCACGGTGATGCGCCTCTTGGCCTGGCGCTTCGACCTGAAGATCAGCCGGCCATAGGGTAACGGTATCATCCATAAACTTTCAATTGAAAAGTTAAAACTTACGGTAGGGAAACGAAAGATATAATGGCGCAATTCATAGCTGCGCCTGCCTGACCGTGTTTACTTTTGATGTCGCCACTGCAACCACTCTGATCGGCTTCCTGTCGATCCTGATTGCTTGCGCCTTCCGCGGACTGCATGACCGCGCGCTGGCGACTTCGCCCGGCGGTCAATGGGCCATTTCAGCCTTTACCGGCGGCGTCGCAGCACTGATCACCGCTTCCGCCCCCAGCCTGCCCCATTTCGTCGGCACGGTTGGCGACAACACACTGACAGTGGTCAGCCTCGCATTCATCCATCGCGGCACGGCCATGCTAGTCGGCGCGCGCCACAACGACCGGGGCTACCTTGCCTGTGTGGCGCTTGCAGTGGCGGGCTTCGCCTGGTTCACTTACGGCTACCCCAGCCTGTACTGCCGCATCGGCCTGGTCTCCGCCTTCCGCGGCCTGTTCTACGGCGCCACTCTCATGATGCTGCTGAACCGCCCAGGCCTGCCCGCCGGCACGCGCCACCTGAGCGACATCCTGGCACTGGCCGCCGCCTGGAGCCTGGTGCGGCTGGCCAGCATTCTCATGTCGGGCGACCACGTCACCAACTTCCTCGAAGGCGGCGCCACCTTCGCCGTCATGTTCGCCGTGAGCGGCATCCTGCACATGCTGGTGAATGCCTTCCAGTTTCGGCTGGAGAGCGAGCAGGTACGCGACGACCTGGCTGCCCACGCCGAACGCCTGAAGGAAAAACGCGACATGCTGCAGACCGTTGTCGTTGAACGCACTTCCGAACTGACGCGCCTCGCCACCACCGACAGCCTGACCGGCATTGCCAACCGCCGCCACTTCATTGAGCGCGGCCGGCAGGAGTTGGAACGCGCCACGCGCTACCGCCTGCCGATGGCCATCCTTCTGCTGGACATCGACCACTTCAAGCAGGTCAACGACAATTTCGGCCACCCGGCCGGCGACAAGCTGCTGCAAGTGATCGCGCAAGCCTGCCAGTCCAGCGCACGCCACGTCGACCTGGCCAGCCGCCTTGGCGGCGAAGAATTCGCCCTGCTGATGCCGGAGACCGGTGCGATTGCCGCCCACCTGGCCGCCGAACGCCTGCGCCGTGCGATTACCAATATCGCCCCGGCGCAGTCGGGCGTGCTGCATCCGATCACCGCCAGCTTCGGCGTCGCTACGCTCAATTCGCGCGATACATCGCTCGACACGCTGCTGGCGCGCGCCGATGCGGCGCTGTACCGCGCCAAGCACGGCGGCCGTAACCGGGTGGAGGCGGCGTGAATCCACTGCACGTCGGCACCTGCGCCCTGACCCTCGGCATCGCCTGCCTGGCGATCGGCGTCGCCTTCTTCGGCCTGCACGCGGTGCGCGATGATCGTTCCGCCGGCTCGAACTGGAGCCTTGCCGCGATCTGCCAGGGCGTCGCGTGGATCCTGATCAGCATGCGCAGCGAGCTGCCAATGGCCCTGTCCATCGTGCTGGCGAAAGTTCTCCTCAGCGCCAATGCCGTGCTGCTGCTGCGCGGTGCGGTGCGCTACGCACCAGAGCCGCGGCCAATCCTGCTCAAGGTCTGGCCGTGGGCGCTCTTCCTGCTGCTGACCGCCCTGCCCTACGCCTGGTACAGCTACGGCGACAACAATATCCACGCGCGCATCGTCCTGACTTCGCTGATCCGCATTCCACTGCTGGTGGCGGCTTTCGTTTTCCTTTCGCGTCACGCGCCGCGCAATGGCCGCGTGGTGCTGTGCGCCTTGTTCGGCATTGGCGCCGGCTGGCATGTGCTGCAGGCGCTGGTGAGCATGTCGGGTCATGCAACGATCAACGACTTCCTGCAGACCGACGCCATGCAGGCGGCCTCCTACCTGCTTAGCGGCGCCAGCATCATCCTGGTGATCGCCACCCAGTTCCGCATCGAGAGCGACAATGCGCGCGACTCACTGCAATCGTGGGCCGAAGCGCTGGAAGTCGAAAGCCTGCAACTGGAAAAGACCATCGAGGACCGCAACCAGGAACTCCACGAACTGGCGACCACCGATTGCTTGACCGGCATCGCCAACCGCCGCCAGTTCATCGCCACCACCGGGCAGGAAATCGAACGCGCGCGGCGCTATGGCCACAAGCTGTCCTTGCTGATGATCGATATCGACCACTTCAAGTCGATCAATGATGGATTCGGCCACCCTACCGGCGACCTGGCGATTATTGCCGTCGGCCGCCATTGCGCTACGGCGTGCCGTGGCAGCGACCTGGCGGGCCGCCTGGGCGGGGAAGAATTTGCGATGCTGCTGCCGGAAACCGGCATGGCCGAAGCACAGGCCGTCGCGGAACGCCTGCGGGCTGGCGCCCAGGCGCTGCAAGTACTGCATGAGGGACAGCACGTGGCACTGCGCCTGAGTATCGGGATTGCCTGCCTTGAGGCGGGGGATGCCGGGCCGGACATGCTGCTGGCGCGCGCCGACCGGGCCTTGTACACGGCCAAGAACGACGGCCGTGATTGCGTTCGCTACGCTTAGTTAAACTGCGTCGGGGCCGGTCTCGCCGGTGCGGATGCGGATCACCTGCTCGATGTTCTGCACGAAGATCTTGCCGTCGCCGATCTTTCCGGTACGCGCAGCCTTGATGATGGCGTCAACAGCAGTATCGACCACGCTGTCGTCCACCACCACTTCCACCTTCACCTTCGGCAGGAAATCGACCACGTATTCCGCGCCGCGATACAGCTCGGTGTGGCCTTTCTGACGGCCGAAGCCTTTCACTTCCGTCACGGTCAGGCCGGTCACATTGACTTCGGCCAGCGATTCACGCACTTCGTCCAGTTTGAATGGCTTGATGATGGCGGTAATTTGCTTCATTGCGTTCTATATGGACGCCTCCCTTTTGCAAGGTGTTTCCAGCGATTCGTAGACGAGGAAAGTCGCAGTTCTATATCCGGCCT
>NZ_JBXARE010000014.1:0-122434 GCF_058807935.1 Pseudoduganella sp. GW821-FHT11H04 | reverse complement strand
CCCCCCCCCCCCCCCCCCCCCCCCCCCCCCCCCCCCCCCCCCCCCCCCCCCCCCCCCCCCCCCCCCCCCCCCCCCCAGTACCGGTTTTAAGCCTTAGGAGCCTTAGCCACATTCTCCAGGAACGCCAGAATCAGCTTAATCAGCGACTCCGCGCCAACCGCCGCATACTTCAGCGTCTGCTCATGCGACAGAGGGAACGGCGACAGCCCTTCCGCCAGGTTGGTGATAACGGAAACGCCCACCACCTTCAGCCCGCAATGGCGCGCCGACACGACTTCCGGCACAACAGACATACCAACTACATCCGCACCCAGCGTCTTGAAGGCGCGGATTTCCGCAGGCGTCTCAAAGTTCGGGCCCGGGTAAGCGATATACACACCTTCATGCAGCGTGATCGACTTGTCCGCAGCGGTCGACTGCAGCAGCTTGCGCAAGTCCGCATCGTAAGCATTGGCCATCGAGAAGAAGCGCGGACCGAAGCGTTCATCGTTCGGGCCCACCATCGGCGTACCAGGCAGGAAATTGATATGGTCGTTCAGCGCCACCAGCGAACCCGCATCCACTTCAGGGCGCAGGGAACCCGCCGCATTGGTCACGAACAGCATCTCGCAGCCAAGCAGTTTGATGGTGCGCACTGCGGAAGTCATCACCGCAGGGCCATAACCTTCGTAGAAGTGGCCGCGGCCCTTCAGGCACACCACTTGCACGCCCGCCAGCGTGCCCAGAACCAGCTGGCCAGCGTGGCCATGCACGGTGGAGATCGGGAAACCTGGCAGTTCGTCGAAAGAGATCGAGACTGCATCGGTCATCTGTTCAGCCAGCACACCCAGGCCGGAGCCCAGGATCATTGCAACGCGTGGCTGGAAATTGGCCGGCATGCGAGCGCGGATGATGGCGGCTGCCTGGAAAGGGGTATTGGAAGACATGGAGTTCCTCGTTTTTATATCTTTAGGTGAGCTGGCCAGAACAGGCCCTTGAACGTACCACGACACTATGCATCATCGTCTATATGTATGGCAAATACCATTTTTCTTTGCCATTTATACGCTGACGATATAAATATAGGTTTATTATAGGAGCGGCTCCGTTTGACATTAAACGGACAAATGTTTAGCATCGCAAACAAATGTTTATAGCGAGCTTTTCGTGACCGACCTCTCCCGCAAGGAACAGCTGTACGAGCTGATCCGCGCCAATCCCTTTATTTCCCAGCAAGAGCTGGCGGAGCAGCTCGCACTGTCGCGCTCTGCCGTTGCCGGCCATATCGCCAGCCTGATCCGCGAGCGCAAGCTTCTGGGCCGCGCTTATGTTTTGCGCAATGAACGAACCGTGCTGTGCATCGGCGCCGCCTGCCTCGACCGCAAATTGCGCCCGATCGCCCCGCTGCAATTGGCCACCTCCAACCCGGCCTGCGCCGAAGAGAGCTTCGGCGGCGTGGCGCGTAATATCGCCGCCAACCTGGCCCAGCTCGGTCTGCCCTGCTCCCTGCTGACCGCCCTCGGCGACGACACCTCAGGCCGCTCCCTGCGCGCCCAGGCTGAAGCTTTCGGCATCGGCATGGAAGGCAGCCTGCAGGTCAACGGCATCGGTAGCGGCACTTACACCGCCGTGCTGGACGCCTCCGGCGAAATGGTGGTCGCCCTGGCCGACATGGCCATCTTCGACCAGATGACGCCCGGCTGGATCGCCAGCCGCCAGCCGCAGCGCAATTCTGCCGGCATGGTGGTGGCGGACCTGAACCTGCCGATCGAGTCGATCGCCATGCTGATGGCCGACGCCCGCGCGTCCAGCGTGCCGCTGGTGGTGGTCGCAGTATCGCAGCCGAAGATGGCGCGCCTGCCGAAAGAGCTGCACGGCCTGTCGCTGCTGATCCTGAACCGCGGCGAACTGGAAACCCGCACCGGCCGCTCCCTGCCAACAGAAGCCGACGTGCAGGCAGCCTGTCACGAACTGCAAGCCGACGGTGCGCAAGACGTCATCGTTACCTGCGGCGCCAGCGGCGTCTATCACACCCTGGGCGAAGCCCTGCACTGGCTGCCGGCGCATGACGCGCGCATAGTCGACGTGACCGGCGCCGGCGATGCCTTCTCAGCCGCCGTCTGCTGGTCGCTGCTGCAAGATCCCGGACAACTGACCCTGGCCTGCCAGCGCGGACTGAGAGCCGCATCCATCACGCTGGCCAGCCCGCACACTGTTTCGCCCGAGCTGAGCGCCGACCTGCTCGCCGCGCACATTGAGGAGTAAAAACCATGCACCAATTCCTGTCCTTTTCCCCGGAAGTCGCCAATGCACGCACGACCGGCAAGCCTATCGTGGCGCTGGAGTCCACCATCATTTCGCACGGCATGCCCTATCCACAAAACGTGGAGACCGCGCGCGAAGTGGAGCAGATCATCCGTGACGCGGGCGCCGTGCCTGCCACCATCGCCATCATTGGCGGCAAGATCTGCGTCGGCCTGACCGAAGCGCAGCTGGAAGAACTGGGCAAATCGCCGGATGCAATCAAGGTATCGCGCCGCGACCTGGCCTATGTCCTCTCACAGGGCAAGCTGGGCGCCACCACCGTGGCGGCGACCATGATCTGCGCCCAGTTGGCAAGCATCAAGGTCTTCGTCACCGGCGGCATCGGCGGCGTGCACCGCGGCGCCGAGACCAGCATGGATATCTCGGCCGACCTGCAGGAACTGGCGCAGACCAATGTTGCCGTTGTGTGCGCGGGCGTGAAGTCCATCCTCGACATCGGCCTCACGCTGGAATACCTGGAGACGCACGGCGTGCCGGTCGTCTCCGTCGGCCAGCCTGGCTTCCCGGCCTTCTTTACGCGCGAAAGCGGCTTCAATGCCGACTTCCAGCTGGATACCGCCGGCGAGCAGGCCTCCTTCATCGCCACCAAGTGGGCGCTGGGCCTGAAGGGCGGCGTGGTCGTTTCCGCGCCGGTGCCGTCCGATGAAGCCATGCCGAAAGAAGAAATCGACGCCATCACCCTGCGCGCCTTGCAGGAAGCGGAAGCAAACGGCGTCACCGGCAAAAAGGTCACGCCCTTCCTGCTGGCCCGTATCAAAACCTTGACCGAGGGTCGCAGTTTGAAGACCAATATCGCACTGGTGAAAAACAACGCGCGCGTCGGCGCAGCCCTGGCGCGCGCGCTGCAGGAGCATCCATGTCCATCGACCTGAAACAGTTAAAGTACTTCCTCGCCGTCGCCGAAGAGAAGAGCTTCAGCCGCGCGGCCGAACGCCTGCATATCTCGCAGCCGCCGCTTTCCCAGCAGATCATGAAGCTGGAAGCGGAACTGGGTGTGAAGCTGTTTGCACGCACCACCCGCACTTTCGAGCTGACCGTTGCGGGCAAGGCGCTGATGCAAGAGGCATCCGACCTTCTGGCCAAGATGCGCATGACCATCGATACCGTGCGCCAGATCGACCGCGGCGAGGTTGGCCGCCTGCGAGTCGGTATCGTCGGCTCGGCAATGTGGGGGCCGATTCCATCGATGCTGGAGGAATTCCAGAGCAAGTATCCCCGTGTGACGTGGACCATCCATGAATTGGGGCCGACGGTGCAGTACGACGCCTTGCGCGCGAAGCAGGTCGACGTCGGCTTCTGGCGCGAGCCTAAGCTTGATGAAGATGAACTGCGCCGGGATAACCTCAAGCAAGAGCTGTGCTTCCGCGAGAATGTCTGCGTGGCGGTGAATGAACATCACCCGCTGGCGAAGATGGATGCGATTGAGCTGACGGACATCGCGGACGATCCAATGCTGACGCTGGCTTTGGATAAGTCAGCGTTCCCGCGCTACCTGATTCAGTGCTGCGTGAATGCGGGCTTCCAGCCGGAGATTTTCCAGGAGGCGCACGAGCCACAGACTTTGCTGGCGATGGTGGGCGCGGGACTGGGCGTGACACTGATGCCCGAAACCACCGCGCGTATCGGCTGGCCCGGCGTGGTGTTCCTGCCGATCCGCACCAATCCGCCGTCGGCAAACCTGTACATCACCTACACCACACTGGACGACGCACCTGTCGTGCGCGCCTTCCTCAACATCCTTCGCCCACCCACCGCCGAAACCCGGTAAACCTGGGTCTGACCCTTGGGTCAGACCCAGGTTTACCGGGTTTAATGGGTCGCCCCTGCGCCGGCCGAAATGTCCATGGAAACTGCAAGGGACGTCCGCACTGCAATGCGAATCCCTTCAGTCATCTGCGCCAGCGACATGCTGGCCGTTCCAGGATGCCGCGCCGCCTGCTCCGGCAAATAAGGAATGTGAATAAACCCTGCCTTCACTCCTTTGCGGCCAGCCACCGCGTGCATCAAACCATAGAACACGTGGTTGCAAACAAAGGTGCCCGCAGTCTGCGACACCGACGCCGGCAAACCGGCCGCCCGCAAAGCCGCGACAATCGCCTTGATCGGCAGCGTCGCAAAATACGCCGCCGGCCCTCCGCGCACAATAGCTTCGTCCACCAACTGCTGCTCCGCATTGTCCTTGATCGGCGCGTCGTCGATGTTGATCGCCACCCGCTCCACCGACAGATCCACACGCCCGCCGGCCTGGCCGACCGCAATCACCAACGCCGGCTTCAGCTCGTCGACCAGCGCCGCCATGGCCGCATTAGCATCGCCAAACACGCAAGGCAGCTGGCGCGCCACAACACGAAAGCCCGCTTCATGCCATCCATCCAGCGCCCGCACGGCTTCCCAAGCCGGATTAATCAGCTCTTTATTAAACGGCTCGAAGCCAGTCAGCAGAACAGTTTTCATAACAAGAAGTACAAGAGAATGATATTCGCGCCTAACAGCGGCAAGGCAGTCCCGATCTGCGCCTTGATCACAGCATGACGGTCCGTCAGTTCCAGCAACGCGGTCGGGATGATGTTGAAGTTCGCCGCCATCGGCGTCATCAGGGTACCGCAATAAGCGCTGAACATGCCAATCGCCGCCATCACCGATGGATTGCCGCCAAACTTCGCCACCAGCACCGGCACGCCAACGCCGCCCGCCATCACCGGGAAAGCCGCAAAGCCGTTACCCATCACAATGGTGAACAACGCCATGCCGACACAATACACCGCCACTGCCACCAGTTTCGAATCAAGACCGATATAACTCGTCACCACCTGCGCCACCGCCTTGCCGACGCCGGCTTCGCTGAACAACAGGCCCAGCACCGCCAGCATATGCGGCAGTACGATGGCCCAGTTCATTGCATCGACCAGTCGGCGCGCCTCGCGACCGGCCTGCAACGGCGTGGATCGCGTCAGCCAGCAAGCCACGCCGACCGCGATGACGGCGGCGCAGCCAAGGCTCACCAGTGTCAGGTGCTTCTGGTCCAGCACAAACAAATCGCCGACGCGGACATCCTTCAGCAGCGTCGCCCCCGCCATGGTGGCAGCCGGGATCACCAGCGCCGGCACGAACAGCCGGTGCCCAAGCCGCGCAGCACTGGCGCGGCGCGCATCCTCCGGCAGAACGTCCGGCTTGCCGCTACGCACGCCGCCAAAGCCGGCCAGCAGCGCCATCACGATCATCGACAGTCCCGCCAACGACGGCGGCATGCGTTCGCCAGCCAGATAGACAATCGCATACAGCGCCCAGAACAAGCCCGTCGTCCAGCGGCGCGGATTACTGCGATCGCCAAACGTAAGCAGCGCCACCAGGGCCAGCAACATGCCAAGCAGCCAATAAAAGTATTCGACGCGGACAATCATGCGGCGCCTCCACTGCGCCGCACCAGGTAGCGGTCCAGCCGGCGCAAGCGCCATGCGTGGATGATGAAGGCGCTGATGGCGGTCGGAATTCCCCACAGCGCCATATGCAGCGGATCAACCTCGATGCCCTCCGCGCGCAGCACGGTCTGCATCAGCACAATGGCGCCGAAGGCGACGAAGATATCCTCGCCGAAGAACAGGCCGACGTTGTCGGTGGCAGCCGCCATGGCGCGGATTCGCTGTCGCTGTTCATCGCCCAGCGTAGCGCCTTCTGCCGCCAGGCGCGCTTCCGCAGCTCCTTCCGCCATCGGCGCCACGACAGGCCGCACCATATTTGGATGGCCGCCCAGCGAGGTCAGCCCCATCGCAGCCGACAACTCACGCACCGCAAGGTAGACAATCAGCAGCCGTCCCGCCGTCGCGGAACGCACGCGGGCCACCGCCGCCTGCGCATGCTCGCGCAAGCCAAAGCGCTCCAGCAGGCCGATTGCCGCCAGCGGAAGCAGATAGATCATCGGCAGGTTGCGCGTCTTGACGAAGGCAGTACCCAGCGAGACAAGCAGCGCTTCTACCGGCATGTATGCGGCGAAGCCGGTGGTAAAGCAAGCCGCCACCACTACCAGCACAGGATGCAGACGCAGCAGGAAACCGAGCACGATCACTGCTACGCCCAGCAGCGGCCACATATTCACTGCAGATTGCATCTCCCCTCCCCTAAAAAAAACGCGCACCGAAGTGCGCGTTCCCTCATGCGATCATGCGAACAACTGATCAGAAATTCGCCTTGAACTGCACACCGTAGGTGCGCGGTTCGTTGACGATACCGGTCAGGTTGTTGATCGAGATCGCGCCCAGGGCCTGGATACGGTTGGTGATATTGCGGCCGTATGCAGCGATTTCGTAGTTATCCCACTTGTAGCCGACACGCAGGCCACCTTCGGTCAAAGGCTTTGCTTTGTACTCGGTTGCTTCGTACAGGAAGAAGTTGTAGGAGCTGCGGTATGCCCAGTCAGTGAAGGCATACAGCTCGCCGTTACCCACGTCGGTGCTGTACTTCAGGGTGAAGTTGTGCTGCCACTTTGGTGCACGCGGCAGCGGGTTGCCGTCCAGGAGGACCGTGCCTGCGAATGGACCGTTCGGACCGGTCACGGTGCAGAACGTGGATGGATAACCGCACTTGGTATCGAAGACTTGTGGGTCCTTGATTTCGGTCTTGTTGTAGCTGCTGCCCAGGGAGCCGCTGAAACCGTAGCCCAGGTTAGCTTGCAGGTCGAGCTCCACGCCCGAGCCGGTCACTTTATCGGCGTTGATCAGGCGGTTCATGTTGATCGCGCCGCTGCCTGCGGTCAGCTGCTTGTCGTCGACCTTGTAGTGGAAGACGGTCAGCGAAGCGCGGGCGCGGCGGTCGAACAAGTCAGCCTTCACGCCAGCTTCAAACGACAGGGCTTTTTCGGCCTTGGCCATGGATGGCACGTCGTTCGGGCCAAACAGGCGGCCCTGCATGGAAGGAGCACGGTAGCCAGTCGCAACGCGGCCGAACAGGTTGGTGTCCTTGTCCAGTGTGTAGGTGCCGCTAAGGTCCCAGCTCAGGTTGTGCGAAGTGTCATCCAGCGTCTTCGGCGAAGGCGTGATGTTCGGCTCGTAGCGCACCGCCAGGAAGTCCTTCTTGTCCGTGGTGTAGCGCAGGCCGGCGCGCATCTTGAAGTCGTTGGTCACGGTGTAGTTCAGGGTACCGAAGGCAGCCCAGGACTTAGCGTGCTGGAACTGCTGGGTGTAGCCTGGCAGCAGAGCGCTGTTGTTATAGGTATCGAAAGCGATACTGTCGATCTGGATGTCTTCGTTGAAGAAGAACAGGCCACCGATCCACTGCAGCGGGCCCTTGGCGGTCGACTCGGCGCGGAACTCCTGGGTGAACTGGCGATGGTTCGGCATCAGGTCAGCGGTCTCCAGCTGGAACGGAATGCGCGGGTCGGCGATCAAGCCGCCATCCACGTCCGCACGGCTGTACAGGTCCAGCTTCTCGTAACCGGTGATCGAGTGCAGGGTAATGTTCGGCAGGTCCCAACGCAGGTGGACGTTGCCGCCGCGGGTCTTCAGCCACTGGTTGTTGAAGCCATCGCTCGGATAGGAGTAGTAATCAAAGCCGTCCACCAGGTCATTGGTGCCCTTCTTCAGGATATTGGCGCGGAACAGGGTCGCGGTGGTATCCATATTACGAGCGTGCACATTGACCAGGGCTGAGAAATCCTTGGTCGGCTTGTACAGCGCCTGGATGCGGATCGCGTTGTCGTCGAAGCCTTCGAAGTCCTGGGTGCCCTTTGGACTTGGGTTATGCACGCGGTTGTCGCGATGCTGGCTCTGGCCGGAGAAGCGCAGCGCAAGAGTCTCGCTGGCTGGCAGGTTGTACACGCCCTCCAGGTTACGTACGCCTTCCTTACCGAAGCCGGCGCTGAAGTAGCCTTCCTGCTTGAAGACCGGCTTGGCCGAGTCGAACTTGATCACGCCGGCCGGGGAGTTACGGCCAAACAGGGTACCTTGCGGACCGCGCAGAACTTCGATCTGGTCCACGTCGAACACCGGGAAGCCCTTCAGCATCGGGTTTTCCATCACGATGTCGTCCATCACCAGGCCAACCGGCTGGGAAGCATTCAGGTCGAAGTCAGTATTACCCAGGCCGCGGATATAGAAACGCGGGAAGGTACGGCCATAATCCGATTCCACGGACACGGACGGGGTGCGGCCGTTCAGGAAACGGATGTCCTGGCCGCCGGAAGTCAGCACGTCCAACTTTTCGCCCTTCATGGTGGCGATCGCCATCGGCACGTCCTTGATGTTTTCAGAACGGCGCTGCGCCGTAACAATCACGGTCTCCAACTGGCCTGGCTTTTTGACTTCTTCAGTTGTTTGGGTTTCTTGCGCGAACGCGCTGTGCAGGGGAAAGGCGCTGGCGACAGCCAGGGCGATCAGGGAGTGCTTGAGGCGTTTATCCATACCCGATGTTCCAATCTTTAAATGGTAAGTAAGCTAATGTTGCAATGGCGCAAATCCTAACATGAAAGAAAGCACGTTCCTTTACTTACGAATAGGCCGTCATTTAGTTGACTGGCATATAAATAAGTAAGCAAAAACGTATTTGCCATACATATAGCGCCTGCTGCATAGTAGTGAGCAACGAATCCATGCCCTGAGAAGCGGATTCGGTTACCGGAACTGATGATTGCAGTTTGATTACGTGCCCAAGGATTAATCAAGGGTACAGTGTCAAAAATTGCATTTGTGTGTTGTTGGCAAGCTACAAGGTGCCGTGGCTTGCTTTGGCGCGAAAAAGCGGAACGAGGCACTCCATAAAAATATACAATATCGAACTTCGACGGAGCCCTTACATGAAAATCAAACAATTTAGCCTGATGATCGCCGCAGTTACGGTAGCAGCCAGCGCAAACGCGGCTGATCCGAAGCTGGGCATCGTGTACGACGCTGGCGGCAAGTTCGACAAGTCGTTCAACCAATCGGCTTTCGAAGGCGCTTCCCGCTTCTCGAAGGAAACCGGCATCAAGTTCATCGAAGTACAAGCCAGCAGCGACACTCAGGCTGAGCAAGTGCTGCGCGGCCTGGCCCGTAAGAACCTGGACCTGATCGCCTCCATCGGCTTCGCCCAGACCCAGGCGGTGCAGAAAGTCGCTAAAGAATTCCCGAAAGTCCACTTCGTCCTGATCGACGGCGTGGCGCAAGGTAATAACGTCAATTCCGTGACATTCAAGGAAGAAGAAGGTTCTTACCTGGTGGGCGTGGCTGCGGCCATGGCTTCCAAGTCCAAGAAACTGGGCTTCATCGGCGGTATCGACATTCCCCTGATCCGTACCTTCGCTTGCGGCTATGCCCAAGGCGCCAAGGCTACCGACAAGAAGAGCGAAGTGATCTCGAACATGGTCGGCACCACCTCCGCCGCCTGGAACGATCCTGCCAAGGGCGGCGAGCTGGCACGCGCCCAGTTTGACCGCGGCGTGGACGTTGTGTTCGCGGTGGCCGGCGGTTCCGGCATGGGCACCCTGCAGACCGCCAAGGAAAAAGGCAAGCTGTCGATCGGCGTGGACTCCAACCAGAACCACCTGTACCCAGGTTCGGTGCTGACTTCCATGGTCAAGCGTGTGGACAACGCCGTGTACGACTCCTTCATGCAGATGAAGAACGGCACCTGGAAGGCTGGCGTCACCTCCAAAGGCTTGAAGGAAGGCGGCGTGGATTGGGCGCTGGACGAGAACAACCGCAAGGTGATCACGCCTGAAATTGAGAAGAAGGTTATGGGCGCGCGCAAGGACATCATCGATGGCAAAGTAAAGGTCATCGACATCCGCACCACCAACGCCGCTTGCCCGGCCTAACAAGCAGTTCCTATAAAGAGAACGCGCCGACGGGGTTTCCCGTCCGGCGCGTTTTTCAGTAAATAAGACCGAAAATCCTTATGACGCCAGCAGTAGAATTCCGCAATATCTCCAAGCACTTTGGGGCGGTGAAGGCGAATACGGACGTCAATTTCACCATCGCCAAAGGGGCCATCCATGGCCTGGTGGGTGAAAATGGCGCCGGCAAGTCGACCTTGATGAGCATCCTTTACGGCTATTACCGCGCAGATGGCGGTGAAATCCTGTTGGACGGTAAGGCACAGCATATCCACAACTCGCATGAGGCGATCCGCCTTGGCATCGGTATGGTGCACCAGCACTTCATGCTGGTCGAGAACATGACCGTGCTCGATAACGTGATGCTGGGCAGCGAAGGCGGCTTCCGCCTGCGCGAGCACCGCGCCAACGTCGAAAAGAAACTGCGCGAAATTTGCGAACGCTATCGCCTGGACGTCGATCCTCTCGCGACCATCCACGACCTGTCCGTGGGCGCCCAGCAGCGCGTCGAGATCCTGAAGCAGATCTACCGCTCGGCAAACATCCTGATCCTGGACGAGCCGACCGCCGTGCTGACCGCTCAGGAGACCGAATCGCTGTTCGAAATCCTGAAGCTGTTCAAGGAACAGGGCAAGACCATCATCCTGATCACGCACAAGCTGCAAGAGATCAAGGACATCACCGACACCGTCACCGTCATGCGCGGCGGCCGTGTGGTGGGCGCAGTGGAAACCGCTTCGACGACCAAGGAAGAACTGGCGCAGATGATGGTCGGCCGCCCGATCGAGAACAACCTGCCGCGCGGCGCCTACAATCCTGGCGCTCCGGTGCTGGAAGTGAGGAACCTGCAACTGGCCGACGATAACGGCGTCAAGCTGCTGCAAGACATCGGCTTCACCCTGCGTGCCGGCGAGATCGTGGCGATTGCAGGCGTATCCGGCAACGGCCAGTCCGAGCTGATGGAAATCCTGTCAGGCATGAAGCTGCCGACGTCCGGTGAAGTGGACTTCGAAGGCAACCCCCTGCCCTTCGCCGGCCGCAGCGACGCCGACGGCCTGCCGACCAAGTTCCGCGAACTCGGTATCGGCCACGTGCCGGAAGACCGCCTGCGCGACGGCGTGATCAAGGCATTCTCCGTGATGCAGAACACCTTCTTCGGCTACCAGGACAAGGTAAAGAACAAATGGGGCCTGATCGATTTCAAAGGCATCGCCCAGCGCTGCGCCGGCCTGATGAAAGAGTTCGACGTGCGCCCGGCCAATCCGGACCTGCGCATTGGCCTGCTCTCCGGCGGTAACCAGCAGAAGGTGGTGATCGCACGTGAAGTGCTGGCCAAGCCGAAGCTGATGCTGGTAGGCCAGCCAACCCGCGGCGTGGACATCGGCACCATCGAATCCATCCACACCCAGCTGCTTGCCCTGCGCGATCAAGGCGTGGCAATCCTGCTGGTATCGGTGGAACTGGAAGAAGTGCGCGCCCTGGCCGACCGCATCCTCGTGATGTGCGGCGGCAAAATCACCGGCGAACTGAAAATCGACGAATTCGACACCACCCGCATCGGCTTGCTGATGGGCGGCATGCATAAACACTGATTATGACCACGAACGATATGCCACGTTGGGCAACCGGCTTTGTCCTGCCCATCCTGAACCTGATGTCCGCCCTGCTGGTGTCGGCGCTTGCGATCCACCTTATGGGCGAAGACCCGGTGGAGTCGCTGAAGATCCTGATCAACAGCGCCGTCGTCAATCCGGAAGGCTTGAGCTACACGCTGTTCTACGCCTCCACGCTTGTGTTCACCGGACTGGCCGTGTCGATCGCGATGCAGGCCGGGCTGTTCAACATCGGCGCGGAAGGCCAGATGTATTTCGGCGGCCTGGGCCTGACGCTGGTCATGATCAACCTGGACGCGGTGCTGCCATGGTACTTGCTGATCCCGGCCGGCATGGTCGGCGCCGCGGTATTCGGCGCGCTGTGGGCATACATTCCCGGCTACCTGCAAGCCAAACGCGGCTCTCACATCGTGGTGACCACAATCATGTTCAACTTCATCTGCGCCTCGCTGATGAACTTCGTGATCGTCAAGTACCTGATCCCTGCCGGCGAGCAGAATACCGCTTCACGCGTGTTCTCGGCCGCAGCGGAAATGCCGCGCCTGAACACATGGTTCCCGATCCTGGGCGAAACCCCGCTCAACATCGGTTTCTTCTTCGCCATTATCGCGCTGGTCGTTTACGGTATCGTGATGTGGCGTTCGGCGTGGGGCTACAAAGTGCGCGCACTGGGCCTGAACCAGCACGCCGCCCATTACGCTGGCGTGAAGATCAGCGCGATGATCATCCTCGTGATGGCGATTTCTGGCGCGCTGGCAGGCTTGGGCGCGGTCAACTCCATCATGGGCTCGACCCACTACCTGTCGCTGAACTTCGTTGGCGGCGCAGGTTTTGTCGGCATCGCCATTGCGCTGATGGGTCGCCAGCATCCCGTTGGCATCTTCCTGTCGTCGGTATTATTTGGCGCCTTGACCCAGGGCGGCTTCGACCTGTCGCTGGAAAAACCGAACATCCCTACTGAAACCTTTATCTTTATCCAGGGCTTGATCATCCTGTTCTGCGGCGCGATGGAATACCTGTACGCCCCGGTCATCATCAAGCTGCTCAAATCGCGCAAGGGTTAAGACCATGACATTCGAAGACCTCCACCTGGGCTCCGTCCTCGTCTCCACCGTACGCAATGCGCCGGTGCTGATTTTCGCCGCCATGGCCGGCCTGTTCGCGGAACGCTCCGGCGTGATCGACATCGGCCTGGAAGGCAAGATCCTGGCCTCCGCCTTCGTCTCCGCCGCCGTGGCCTTCGCCACGAAAAACCCATGGTTCGGCATCCTGGCCGGCATGGGCGTCTCCGTCGCGCTGGCCATGCTGCAAGGCTTCGTCGCCGTCACCCAGAAGGGCAACCAGCTCGTGGCCGGCATTGCGATCAACATCGCCATGAGCGGCCTGACCTTCGTGGTCGCGCAATACTTCTTCCAGCAAGGCGGCCGCACCCCCGACCTGGGCGAAGCGCGCCTGTTCGACGTGGTGCTGCCCGGCAGCGCCGCCGTGGCCGACGTGCCCTTCCTCGGCTGGTTCTACACCAAGCTGATTGGCGGCCACTCCGTGCTGGTCTACCTGGCCTTCCTGCTGGTACCACTGGTGCACTGGTTCCTCTACCACTCGCGCTTCGGCCTGCGCCTGCGCGCTTGCGGCGAAAACCCGCACGCCGCCGATGCAGCCGGCGTTTCCGTCGAACGCACCCGTTACAGCGCGATGCTGATCGCCGGCGTGCTGTGCTCCTTCTCGGGCGCCTACCTGGCCATCGTGCAATCGGGCTTCTTCCTGCGCGACATGTCCGCCGGCGCAGGCTACCTGGCGCTGACCGCCATGGTGTTCGGTAACTGGCGTCCTCTGTATACCTTCCTCGGCTGCCTGATGTTCGGCTTCTTTGGGGCGGTGCAGATCCAGCTGGAAGGCGTCGACTTGCCGGTCATCGGCCGCATCCCGGGCGCCCTGATCCAGATGGTGCCTTACGTCGTTACCGTAATCGTGCTGGCCGGCCTGATGGCCAAATCGGTCGCCCCGAAAGCGATCGGCGTACCGTTCGTCAAATCCCGCTAAGGCAACAACAGCGCTCATCGAAAACCCCGCTACGGCGGGGTTTTGTTTTATATTGCATGATGCAAGGAGCGTCGCCATGAGCCTACGACTGTTGTTGGTCCTTCTATATTGCCTGTGCCTTAATGCATATGCAGGAGACACGCGGCTCGTCTATCCAAAGTATTTTTCCGTTCTCGACAGCACCGGCGAATTCGATTGGATCGTGCTGCGCGTGGCGATGGACAAGACGGCCGCCAAGTTTGGCCAATATAAGCTCGGCCCATCGAAAGACCCGATGTCCGTTGCGCGCCTGTTGCAGGAAATGTCGTACCCGGAAGGCAGCATCAATGTCTTTGCCCGCGCAACCGACATCGAACTCGAAAAGAAATTCAATCCAATCCGCATTCCCATCGACCGCGGCCTGATGGGCATGCGCCTCCTCGTAGTTCGCCAAGGCGATTTGCCACGCTTCGCAGCCGTGCGCACTTTCGAAGACTTGAAGCGGCTCAGCGCCGGCCAGGGCAAGGGTTGGATCGATACCGAAGTACTTGTTGCGGCAGGCATCAGCGTCGTGGAGGCGCCGCGCCCTGACGCCTTGTACGCCATGCTGGAAGCAGGACGCTTTGATTTCTTCCCGCGCGCGCTGGACGAAGCCTCACGCGAATTGGATATGCAGCACAAGACACGCCCAGGCATCGTGATCGAGCCGACCTTGATGCTGCGCTATCCCCTGCCGCGCTACTTCTTCGTTCGGCGCAACCCGGAGGGCGACAAGCTTGCTGCGCGTATCAAAGCTGGAATGGAGATGATGGTGCAGGACGGCTCGCTGGCCGCCCTCTTCCGGCAATACAAAGGCCCGCTGATTGAACGCGCCGCCATTGGCAAACGCCGCATCATCGACCTGCCGAATCCCCTTCTTCCGCCAGAGACTCCTCTCCAGCGCAGTGAGTTGTGGTACCGCCCTTGAACGCAAGTGCAGCTAGCGTCAGCAAGGCGAAGACAGCACCGGCGCCAAAGGCGACTGCGGCGCCGTAACTGTCCCACAGCCATCCGGCAAGCGCACTCGATACCAGGAGCGCCACTCCGCTGGCCAGGTTGAACAGCCCGAACGCAGTGCCGCGCAAATGCGACGGCGCCGCATTGGCCACCATGGCCGACAACAGCCCTTGCGTCATCCCCATATGCAGCCCCCACAGGAAAACACCGCCGATGACTCCCCGCCAGCCCTGCGCCATTGCCAGCACCGCATCGGCAGCGACCAAGACCAGCAAGCCGGCAGCCAGCAAGGAGCGATGACTGACGCGGTCGGACAGTTTTCCAAATGGGTAGGCAGCGAGCGCATAAACAAAGCTCATTGCAGCCATGACCAACGGCACCTGGGCAATACCCATACCGCGCTCTTGAGCACGCAACACAAGGAAAGCTTCACTGAAGCGGGCCAGCATGAACAACATCCCGAGACCCACCAGCCACCAGTACGAGCGGCCAAGCTTGCGCAATTGCTCGCGGTGCAGAGGATTGATGCGCTTGCGACCCGGCGCTTCAGCGGGCTCGCGCACACCGACCACCATCAGCACCGTCGCCAATATGCCGGGAATGACGGCAACCCAGAACACACTGCGAAAATCGTTGGCCCACAAGAGCATCAAGCCGGAAGCGAGCAGCGGACCGGCACAAGCGCCAATCGTATCCAGCGACTGGCGCAGGCCAAAAGCAGCACCACGCATGGACTCCGGCGTCAGCTCGGCCAGCAAGGCATCACGCGGCGCACCGCGTATGCCTTTGCCGACGCGGTCGAGCAGGCGCGCCGTGGTGACCATGCCCATCGAACCTGCAATCGCAAACAGCGGTTTGGAGAAGGCGCCCATGCCGTAGCCAATGGCCGCAAGCGTTTTGCGTTTGCCCAGGTAGTCGCTGAGTGTCCCGGAAAACACCTTGACGCCCAGCGCGGTGGCTTCGGCCAGGCCTTCGAGGATACCGACAGCCAGCCCGCTCGCACCGAGCGTGCCGACCATGAAGAGAGGCAGCAGGCTGTGGATCATTTCAGATGAAATGTCCATCAGCATGCTCACCAGCCCCAGCACCCAAACGCTGGCCGAAAGCCGGTTGTTGGGTGGGGGCTGGGAAGTCATTATGGGAAGATCTTTTGCAGCACGGCGGCCAGGTTGTAGCCGCCTTTGATCAACTGCTCACGCGCGAGGGCGGACGATGGCACGGGATAGTTGTCCGGCACTGCCATTGCCCACACGGTGTAGCTCTCGCCGTTGCGGCTGGTCTGCTTGCTCGCAACGCCAACCTTTACGTCGGCGTAGGCTTGCTTGGCGACCGCCAGCGAGTCATTTGCCCACTGCACCGGCCAAGTGCTTGCCTCGCCCGTCGGCAGCGCGATCGACGGCTTGCCGTCAATCGCCCACTGGCTGAACTTGTCCACGGTGCGCATGCTGCTGCGGCGCATGGCGTAATCCACCGCAGTGGTGTCCCAGTAGGAGTGGAATGGCTTGGTTGGATACTTGGGTGGCGCTGTGTCATCGCCGGCAGGTATGCCGCTCTTTACGCTGGCTGCGGCCAGTGCCGCCTCATCCATCTGCAGGTTGTTGCCGCCGCGCGAATCGAAAACGTTCAGCGAGTCCACTTCCTTGTCGGTCTGCGGTACCACGAACTTGCCATCCTTGCTGACGAAGGCTGCGCCCACGTGCAGCGGCTGGTGGATGTCGCCGACCAGGTGCGTCAGCATCAACAGTGCCTGGCGCTTGGTGAATTTGCCGCTGCCCTTATCCTGCAAGGTGGCGATGCATTGCTCCAGCGTCTGCACCACATCATGCTCGGAAGTGCCAACGCCATGCAGGTGGTATTCGTTCAGCTGGAAAGGCACGTCGGTGTAGTGGTACTCCGAGTGGTCCGGATGGGTCGCCACATACTCGTTCATTTCCGGCGTTTGCGGACCGCAGAAAGTGCCCTTCACGCAGTCGGCCCAGTTAGCGATCTTCTCCAGGTCCTCGCCCGGCTGCAGCAGCGCCCTGACCTGCTTCTCGGCGTTGGAGCCTTTGATCAGGTTATCGGCAATCGCGCCAACGATGCGATGGCCGGAGTTACCCCATGCCATGGCATTGGTAGACAGGAAGGCGCCGGACAGCGCGGCGATCAATGCAAGTTTCTTCATTCTTCTTTACCTTTGCTAGGTTTCGGGTAGTTCTTGTTGATGTCCAGCGGCGCGGCGTACGGCGAGCTCCATGCCTGCTCTTGCAGCGCATACAGGCGCTTTGCCATGGCTTCGTTGCGCATGACCACTTCCATATTGCGCGACAGGTCGAAATAGCCGCCAGCCCAGTTACTGGTGCCGACCCAGGCCAGCTTGCCGTCGATGACCAGGGTCTTGCTGTGCAAAACGCGGGCGAACGGAATAAAACCGGTCGAGGCTTTCGGCAGCGTCACGATGCGCACTTCCACATTCGGCAAGATGGCCAGGCTTTTCAGGTGCTGCAGCGCCGGCTGCTCCAGGTTCCAGTTCGACACCATCAGCTTGACCTTCACCCCGCGCGTGGCGGCCGCACGCAGCGCGTTGTCGACCACAGCATAGTAAGGACGCGTTCCGTTCGGGCCATAGCTCAAGGGCGCATAGTCGAGCATGGAAACGCGGATTTCCTGCTTTGCATCCGCCAGCAAGGCCGGCAGCACGGTTTCGGAATCAGCCACACCGGCTGGATTGAATCCGCCCGGACTCGCGATGAGGAAGTTGGCGTCGGCAGGCAAAGCCACCGGTGCAGCATTGGCGAGGATGGCCGCTTTCGGCTGCAGCGGCGCCACCGATTTGCCGGCGGCCAGCGCCGCCTGCGCAGCCCAGTCCTGCTCGAAAATGGCCTGCACCTGGCCGACGATCCTGGCGTCGGTAATGCGCAAGCCGGTTTCGTGGATGTGGGTGAACGAACGCCAGTCGAAATTCTGGCTGCCGATGAAGGCAGCCTTGTGGTCCACAGTCAGGTACTTGGCGTGGATGATGCCATTGCCAGTTAGCTCGCTGACGTTCAGCACCCGCATCTCAAGGTTGGGGATTGCGCGCAGGCGTTCCACGGTCGCCTTGTCGGACAGGCCGGTAACGCCCTTCTTGTCGACCAGGAAACGGATCTTCACGCCACGCTTGCCGGCAGCCTCCAGGCGCTCGATCACCTTCTCGAACGGTGCGCCGGGCACGCTGGCAATGTAGAACTGGCCAATACAGATCTCTTCTTTCGCGTTGTCGAACAATTCGCTCCAGACTTCGCTTGCACCGCGCAGGTCATCGCTTTTCAGCGTGGTTTCAACCGGCACGGTCTGCACCAGTTCAAAGCCGGGAATCTGGAATGCCGCGTGGGCGCTGGCGAAGCAGCCTGCAAGCGCGGCGGCAAGGATAAAGCGGCGCATGGTTGTCCTTTCTTACTTGATGCGAATAATGCGCGGCATGGCGCCGAAGCTGCCAGCCGCTTTGTTGTCCTGCTCCAGGTGCACCAGGTAGCTGCGGAACGCATCAACGTCGCGCACTCCGGTTGCCACCCTATTGCTGCCCTGGCGGAAAGTCACAAAGCCGTCGTTGCCTTCGGCCAGGAAGTTAAATACTGCCACGCGGTAGCTCGCACCATCAGCGATTGCCACGCCATTCAGTTTGATGCTGTCACGCACAATGCGCTGGCCCTTTGGCTGGCGGGTATCCCAGGAATATGTGAAACCTTCGGATACCTGCAGCAACCCGCGCTTTTCCGGCTCATTGCCATCCCACTGCTGCTCGAGCAGCGTGGCGATCTGGGCGCCTGTCATATCCATCACCACGATTTCGTTCCCGAAAGGCAGTACCGCCTGCGTCTGCGCCACGCTCACCACATTGCCCGCGCCAGCATCGAGAGAGGTACGGACGCCGCCGGCATTGGTGAACGCGATTTGAGCGCCCCATTTGCGGCCAGCGACGAGAATCGAATCGGCAACCAGTTGGCCAAGCGGCGACTCATCGCCATCGACCATCAGGGTCTTGCTGATCGACGGCACAGCCATCTTCGCAACGGGTTTATTCAGCTCCGTATTGCCGCGCGCGCGCACCGACGCCACCAGGGCATCGACTTCCGGCACACCGGCATATTTACCGGGCTCCACGACGATATTGCGTGCATTGGCGTCGACCACGGCGCCCGTCCGGCGGTCCACCACCAGCGAAATACGCGTCAGCATATGGCCGAATTTCTCGGCCTGCGTTACCAGCCGGCCGTCGACGCGGCACAGGTAGCCGTTGTGCGAGTGGCCGCTGACCACCAGGCGCACCGCCGGGTCCAGGCGCTTGACCACATCGGCGATATCGCCGCCCATATCGTCGCAATACTGCTGGTCGTAGCGCGCCTCGGTCCTGCCGCCCTGGTGAATCAGCACCACGAACACGGTCGCGCCTTGCGCACGCAATTCCGGCAGCAGGCGGTTCACGGCTTGCGCCTCGTCGATGAATTGCAGGCCGGTGATGCCGGCAGCGGCAACCAGCTCGGGAGCGTCCTTCAGTACGGTGCCGATGAAGGCGACCTTGACACCCTTCACTTCATCGATACGGTAGGCCGGCAGCAAAGGCTGGCCGGTGCGCGTGTCGATCACGTTGGCGGCCAGGTAGCTGAATTTGGCGCCTTCCCAGGAGGGATTGAGTTTGCAGGCCTTATCAGGGCGCGGCGAGCTGGCGCAGCCGCCCTTCGCCTGGCGCAGCAGTTCGACACGTCCCGCATCGAATTCATGGTTGCCGACCGAAGTAGCGCGCATGCCAATCAGGTTCAGCGCCTGGATGGTTGGTTCGTCGGCGAACATGGCCGACAGTGCCGGGCTGGCGCCGATCATATCGCCGGCACCCACCAGCAGCAAGTCGGGATCATCTTTGCGCCAGGCTTGCAACGTGGCCGCGAGGGCATCAACACCACCCGCCTTGCCCTGTTCAAAAGTGGATGCCTCCAGGTAGCCGTGCAGATCGTTCAGCCCGACCAGCGTAAGTTCGACATGGTTGTCCGGGCGTTGTGCGGCGCAGCCGGCTAACAGGACTGCCAGGATGAGGTGGCGCAGGTAAGGCATAAGTTGCATACGCTGGGAATTAAAGAGAGATTGTACAGGCGACTGCACCAGCTGCAGCGCGGGGAAACTCTATGTTACGCACAAAAAAAACGGGCCTCGCGGCCCGTTTTTTCAGCTCATGCAACCACGTTTAGAACTCGTAGCGCACGGAAGCTTGCAGCTGCCACTGCGATTCACCACGCGACTGGCGAACATCGTAGTCCTTCACGGTGTCACGTACGCGGTATTCGTACTTGCCGGTGGCCGGGTCGATACCAGCGAAGTCCACGAACGAACGGGTCACGCCGCCGGACGAGGAGTAAGGCATCTCGTTGATGCGGCCCCACTTCTTGTTCAGCATGTTGCCGAAATTCATGATGTCGAAGGACAGCACGCCTTTGTGGCCGGACATGAAGCCTGGGATCTCCTGCTTAAGGCGCAGGTCGAAGTTATTGGTCCATGGAGCGAACGAATCGTTGCGCTGCACTACACCGCCAGCGGCGTTGCGCAGGCTGCGGTACTGGTTAACAGTTGTCCAGAACTTGTCTTCGTTGACGTGGCTCGTTGCGGTGTCGCCGACGAAGATCACATCGCCCGAACCTGGTGCACGTGGGATGTACATCAGGTCGTTGTTGGTGATGCCGTCGCCGTTCAGGTCGTTGTTGAAGGTCCAGCTGTACGGCTTACCGGTGCGGCCTTCGTAATTGATGCCGAAGGTGGTGCGGTAGTTGCCGAAGAAGGCCTTGCGGAAGTTCATGTACGCCGCGATACGGTCTTTCACCAGGTACTGGGAATTGGCCGTGGTGTTTTCGTTCGGGTTGAAGGTAGCGCGGGCATTGTAGGTCGAGCCGGAGGTCGAAGCCTGCAGTGGCGATACTTCCTTGGCGTCAGTGTAGGTGTACGACACGGACCAGCCGAAGCCGCCGATCAGAGGACGGGTCAGCGACAGGGTGGCGAGGTTCGACTTGCCTTCCTTGGTGTTGTACGCCACGAGAACGTTACCGTAGGACGCGTTGCTCAGCGCCTTGCTACGCGCACCGGTACAGGTCGTGCCGGTGGTGGTCAGGCTGCCGGTGGCGGTCCAGCAACCTGGGAGGTATGCCTGGGAAGTGTAGTACAGTGCACGGCCGTCGGTACCAGTCTTGGTCTGTTCGCCCAGGTTCAGGTTTTGGTAGTAGAGACCGTCCTTGGTCTTCAGCGACAGCACTTCTGCAGTGAAGGTCATGCCATACCATGGCAGTTCGTGGTCGAAGGCAAAGTTGGCTTTCCAGATCGAAGGCTGGCGGAAGCCTGCTGCCAGTGCGTCCACGTTAGCTTGGCTGGAGGATGCACCCAGGTTGGTCGGCTGTTTGTTGATGTCCGGAGTAAACATCGCGTCCGGGCATGGGGAGGTCGAGCTGCCGCAAGTCACGGTGCGGGTTGCCACGCCGTTGTTTTGATATGGGTTCGCCATCCAGACCGACATTGCCACGCCCTGGAACAGGCCGGCGCCACCGCGAATCTGCATTGGACGCGCGGTAGGGAACTTGTAGTTGAAGCCAGCACGCGGCTGCCACAGTTTCTGACCGTCGATAATGTTGGTGTTATCCAGGCCAAAACCACCAGTGGCGCGGGTGCTAGGCAGGCTGCCTGCCACGCGTGGAGCGGCTACGGCGGCGTTCAGGGTTGGACGCTCTGGCAGATCTTCCATGTCAAGGCGCACGCCGGCGTTGACGGTGAAGCGGTCCGTCACGCTCCAGGTATCCTGCACGAACAGGCCGGTATCCTTCAGGGTGAACTTGGCGATCGCATCGTCAAAGGTATGACCAGCAGCCGGCACCTGCACCGAGAAGCTCGATGGGCGGCCACGGGTGAAGTTCTCCATGATGGCCTTGGTCATATTGTCGTTATTGCTGCTGCAGAAGTTGCTAGCCGCGTTAGCGCCACCCAGGAAGTTGTATGCCACGTTCGGGATGCAACCGAAGGTGTAGTTGCCGTAGACGTTCTGCAAGAAGATGTTGGTCACTTCATTCTTGTTCATGTCCGCGCCGAACTTGACTTCATGCGCACCCAGGTTCCAGTTGGCGCCCACGTAGATGTCGTCGGTTTTGGTGCCCAGCACGTTGCGTTGGCGGCTGAATTCGGTACCCATGTCCAGGAAGCGGCTGGTGGTCGGCACGCTGGCAGGTGCGCCAACCGCGTTCGGGCCGCTCCAGTTCAAACCGATGGCCGGCAAAGTCGAGCCAGTGGTCCACAGGCTGTCGTAATCGCGGCGCGACCATTTGATCTCGGTCGAGAAGTTCGGAGTCCAATCGGAGAACAGCTGGGCAACCTTGGTTTCCAGGGTTTTGTTGTTGGTGATCCAGTAGCTGCTCAGGGACAAGCTGTTGTTAGCGATGCCGGAGAACATTGGCTCAGACTGCTGGGTCTTGGACCAGCGTACCATCAGGCGATGGTCGTCATTGATGTTCCAGTCAATCTTGGCAAGCTTGTCGCGCACATTCATTTGCGCTGGCGTAACCACCTCGGTACCGGGGTCCATGCCCCAGGTGTTCTTGGCGATGTCCTTGGCTTGCTGGATCTGGCCGGTGGTAATGCCGACGTTGGTCAGTGGCGAACCGACCGGGCCAAAGGTTGGCGATGCCAGGCTCGACTTGTACTTCTCGTAGTTGACCATGAAGAACAATTTGTCCTGCAGGATCGGGCCGCTCAGGGTCAGACCGTTGGTGGTGGTCTTGGAAGTAGGCGGTTTGGAGTAAGTATCGCTGGAGAGGTTATAACGGTCGCCAGCCATGTCCTGGTTGCGGAAAACGCTATATACCGAACCGTGGAACTTGTTGGTACCGGACTTGGTCACGGCGTTGATGTTGGCGCCGATATAGCCCTTCTGGGTCACGTCGTAGTTGGCAACGTTGACCTGCGAGGATTGGATCGCATCGATTGAAATCGGCTGCTTGGCGAACGGGGAGCCGGAGCCTTCCAGGCCAAAGGTATCGCTCACGGCAACACCGTCGATGGTCAGGGAGTTGAAGCGCGAGTTCTGGCCGGCCACGGAGATTTCGTTACGCTCCTTGTCGGTTTGCGAAACGCGCGGATCCATACGTGCGTAGTCTTGCAGGCTGCGGTTGACCGATGCCTGGATGTCCAGGTCGGCGGCGCTGATGGTGGTAACAGCACCCTGGTTATTCTTGCTGAATTTCTCGGCGCGGGCAGCGGAACCGGCGATGGTCACGGTTTGCATGGCCTGGCCGATGGTGGCGTCGACGGAAGCCGTTTCCGCCAGTTCGACGAAGACGTTTTCACGCTTTTCAGAAACACCGTTCTTGGTAATGATGATCGTGTATGGACCGCCAGCGCGCAGACCGCGCGCAATGTAGCGGCCTTCGGCGTCGGTCGTCACGTTGCTGGTCGAACCAGATTCAACGTGAGTAACGGTAACGGCCGCACCAGCTGCTGGCTTGCCATCGGAGCCCGAGATACGACCGCCGATCGCGGAAGTCGTGTTCTGTGCGAATGCCGGAGCGGCAAACATCAAGGACAAGCTAAACGCAATCTGCGTCAGCCGGAGCCGTTTATGATTCATCATTGATATACCCCAAAAGAGAACAAATTATTGGTAAATGTCGGCATCTTGCTGCATGCCGCATTTGCGCTTTTTACTAATGTTGCAAAAATAGTTGCCGCCCAACGAGTTTAGGCACCAACCATGACGGCGGTGCGACAGCTTCGTGACATTTGTGTGACGCCTTGGAATCCCAAGTTGCATAGACGTATCTTTCCGTCAACTATGCCTGAAAGGCGCGGTCAAAGACAAATTCATTTTCCCTTGCGTATTTATACGCAGAGCAAATAAATTGCCTATCGTTATACTTTTTTCAGCAAAAAACGGCGTGTTCTTAAGGCGAGATTATAAGAAGCTCGCGCCCCTGACGCCTTTGGAAACGTTTAGGATTTGTAAAAAGATACGCGCACTTGTGGCAAAAGGGCCACAAGTGCGGTTAAAGATGGGCTTACTTCAGCGAAATTGCTACGTCGGCTTCGAACTTTGTGAAACGGGCATCCAGCTGCTTCAGCAGGCGCTGTTTGTCGGCCTCGGCCAGGAAGGCGTAGCGAATGCTGTCATATGACAGCTTTTTTACTTCCGCATAGCTGGTCTTGTAGCGGCTGGCGAACAGCACGTACTCGTTCGACAGGGTATTGCGGCTGACACCGGTATCGTCGCTCGACAATACGAAAGGCACGCCGTATTTGCGATAGATGTTCAGCGGATGCGCCTCACCTTTCACGCCGAGGATGAATTCGTTCGAAGTCAGGTTCACTTCGACTGGAATATTTTTCTCGCGCATATTCTTCAGGATGGCAAGCGGCTGGCGTTCATGGGCGATATCCATGCCGTGGCCGATGCGCTTGGCGCCGGCAATGTCGATCGCTTCAGCAATGTGGAACTTCAATCCTTCCGGCGGCACCTGGCCCAGGGCCAGCTCACCGGCGTGCAGCGAGAGCTTCACGCTTGGATACTTTGCGCTCAAGAATTTGTACATGCGCATATGCAACTCGTAGTCGCGCATGGAGACAGGATAATGCTCGGCCCCGACGATATTCACCGACACCACCTTCGGGTTCTGGCTAGCGATCTTGAAGCCCGCAGCCATTTGCGAGAACACGATCGATGGCGACAGGAAGCGCAGCACGAAAGGCTGGTAGCGCATGGTGAAGTTATCGTCGTCGATGCCGGCGCTGCTGCTGTTGACGTAGGCGCTGTAGTCGGCGATGCCCTTGTTGAAGTCTTTGCTCGCTTCCAGCTTGGCCAGGTAGGCGGCGAAAGCTGCCTCGTCGGTCAGCTTGCCGTCGAACTCGGCATCGAAGGTGATTGGGGCGATCTCGAATACGGTTTCGATATAGCTGACGTTTTCGGCGATCGCGCGCTGCTTCAAGCGCTGCTGGCCATCGTTGCCATTGGTCGACGCCACGTCGTTAAAGCGCGGGAAAGTGGTGAAGAAAGCCAGGTCGGGAGCCAACTGGTCTTCGCTGTGATTGTAGAAGTCCAGGGTCGACCACTTGTGCAGCAGCGCGCGGTAGGCGAGCGGGTCTTGCTCCAGCTCGGCGACGGTTGCGCATGTCTTGGGGTCGGCTGGCTTGTCGGTCTTCACGCTCCAGCTGGATTTGTCGATGCAGTAGCCCAGCTTGGCAACCCACTCCAGGTATTGCTCAGCGTAGATGGCGCCCGAGTAATGGTGATGCAGGTCGGCGCCCTTCGGCATATTGTTGAAGAACATGGTCAGCTCGGCCGTCTTCGGCGCAGGGCCCGAAACCAGCGAGGCGAAGTGGCGCGCTGTGATGTCGGCGTTGTTCGCGGCGAAGGCTGGCGCGGCAAAAGCCGCGGCGATCAACAGGCTGGTCAAGTTCTTGTGCATGGTTTCCCTTTTCAGTGTGCTTGGTGGACCAGCTTCCCTGCCGAATATGTCGCCGCGATGGCGCGATCATCCCCCAGCAGCGCCAGTGCAAACAGCTGTTCTTCCAGGCTGTCGGTATTGGCGCTGCGGCGTGCCAGCAGCGGCGTGGCCTGCGGGTCGATCACGATAAAGTCCGCTTCGCGGCCAGCGGCAAAACTGCCGATCGTGTCTTCCAGGTGCAGGCTGCGCGCGGCGCCCAGCGTCGCCAGGTAGAACATGCGCATGGCAGGCAGGTAGCTGCCCTTCAAGCGCGCTACTTTATAGGCTTCATTCATCGTTTGCAACATGCTGAACGAGGTGCCGGCGCCGACGTCGGTGGCCAGCGAGAGCAGCATGCCGGCTTTATCCGCTTGCTCGAAGTCGAACAGGCCTGAGCCAAGGAACAGGTTGGAAGTCGGGCAGATCGCAGCGGCGGCCTTGGTTTCGGCCATGCGCGCGCGGTCGCTTTCGTCCAGCCAGATACAGTGGCCGTAGACGGCGCGCGGGCGCATCATGCCGTAGCGGTCATACACATCGAGGTAGCTGCGCGCCTGCGGGAACAGTTGCTTGACCCAGCTGCATTCCTCCTTGTTTTCCGAGACGTGGGTCTGCAGGAAGGTGTCGGGATATTTGCGCGCCAGCTCGCCGGCCAGCTGCAATTGCGCTTCAGTCGAAGTCGGGGCGAAGCGCGGCGTGATGGCGTACTGCGAACGGCCTTTGTTATGCCAGCGCTGGATCAGGGCTTCGGTTTCTTCGGCACCGCGTTCAGCGGTATCGCACAGGAAGTCCGGGCAGTGGCGGTCCATCATCACTTTGCCGGCGATCATGCGCAGCTCGCGCTTTTCGCTGGCGGTGAAGAAGGCGTCCACCGATTGCGGGTGCACGGTGCAGTAGACCATGGCCGTGGTGGTGCCGTTGCGCAGCAATTCATCGAGGAAGAACTCCGCCACCTGGGCACCGTGCGCGGGGTCGTCGAACTGGCGCTCGGTCGGGAAGGTGTATTGCTCAAGCCATGGCAGCAGGCCGGGCGCCGGCGAGGCGATCATATCGGTCTGCGGGTAATGCACGTGGGTGTCGATAAAGCCGGGCATGATGATCTTGCCGCGATAGTCCTTCACCTCCGTGCCGGGCGGCAGGGTCGGCGCCAGCGTGGCGTAGTCGCCAGCCGCGCTCACCTTGCCGTTTTCAACGACCAGCAGGCCATCCTCGTACCACGCGTGGGCGTGCTCGATGAAGGCCGGATCGGCGTGAAAATACAGCAAGCCGGCTCGGTAGGCTTGCACGCTGCTTGTTGTGCTCATGCTTATTCTTTCGCCTGGGATTCCCAGACTAACAGTAATTGTGCGGCAACCGAAGCGGCGATGACCGCCGGCGCCTTGTTGATGATACCCGGCATGCCGACCGGGCATACCATGGATTCCACGCTGAGGCCCTTGGCTTCCATGCGGCTGGTGAATTGCGCGCGCTTGGTCTTGGAGCCGATCAGGCCGAACCAGCCGACATTCTCGCGCGACAGGATTGCTTCGCACAGTTGCTGGTCAAGCGCGTGGCTGTGGGTCATGACCAGGTAGCTGGCGTTGTCTGGCGCCTCGTCGACGCACGCTTCCGGCGTGTCGGTGGCTTCGATGGTGACGTTGTCCGGCACTTCGGCCGGGAACATGGCGTCGCGCTCGTCGACCCAGGTGACGGTGCAGGGCAACTCGGCCAGCGCACGCACGATGGCGGCGCCGACGTGGCCTGCGCCAAACAACACCAGGTGGGCGCGCGGCGCGTTGACCGGATCGACCAGCCAGCGGCGGCCATCCGCGTCCGTGTGGATATGCGTTTCCTTATGCTGCTCGTTCGAGAGCCGGCATTCCGCCAAGCCGTCAATAGCGGTAATGCGGCAGCTGTCTTCCCGCCGCCGCTGGCGCAGCAGCGCCATGGCGTCTTCCAGCCCGCCGGTGACCGGCTCGAACAGCAGCCAGACCACGCCCCCGCAGCATTGTCCCAGCGAAGGGCCCAGAGGGAACCGCTCCAAGTGAACCCGCGCGTCGAGCTGCAACATGCCGCGAGCAATCTCCAGCGCCTTATGCTCAAGATGGCCGCCCCCAACAGTATCAAACTGCCCCTGCGCGGTGACCAGCATATGCGTCCCCGCCTCACGCGGCACCGAACCTTCGGCGCGCGCGACCGTGACAAGGACTGCCGGCGCTCCGGCTGGCGTCAACCAATCAGTCATATCAACCTACCGCTTCTACTGCCGCAACTGCGCGCAGGATTTCCTCGCTGGTTGCCGGAGCATTCAGCGGTGGATTGACACGATGCCCCCCGACCGCCGAAATGGCATCGCGGATCGCAAAGAACACCGAGAACGGCAGCAGCAGCGGCGGCTCGCCCACGGCTTTTGAGCGATGGATCGAATCCTCCACATTACGGTTCTGGAACAGACGCACACGGAAATCTTCCGGGCAATCGGAGATGGCCGGAATCTTGTAGGTAGAAGGCGCATGCGTCATCAGCTTGCCGCCCTGGTTCCACCACAGCTGCTCGGTCGTCAGCCAGCCCATGCCCTGGATGAAGGCGCCCTCCACCTGGCCAATATCGATGGCCGGGTTCAGCGATTGCCCCGCATCGTACAGCGCATCGGCGCGCAGCAGCTTCCATTCGCCGGTCAGGGTATCGACCACCACTTCCGACACCGCGGCACCGTAAGCGTAATACGAGAACGGGTGGCCGTTCATGGTTTTCGGATCCCAATGCAGGTTCGGCGTGGCGTAATAGCCATCGGACCAGAGCTGCACGCGGGCCAGGTAAGCCTTCTGCACCAGCGCCTCAAACGGCACGCTCTGGCCATTCACGTGAATCTCATTGCCGTAGAATCGGACATCGGAAATCTCGCCGCCCAGTGTGCGCACGGCAAATTCCGCCAGGCGCTCGCGGATCTGGCGCGCCGCATCCTGCGCAGCCTTGCCGTTCAAGTCAGCGCCGGTCGAAGCTGCCGTGGCCGAGGTATTCGCCACCTTGCTGGTATCGGTTGCCGTGATGCGCACGCGATCCATGTCCAGGCCCAGTTCATGCGCCACAACCTGCAGCACCTTGGTATTGATGCCCTGCCCCATCTCCGTGCCGCCATGGTTGACCAGAACCGAACCGTCGACATACACGTGCACCAGCGCGCCCGCCTGGTTCAGGTGGGTCACATTGAAGGCGATGCCGAATTTCACCGGGGTCAGCGCCAGCCCGCGTTTCAGCACCGGACTGTTCGCGTTGTAGGCGGCGACTGCGGCGCGGCGCTCGCGGTATTCGCTGGTCTGCTCCAGCTCCGCCACCAGTTCATGGATTACGTTATCCACGATCACCTGGCCATATGGCGTCTGGTTGCGTTCGATCTTGCCGTAGAAATTCAAGCGGCGGATGTCCAGCGGGTCGCGTCCCAGGTTGCGCGCAATCTCGTCGATGATGTACTCGATGGCGATAGCGCCCTGCGGGCCGCCGAAACCGCGGAAGGCGGTATTCGACTGGGTATTGGTCTTGCCGCAGGCGGCGTGGATTTCCACGTCCGACAGGTAGTAGGTATTATCGAAGTGGCAGACCGCGCGCGTAGCGACTGGGCCAGACAAGTCGGCCGAATAACCAGCGCGCGAGGTCATGTCGACCTTGGCCGCCAGGATGCGTCCTTGTGCGTCGTAGCCAACTTCGTACTCGTAATAGAAGCAGTGGCGCTTGCCGGTTACCATCATGTCGTCGTCGCGGTCGGCGCGCAGCTTGACCGGCTTGCCGGTGCGCGCAGCTGCAACGGCGGCCGATGCCGCCCACAAAGCCGATTGCGATTCCTTGCCGCCGAAACCGCCACCCATGCGGCGGCATTCCACCTGCACGTGGTGGGAATGCAGGCCCAGGGCGTGCGCCACCACATGCTGCATTTCGCTCGGGTGCTGGGTCGAGCACTGCACCAGCATGCCCCGGCCTTCTTTCGGGATGGCGTAGGCGATCTGGCCTTCCAGGTAGAACTGTTCCTGGCCGCCGACATACAGCTGGCCCTTGATCTTATGCGGCGCCTTTTCGAACGCAGACTGCGCATCACCGCGCAGCAGCTGCATTGGCGGCAGCACATAAGACTTCGCAGCCTTGGCTTGCTGCGGCGTCAGGATCGCGGGCAGCTCTTCGTAGCCAACCACGCCGCGCTTGGCCGCGCGGCGTGCATTGGTATGCGAATCCGCCACCACGATGAAAATCGGCTGGCCAACGTATTGCACGATGCCGTCTGCGAGGATCGGGTCGTCGTGGATGATCGGGCCGCAATCGTTGGTGCCAGGGATGTCGGACACCGTGTACACCGCAACCACGCCCGGCGCTGCACGCACGGCATCCAGGTCCAGGGAAGTGATGCGCGCATGCGCCTTGGACGACAGACCGAGGGCCGCATGCAGCGTGCCGTGGAGCTCTGGGATATCGTCGGTGTAAGTAGCCTGGCCCAGCACGTGCAGCTCGGCCGATTCGTGCGGGCGCGGAATGCCGACACCTGTCCAGGTGGCGGCCTTCAGTTCAGGAGTGACGGGATGGTTCATGGTGCTTCCTTTCACACACTGACAGCGAAAGCGTTGACGGCATCGGCCGCCAGCGGCGCATCGCTGCGCGTCTCCAGCCAGAAACGGCGCAGCAGGTTCTGCGCAGTCTTCATGCGGTATTCGCTGCTGGCGCGCATATCGCTCAAAGGCGCAAAGTCGCGCGTCAGTGCCGCCATGGCGTTAGCCAGCGCAGCCTCGCTCCAGGCGCGGCCAACCAGCTCAGCTTCCGCCTGCGCGGCGCGCTTTGGCGTCGCCGCCATACCGCCGAAAGCGATGCGTGCTTCGGCGATGGCGTCGCCGTCCATGCGGAAGGCAAAGGCAGCGCACACGGCGGAAATATCCTGGTCGAAGCGCTTGGCCAGCTTGTAGGTGCGGAAGCGAACGTCCGGCCGCGGCAGCGGCACACGCACGGCCTGCACGAATTCGCCCGGATACATGTCCTTCTTCATATAATCGAGGTAGAAGTCTTCCAGCGCCAGCACGCGCTCGCCTGCCGCGCCGCACAGAACGACTTGCGCGCCCAGTGCAATCATCCACGGCATGGAATCGCCGATCGGCGAGCCGTTGGCGACATTGCCGCCCAGCGTGCCCGCATTGCGGATCGGCAGGGAAGCAAAACGCTGGCGCAGTTCGCCCAGTTCATTCGGGTAATGCTGGCACAGCGCGTTGTACGCGTCCTCCAGCGAAACGCCGGCGCCGATTTCAATCATCCCGTCAGCTTCGCGCAGCACTTTGAGCGCGTCAACGTGGCCGAGATAAATAATGTCGCCCAGATCGCGCATCTGCTTGGTGACCCACAGGCCAACGTCGGTGGAGCCGGCTAGCAGCACCGCACCCGGATTGGCCGCACGCAACTGGATCAGTTCATCGAGGGTACGCGGCGCCAGGAATGTCTGGCCATGCGCACTGTAGACGGCGAGCGAATCGCGCTTCAGCGCTTGCAGCTGTTCGGCGACGCGGGCAACGTCGAATTCAACTTTCGGGAGTTCGACCATGCGCTGGGCGGCATCGATGATCGGGCGGTAGCCGGTGCAGCGGCACAGGTTACCGGACAGGCAATCGTCGATTTCCTTGCGCGAGGCGCACTGCCCTTCCTTCTTCAGGTACAGGCCCCACAGCGACATGGCGAAACCCGGGGTGCAGAAGCCGCATTGCGAACCATGGCATTCGACCAGGGCCTGCTGCACCGGGTGCAGCGCGCCGTCGGCCTGTTGCAGGTCTTCCACGGTGAACAGGGCTTTGCCGTCCAGCGTAGGCGTGAGCTGGATGCAGGAATTGACCGCTTTCAGCTCCAGCTTGCCGTCGACGACGCTGCCCAGCACCACGGTGCAGGCGCCGCAGTCGCCTTCAGCGCAGCCCTCCTTGGTACCGGTGCAACGCAAGTCTTCGCGCAGATGCTGCAACACAGTCTGCGTTGGGGCGGCGTCTCGCACTTCATGTACGGCGCCACGGTAGTAAAAGCGGATCGGTTCTGACATCTTGGCCTCGCAGGTCTCCTAGCTTGCAAGACTATCACTATCGCACCCCGACCATATAAGAATTCTCTGATTTTGAATATCAGATGTTTCGCATATAGGGGTGATGCTTGTGCCAGTGCTCGGCAATGTCGATGCGGCGGGTGATCCACACCTTGTCATGGCTTTGCACATAGTCGAGGAAACGCGCCAATGCGGCAGCGCGCGCCGGACGGCCGATCAAGCGGCAATGCAGGCCGATCGACAGCATTTTCGGCTGGTTCAGGCCGTTCGGGTCCCCTTCCTTATAGAGTACGTCGAATGCGTCCTTGAGGTAATCGAAGAATTGGGTGCCGCTGTTAAAGCCTTGCATTGCGGCAAAGCGCATATCGTTGGTGTCCAGGGTGTAAGGGACGATCAATTGCGGGCTGACGCCTGGCTTGCCGTCGGCGTCGGTATGCGCCACCTCCTGCCAGAACGGCAAGTCATCGCCGTAATAGTCGGCGTCGTAGCGGAAGCCGCCATGCTCCACCACCAGGCGGCGCGTGTTGGGCGAATCGCGGCCGGTGTACCAGCCCTGCGGCGCGCTACCGGTCAGGTCCTTGATGATTTGCACCGCTTGGTTCATGTGGGCGCGCTCGGTTTCCTCATCCATGTTCTGGTAAGTGATCCAGCGCAGGCCGTGGCAGGCGATTTCGTGGTCCAGCTCCTGGAAGGCGGCCACCGCTTCCGGATTGCGTTGCAGGGCCATCGCCACGCCGAAGATGGTCAGTGGCAGCTTGCGTTCTTCGAACATGCGCAGCAGGCGCCACAGGCCGGCGCGCGAACCGTATTCGTATATCGACTCCATGCTCATATGGCGGCTCGGGAAAGCAGCCGCGCCGATGATCTCGGACAGGAAGGTTTCCGATGCAGGATCGCCGTGCAGCACGCAATTCTCGCCGCCCTCTTCGTAATTCAGCACGAATTGCAGGGCCACGCGGGCCTGGCCTGGCCATTGCGGGTGGGGTGGCGTGCGGCCGTAGCCGATGAGGTCGCGGGGGTAATTGCTCATGATGGGTCCGGGATGAAAGGTATATGCTCAATAATATATTGGCGTTATGGCACTGGTATATGATCAGCCGGATAAGCAAAATAAGGAATGACTATGGGAAAACTCTCTACCCACGTGCTCGATACCGCCCACGGCCGCCCGGCCGCCGGTGTACACGTTGCACTGTACGCCGTGGCCGAAGGCGCGCGCTCGCTGGTGAAGAAAGATGTGACGAACGCCGATGGCCGTTGCGCCTCGCCGCTGCTCGAGGGCGAAACCATGCAGCCTGGCCGCTATGAGCTGGTATTCGGCGCCGGCGCCTATTTCGCCGCGTCCGGCGTGGATTTGCCGGAGCCGCCCTTTATAGATGAAGTAACGATCGCTTTCGGCATCGCACACGCCAACCAGACCTATCACGTGCCGCTGGTGGTGTCGCCCTGGTCGTATTCGACCTATCGCGGCAGCTAATCGCGCAGCATGACTGCGCGCTCCCCGCGCCGAGCCCTCTGCTGCAGTTGCATCAAGCCATACAGCAGGGCTTCCGGCGTCGGCGGGCAGCCGGGCACGTAGACATCGACCGGCACAATGCGGTCGCAGCCCCGCACCACGGAATAAGAATAGTGGTAATAGCCGCCGCCGTTGGCGCAGGAACCCATCGACACCACGTAACGCGGCTCGGGCATCTGGTCGTATACCTTGCGCATGGCGCGCGCCATCTTGTTGGTCAGTGTGCCGGCCACGATCATCAGGTCAGCCTGGCGCGGCGATGGACGCGGGCACATGCCGAAGCGGTCCATGTCATAGCGCGCCGAAGCGGCTACCATCATCTCCACCGCGCAGCAGGCCAGGCCGAAGCTCAGGTACCACAGGCTGTTGGTGCGGACGGTTTCCATCAATGAGTCCAGCGAAGTGAGCACGTAGCCGTCGCGCTCGAGCGTAGCATCCAATTCCATTTCGTTTCCCCTTTATCAGCGTCGCTACGATAGCGGGGAACGCGCGGAAAATATTGTATGGATGCGACATGCGCCGCGAATCAGTAATCCTCGCGGGTGACGATGGGACGGGAGGCTTCGTCGTAACGCAGCAGGCGCAGGGAGCCCTTGGCATCAGCCGCTGCTTCCATCAGGGCTTTAGGCGCCAAACCGGTGTACTGCACGAAGTCGCGCACCATGTGGGCCTGGTCATGGTAGCCGCAATCGACGGCCAGGCGGGTCAGGCCACCGTGGCGCAGCGGGGTAGAGATCATGCGCGACAGGGCGCGGATGTAGCGCATCATGCGGCGGCTATCACGCATGCTTTGCCCGTAGCTGGCCATCACCTTGCGCTCCAATTGACGCACGCTGATGCCGAAACGGGTCGCGATTTCCTCGGTGGGCAAGGCCAGCATCAGGGGAGGCAGGGAGAACGGCTGCGCGCCGCGGCGCAAGGCCGCTTCGCGCTGGTCGAGGCGGCGCAGCAGCCAGTCGGACATCAGTGCCACCCAGCGCCCACTATCCATCCCGCCGCGTAATTGCTCCTCCAGCGCGGCGATGCCGGGCCAGTCCGGCGCCGCATCTTCCAGCGACACCACCGCATCCCGCAGTTCGCCCGGCGGGACATCGAACAGGCGCCCGAAAGCGCCCGCATCGATCACCGCGCTGATAAAGGTCGTCTGAGGCTCCCACACGGCAGGAAAATGGCTGGTCATCGGCCCGGTGACGAAGGGTTCGGAATGCGTCCACTCACGCCCATCGGCATCGGCAAAGCGCGATCCGCCGCGAATGAAAAAAGTAAGCATGGGGCATGGCGAAGCAGGCACCAGCACCGCGCCCGGGCTGAAGAGCTCAATATGGAAATAGCGCACCACCCCCGCCAAGCTGGGCGGAGGGGCGATAGCGAGGCGCATCGGCGCCGAAATCAAGTCCACATCACGCATGCCGAGCATTATATGGCCCCTCGGCAGAGCCCGTGTCAACCTTGGGGTCAGGCTCTTTGGTTGACACGGGCTCTACTGTTGCCATGCTAGAATCGCCCTCTTATTGACTTGTCATTACGACCTTGGATACCGTTCCCTTGTGGGCGCAATTTGCCGCCCTCTCCTTCCTGATTCTTGCCTCGGCCTTCTTCGCTATGGCCGAAACCGCTCTGATGGCGGCCAATCGCTTCCGCCTGCGTCACCAGGCTAAACGAGGCAGCCGCCGCGCCATCGCTACGCTGTGGCTGCTGGAACGTACCGAACAACTGCTTTCCCTGGTCCTGGTCGCCAATACCCTACTCAACGCAATGGCGATCGCCTTGGCCACCGCCATCGCCATCACCCAGTTCGGGCTGGAACAGCATGTAATCCTGCTTTCGACCGTTATCGTGGTATTCATCCTGATCGTGCTGGCCGAGATTTCGCCCAAGATTATGGGTGCGCGCTATGCCGACCAGATCGTGCTGCCAGCCTCCCTGGTGCTGCGCCCCCTGCTGTCGGTGTCCAAGCCCTTGCTCTGGTTCGTGCACCTGTTCGTGAATACCCTGCTGCGCCTGTTCCGCATCAAGCCTACGGGCCAGATCCAGGAGGGAAACCTATCGCCGGACGAATTGCGCTCGGTGCTGCTGGAAAACGGCAGCTTCATCCCGAAAAAGCATAAGAGCATCCTGCTCAACCTGTTCGACCTGGACACCATCTCGGTGGAAGACATCATGACCCCGCGCGCCCATATCGAGGCGCTGGACCTGGCCATGCCGGTGGAAGACATCAAGTCCCAGCTCACTACCTGCTTCCATAACAAGCTGCCGGTCTATGACGGCGAGATCAACCAGATCGTCGGCATCCTGCACGTGCGCAAGGCCATCGCCCTGTTAAATGAGGACGAGGAGCTGACAGTCGAACACTTCCGCAAGCTATTGTCTGAGCCCTTCTTCATCCCTCAGGACACCCCGGCTTTCTCCGCCCTGCAGAACTTCCAGGAGAATAAAGAGCGCCTGGCCATCGTGGTCGACGAGTACGGCGAGGTGCAAGGCCTGGTCACCTTGGACGACATCATCGAGGAAATGATCGGCGAGTTCACTACCTCCACCCCAAGCGCGGCGCGCGCCGAGAGCTTTGGCTGGGACGCGCACGGCGAATGCTTGCTGGAAGGTAGCACGGCTTTACGTGACATTAACAAGCGTCTGGGTTTAAACTTTCCCTTGGATGGGCCTAAGACCCTGAACGGCTTGCTGCTGGAAGTGTTACAGGACATCCCGGATGCGCCCATCTCGGTCAAGGTGGGGAATTGCATCGTAGAAGTGGTGCAAGCACAAGACCAGGCTATCAAAGTAGTGAAATTACGACGTCCGGAGCCCCGCCACGCAGAGTGAACGGTGCGGAGCTTTACAAAAATGATTCCTATAGGCATCATCCGGAGACTCACTCTAATTAACATTCTGATAGTGCGCTCCTATGGCTGCAGTACAACCGAACTCGGCGTCAGGTACCCCTATGTCGGGGCTGGCCCGGGCCCTGATGCAAGCGGGGCGACTCACCCCGCCTCAGGCGGACGCACTTAATAAGAAGGCGCAGACCGAGAAATCGACCTTTATCGATGTCCTCCTTGAAGGGGGCACGATCAAACCGGCCGAACTCGCCGCCTTTTGCTCCGATACCTTCGCTTACCCGCTGCTCGACCTGAGCGCGATCAATACCGACCTGCTGCCACCCAAGGCCATCGACATCAAGCTGATGCTGTCCCAGCGCGTGATCCCGCTGGCCAAGCGCGGCAACAAGATGTCGGTGGCCCTGTCCGACCCCACCAATACCCAGGCGCTGGACCAGATCAAGTTCCAGGCCGAATCCACGGTGGAGCCGGTCATCGTGCAGCACGACGTGCTGCTCAAGCTGCTGGAGAACCTGACCAAGAGTTCCCAGCAGACGATCATGGACATGACCGGCGAAGAAGGGGAAATCGAGTTCGCCGAGGAAGAAAGCGTATCGCAGGCCACCTCTGACGCGGCTGCCGAGGTGGAAGACGCGCCGATCGTGCGTTTCCTGAACAAGATGCTGATGGATGCGGTCAATATGGGCGCATCCGACTTGCACTTCGAGCCGTTTGAAAAGTTTTACCGCATTCGCTTCCGCGTGGACGGCGTGCTGATGGAACACGCCCAGCCGCCGACCACGATCAAGGACAAGCTGGTTTCGCGTATCAAGGTGCTGTCCAAGCTGGATATCTCGGAAAAGCGCGTGCCGCAGGACGGACGTATGCGCCTGATCGTCTCGGCCACCAAGACCATCGACCTGCGTGTCTCGACCCTGCCGACCCTGTTCGGCGAAAAGACCGTCATGCGTATCCTGGATGCGACCCAGGCCCAGATGGGTATCGACTCGCTAGGCTACGATCCGGACCAGAAAGAACTGCTGCTGGACGCGATCCAGCGTCCCTACGGCATGGTGCTGGTGACCGGTCCGACCGGTTCCGGCAAAACCGTGTCGCTGTACACCTGCCTGAACATCCTGAACAAGCCGGGCATCAATATCTCGACTGCGGAAGATCCAGCCGAGATCAACTTGCCGGGTGTGAACCAGGTCAACGTGAACGACAAGGCCGGCCTCACCTTCCCGGTGGCGCTGAAAGCCTTCCTGCGTCAGGATCCCGACATCATCATGGTCGGCGAGATCCGTGACCTGGAAACGGGCGACATCGCCATCAAGGCTGCGCAAACCGGCCACATGGTGTTCTCGACGCTGCACACCAACGACGCGCCATCAACCCTGACGCGTCTGATGAATATGGGGGTAGCCCCATTTAACATTGCCTCCTCCGTGATCCTGATCACAGCGCAGCGCCTCGCGCGCCGCCTGTGCACCTGCAAGAAGCCGGTCGATATTTCGCCCGAACTCCTGCTCAAGGCGGGCTTCAAGGAAGACGACCTGGATGGCACATGGAAGCCTTACGGCCCGGTGGGCTGTGAGCGCTGCAATGGCTCGGGCTACAAAGGCCGGGTCGGTATTTACCAGATCATGCCGATCACGCCCGCGATCGAAGCATTGATTCTGGCACACGGCAACGCGATGCAGATCGCGGCACAATCGGAAGCGGAAGGCGTGAAGTCGCTGCGCCAATCGGGACTGGTCAAGGTCAAGGGTGGCCTGACGAGCCTGGAAGAAGTGCTGGGCTGCACCAACGAATAGGAAATAGGAAATGGCTACTGCGGGCACTAAAGAACAAGTCTTCGCTTGGGAAGGCAAAGATAAAACCGGCAAGACCGTACGGGGCGAAATCCGCGCCGGCGGCGAGGCCGTGGTCAACGTAACCCTGCGCCGTCAGGGCATCATGGTGACCAAGGTCAAGAAGAAGGTCTACCGCTCCGGCAAGAAGATTAAAGAGAAGGACATCACCCTGTTCACTCGTCAGCTGGCGACCATGATGAAGGCTGGTGTGCCATTGCTGCAAGCCTTCGACATCGTCGGCAAGGGCCACGCCAATCCATCGGTCGCCAAACTGATCATGGACCTGCGCGCCGATATCGAAACCGGTACCAGCCTGAACATGGCTTTCCGCAAGTATCCGCTGTACTTCGACCCGCTGTTCTGCAACCTGGTGGCAGCCGGCGAACAGGCCGGTATCCTGGAAGACCTGCTGACCCGCCTGGCGATCTATAAGGAAAAGACCCTTGCCATCAAGGCCAAGATCAAGTCGGCACTGACCTATCCAATCGCCGTTATCGCGGTGGCCTTCATCGTGACGGCCGTGATCATGATCTGGGTGGTGCCGGCGTTTAAAGAGGTGTTCTCCAGCTTCGGCGCCGACCTTCCGGCACCGACGCTGTTCGTGATGGCGATGTCGGAATACTTCGTCAACTACTGGTACCTGATATTCGGCTCCATCTTTGCCGGGCTGTACTTCTTCTTCCAGTCCTGGCGACGTTCGGAAAAGATGCAGGCCACGATGGACCGCCTGCTTTTGAAAGCTCCGGTGTTCGGCGATGTGATCCGCAAAGCGACCATCGCGCGCTGGACTCGTACCCTGGCGACCATGTTTGCCGCCGGCGTGCCCCTCGTCGAATCGCTGGATTCGGTGGGCGGCGCTTCGGGCAATAAGGTTTACCTGGAAGCGACCAAGAAGATCCAGACCGAAGTCAGCACCGGTACCAGCCTGACCGTGGCCATGCAGAACGCGGACGTGTTCCCGAGCATGGTGACGCAGATGGTGGCGATCGGTGAAGAATCGGGTGCGCTCGATTCCATGCTGGGCAAGGTGGCCGACTTCTATGAGGATGAAGTGGACGAGGCGGTTTCCCAGCTGTCCAGCCTGATGGAACCGATGATCATGGTGATCCTGGGCGTGCTGATCGGTGGCCTGGTGGTCGCGATGTATATGCCAATCTTCAAACTCGGTTCGGTGGTGTAAAGAGAATGCAAGAAACTTTGATGCTGTTCTCCCCGCCTGCAACGCTGGCCGCCGCCGTGGTGGCCGGCATCCTGGGTTTGCTGATTGGCAGTTTCCTGAATGTGGTGATCCACCGCCTGCCGATCATGATGCAGCGCGAAGTCGACAGCGTTTGCGCCTGCGAACGCGACGAGCCGGAACCGCACCCGGAAAAGTACAACCTGGTCGTGCCGCGTTCGGCCTGCCCGCACTGCGGCCACCAGATCACGGCGCTGGAAAACGTGCCTGTCATCAGCTGGCTGGTATTGCGCGGCAAATGCAGCTCCTGCAAGGCGCCGATTTCCGCCCGCTATCCGATGATCGAAGCTGTCAGCGCTGCGCTGTCCGCCGGCCTGGTCTGGCATTTCGGCTTTGGCTGGGAAGGCATGGCGGCCTTGGTATTTGGCTGGCTGCTGCTGGCCATGACCTTCATCGACATCGACACCCAACTGCTGCCGGACGACCTGACCTACCCGCTGTTGTGGCTGGGCTTGCTGGTCAACGTGAAAGGCATGTTTGTGCCGCTGCAGGACGCGGTTCTGGGTGCTGCCGCCGGCTATATGGTGCTGTGGACTGTGTACTGGGTGTTCAAGCTGGTGCGCGGCAAAGAAGGCATGGGCTACGGCGACTTCAAGCTGCTGGCTGCGCTGGGCGCCTGGATGGGCTGGCAAATGCTGCCGGCGATCATCCTGCTGTCGGCCGGTGTCGGTTCGGTGATCGGCATCGCCATCATCATCGCCTCGCGCATGGGCTTCGACCACAAGATCCCGTTTGGTCCTTACCTGGCGGGGGCCGGCCTGGTTGCCCTGCTGTGCGGCCAGCAAATCACTGCCTTCTTCTACGGGGTGACGGGCTGATATGCCTGGGCGCCTCGTCATCGGCCTGACTGGCGGCATAGGCAGCGGTAAAAGCCTGGTCGCCAATATGTTTGCCGAGCGCGGCGCCAGCATCGTCGATACCGACCAGATCGCCCACAGCCTGACCGGGCCCAATGGCGCCGCCATGCCCGACATCCTTGCCGAATTCGGCGCCCAGATGGCTGACAGCCATGGCGCCATGGATCGCGCCAAAATGCGCGAACTCGTATTCCGCGAGCCGGCCGCCAAGCGCCGGCTGGAAACCATTCTCCACCCCATGATCCGTGACGCCACAGAGGCGGCCGCGGCCGATGCCACCGGCGCCTATGTCATGCTAGCAATTCCCCTGCTGGTCGAATCCGGCACCTGGAAGCAGCGCGTCAACCGCGTTTTGGTCATTGATTGCCCGGAAGAAGTCCAGGTGGCGCGCGTGATGGCGCGTAACGGACTCGCCGAAGAGCAAGTACGCGCTATCATGGCGGCTCAGGTACCTCGAGCGGTACGCCTGGCAGCCGCCGATGATGTCATAGACAATGGCGGCCAGATCCAGTCTTTAACGCCCCAGGTAGACCGTTTGCATGATTTTTATCAGCAATATTTGTAATTTTGCTTCGCATGGTTCAGAATCACGTGATTATTAATAGGTCTTCCACACGAGGGATGCTTTGATCGTTTACGAATATCCTTTCAATGAGCGCATTCGCACGCTATTGCGCCTGGAGGATCTATACGAGAAGTTCAAGTTCTTCGTGCATCAGGAACACCCGATGCAGCATCACGTCGCTTTGGCCACCATCTTCGACATGCTCGAAGTCGCCGGGCGCGCCGACCTGAAATCCGATCTCCTGCAAGAACTCGAGCGCCAGCGCCAAAGCCTGATGGGCTACCGCTCCAATCCGAATGTCCAGGCCGATATGCTGGACGCCATCCTGGCTGAACTCGACAGTGTTTCCAGCGCCCTCGTCGCGGCGCAGGGCAAGACTGGCCAGAACGTGCGCGACAATGAGTGGCTGATGAGTATTCGCGGCCGCACCATTATCCCGGGCGGCGCCTGCGAATTCGATTTGCCTTCCTATTACGCTTGGCAGAAGCAGCCGGCGGAAAAGCGTTTCAACGATATCGTGACCTGGTTCAACCCGCTGGCGCCGCTGTTCGATGCGCTGGGCCTGGTGCTGCGCTTGCTGCGCGACTCGGGCGCCCCAGTGAAGATGATTGCCAATGCTGGTAGTTACCAGCAGATGTTGCAGGGTAAGGTCTACCAGATGCTGCGCCTGGCCGTGGATGAGTCGACGGGTGCGATTCCTGAGATTTCGGCCAACAAATACATGCTGTGGGTGCGCTTTACTTCGCAGGGCGGGGATTTGAAACCCAAGCCACTGGAAGAAGATGTACCATTCGAGCTTACCCTTTGTAATTTCTAAGTATTACCATGCCGACTGTCGTTGAATGCCCCACCTGCCAAGCGAAGGTAGAGTGGACGGAAGCTAATAAATACCGCCCTTTCTGCAGCGAGCGCTGCAAGATGATCGACCTTGGCGCCTGGGCTGAGGAAAAGTACACCATTCCGGGCGCTGCGCCGACTGATCCTCTCGACGAGGACGCGCCGGAAAACCGGTAAACCGGTGGTCTGACCCGCAGGGTCAGACACCTGATACGCGGCTGCCGCAGGTCGGGTGTCTGACCCTGCGGGTCAGACACCGAATTACCGGTTTTAGTAGCGCACCCGGTCCAGCCACTCCAGCAACGGTATCGTCGCCGGCAGCAACGGCTCCACGCCAACAGTCCCCTGCCACGCAAACGCCTGCCCTTCCAGGCTCTGCGGCTCACCCGTCCATTCACGGCTGATAAAGAAATGCAGCCGCACATGCGCATGCGGGTACACGTGCTCAACGCCGCACCATTCCTCCGCGCTGACAATTTGGATACCCAGCTCCTCCACAAACTCGCGTTTGAGCGCCTCGAGGATCGTCTCGCCCGGATCCACTTTACCGCCCGGGAATTCCCAGTAGCCCGCATAGGGCTTGCCATCCGGGCGCTGGCCCAGAAGCACATCCCCATTCGGCATCATCAGGATGCCAACCGCGACATCGATCGGTTTCTGCGCGGCGCTCATGGCAGCCTCCCCGCATAATCACGCGCAAACTGCCAGGCCACGCGGCCCGAACGCGAACCGCGTTGCAGCGCCCATTGCAGGGCCTCGGTGCGCGCGTCCGAAATCTGCTGCACGGTGCAGCCAAACGCCGCCAGCCAGTGCGCTACGATGCCCAGGTAGTCATCCTGCTTGAACGGATAGAACGAAAGCCACAAGCCAAAGCGCTCGGACAGGGAAATCTTCTCCTCCACCGTTTCGCCTGGATGCAGGTCGCCATCCTCGTCATGCTTGTAGCTTGCGTTATCTGACATCCGCTCCGGCATCAGGTGGCGGCGGTTGGAAGTGGCGTAGATCAGCACATTGTCGATCACCGCCGACACCGATCCATCCAGCGCCACCTTCAGCGCCTTATAGCCGCTCTCCCCTTCTTCAAACGACAGGTCGTCGCAGAACACAACGAAATGCTCGGGACGTCCGGCAACCAGCTCCATGATATCTGGCAGGTCGTGCAAATCGTCCTTGTCGACTTCAATCAAGCGCAAACCCTGCGCCGCGAAAGCCCCCAGGCAAGCCTTGATCAGCGAGGATTTGCCGGTGCCGCGCGCACCCGTCAGCAGCACGTTATTGGCTGGCTTGCCTTCCACGAACTGCCGCGTGTTCTGCTCAATCTGCGCCTTCTGGCGAGCGATATGCTGCAAATCGTCGAACGCAATTTGCGCGGGACGCGGGACCGGCTGCAGATAGCCGACATTATTGCGCTTGCGCCAGCGGAAAGCGCTTGAAGCCTGCCAGTCCGGCGCGGAAACGGCCGGCGGCAGGATGGCTTCCACGCGCGCCAGCATGGCTTCGGCGCGCTTCAGGAATTGGTCGAGTTGGTGCGACATCCGTATTAAGAACGGTAGTCGGCGTTGATCGACACGTAGTCGTGCGACAGGTCGCAGGTGTAGACGGTGGAAGCGGCAGTGCCGCGCGCCAGCTTCACGCGCACGGTGATTTCGCTTTGCTTCATCACGCGCTGGCCATCTTCTTCCTTGTAGTCAGGATTGCGGCCGCCGTTCTTGGCCACCCACACATCGTCCAGGTAGAGGTTGATCTTGCTGACATCCAGGTCGTCCACGCCGGCGTAGCCGATGGCGGCCAGGATGCGGCCCAGGTTAGGGTCGGAAGCGAAGAAGGCGGTCTTCACCAGCGGCGAGTGGCCGATCGAGTAAGCGATCTTGCGGCATTCGTCGGTGTCTTTGCCGTCTTCCACGGTAATGGTCATGAACTTGGTAGCGCCTTCGCCGTCGCGCACGATGGCCTGGGCCAGGAATACCGACAGCTCGGTGACGGCGGCAGCCAGCGCCTTGTATTCAGGCGAGTCGACCGAATCCACCACCAGGGTGCCGGCGCCCGTGGCCATCATCATGAAGGAGTCGTTGGTCGAGGTGTCGCCGTCGATGGTGATGCAGTTGAAGGACTTGTCGGCCGCCTCCTTGACCAGCACGTCCAGCACCGGCTGCGCCACTTTGGCGTCGAAGGCCAGGTAGCCCAGCATGGTGGCCATGTTGGGCTTGATCATGCCGGCGCCTTTCGAGATACCGGTCATGTTGACTTTATGGCCGGCGACATCGACGGTGCGCGACGCAGCTTTAGGCTGGGTGTCGGTGGTCATGATTGCCTCGGCGGCGTTGAACCAGTTGTCGGCCTTCAGGTTCTGGATCGCTTTCGGCAGGCCGGCCACGATCTTTTCGACCGGCAGCGGCTCCAGAATCACGCCGGTGGAGAACGGCAGAATCTGCTGCGCGTCGCAGCCCAGTTCCTTGGCCAGCGCTGCGCAGGTGGCGCGCGCATTGGCCATGCCCGCTTCGCCGGTACCGGCGTTGGCATTGCCGGTGTTGATCATCAGCGCGCGGATCGGCTTGGCGCCGCCCTTCACGGCCGCCAGGTTTTCCTTACAAATCTGTACCGGTGCGGCACAGAAGCGATTCAGCGTGAACACGCCGGACACGGCGGCGCCATCGGCCAGCTTCAGGACCAGCACGTCCTTGCGGCCCGGCTTTTTGATACCCGCTTCGGCAAAGCCAAGCTCGATACCGGCAACCGGCTTCAGGTCTGCGGCGACAGGGATAGGGGAATTGACGGCCATGGTTTTCTTCTCAATCTTGGTGGGGAACGAAGTAGTTATTTTAAACGCACGCGCATTTCAGTGCGCAGTGCAATACCGCTAATTAAAGAACTCAAAAACCCCACAAATTCTAGAAGCTGCTCTCTATTTGTGCAGTTTGGGATTCAATTTGGTGCAGGTTTAGTTTATTCTGGGAAACTGCCATAAACAATTTGGCACGACTTTGGTGCACTGCACTATCAATAGAACAACATTCGAATCGGGATCACTTCATGAAAAAACAGTTTCTCGCCGCCGCTGTGCTGGCAGCTACCAGCATGTTGGCCCAAGCCGGCACCCTGGGCGACGGCAACTTGAGCATCAGCGGTTTCGGCACGCTCGGCGTGGCCAAGACCGACTCTGACGACGCAAAATTCGCGCGCTACAACCAAGCCGCCGGTACCGGCGACTCGCCACGCATTGGCCTGGACAGCAACCTGGGCCTGCAAGCAACCTACACCTTCAACGAGAGCCTGTCGGGCACCGTGCAGGTGCTGACCCGCAAGAACACCAGCCAGCAATTCACCACCGACCTGACCTGGGGCTTCCTGAAGTACAAGCTGAACGACGAGACCAATGTACGCGTTGGCCGCGTGGTACTGCCTGCCTTCCTGATCTCGGACTATCAGAACGTGGGCTACGCCAACACCATGATGCGTCCACCGATCGAGATGTACGGCCAGGCCCCAATCGAAAACGTGGATGGCGGTGACGTCAACTGGCAGCATTCCTTCGGCGACACCAACGTGACTGTGCAAGCCTTTGGCGGCGTGAGCCGCGGCAAGCTGTACATCCCGACCGGCGGCGGCTCCGTAGCCAAGCACCAATCCCCAGTCTTCGGCCTGGCGCTGACCGCCGAATACGGCCCGTTCACCGGCCGTCTGGCGCACGCCCGCGCCAAGATCGAAGTCAACAACCTGACCCCAATCAATGCCGTGACCGACGGCCTGGCAGCGACCAAGATCCCGGCCATGATCCAGCTGGCTGACGACCTGACCCTGAAGGGCGGCAAGCGCATGAGCTTCACCGAACTGGGCCTGACGATGGACTGGAAAAACATCGTCCTGCAAGCCGAGTACGCACAGCGCCGCGCCCACGAACCGGTCTACATCCCGGAAACCAATTCGGGCTACCTGATGGCAGGCTACCGCTTCGGCAAAGTGCTGCCTTACTACGCACACGCTTACTACAAGGGCGCCGGTTCCACGGTGACGGTACCGACCGTGCCGGCTGGCCACCCGCTGGCGCCAACCCTGGCTGGCATCCGCGGCCTGCTGGTATCGCCTGAGCAGAAGTCCGACCTGATCGGCATGCGTTGGGACTTCGCCAAGTCGCTGGCCCTGAAAGTGCAGATCGACCACGTGAAGCCACAAGTTAAAGGCGGCTCCCTGATCCTGCCTTCCGGCGTTATGACCTACGGTAACAGCGTGAACGTCTATGCCGCCGGCATCGACTTCGTGTTCTAAGGAGATGGCCATGAAAAAGATACTGACCGCCCTCCTCGCCTCCGCACTGGCTGCCGCAGCGCTGCCGGCATCGGCCGAGATCGTCGTAATCGTCAACAAAGACAATCCTGCTTCGCGGATGTTCTCGGAACAAGCGTCCCAATTCTTCCTCGGCAAATCGGCCATGTTCACCCCGGTGGACCAGGCTGAAGGCTCCAAGATCCGCGCCGACTTCTACCAGAAGGTCGCCGAAAAAGACCCAGCCCAGGTGAAAGCCATTTGGTCCAAGCTGGTATTCACCGGTAAAGCCACGCCACCGAAGGAATTCAAGTCCAACGCCGAGGTAAAGAAAGCCGTGGCCGACGATCCAAAAGCCATCGGCTACATCGATAAATCGGCTGTGGACGACAGCGTCAAGGTGATCCTGACCCTGCCATAAGCCAAGCTTTCCTTTTGCGCCTGCTACGCGCCAACGCCGCCCCGCAACAGCCGGGCGGCGTTTTTTTTAAATATCGGCAACTTTTACAAGTGAAGCGATACAATGGCGTGATATTTACACAATAAAAAATGTCCACTGTGGGGCGGTACGGCGATCCGGCAGGAACAAAAGTGGACATTTCTCTTAGAAATGTCCACTTCTGTTCCTGACCCCACGGTGGACATTTATATCTGGGGAGTTGCATTTGAAGCTTTCGCTGCGCGCGAAATTCCTGCTGCTGAGCGCGTTCGTGCTGTTGGTGGTGGTGGCGGTATTGATCGGCAACAGCCTGCGCCTGATGACCAACGCCGTCAGCCGCAATGCCGACCGGGTCGCCCATGAATACGCCGTCAACCTCAACCTGACCCTGACGCCTTACGCCAGCAGCGGCCGACTCGGCGAATTACGCAGCTACTGGTCAGAAATGCTGTCCGACCCGCGCGACAGCTTCCTACGCTATATCGTGATCCTCGACGCGGCCGGTGAAACCGTGTTGGAAGCGGGCGAGCGTCCGACCTTTATGCCCGAATCCATGCGCCAGGCGCAGCTGGACGGTGTGCGCACTGCGGTCGATGGCAACCTGCTGCACGCACAGACGCCATTGCTGTTGAAGGATAACAAGGTAGGCACACTGCATTTCGGCCTGTCCACCGTCGACCTGGTTGCGGCGCGCGACGATGTGCTGCGCCAGGGCGGATTGATTGCGGCGCTGGGCTTTGCGCTTGCCCTGCTGCTGTTCATCGCGATGACGCGCGGGATGGGCAAGCGCCTTGGCGCACTGGCCGAGCATTCGGAAAAACTGGCGCAAGGCCAGTTCAGCCAATTGCCCGAAACGGGAGGCGACGAACTCGAAGTGGTAACCCATTCGCTGAACCTGATGAGCGCCGCGCTGCGCGAACGAATCTCGCAGTTGGAGGAATCGCAGCGCCGCCTGAGCGAATCGGAGGAACGCTTCCGCACGCTGTTCGATATGACGCCGCTGCCGCTGTCGGTGTCCGACCAGGATGGACGCATCATCGGCGCCAACCAGGCCTTGGCACGTATCTTCGGCATTCCATTGCACGAATTGATTGGCAAGCGTTCGGATGAAGTGAAATTCTGGGCTTCGCAAAACGAACGCCAGCGCATCTGGAACAAGATCCGCCTGCAAGGCGTGGTGCAGGGTGAAATGGCCGAAGTGCTGCTGCCAGGCGAGCGCCCGGGCCAAGTGGCGATCTGGTCTTCCTCGCTGCAGCTTGATGGCCGCCACGCCATCATCTGGGCGCTGCTCGACCTGACGCAAGAGATGAGCGCCAAGCAGCAGCTGCGCGAATTGAATGATGCACTGGAGACCCGCGTCCGCGAACGCTCCGCCGCGCTGGAGCAAGCCAACCTCGATTTATCCAACGCGCTGGAGACCCTGCAGCGCACGCAGCACGACCTGATCGCTTCCGAAAAGATGGCCTCCCTCGGCTCGCTGGTTGCCGGCATCGCGCACGAACTGAATACACCGATCGGCAACAGCCTGCTGGCCTCCACCGCGCTGGACGACCGGGTGAAAGAATTCAAACAGACCTTGGCCGACGGCTCCATCCGCCGCTCCACGCTGAACAATCATCTCGACGAGGTGCAGCTCGCCTGCGGCCTGATTTCGAACTCGCTTGAAAAGGCCGCCTCCCTGATCGCCTCGTTCAAGCAAATCGCGGTGGACCAGACCAACGACCAGCGCCGCCACTTCCGACTGCAAGCGGTGGCGCTCGACACCGCCGCCACTTACATGCCGCGCCTGCGCCGCAGCGCAATCCAGATGGAAGTCGACGTACCGCCGGAAGTGGAGCTGGACTCCTATCCCGGCAGCTTGTACCAGATCTTCAATAACCTGATCAACAACGCCCTGATGCACGCCTTCGAGGGCCGCACCAGCGGCCACCTATGGCTCAACGCCCGCCCCATCGAGGACGAACAAATCGAAATCGTGTTCCGCGACGACGGAGTCGGCATGACGGATGAAGTGAAACGCCACATCTTCGACCCATTCTTCACCACGAAGATGGGCAACGGCGGTACGGGCCTCGGCATGAACATCGTCTACAACATCGTCACCGGCGTGATGGGCGGGCGGATCAGCATCGATTCCGCGCTTGAGGAAGGTACTACTGTGCGCATGATCATTCCGGTGCTCTCGCCGCAGCGTGAATGATCGACCGTTCTCGTCACTTATAAAGTCTGCAGGAGAAATCCCGATAGGCGGCTTACGCCCCAACGCGGACTCCAGGGTTCAATGCTGGATCACTGGTAGTTCACCATCTTTAAACAACTCCAGTTTTCCGAACTTTGCAGTGAGGGCGTCGATGAGATGCCCAAAGAACAGATGATATGCGCCTTTTCGGGAAGTGATGAGGCCGCCAGTAATGATTTCACAGTCGACATCAAACTCTGGCTGCCCCGGAAGCTGGGAGTAGAAATAAAACGCTATACCGTCACGAAAGGCGGCAAGGGACGACAAGCCACGAAGAAGGCTATCCAACTCATCTGCGTCGTTACAATCAAATAAAATTACTTGCCACATGAGCGCCTAACAACAGGTTTATCGAAAGTCCGTTTTTGGCCGAGTGCTGTTTCTCGTTATTCGGCAGGAACTGGTTGTGTGACTTCATGGTATTCCTGACGGATAGCCAAATTGGAGTTCGTCAAGAACGAGTCGCATTGCCCGACGAGATCGTCTTTACTAAGGCTCGCAATCTCGTCACGCGCCCATTTTTTCAGCGTATCAAAATCAGCTCGTGCCTTGATCTTTGATGCAACCTCTGGCACGCCGGAGAAAAGCAGCACACTTCTCACCTGAAACTGCGAGCTTCTCTCTGGGTAAAGTTTTGTGCAGGCCAATTGCAGTTCTTCGACATATGCCACTGATGCTTCAAGCGGCCATGGACTTGCGTTGGCCGCCTCCATCGAAGCGACGAGCATCAACGTCACCATTAAAAATCTTCTCATCGAAATTCCATTTCATACGTCCGCAACTGGCCGGTTGCAGCAATTTCAAATCTAGGAAAACCGTAGTCGCCATTGCGCCCAACAGTCTTGATCGCCAGCCTATCACATCGTCTTGCGAAATAAATCGGCCCGGGCGCTTGCGCGGCCGGGCCGTTTTAAGTGATGCGATTAATGCTTATGCCAGCTTACCGTGGCAAGCCTTGAACTTCTTGCCGCTGCCGCATGGGCATGGATCGTTGCGGCCTACTTTGAAGCCTGCGTCCAGCGCAGCTTGCAGGTCTTCCGGCGGAACTGCGGTTGGGGCCAGCAGTTCTTCCGGTGCTGCGTTCGCGTTGAAGTCCGCGTGCTGGTAGTGGACGTTTTCCAGGTGCGTCTGGTTCATGGCTGCTTCCGCTGCCTCGACTTCTTCGCGCGACTGGATGCGGACCATCATGACCATGCGGATCACGTCGTTCTTGATCATGTCCAGCATGGTGCCGAACAGTTCGAACGCTTCGCGCTTGTATTCCTGCTTAGGGTTCTTCTGCGCATAGCCGCGCAGGTGGATACCCTGGCGCAGGTGATCCAGCGCTGCCAGGTGCTCGCGCCAGTGGGTATCCACCGACTGTAGCATGACGTTGCGCTCGAAGCCGCCGAAGGCTTCCTTGGAAACGATATCGACCTTGGCCTGGTACACGGCATCGGCTGCCGCGATCACGCGTTCGACGATGTCTTCGTCGGTGATATTGTTTTCCTTCTCCATCATTTCGACCAGCGGCAGATCGATCATCCATTCTGCGGCCAGCGTCTTCTGCAGGGCCGGGATGTCCCACTGCTCTTCCACCGATTCTTCCGGCACGAAGTTGCGCACCACGTCGGTGAACACGCCGTGGCGCAGGCTCATGATGGTGTCGGAGATCTCGGTCGCTTCCAGCAGTTCGTTACGCTGCGAGTAGATCACCTTACGCTGGTCGTTGGAGACGTCGTCGTATTCCAGCAGCTGCTTACGGATGTCGAAGTTACGAGCTTCAACCTTGCGCTGTGCGGATTCGATGGAACGGGACACGATGCCCGCTTCGATCGGTTCGCCTTCCGGCATCTTCAGGCGATCCATGATCGCGCGTACGCGGTCGCCGGCGAAGATGCGCAGGAGCGGGTCGTCCAGCGACAGGTAGAAGCGGGAGGAGCCTGGGTCGCCCTGGCGGCCGGAACGGCCACGCAGCTGGTTGTCGACGCGGCGGGATTCGTGACGCTCGGTACCAACGATGTGCAGGCCGCCGGCGGCAACCACCTGGTTGTGCAGGGCTTGCCAGTTGTCGCGCAGCGACTGAGCTTGCTCGGCCTTGTCGGCGTCGGTCAGCTCAGGATTCTCTTCGATGAACTTGATCTGGCTTTCAACGTTACCGCCCAACACGATGTCGGTACCGCGGCCTGCCATATTGGTGGCGATGGTGATCGCTTTCGGCGAACCCGCCTGGGCGATGATCAACGCTTCACGGGCGTGCTGTTTTGCATTCAGCACATTGTGCGGCAGCTTGGCCTTGTCCAGGATGCTGGACAGCAGCTCGGAGTTTTCAATCGAGGTGGTACCCACCAGTACTGGCTGGCCGCGCTCGTAGCAGTCGCGGATATCCAGCATCATGGCGTTGTACTTTTCTTCGTTGGACTTGTACACCTGGTCCTGGCGGTCTTTACGCTGCGAAGGACGGTTCGGCGGGATCACAACGGTTTCCAGGCCGTAGATTTCCTGGAATTCGTATGCTTCGGTGTCGGCGGTACCGGTCATGCCGGCCAGCTTGCCGTACATACGGAAGTAGTTCTGGAAGGTGATCGAGGCCAGGGTCTGGTTCTCGTTCTGGATCTTCACGCCTTCCTTGGCTTCGACTGCCTGGTGCAGGCCGTCGGACCAGCGGCGGCCGGTCATCAGGCGGCCGGTGAATTCGTCGACGATCACCACTTCATTGTTCTGCACAACGTAGTGCTGGTCCTTGAAGTACAGGGCGTGCGCGCGCAGCGCCGCGTATAGGTGGTGAACCAGGGTGATGTTGGCGGAGTCGTACAAGGACGCGCCTTCAGGCAGCAGGCCCATCTTGGTCAGGATGCCTTCGGCCTTTTCGTGGCCGGCTTCGGTCAGCAGCACCTGGTGCGCTTTTTCATCCTTGGTGTAGTCGCCTGGGACTTCTACCTTGCCTTTGCCGTCTGGAGTGTCTTCGCCGATTTGCAGGGTCAGCTGCTGCGGTACCAGGTTGATCTTGTGGTACAGCTCGGTGTGGTTCTCGGCCTGGCCGGAAATGATCAGCGGAGTACGCGCTTCGTCGATCAGGATCGAGTCAACTTCGTCGACGATACCGAAATTCAGGCCGCGCTGTACGCGGTCGCTGGCTTCGAACACCATATTGTCGCGCAGGTAGTCAAAGCCGAATTCGTTGTTGGTACCGTAGGTAATGTCGGAACCGTAGGCGGTTTGCTTCTGGTCGTGCGGCATCTGCGACAGGTTCACGCCGCAGGACAGGCCCAGCCAGCGGTACAGCTTGCCCATGGTGTCAGCGTCGCGCTGCGCCAGGTAATCGTTGACGGTCACGATGTGAACGCCCTTGCCGGACAGTGCATTCAGATAGGCTGGCAGGGTTGCGGTCAGGGTTTTGCCCTCGCCGGTGCCCATTTCGGCAATCTTGCCGTAGTGCAATACCATACCGCCGATCAGCTGTACGTCAAAGTGGCGCATCTTGAACACGCGCTTGGAGGCTTCGCGGCAGGCGGCGAAGGCTTCCGGCAGCAGTTTGTCCAGCGATTCGCCATTGGCAACGCGTTCCTTGAAGGCCGGCGTTTTCGCTTGCAGCTCGGCATCCGACAGCTTTTCAAACTCCGGCTCCAGGGCGTTAATCGCCTTTACCGTTTTTTGGTATTCCTTGAGCAGACGCTGGTTGCGGCTGCCGAAAATCTGGGTCAGTAAGGACATTTCTTAAATTCTTCCTCGGGTCCGCCAATGGCAAAAGTGCGTGATTTTATCATGCGTTCCGGGCAAGGTTGGGATCTTGACCTATATAACAATAGGCTAGCGTTGAAAAATTCACCGGCTGGGGCCGCCACGGTAAAATGGCGGTATGCGCTTTTCCTTCACCGATCGCAAGCACGCCCCGCAGGAAGCCACGGATTTCCTGCGTGGAAACGCGCGCCTGGCCGCCTTGCTGCCGGCCGTGCAGCGCATGGTAAATTTACAACGCGACTGTGCGGAAGTACTGCCTTCAGCCTTCAAAACCTGCGAAATCTTCGCTTTCGATGGTGGGGAACTGACCCTGGCCGTGCCCAATACGGCGGTGGCGGCCAAGCTCAAGCAACAGGTGCCGAAACTGCAGGAAGAGCTGAATGGGAAAGGGTGGCAGATTAACAACATCCGTTTTCGGGTGCAGATGCCAAAAGGGATTGCCCACGTCGGCCCAAGCGGCGAAGGCCTGAAGTTGCCGGAAGCCGCAGTCGATTCCTTCGACGAACTCAGCCAGAAGCTGGAACCAACTGCCGCCAACGAGCCCTTGGTCGAAGCCTTGCGGCGCCTGGTTGCCCGCCGCCGCGGCTAAATGTCCACCGTGGGGTCAGGAACTAAAGTGGACATTCTTCAAAGAATGTCCACTTTAGTTCCTGACCCCACGGTGGACATTTCTTATAGGTAGGCCCACTCGCGCGACATCTGCTTCGCGTAGGAAGGCGGGGCGGTGTCGATGGAGTCGAAGGAGACCAGTTCGTAGGAATCCGGATCGGCCAGCATGGCGCGCAGCAGCTGGTTGTTCAGGGCGTGGCCGGATTTGTGTGCTTCGTAGCTGGCGATGATCGGGTGGCCGACCATGTACAGGTCGCCGATTGCGTCGAGAATCTTGTGGCGCACGAATTCGTCGTCGTAACGCAGGCCGTCCTGGTTCAGGATGCGATATTCATCCATCACAATGGCGTTTTCCAGCGAGCCGCCGCGCGCCAGTCCAATACCGCGCAGCATTTCCACATCTTGCATGAAGCCGAAGGTGCGGGCACGGGCAATCGCCTGGATATACGAAACGTCGCCGAAATCCACGGTCGCGCGCTGCGCCGTGCCATCCACCGCCGGGTGGTTGAATTCGATGAAGAAGTCCAGCTTGAAGCCGTCGTGCGGCACGAGGCGTGCCCATTTCTCGCTCGGGCCTTTGCCTTCGCGGATTTCAACGGTTTTCTTAATCTTGATGAATTTCTTAGGCGCTTCCTGCTCCTGCACGCCGCCCTGCTGCAGCAGGTAGACGAAGGACGATGCCGAACCATCCATGATCGGGATTTCTTCCGCGGTGACGTCCACATACAGGTTGTCGATGCCGAGGCCGGCGCAGGCCGACATCAGGTGCTCAACGGTGGAAACGCGTCCGCCGTCCTTCATCAGCACGGTTGCCATGCGGGTATCGCCCACGATGTCCGCCCTTGCTGGGAAGACAACTTGCGGGTCCAGGTCCACACGGCGGAACACGATGCCGGTATCCGGCTCAGCTGGGCGCAGGGTCAGCTCGACCTTGGTGCCGGAGTGCAGGCCGACACCTGTGGTGCGGACGATTTCTTTGATGGTTCTTTGTTTCAGCATGCGAGGATTATAGCGCCCCGCGCCCTTCCCCGCTTACGGGTGCTCAGCCTCGGCATGCTCGGTTTCGCGCCGCACCAGGTAGATGCCGGAGCCGATAATGATGGCCGCGCCCAGCAAAGTATAGGCATCCGGCAGCGTGTGCCACAACAGCCAGTCGATGCCCACGCCCCAGGCCAGTGCCGTATATTCAAACGGCGCGACGATGGAGGCTTTGCCCATGCTGAAAGCGCGCGTCAGCGCCAGTTGGCCGAAGAAGCCGCTTACCGCCAGCGCCGCCATGGCCGGCCACAGCGACCAGTCGATCGGCACCCAGACATTGATCGCCAGCGGCGCCACACCGACGCCCATCAGCGTCAACACCCAGAACATCACGTGCTCAGGGGCGTCGGTCTTGGCCAACACGCGGCCGGCAATGGCGGAAATGGCATAGCACACCGCCGATGCCAACACCGCTAGACCGGCAACCGAGGCAAAATTGCTGCCGTCCGGGCGCAACACGACCAGCACGCCGCCCAGGCCGACCGCAATAGCAACCCACTGTCCCAGGCTGACTTTTTCGCGCAGGACGACTACGGCCAATGCAGTCACCAGGGACGGTGCAATGAAGAAGATGGCGTAGGTGTCGGCCAGCGGCAGCGACTTCAGCGCATAAGCAAAGAGCGACAGCATGGCGATGCCGATCACGCCGCGCAGGATATGCAGCGGCCAGCGCACCTTGAAGATGCCGGTGAATTTTCCACGATAGGCAATATAGGCGCACACCAGCGGCATCGAAAGCATGCATCGCAACGCCGTCACCTGCAGCGCCGGGTAACGCCCGGCTAGCACTTTCATGGAAGCGTCCATGAGGGAGAACATGGCGACGGCTGCCACCATGGCGTAAATAGCTTGCAGGTTTTCTTTTTGTTGCGGAGTCACGATGGAGGCCCAAAAGCGTTGCCGGGTCGTCCATTGTACTGAAAGAAACGAATTGCTGCTGAGGCCACATTAGCTCAATCGATAACAGTAAAAGTCCCTGTTCGACCACTCTCGCTGTTCCGTGCTGCCCCCTTGCCTGCCGTACGGCATCCGGTTCCTCGCATCCTCGCATACGCCATCCCAAGTGCCCCTGATATTGAAATAATCAGGCCAGAGTTGCTGCCTTACTGACGGCATGGCGTCGATGACTTTGAAGACCCGTCGAATGATCTTACGAGGATCCCCCCTGTCCATCTTTTTCGTAATGATCTGCAGATACCAGTCCCTGCACTCTTCGTTATATTCCCAATACATTGCCTGTGGGTGCAGTCCTTCGTCGTCAAGCCCACTCAAAAGCTCTCTACCGCACTCGACCATGCCGTTTGTCATAACGCCCTCTTCTACAAGTATTGCTCGATCCATGGTAATACTCCTTTGGGTTGACCAGCGCAGGCGAGGTACAAACATTGTGCCTTCTGCGCCGAGACCGAAAACTGCAAGACCTGCCAAGCTCCCGAATGTTCCGGATTCCAAAAACGAATCACGAATATTTTTGTGGCGGGTTATGATGGAGAGATGAATACAGAAGCGCTACTGGTTGAAGAAGTCGAACCACTCTATGTGGTGCATGAGTCGCCCGTGCATGGGCGCGGCGTTTTCGCGCGCCGGATGATACCGGCCGGCAGCCGCATCATTGAATACACCGGCGAGATCGTCGATTGGGAAGAGTGCTGCCGCCGCACCGAGGAGAAAGGCGGCCCGATCGGGCACACCTTCTTCTTCAGCCTGAACAACGGCATGCTGATCGATGGTGGCATGGGCGGCAACGAAGCCCGCTACATCAACCATTCCTGCGAGCCTAATTGCGAGGCTGAGGAAGATGACGACAGCCGCGTCTACATCTGCTCCTTGCACGACATTGCGGAAGGCGAGGAGCTGAACTACAACTACGGCTTGATTTACGAAGCCCGCCACACCGCCAAGGTGAAGAAGGAATTTGCTTGCTACTGCGGGGCGCCTTCCTGTTCCGGCGTCATGCTGGCGCCGAAGAAGCGTAAGTCCCGCAGCAAGACTTCGACTGAAGCCGCGACTCAGGCTCCGGCTTCAGGCGACTGAGCCTGTTCGACTGGCGCCGATACCGGCGCTGCATCGCTGCGGCTGCGCAAAGCCGAAATACCTTTGAACAGGTGGAAGATCACGTAAGCGTGGAAAGCCACCGGTATCCAGTCTTCGAAGAATGCATAGATCGCGGCGTCGATGACATAAACCGCCAGGCCAACGTAGAAGGCCCACAGCTTTTCGCGCAGCGCGAAATAGCCGATCACGCCGTAATGGCCAATAATCAGCGCCGACAGGATCAGGCCAACCGCCTTCGGGTCGGTGAAGACCGCGCTGACCACCGCCGTCATCCCCAGGCCGACCACGAAGCTGGTATTGCTGCCGGAGTAGAACAGGAACAGGTTGACCAGCGAAAGGCCGGCGATCCACCAGAACCAGCGGGCGCTGGAAGCTACGGTCGGATCGGAAGTGACTGGCGACGACATGGAATTCCCCCTTGAAAATAAGGGTTGCAATTTTAGCAGCAAGAATTCCCTGGACCGAAATAAAAAACGCCCGGCATGCCGGGCGTGTTGTTTTGAAGCCTTACTAAATTACAGCTGGCCCAGCATGGTTTCGGCGTTCGACACTTCGAACTTGCCGCCTTGCTCGACGTTCAGTTGCTTGACCACGCCGTCTTCCACCAGCATCGAATAACGCTGGGAGCGGGTGCCCATGCCAAATTTGGAGAAGTCTGCGTCCAGGCCCAGGGCCTTGGAGTATGCAGCGTTACCGTCGGCCATCATACGGACGGTGCCGGTGGCTTTCTGGTCGCGGCCCCATGCGCCCATGACGAAGGCGTCGTTCACGGAGATGCACCAGATTTCATCCACGCCCTTGGCTTTCAGGTCGGCTGCGTGCTTGACGTAGCCTGGCACGTGCTGTGCGGAGCAGGTTGGGGTGTAGGCGCCTGGCAGGCCGAAGATCGCGATCTTCTTGCCTTTGGTGATGTCCTGTACATTGAAGGTGTTCGGGCCGAGGGAGCAGCCTTCGGTCTCGGTTTCGATGAATTCGGACAGTTGGCCTTCTGGCAGTTTGTCGCCGATCTTGATGGTCATTTCGGGTTCTCCTTCTTGTGAAAACCCAGAGTATAACTCCGCGCCGCCGGATGCGTGATCCGGCGGCGCGGCTGACCTTATTTAGTCAGCCTGCTTGCGGAGGAAGGCAGGAATGTCGTAGGTTTCCATGCCCGACTTGGCCAGTGCGTTCACCTGCTCGGTGGCCGATTCGCGGCGCCACACGGCTGGCTGCTTCTGCACGTCGGCCGAAACGCCGGAGAAACCTGCGGAACCGAAGCCGCCGACTGCTGCAGTCGCTGCGCCGCCGCCCAAGGCTGCGTTGACGTTCAGCGGGCTGCCGCCGTGGGTGCCGGTGCGCAGTTGCTGCTGCGGTACCAGTTGCACGTGCTTCTTGGCTTTACCCAGGCCGGTCGCCACCACGGTCACGCGGATGTCGTCGCCCATGGCGTCGTCGTAGGCGATACCTTGTGCGATCGACGCATCCGGTGCGGCGAAGGCGCGAACGGCAGCCATGACTTCCTTGATTTCCTTACCTTTCAGGCCGCGCGAGGCGGTGACGTTCACCAGCACGCCGCGTGCGCCCGCCAGGTCGACGCCGTCCAGCAGCGGAGAGGCAACTGCCTGCTCGGCGGCCACGCGTGCACGGTCCACGCCGGAAGCGGTGGCGGTACCCATCATCGCCTTGCCCTGCTCGCCCATGATGGTCTTCACGTCGTTGAAGTCGACGTTGATGTGGCCAGGCACGTTGATGATTTCGGCGATACCGGCGACGGCGTTGTTCAGGACGTCGTCAGCGTGCTGCAGCCACTCGATCAGGGACTCGTCTTCGTAGATCTCTTCCAGCTTCTCGTTGCAGATCACGATCAGCGAGTCGACGTTGGCGGACAACTGCTCCAGGCCTGCTTCGGCGATGTCCAGGCATTTCTGGCCTTCGTGCGAGAACGGTTTGGAAACAACGGCCACGGTCAGTGCGCCCTGCTGCTTGGCGATTTCCGCCACGATCGGCGCTGCGCCGGTACCGGTGCCGCCGCCCATGCCGGCAGCGATGAAGACCATGTGCGCGCCGCGCAGCGCATCTTCAATGCGGCTGCGGGATTCTTCTGCCAGCGCGCGGCCGACGTCAGGCTTCATGCCTGCGCCCAGGCCGGTCTCGCCGATCTGGATGATGTTGCTTGCCTTGGAGGTGGCCAGCGCTTGTGCGTCGGTATTGGCAGCGATGAATTCCACGCCGCTCATGCCCTTGTTGATCATGTGCTGGACCGCATTGCCGCCCGCACCGCCAACACCAACGACCTTGATGACCGTTCCCAGTGTTGCGTTGTCTACCATATCAAACTCCATGATGTACTCCTATCTAGAATGCGGTTTTCAAGCGCCAGGCCTCATATCAATAGGAGAACTGGAGATTGAAAACTGCAGGTTTTATTTCAAATTGATTTTAAAAGTTACCCAGGAACCATTCCTTCATGCGCTGCCATACTGCTTTTACCGAACCATCCTGGCGGGTCACAATGTGGCCACGCAGGTACTGCTTCTTCGCTTCCAACAACAGCCCCAACACGGTTGCATAGCGCGGGCTGCGAACCACGTCGGCCAGCTGGCCGCGGTAGTCCGGCGTGCCCAGGCGCGCAGGCTTGAGGAAGATGTCTTCCGCCATCTCCACCATGCCCGGCATGATCGCGGTGCCGCCGGTCAGCACGATGCCCGACGAGAGCACGCCCTCGTAGCCGGACTCGCGCACCACCTGATGCACCATCGCAAACAGTTCTTCCACGCGCGGCTCGATCACGGCGGCCAGCGCCTGGCGCGACAGGTTGCGCGGACCGCGGTCGCCCAGGCCCGGCACTTCCAGGTGCTCGCCTGGATCGGCCAGCACTTGCTTGGCCACGCCGTAGCGGATCTTGATTTCTTCCGCTTCGCCGGTCGGCGTACGCAGCGCCATCGCAATATCGTTCGTGATCTGGTCGCCGGCGATCGGGATCACGGCCGTATGGCGGATCGCACCGTCGCTGAAGACCGCCACGTCGGTGGTGCCGCCGCCGATGTCGATCAGCACTACGCCCAGTTCCTTTTCATCGTTGGTCAGCACCGCGTCGGCCGAGGCCATCGGCTGCAGGATCAGGTCCGACACTTCCAGGCCGCAGCGGCGCACGCACTTGACGATGTTCTGCACCGCGCTCACGGCGCCCGTGACGATATGCACCTTCACTTCCAGGCGGATGCCGCTCATGCCGATCGGCTCGCGCACATCGTCCTGCGAGTCGACGATGAATTCCTGCGGCACCGTGTGCAGCAGCTGCTGGTCGGTCGGGATGTTGACTGCCTTGGCAGTCTCGATCACGCGCGCCACGTCGGTGGCGGTGACTTCCTTGTCCTTGATCGCCACCATGCCGCTGGAATTGAAGCTGCGGATATGGCTGCCGGCGATGCCCGCGTACACATTACGGATCTTGCAGTCGGCCATCAGCTCCGCCTCTTCCAGCGCGCGCTGGATCGATTCGACGGTCGCTTCGATGTTCACCACCACGCCTTTTTTCAGGCCGCTGGACTCGTGCTGGCCCAGGCCAATCACTTCGTGGCGTCCATCGCCCATCACCTCGGCCACCACGGCCACCACTTTGGAGGTGCCGATGTCGAGGCCGACGATCAGGTTCTTAGCGTCTTTAGTCATCTCTATGCCCTGCTTTCAACGTTTCTTCGTATCCGACGGGATCTTCAATCCCGCTGCGCTCAAGGCCAGGCCGTTCTGGTAGCGCATATCAATCGTTTCAATATTCGGCACGCGGGCGGAAATCTGCGGCCAGATCCCGACCAGGCGCTGCACCCGCTGATGCAGGGTGTCATGCGTTGCCTCGCGTCCCAGCGCCACACTGGCGCCGTTGTCCAACTTCACCGTCCACGCATAGCGTCCCGACAGGGCCACTCCCTGCGGCGCCAGCTTGGCCGGTGCAAACCATTGCTTCAACTCGCCATAACGCGCGAGCACTTCCTTTTCGCTGCCGTCCGGGCCGGAAAACTCCGGCAGCTCGTGATCCTCTTCGGCTTCGGCCAGGTTGGCGGTGAAGACATCGCCTTTCACCGACAACAGGCGGCCGTCTTCGCCCCAGGTGCCCAGCGCTTCGTGCTCTTCCAGCTCCACGATCAGCTGGTCTGGCCACTCGCGCCGCACACTGGCACGACGAACCCACGGCACCGACTCGAACACCTTGCGCACCTGGTCCAGGTCCGCCGTGAAGAAGTTGCCGAGCAGGCGACCCTGGGTGCCGTTTCGCAGCGTCAGGTGGTTCACGTGCTTGAACTCCGACTTGTCCATGGTCTCAACGCGGATGGAGCGCAAATCGAATACAGGACGATTCGCGACCCACCACACGCCGGCAGCGGCGCAAGCCAGCACCGACAGCGCGACCAGGCCGCTGGCGGATGCATTCAAGGCTTTTACGTCGTGCCACATAAGTCTTTTCGGTCCTTTACTTCTTCAGCTTCAGTCGTGCGGTGCGCAGAATTTCCACGCACAATTCTTCGTAGCTCACGCCGGTCGCGCGGGCGGCCATCGGCACCAGCGAATGGCTGGTCATGCCTGGCGAGGTATTCACTTCCAGCAGGAATGGCTTCTGGTCCTTTTCGCGCAGCAGCACGTCGACCCGGCCCCAGCCCTCGCAACCAACGGCGCGATAGGCCGCGACGGCCAGTCGCTGCATTTCGTCCTGCATCGCCTGGTCCAGCTGCGGCGGGCAGAAGTACTGGGTGTCGTCTGTGAAGTACTTGTTCTGGTAGTCGTAGTTGCCGGCCGGCGCGACGATCTCCACGATCGGCAGCGCGCGCGCGGTCTTGCCGGTGCCCAGCACGGCGACGGTGAACTCGCGGCCTTCCACGAATTCTTCAGCCAGCACGCAGTCGTCCAGCGCCGCGGCAGCGTCGTAGGCGGCTTGCAGGCCGGCCTTGTCGCTCACCTTGGTGATGCCGATGGTCGAGCCTTCGTGAGGCGGTTTCATGATCAGCGGCAGGCCAAGGCGCGCGGCTTCCGCGTCCAGGTCGGAGTCGGCGCCCAGCACCGCGTATTCCGGGGTCGGCAGGTTTTCGCGCAGCCACAGGATCTTGGTGGTGATCTTGTCCATGCCCACCGAGCTGGCCATGACGCCGGAGCCGGTGTATGGAATGCCGAGCAATTCCAGCGCGCCTTGCAGGCTGCCGTCTTCGCCATAGCGGCCATGCAGCGCGATGAACACGCGGTCGAATTTTTCCGCGGCCAGTTCAGCCAGCGAGCGTTGGCCCGGGTCGAAAGCATGGGCATCCACGCCTTGCGATTGCAGGGCTGCCAGCACGCCGGTGCCGGACATGATGGATACGTCGCGCTCGGCGGACAGGCCGCCCATCAGCACGCCCACCTTGCCGAATGCTTTTGCTTCTTGTGCAGTCAGTTTGGTCATCGCGTCAGACCTTCCAGTTCGTGAGTTTTGCAGGGACGCCGCTGATCGAGCCCGCGCCCATCGTGAGCACGACGTCGCCGTCGCGCACCACGTTCATGATCGTTTCCGGCATGTCGGCGATGTTTTCGACGAATACCGGTTCTACCTTGCCGCGTGCGCGGATCGCATGCGCCAGCGCGCGGCCGTCGGCGGCCACGATCGGGGCTTCGCCCGCCGCATAAACGTCCGACAGCACCAGCACGTCGACGGTGCTCAGGACTTTTGCAAAGTCTTCAAACAGGTCGCGGGTACGGCTGTAGCGGTGCGGCTGGAAGGCCAGCAGCAGGCGGCGGCCAGGATAGGCGGCGCGCGCAGCGGCGGTGGTCACTTCCATTTCAATCGGGTGATGGCCGAAATCGTCCACCAGGGTGAAGCTGCCGCCCGACGGGATGGCCACTTCGCCGTATTTGGTGAAGCGGCGGCCCACGCCGGCGAAGCCTGCCAGGCCAGCTTGCGTCGCGGTATCCGGTACGCCGATTTCGCGCGCGATGGCGACGGCGGAGCAGGCGTTCTGCACGTTATGCAGTCCGGGCTGGTTCAGTACGATGTCCAGGTCCGGGAAGCCCTCCTGCAGCACGGTGAAGTGCATCTGGGTGCCTACGGCGCGCGCGTTGATGGCGCGTACTTCGGCGTCTTCCGCGAAGCCATAGGTGGTCACCGGCTTGGTCACCTGCGGGATGATGGCGCGCACGTGCGGGTCGTCGATGCACAGCATGGCGCGGCCGTAGAACGGCAGGCGGTGCGTGAAGTGCACGAAGGCTTGCTTCAGCTTTTCGAAATCGTGCTCGTAAGTCTCCATATGATCGGCATCGATGTTGGTGATGACTTCGATCATTGGGGTCAGGTTCAGGAAGGACGCATCCGACTCGTCGGCCTCCGCCACCAGGTATTCGCCGGAGCCCAGCTTCGCGTTGGCGCCGGCTGCGGTCAAACGGCCGCCGATCACGAAGGTCGGATCAAGGCCGCCCTCGGCCAGCACGGACGCCACCAGGCTGGTGGTGGTGGTCTTGCCGTGGGTGCCGGCAATGGCGATGCCGCGCTTCAGGCGCATCAGCTCACCGAGCATCACGGCGCGCGGGACGATAGGAATCTTGCGGGCGCGCGCGGCGACCACTTCCGGGTTGTCGGCCTTGACGGCGGTCGAGGTCACGACCGCGTCGGCGTTGCCGATGAAGGCTGCATCGTGGCCCTGGTGCACGGTGGCGCCCATGTCGACCAGGCGCTGGGTTACGGCGTTCGAACCGAGATCCGAGCCGGAGACGTTGTAGCCCAGGGTCACCAGCACTTCGGCGATGCCGCTCATGCCGCTGCCGCCGATGCCGACGAAGTGAATGTTCTTTACTTTATGTTTCATGCAAGTGCTTCCAATTCTTTTGCGATGGCGTCATTCGCATCGCGCTTGCCCACTGCGAGCGCGGCGGCCGCCATCTTTTGACAGGTATTGCGGTTCAAAGTCTGCAACAGTGCTGCCAGGCTTTCCGGATTCAACTCCGTCTGCGGCATATGGATGGATGCGCCCTGCTTCGCCATCCACTGCGCGTTGTCGCGCTGGTGGCTGGTCGTCGAGGCCACCAGGGGAACCAGCACGCTGGCCACGCCAGCTGCCGTCAGTTCCGACACGGTGATGGCGCCGGCGCGGCAGATCACGATATCCGCCTGCGCGTAAGCGCTCGCCATGTCGTCGATAAAATCGACCACGTTCGCTTCCACATGCGCCTGCGCGTAAGCCGCGCGCAGGGCTTCAATATTCTTCTTGCCCGACTGGTGGCTCACCAGCGGACGCTGTTCCGGCGCGATCAACGCCAGTGCGGCCGGCAACGCATCGTTTAGCGCCTTGGCGCCCAGGCTGCCGCCCACCACCAGGATGCGCAGCACGCCTTCACGGCCGGCGAAACGCTGCTCCGGCGCCGGCATTGCCAGGATTTCCTTGCGCACCGGATTGCCGGTGACGACCGCCTTGCCTGCAGCGGCGCCGAATTCCGCCGGGAAGCCGAAGAAAACTTTCTTCGACATCGGCGCCAGCGTCTTGTTCGACAGCAGCAGGGCTGCATCGGCATTCACCAGGGCCAGCGGCACGCCGCGCAGCTTCGCCATCAGTCCGCCCGGCACGCAAACGTAGCCTCCCATGCCCAGCACCACGTCCGGCTTGCGCTTGCCGATGAAGCGGAAGCAGTCCAGGAAGGCGCCAATCATCTTGAAGCCGCCGCTGATGGTGTGCATCAGGCCTTTGCCGCGCATGCCGCTGAAGTGGACCACGTCCATCTCCACGTTATGCTTCGGCACCAGGTCCGTTTCCATGCCGTGCGACGTGCCGAGCCAGGAAACTTCCCAGCCACGTGCAAGCATGGCCTGCGCAATTGCCAGGCCAGGGAAAATGTGGCCGCCGGTGCCGGCTGCCATGATCATCAAGCGCTTGCTCACAGGCGACCTCCCCGCATCATGACCCGGTTTTCGTAGTCGATCCGCAGCAGGATCGCCAGGCCCACGCAGTTGATAATGATGCCGGTGCCGCCATAACTCATGAGCGGCAGCGTCAGGCCCTTGGTCGGCAGCAGGCCGAGGTTTACGCCCATATTGATAAACGTCTGTACACCGATCCAGATGCCGATGCCTTTTGCGGCCAGGCCTGCGAAGGTCTGGTCGATGGCAATCGCCTGGCGGCCGATGTCGAAAGCACGTTTGACGATCCAGTAGAACATACCGATGGTGACCAGCACGCCGACCATGCCCAGCTCTTCGCCGATCACGGCCAGCAGGAAGTCGGTGTGGGCCTCCGGCAGGTAGTGCAGCTTCTCGACGCTGGCGCCCAGGCCTACGCCGCCGATTTCGCCGCGGCCGAAGGCGATCAGCGAGTGCGTCAGCTGGTATGCCTTGTTCAGCGCGTTCTCTTCTTCCCACGGATTCAGGTAGGCGAACAGGCGCGCGCGGCGGAATGGCGAGAGCCAGATAATCGTCACAAAGATCAGCACCAGCATGCCCGCAATGCCCCCGAACCAGACCGCGTTCACGCCGCCCAGGAACAGGATGCCCATGGCGATGCAGACAATCACGCCGAAGGCGCCCAAGTCCGGCTCCAACAGCAGCAAGAGGCCGACGAAGGCCACAGCCAGCGCCATCGGCGCGAAGCCCTTGGAAAGGCGGTGCATGAATTCCTGCTTGCGCACGGTGTAGTCAGCCGCGTACAGCACGATGAAGAGCTTCATCAGTTCCGACGGCTGGAACTGGAATACTTTCAGTGTCAGCCAGCGGCGGCCGCCGTTGACGTTCACGCCCAGGCCCGGGATCAGCACCAGCACCAGCGCCACCAGGGTGGCGATGAACAGGTAAGGCGCGGCCCTCTGCCAGTCTTCCACGCGCACCCGGAAGGCGACAGCTGCCGCCACCATCGCGATGCCGATGAAGACCGCCTGGCGTTGCACGAAGTAGTAGTTCTTATAGGCGGCGAATTTCGGCGAATCCGGCAGCGCGATCGACGCCGAATACACCATCACCATGCCGAACAGCATAAGCAGCAGCACCGACCATACCAGCGGCTGGTCGTATTCCATCATCTTCGAATGGCGTGCGCGTCCATCCAGCGGAGCTGGGGACTCGGCGCCACCGAAGCGGAATGGAAGCTGGATCGCCATCAGATCTCCTGCCCCGCATCAAGCGCAATCTCGCGCACGGTGTCGATGAACACCTGCGCGCGGTGCGCGTAGTTCTTGAACATGTCCAGGCTGGCGCAAGCCGGCGACAGCAGCACGGCATCGCCCGCGTGGGCCAGCGCCGAGGCGCGCTTGGTCGCTTCTTCCAGCGTAGCGAAATCTTCCATCGGCACGCCGGTCGGTTCCAGCGCGGTGCGGATAGCCGGTGCATCGCGGCCGATCAGCACCACGGCGCGCACAAAGCGGCGCACAGGATTCGCCAGAGGATCGAATTCCTGGCCTTTGCCGTCGCCGCCCATGACCACCACCAGCTTCTGCTCGCCGGCGAAAGCCTGGCCAAGGCCTACCAGTGCTGCGACAGTCGCGCCCACATTGGTGCCCTTGGAGTCATCGTAGTAATCGACGCCATTGATCGATGCGACCAGCTCCACGCGGTGCGGCTGGCCTTTGTATTCGCGCAGGCCGTGCAGCAGCGGTGCAAACGGCAGGCCGATGGCGCGGCACAGTGCCAGCGCCGCCAGCGCGTTGGAAGCGTTGTGCGTGCCGCGGATCTGCAGCGCGTCGGCCGGCATCAACCTCTTGGAGTAGCACTCAACCGGCGGCGGAGGCGGGTCGTTCTTCTTGCGGCGCTTCGGCGGCTCGGTGTCGTCGGTCGGTTCGGCGGTAGCGAGCCAGTACACGCCACGCTCGTTGACCAGTCCGAAGGAGTGGGCCAGTTCCGGCGCATCGGTGCCGAAGGTGACGTTTTCACCAGTCGGGTTGGACATCGCCATGGTCCATTTGTCGTCGCGGTTCAGCACGCGCACAGTGTCTTCGCCGAAGATGCGTTTCTTGTCGTCGGCGTAGGCTTGCATGCTGCCGTGCCAGTCCAGGTGGTCCTGGGTCACGTTCAGCACGGTGGCGGCGTCGGCATTCAGGCTGTAGGTCGTGTGCAGCTGGAAGCTGGACAGCTCGAGCACCCAGGCTTGCGGCAGGCTATCGTTCTCCATCACTTCACGCAGCACGTCCAGCGCCGCCGGGCTGATATTGCCGGCCACGCGCACCGACATACCGGCGCGTTCGCACAGCTGGCCGGTCAGGCTGGTGACCGTGGTCTTGCCGTTGGTGCCGGTGATGGCGATGACTTTCGGCTCGTAGGCGCGGTCTTCCTTCAGCCATTTCAGTGCCTGCGCGAACAGCTCGATCTCGCCCCAGACGGGAATACCCTTCTCCGCCGCGGCAGGGATGATCTCGGCCAGTTCCTTGTTCGGACCCAGGCCAGGGCTGGCGCAGACAAAGTCCACGCCGTCCAGCAGCGCCGCATTGAACGGGCCGGCGATGAACTGCGTACCCGGCAACTGCTCGCGCAGCAGCGGCAGGCGGTCCGGCACTGGGCGCGTATCGGCAACGCGCAGCAGTGCGCCGCAGCGCGCCAGCCAGTGCGCCATCGCCAGGCCCGATTCCCCGAGCCCCAGTACCAGTGCAATTTTGCCGTTATAAATCATCAGCGCAGTTTCAAAGTAGACAGGCCAACCAGGACCAGCATCATCGTGATGATCCAGAAGCGCACGACAACCTGGGTTTCTTTCCAACCCTTCTGTTCAAAGTGGTGGTGCAAGGGCGCCATCAGGAACACACGGCGGCCAACGCCATAGCGCTTCTTGGTGTACTTGAACCAGCCCACCTGGATGATCACGGACAGCGTTTCGGCAACGAAGATGCCGCCCATGATGAACAGGACGATTTCCTGGCGCACGATCACCGCGATCGTGCCGAGCGCGCCGCCCAGCGCCAATGCACCGACGTCGCCCATGAAGACCTGCGCGGGGTGCGCGTTGTACCACAGGAAGGCCAGGCCGGCGCCCGCCATCGCACCGCAGAAGATGATCAGCTCACCCGCGCCAGGAATGTGGGGGATGAACAGGTATTTCGAATACGTCGCGGAACCGGTCAGGTAGGCGAACAGGCCCAGGGCCGAACCCACCATCACGGTCGGCATGATGGCCAGGCCGTCCAGGCCGTCGGTAAAGTTCACGGCGTTGGAGGTGCCGACGATCACGCAGTACGTCAGCGCGATGAAGCCCCACACGCCCAGCGGATAGCTGATGGTCTTCACGAACGGCACGATCAGGTCGGCCTTTGGCGGCAGGTCCATGGAGAAGCCAGACTGCACCCACTGGAAGAACAGCTCAAACACTTTTGCCGGGGTAGGCGCGGACACCGAGAACGCCAGGTAAAGGGCGGCAGCGATGCCGACCAGCGACTGCCAGAAGTATTTTTCAGCCGAACGCATGCCTTCCGGATCCTGGCGCACCACCTTGCGGTAGTCGTCCACCCAGCCCACGGCGCCGAAGCCCATGGTCACGATCATCACAGGCCAGATCAAGCGATTCGACCAGTCGCACCACAGCACGGTGGCAACACCGACGGCGATCAGCAGCAGCACGCCGCCCATGGTTGGGGTGCCATGCTTCTTCAGGTGGGTCTGAGGACCGTCGGTACGTACCGCCTGGCCGTACTTCATGACGGTCAGTTTGCGAATCACGGCGGGGCCGGCAATCAGGCCGATCAGCAGGGCCGTGATGGTAGCCATCACGGCGCGGAAGGTGATGTAGTTAAAGAGGCGGAAAGCCCCAATGTCGTCCTGCAGGATTTGAGCGAGCCAAAGCAGCATGATTAGTGTGATTCCTTTGTTGCGTGTTGCGATCCAATCAAATGCTGCACGACCCGTTCCATCTTCATGAAGCGGGAGCCCTTGATCAATACGGTTGCATCCGGCGTTACTGCGGCGCTTACGGCCTGCAGCAGCGCGTCGAATTCTTGGTGGTGCTGGGCATGCGGCGCCATGTGGGCGGCCAGCGTGCCGGTGGCGAAGAAGTGCTCGATGCCTTTACTTGCGGCGTAGGCTGCGACTTCTTCATGGAACTCCTTGCCTTGCGTGCCGACTTCACCCATGTCGCCCAGCACCAGAATGCGCGGCGCTTTTGCCTTGGCCAGCACGTCGATGGCGGCGCGCACGGAGTCCGGGTTGGCGTTGTAGGTATCGTCGATCAGCAGCGCACCGTTAGAGGTCTGCTTTTTCTGCAGGCGGCCGTTTACCGGCGCGAAAGCCTCCAGGCCCGTGCGGATGGTGGAGGTGTCGATGCCGGCGGCATAGGTACAGGCGATGGCGGCCAGCGCGTTGCGCACATTGTGCTCGCCGGCAGCCTGCAGCGAGACGCTGAAGTGGCGCGGCACGGCATCGGGTGCGGCGAAGGATGCCGCTGCGCCATGGCCGATGGCCTGCGCAGTGGCCGCAGGGCGCACCGTCACTTCCAGCTCGGCGCCGAAGTCGCCAGAGGTGTACGTGCAGCTCACGTTGGCGGCGGCGTCCAGGCCGAAAGTCAGGACGCGGCGGCCGATGGACAGTTCACGCCAGACCGGGGTGAATTCGTCGCCATGCGGGAACACGGCCACGCCGTCGCCCGGCAGCGCGAACAACACACTGCCATTCTCGCGCGCTACCGCTTCAACGGTGTGCATGAATTCCTGGTGTTCGCGCTGGGCGTTGTTCACCATGCCGATAGTCGGCGCTGCGATGGCGCTCAGGCGGCCGATTTCGCCCGGATGGTTCATGCCCAGTTCCACCACGGCGGATCGGTGCGACGCATCAAGGCGGAACAGCGTCAACGGCACGCCGATCTCATTATTCAGGTTGCCGCGCGTTGCCAGGCGGCCGTCTTCGCCATGGGCGGCGGCCAGGATGGAGGCGATCATTTCCTTGACGGTGGTCTTGCCGTTCGAGCCGGTGACGCCGATCACGGGCAGCGTGAACTGCTTGCGCCAGTAATTGGCGATCTGGCCCAGGGCGACCAAGGTGTCCGGCACTACGATGGCGGGCAGGGTCCAGCCTTCCGGCAGCTTGTCGACGACGACAGCGGCGACGCCCTTCTCCACCACCTGCGGCAGGAAGTCGTGGGCGTCGAACACTTCGCCGCGCAAAGCGACGAAAAGCTGGCCGGCGCCGACCGTTCTGGTGTCGGTGGACACGCCGTCAAAGTCCAGCGCCAGCGCGGCGTCATTGGTCAGCACACCATGATGCAGGTGCGCGCCGGTCAGCGCTGGAAGGATGTGGGCAATGGTGCTGCGCATCAGTGCGGCCTCATCATGGTCAAGCGTGCTGACAACGCCAGTTGCGCGTGCTCGGCATCCGAGAACGGCATCTTGCGGCCCTTGATTTCCTGATAGGGCTCATGTCCCTTCCCTGCCAGCAAGATCACGTCCGCTTTGCCGGCATTGCGCACGGCGGACAGGATCGCGGCAGCGCGGTCTTCCACCGTCATGAATTCCGAATTCGGATTTTCACGGTCCATGCCGGCGACGATCTGGCGGATGATCTCGGCCGGTTCTTCGCTGCGCGGATTGTCGCTGGTGACCAGCACATGTTCCGCCATCTGCGAGATGCGGCCCATCTGCGGACGTTTGCCCGGATCGCGGTCGCCGCCGCAGCCGAACACGCACCACAGGTGGCCGCCACGGTCGTTGGCGACGGAACGCAGGGCTTCCAGCGTTTTTTCAAGTGCATCCGGCGTGTGCGCATAGTCGATCACGACCATCGGTGCTTCCTGGCCGCCGATCTGCTGCATGCGGCCCGGGGCCGGCTGCAGCGATTCGATGCCATCGATGGCGGTCCGGAAGGCGACGCCTTTCGCCAGAAGCGCAGCCAGCACGGCCAGCGCGTTGCTGACATTGAACGGGCCGACCAGCTGGGTGCGCACGTGCGCGTGGCCGAAGGTCGAATCCAGGTTGAATTCAGTACCCAGGTTGCGGCTGCGCAGCGAGCTGGCGCGCAGCATCGAAATGCCCTGCACGTTCGGCTGCGCCTTGATGTCTTTCAGCGTATAGCCGATGATGACCGGCTTGCGCGGCGTCTTAGATGCCTTGATGTGGGCGATCAGGCGATGGCCCATCGGATCGTCCAGGTTCACGACGGCGTGCTTCAGGCCAGGCCAGTCGAACAGGATGGTCTTGGCGGCTTCGTAGTTTGCTTCGTCGCCGTGGTAATCCAGGTGGTCGCGGGTCAGGTTGGTGAAGACGGCCACGTCGAAGTGCATGCCCTCGGTACGGCCCTGGTGCAGGCCGATTGACGATGCTTCGATCGCCAGCGCACCAGCGCCGTCGGCGTGTACTTCCTTCAGTTTTTGGGCCAGCAGCACGGCATCCGGCGTGGTGTAGCCGGTTTCGTCGAATTCCACTTCGCCGCGGGCGCGGAACATGCCTACGCCCAGCGTGCCAATGACTGCGGTCGTTTCGCCGACTTTCGCCAGCGCCTGGCCGGTCCAAACCGCACAGGAAGTCTTGCCGTTAGTGCCGGTGACGGCCACAGTGAACATGCTTGCATCGGGCTGTCCGTACCATGCGTGCGCGATCGGGCCAGCTTGTTTCTTCAGTCCCGCCACGGCGAGGTGCGGCACAGTGTGCGCTTCATCCCAAGCGTAATCGGTATCGTCGTACACCACGGCGGCAGCGCCGTTGGCAATGGCTGCGGCAATGAAAGTGCGGCCATCCTTGGCATCGCCAGGATAGGCAAAGAATACGTCGCCGGCCTTGATGCGGCGCGAGTCGGACGCCAGCTGCGCATTTGGCGCTGCCTCGCGCATCCAGCTGATAATGTCTTGATGGGTCATCGTCGTCATTTACATGGCCTCCGGTCCGGTATCGGTCGGCACCACGATTTCCGTGATGCTCGAATCAGGAGGCACATTAGAGGCGCGCAATGCGTTGATTGCGACAGCCGCGAAAGTTGGTGCTGCGACCGAGCCGCCGAAGTGGCCATTCTGGGTCGGTTCGTCGATCATGACTGCAATGATGAAGCGCGGCGCCGACATCGGCACCATGCCGACGAAGGAACCAATGTACTTGCGCGGCATGGCGTAGCGGCCGTTCTCGACCTTGTAGGCGGTACCGGTCTTGCCGCCTACGCGGTAGCCTGGAATCTGGGCTTTCTTGGCCGTGCCGTCCTTGCCGGACACCACGGTCTCCAGCATCTCGCGCATCTGCGCGGCGGTCTGCGGCTTGATGATCTGCTGGCCCAGCGGCTCCTTGTCGACCTTCTCAAACGACAAAGGAATGGTGTCACCATTCCGGGCAAACATCATGTAGGAGCGGGCCAGCTGTATCAGCGACACCGAGATACCATTACCGTAGCTCATGGTCGCCTGTTCGATAGGCCGCCATGATTTATAAGGCCGTACCCGCCCCGCCACTGCACCGGGGAAGCCCCACTTCGGCTGCTGGCCGAAGCCGACCTTGGTGAACATTTCCCACATATCCTGGGCCGGCATGCTGAGCGCGATTTTCGACGTGCCGATATTGGACGACATCTCAATGATCTGCCCCACATTGATCACGCCGTGGGCCTTGGTATCCGAGATCGTCTTGTCGAGAATCGTGTACTTGCCGCCGCCGGTGTCGATCAGGGTGGATGGCTTGACGCGGCCGGTGTCCAGCGCCAGCGACACGGTGATCGGCTTCAGCGTGGAACCCGGCTCGAAGGTATCGGTCATCACCCGGTTACGCAGCTGCGCGCCGGTCAGGTTGCGGCGGTCGTTCGGGTCGTAGCTTGGGTAGTTTGCCAGCGCCAGCACTTCACCGGTATGCACGTCCAGCACCACGGCGCCGCCAGCCTTGGCGCCGAAATGCTCGACTGCCTGTTTCAGCTGGGTGAAGGCGATGTACTGGATCTTGCTGTCCACCGACAGCACCACGTCCTTGCCATTGTGCGGTTCGATCTTGCCGCCGATGTCTTCGACGATGTGGCCGCGGCCATCCTTGATCACACGGCGCGAGCCAGGCTTGCCGACCAGGTTGTTCTGCTGCGCCAGTTCCATCGATTCCTGGCCGCGGTCGTCCACGTTGGTGAAGCCCACCAGGTGGGTCATGACTTCGCCCTGCGGATAGAAGCGCTTGTACTCTGGACGGATATCCATGCCGTCCAGGTCCAGCGCTTTGATCTTATCAGCGGTTTCCACCTCGACCTGGCGCTTCAGGTAAACCAGGTTGCGGTCGGAGTCGAGCTTCTTGCGCAGTTCGGCCTCGCTCATCTCCAGCAGGCCGGCCAGGGCGCGCAGTTTTTCTTTCGGTGCTGCCAGCACTTCCTCCGGCGCTGCCCAGATGGCGCGCACAGGAATGGACGAAGCCAGCACCTGGCCATTGCGGTCGGTGATCTTGCCGCGCACTGCCGGCAGCTCCTGCGTGCGCTGGTAGCGATTGGCGCCCTCCTTCTGCAGGAACTGCTGCTGGCTTGAAGTGCCCTGCAGCCAGACTGCGCGCGCCGCCAGCGCGGCGAACGCGACGAAGATCACGAACAGCACGACGCGCGAACGCCAGCTTGGCAGGCGCACCGCCAATACCGGGCTCTTGGAGAAGGACACGCCTTGCGAGCGTGCCACGCGTGCTGGTCCGGTTCCGCTGGAGCGCGTCACTTGTCGCCCTCCGTCAGGTATTGGGTGCGGTTCGGCGTGAGCTGGGTCATGTTCAGTTCACGGCGGGCGATTTCTTCGATACGGGCGTGCTTGCCCAGCGTGGACTGGTCCAGCTGCAGCTGCGACCATTCGGTATCGAGCTGTTTGGCTTGCGTGTTCGCGCGCTCCAGGTCCACGAACAGGTGGCGCGCCTGGTATTGCGCGTTAACGGTCGACAGGCCGCAAGCGACCAGGAATGCCGTCAATACGATATTGAGCTTGTTACTCATTGCGCCCCCCCGTGGAAGGCAGGCGCATGGCAACGCGCATCACAGCCGAACGTGCGCGCGGGTTTTCCTCAACCTCTTTATCGGAAGGCTTGATACGGGCCAGCAGTTTCAACTCCGGCTGCGGCAGGTCGACCGCCTTGATCGGCAGGCGCCGGTCGGGCTGCTCCACCTTGGCCTTGGAAGCGAGGAATTGCTTGACCATGCGGTCTTCCAGCGAATGGAAGCTGATGACGGCCAGGATGCCGCCCGGCTTCAGGGCGTTGAAAGCCTGGCTCAGGGCCGATTCAAGGTCCTCAAGCTCTTTATTGACGAAAATCCGGATAGCCTGAAAGGTGCGGGTCGCAGGGTCCTTGCCCTTCTCGCGAGTCTTGACCGCGCCTGCCACGATACCGGCAAGCTGTCGTGTGCTTGAAATTGGTTCGACTGCCCGGCGAGCAACAATCGCCTTTGCAATCTGAAAAGCAAACCGTTCTTCCCCATAATCCCTTATCACCTTTTCCAGTGTTTTTTCTGATTCTGTGGCCAGCCACTCGGCGGCGGAGATACCACGCGTGGTATCCATGCGCATGTCGAGCGGGCCATCGTTGCGGAAGCTGAAGCCGCGCGCAGCATCGTCTACTTGTGGCGACGAGATGCCGAGGTCCAGCAAAATGCCGTCGACGGCGGGAATGCCGCGTTCGGCCAGCGCATCCGCCATGGTGGCGAAGCTGTCATGCACGATGGTGAATCGCTTGTCGCCGATGGTTTCGGCGTTGGCGATAGCTTGTAAATCTTTGTCGAAGGCGATCAGGCGGGCTTCCGGGCCCAGGCGGGACAGGATCAGGCGGCTATGGCCGCCGCGGCCGAACGTTCCATCTATATAGATGCCGTTGGCGCGCTCGCCTTTCAGGTCGAGCGCATCCACCGCTTCATCTAACAGCACCGTACGATGCTGGAATTCTGGCACCGAGGTCGTCGTCATGGTGAGTCGGGCCTCAGAAGGAGAAATCGGACAGGGTATCGGGCATGCCAACCTCGATGGTGGCTTGCTCGTTGGCGGCACGCTTGACCGGATCCCAGATCTCGAAGTGGGTCAGCATGCCGGACAGCACGACTTCGCGGCCCAGGCCGACGGCGTCGCGCAATTCAGGCGCCACCAGGATGCGGCCGGCCGAATCCATCTCGACGTCGGCGGCATTGCCCAGCAGGATACGCTGCCAGCCGCGGGCCGACATCGGCCAGGCTGCGATCTGGTCGCGTTTGGCTTCCCAGACATGGCGCGGGTACATCAGCAGGCAGCCATCCGGGTGTTTGGTAAGCGTGAGCCGTCCTTCACACTGAATCATCAGTGCGTCACGATGCTTGGCCGGGATGGACATCCTGCCTTTCGCATCTAATGTGATCGCGGACGCGCCTTGGAACACGACTTAACCTTATCTAAAAAATCCCACAAAACTACACTTTTTCACACTGTCGCCCACTTTAGAGGATGCTCACAAGCCGGTCAAGCGATTTTCCCAAGTGAAAACACCGATTTGTCCAATGAAATTAAGGACTTAGCGCCATTCCTTGAGAAATAGCAGCGCTAAAAACCATTGAGAAATTAGGGACTTATGGAAGATAGTGAAAGTGCTACTTCACATGCAAAGATGGCGAAACGTGAAAAAAATGACTAAAAATAAATTTGGAAATCGGCGTTTGGTTGCCTGATGACAACGACACTTTAGCAAATTAGCAACAAGTGCCGAGAGCTCCGTTTGGCGGAAGAACGACTGCCTGCCACGCTTTGCGCGTGATCTGCTACCTCTAAAAAAATTTGCCGCCCAGGGGAACTGGGCGGCAACTTGTATAGACAAATGGCGTTGCCGCCGCTTGCCACCATTATACGGCTTGGGCCGCTATTTAATCGTAAGTGACGCCTACCGTGACACCGCTGAACGGCTGCTTCGCTTCCAGCACAATGTAATACCACTGGTTCGCGACCGGACTTGCGATGCTGATATTTTCAGCATTGCCGGCATTGGCCGAAGCATAGTCGTAGGAAGTGGTGCTCGGATAGCGGTTCAGGGCCACGTACATATTCATGTCGCCCGTGCCGCCGGCGCTCATGATCTTCACGTTTTTGGCGCCGGCCGGCACGATCAGGTGCAGGTAGGTGCGGCTGCCGGACGACAGGTTGCGGATAGCGCAGTTCTTGCCAAGGTAGGTCGGCGAGGCCTGGCCGCTGCAAGTCGGCAGGTTCGACACGGTATCCGGCATTGGCGGCTCGCCGGCGGTGGTGGCCGCATCGGCCCAGGTGGCGAACTCGCTGTCGTAACGGGTACCAATGCCTTGCATGAAGTTGTTGTAGCGGCTGTAATCACCGACGCGGAAATTGGCCAGGGCCTGGTCGACGTCCGCACGGTGGCGCTCCATCATGAAGCGCGTCGCCATGTAACCCCAACGGTAGGCGCGGTCCTGGTAATCCGACATCGAGTAGGTGTTGCCGAAGATATCGCTCAGGCGGTACTTGCGGCTACGCGCCATGTCGATCGCCGCCTGGTTGTTATTCTTCAGCGACAAGTACTCCGCAACGCCTTCGATCCACCACACGGTAGGCACGGTAGTGGCTGCGCCGAAGTCACCGTACATATCGAAACGGCCGTCGATATAGTGCACGAATTCGTGCTCCAGGTTCCATACCTTGAAGGTCGGACGCAGCCACGATGCCTCGTGGGCGATGAAGCGCGCCTGGTTGCCCGCAACCGAAGGGTCGCCTTCCAGGTACATGCCGCCGTTATTGGTGTCGATGCCGTAGATCACGCTCGCGTACTTGCTGTAGTTGGTGTAATCGTCGAACACCACCAGTTCCAGCGAGGTGTTGTTGTCATGCGCGACCGGGGTGCTATTGGTCTGCAGCATGGCGTGGGCGTAGGTTTCTTCCGTCGCCAGCGAGGAGCAGATCTGCTGCACCTGGTCCGAAGTGACGTCCTGCGCGCGCAGGCGCAGCGTCGGGCTGCAGCTGTAGGTCGTTTTCAGCACGGCATTGGCCAGCTGCTGCTCGAAGTTACATGTTCCGTACTGGCCGCAGTTGGCGTTGTCGTAGTATTTGACCGCTTGCGCAGCAGCCAGCCACATTTCGCTGTCCGCGCCCAGCATAGTGCTGGTGTTCAGCGTGTTCTGCACCATCGGCTTCACCTGCGGCTTCAGGCCGGCGTACTGCATGAAGCGGAAGGTCTCGTTCGACGCATCGGTCAGCTGATAGCTGGCGTTGGTGCCCAACAGCGCCGACTTGTTGGCGGTGATGAAACCGTACAGGGTGCTGGCGTATGAAATATCGTTCGACAGGGTCGTGCCTACATCGGGCATGGTATGCGCGCGGAACAGCACATTCAGGGCGCCAGTCATGCCGCCGCCCGCACTGTCCTGCTTCAGCGGCTCCGCTGCCGTCGTTGTGGTGCCGTTATTGGTGAAGCGGGTAATCGTCGCTTTCACATCGGGCAGGTACTGCACCTCGTCGTGCATATTGGTGATCAGGCGCCAGGTCTCCGCCGCCGTCGTCGATGCCACGGTGTTGTTGGAATACAGGCTGCTGCCACGCACCGCGCTGTGAAGGGCGGCGCGCAGAGGTGCACGTACCGATTCCGTCAGCGCGGGGATAGTGCCGTTGCTGGCCTGGTAGTAGCCTGCGCGCAGATAGAGCACCAGGTTGACCAGCTTCATGTTGGTGCCGTTGTAGCTGGCCGCTTCGCTGGCCATGCGGCTGGCGACAGCGCTTACATTGGCGCTCGAATAGATCGTCGTGGCCAGGGCTGGAGCAGCGGAGAACAGCGGATAAGTACATTCGTAGTCCGGCAGCGTAGCCACGTATTCAGCCAGCGCCGCGCCACTGTAGCTGGCCAGCGTGTTCATGTCCTTGCACTGCGTTGTAGCTACTGCAGGCGCCACGCTGGCCTTCATATTGCGCGGCATCAGGTCATTGCGCGGCTTGCGCGTTGGCGCCAGGTCGTACTTGCTTTGCTCCACGGTTGGCGGCAGGGTTTGCCGCTGGTGCGGCGCAGGGGCCTGCTTCAGTTTCTGCTCGTGGCCATCGCCTTCGTGCTTACCTGCTGCTTGCACAGCGGCGCTGGACAGCATGGCGGCCAGCAGGCCGGCCATGCCGATTGGGTGCAACTTCATATCTCCACCTCTTGTCGTTGTTAAATGGGAGAGCCCATGCTAACGAGGTGGAGCGGCGCGCTTTCAAGCGTGCGCGCCGTTAGTGTGATTTCGCTGAATCAGGCAGCGTGAACTGCACAGGAAATGGGCGAAAAAGCGACAGGTTGGCGCGTGCCGGAACCATTTCGGTACTGGCTTGGCGTGTAACCCGTCATCGCTTTGAACTGGCGGCTGAAGGCGCTATGGTCCGTGTAGCCGCATTCGCGGGCGATGTCGGCGATGCTGCGGCCAGGGTGGGCTTCGATCAGCGTCAGCGCACCTTCCAGGCGCGATTGCAGCAGCAACTGGCGCGGGCTGTAGCGGAATACTTTCTGGAACAGGCGCTCAACGCGGGCCAGCGAGAGGCCTTCTTCGCGCGCCAGGTCGGCCAGGTTCAGTTGCTGGTGGAAGTTCTCGCGGATGCGCTGGGCGATGCGCGCCACCTGGCGGTACACAGGGTGCTGCTCGTCGACCAGGCCCAGGTCGTGCGAGGTGCCGACCAGGCCCACGATATCGCCCTGCTCATTGCGCAGCGGGGTCTTATGCGTCAGGCACCAGCCGCGGCGGCGGTTCGGGTAGAGGTGCAGCTCAAGGTGCTTTTCAATGGTGGCGCCCATCTCGATCACCTGGCGGTCCTGCGCCTCATAGGCTGCAGCCAATGGATGCGGATGCACGTCCATCACGGTCTTGCCGAGGATGTCGGACTTGTTGCGCAGGCCGCAGCGGCGTGCCAGCGTATTGTTCACGGCCACATAGCGGCCATCTCGGTCCTTCACAAAGAAGGCCACTTCGGTCAGCGCGTCGAACAGTTTTTCGATCGCGTCCAGCTCCACGCTCCACGGACGGTCCATCATAAAGGTGTCTCCCATGCTTTGGCGCGCTCTGTGGCGCGATTCCATTTTGCCAGCAACTCGGCCCTCTGGTCACCCCCCATATTCGGCGTGAAGCGGCGCTCGCACGCCCACTGTTTCGCGATTTCTTCCTGCGATTCCCAGAAACCGACGGCCAGGCCGGCCAGGTAGGCAGCACCCAGAGCCGTGGTTTCGGTGACCTTCGGCCGCAGCACTGGAACGCCCAATAAATCGGACTGGAACTGCATCAGCATATCGTTGCGGGCTGCGCCGCCATCCGCGCGCACTTCCGTCACCGGCATGGAGGCATCTTTCTGCATTGCGGCCAGCAGTTCGGCGCTCTGGTAGGCGATCGATTCCACGGCGGCGCGGGCAATGTGCGCCTTGTTGCTGCCGCGCGTCAAGCCGACGATAGTACCGCGCGCATACGGGTCCCAGTGCGGCGCGCCCAGGCCGACGAAGGCCGGCACCAGGAATACACCGCCGCTGTCAGGCACGCTGCCGGCCAGCGCTTCCACTTCGCTCGAGTGCTGGATGATGCCCAGGCCATCGCGCAGCCATTGCACCGTGGCGCCGCCCATGAAGACCGAGCCTTCCAGCATGTAGTCGGTTTCGCCGTCGACACGCCAGCCAACGGTGGAGAGCAGGCGGTTATGCGAGGTACGCGGATGGCGGCCGGCGTTCATCAGCATGAAGCATCCGGTGCCATAGGTGTTCTTCACCATGCCGGGCTGGTGGCAGGCCTGGCCGAAGGTCGCGGCCTGCTGGTCGCCCGCGATGCCGGCAACCGGGATCGCTTGGCCGAACAGCGTTTCGCGCGTGGTGCCCACTTCCTCACTGGAGGAGACCACTTGCGGCAGCATTTCTTCCGGAATGTCGAACAGTTCGAGCAGGTCGGAGTCCCAGCGCATCAGGTGGATGTTGAACAGCATGGTGCGCGAGGCGTTGGACACGTCGGTGACGTGCACGCCGCACAGCTTCCACGCCAGCCAGGAGTCGATGGTACCGAAGCACAGCGCGCCCTTGCGTGCACGCTCGCGCGCGCCGGGCACGTGGTCCAGGATCCATTTGACCTTGGTGGCGGAGAAGTAAGCGTCCAGCTCAAGGCCGGTCGCGTCGCAAATCATTTTGGCCTTGCCGGCCGCGCGCAGCTCTTCGCAGTAATCCGCAGTGCGGCGATCCTGCCAGACGATGGCGGGCGCGATCGGCTCGCCGGTCTTGCGATCCCATACGACGGTAGTTTCGCGCTGGTTGGTGATGCCGATGGCGCGCACCTTTTTCACGTCGAAGTCCTGCAGGACCTTGCGCGCTACCGTGAGCTGGCTGTTCCAGATTTCGTTGGGGTCGTGCTCAACCCAGCCGGGCTGAGGGAAGTGCTGGGGAAATTCCTGCGCCGCGCATCCTGCGATTTTTCCTTCGTGGTCGAACAGGATGGCGCGCGAACTGGTTGTGCCCTGGTCCAGGGCGAGGATGTATTGAGTCATCTCTCAAGAATTAGTTGAAGCAAGCCGATAGGCCGGATTTTGTTACGGCACCCGAAGGTGCTATGACAGCCATTCCTCTAGGCGACGGATTACTCCGCCGCTCAAGCTTTCTACCCGCACGCTCCGCGAGCAACATCATCGCGTGCCTATTTGAAATTGCACCAGGTGGAGGTTACCGCGTTTCACCGTAACTTAATACGCTCGTCTCTGTGGCCCTATTCCTCGCCTTATAGTCTTGCGACCTTTCAGCGGACGGCCGTTAACCGTCACCCCGCTCTGTGGAGTCCGGACCTTCCTCCCGCCCATGTCTTGCAACATGAGCCAGCGGCTGTCTGGCTTGCTTCGGGCGATATTCTACCAGTTTAATTTCGGGGTCAGGTCCTGACACCTGACACGGCTCAGCCGTGTTGGGTGTTGGACCCTGACTCCGCCCGTATAAATCCCGTATAAATTGGTGTCGCAAAACCGAAAGCTATTTCTCTAGAGCAGGCATAGAATGCCAAATCCATGTATAAGAAGGCAAGTACCATGACGCAAACTCCTCGTTCCGGCGGCCAGATCCTGGTCGATGCGCTGAAGATCCACGGCACCGACACCGCCTTCGGCGTGCCCGGCGAAAGCTACCTGGACGTGCTCGATGCCCTGCACGAATCCGGCATCCGCTTCATCATCAACCGCCAGGAGGGCGGCGCCGCCTTCATGGCCGACGCCTACGGCAAGATGACCGGTAAGCCGGGCATCTGCTTCGTCACCCGCGGCCCGGGCGCCACCAATGCCTCGATCGGCGTGCACACCGCCTTCCAGGATTCGACCCCGATGATCCTGTTCATCGGCCAGGTCGGCAGCGATTTCATGGACCGCGAAGCCTTCCAGGAAGTGGACTACCGCCGCATGTTCGGCCAGATGGCGAAATGGGTCGCCCAGATCGACCGCGCCGACCGCATCCCTGAATACATCGCCCGCGCCTACCAGGTCGCCACCAGCGGCCGACCTGGCCCGGTCGTACTGGCCCTGCCGGAAGACATGCTGACCCACAAAGCCACCGTGACCGACACCCGCGCCTACGTGCCGACCCAGGGCGCACCGTCCGCGCCGCAAATCGCTCAGCTGCGCCAGATGCTATCTGAAGCCAAGCGCCCTATGCTGCTGCTTGGCGGCGGCGGCTGGAACGAGCAAGCCACCAGCGATATCCGCAAGTTCGCCGAAGCGAACAAGCTGCCGGTCGGCTGCGCTTTCCGCTTCCAAGACCTGCTGGACAACACCCACCCGAACTATATCGGCGACGTCGGCATCGGCATCAACCCGAAGCTGGCCGCACGCGTGAAAGAAGCCGACGTGCTGATCGCCATCGGCCCGCGCCTGGGTGAGATGACCACCAGCGGCTACTCCATCATCGCTTCGCCGGTACCGCAACAACGCCTGGTGCACATCCACGCCAGCCCGGAAGAACTGGGCAGCGTGTACCAGGGCGAATTGATGATCGCCTCCGGCATGCCGCAAGCAGCGGCAATGCTGGCAGCAATGGAGCCGGTGGATTCGAGCGCATGGCGCGACAGCGTGGAACTGGCACGTGCCGAATACAACGCATGGCAGCAGCAGCCGACCATCTTCAAGGACAACAACGCCCCGCTGAACCTGTGGCAGGTAGTGCAGGAACTGAAGGCGCAGTGCCCGGCCGACACCATCATCACCAACGGCGCCGGCAACTACGCCACCTGGGCGCATCGCTACTGGCAATACGGCCAGGCGCGCACCCAGCTGGCGCCAACCAGCGGCGCTATGGGCTATTCCGTGCCATCCGGCGTAGCCGCCAAGATTATCGATCCTGCGCGTACGGTGGTGACGTTTGCGGGCGACGGCGAATACATGATGAACGGCCAGGAACTGGCAACTGCCGTGCAGTACAAGGCGGGCGTGCTCATCATCGTGTTCAATAACCAGATGTTCGGCACCATCCGCATGCACCAGGAACGTGAATACCCTGGCCGCGTTTCCGGCACCACCTTGCACAATCCGGACTTCGCCGCAGTGGCGCGCGCCTTCGGCGGCCATGGCGAAACCGTTGCGGCGACCGAGGAATTCGCGCCGGCACTGCAGCGCGCCCTGGCCTTCACCCGCGAGCAGAACCTGCCGGCGATCATCGAGCTGCGTTACGACGGCAACCTGATCACCCCAGGCGCAACCCTCGACACCATCCGCAAACAGGCTGTCGCGGCAGGCAAGTAATCAATCCGTGCCCCGCCGCTTCGGCGCGGGGCAGTTCTTACAGGCTTTTGCCTGGCGCGAGAAGTCGCGCACCTTCGCCAGCACCATCGGCTGCGACTGATCCTCGCAATAGCCGCCATCCAGCGTCAACGTTTCGCCATCGGAAGAGAACTTGCCGCTGATGGTGCGCTCCTCCTCCCCTTCCAGCACGGTGAAGTACATCATCTTCCCGCGCGGATCGATATTGACATCAGTGGCAACCAAGGGCCAGCTCAGGCCACCGGCCGTGTACTCGTAAATCACCGAGTCAGCTTCGGCAAAACGCTGCAGCGTAATGCGCTGCCCGCCGAATTCGCTGCTGCTTTCGTGGACGCACAAGTCCGAATACACCATCACGCCGTAGCGCGGCAAGCCGGCACTGGCGTGCGGAGTAGCCGCGCGCTTACCCGGCGCAGCAAAGGCCGCAGTCAGCGCAATCAAGGTGCAGGCGGCGAAACCGCCGATCAGTATATGTTTTCGCATATAAAAAAAACGGCTGCACTCGGCAGCCGTTTTGACCAGGAACTGGTGAAGATTAGAACATGTGGCGGATGCCGACTGCGTAACCTTCGTGGCCGGTACCTACGTCGGCGTTGTTGCCGATGGTGTAGGAGCCGTTGTGCTTGTTGCGCAGCTTGGCGTACGAAGCGTAGGCGGTGGTACGCTTGGACAGCGAGTGCAGGTAGCCGATAGCAGCTTGGTCGCCATCGCGGCCGAAGGACTTGTCTTCAGCGGAAGACCAGGAACCAACCAGCGAGCCGGCAGCCGACACTGGGATGGTTGCGCCAACCAGCCAGGTGCGGGAATCCAACGATGGAGCAACTGGAGTTGCGAAGTAGGCAGTAGGGTTTGGCAGCACGTTGGCGGTTGGGCCCTTGTTGGTGCCGTACATTGCGTATGCCTTCAGTACTTTGAAGTCATAGTTCACAGCCAGCAGGGTGTTGTGGCCGATCTGGTTGTTCACCACAACGTTCGCTGGGGTAACGGTGTCGTTGTTGATGTTGTTGTATGCCAGACGAATGTTCAGAGGACCATTCTGGTAGCCGATCGAGGCGCCCAGTTGACGGCCGGTCTCAGCGTATTTCTTTTCGCCGAAAGCGTAGAACAGTTCGCCGGTCACACCGTAGAACTCTGGGGATTTCCAGACTACGGCGTTGCTGTTACGGGTGTTGATGCCGCCAGCTGGGAACAGGTTCTTTGCGGAACCTTCCAGGCCAGCTGCGAATGGGTCACCAACTTGGGACAGGGTGTTGTACCAAGGGGTGTACTGACGACCCAGGGTCAGGGTACCAGCAGTCTTGGACGACAGGCCGACGAAGGCTTGACGGTTGAACAGTTGGTTGTTGGCGTTGTCCAGCTCGCCGGTATCGGCTTTGATACCGCTTTCCAGGGTGAACACAGCCGACAGGCCGCCGCCCAGGTCTTCGCTGCCTTTGAAGCCCAGACGGGAAGCGTTAGCCACACCGGAGGAAATCTTGTTAACGGTGCCGTTCTTGCCACCGTGCTCAGAAACGAAACCAACATCCATGATGCCATAGATGGTTACGTTGGATTGAGCGTAGGCCGCGCCAGAAGCAGCGAGGATCGCGAGGGACATCAGGGTTTTTTTCATGTGCTTTTTCCTTTTGCTTTGTTATCGATCACCAGGGCGCTACGGCACTGATCTTCACTATTTTATATGATCTCAATATTTCCTGCCATGCACGTAGTAATGCGTATTGCAAGATAGCGTCAAATACCACATAGGCGCAATTAAAATTTACTTAATAGTAGAGTTTTTTGTTCAGGACACATTTCACACTTTCAAGCCCTTAGAGGGCTAAACTGAAAGCGACAACATTGTGTCATGGACAAGCGCCCCGAACGCTGGTTTCAGAGTGAAACTAGCCTGCATCATCTGCAACTTTTGTCGAATTTCAGCGTTAGAATGCAGGTCGCGTATCAATCTGGGGGCGCCGTCGGCGAATGAAAACGAGTGCGATTTCTGTAACAATTCCGTCCACAATCAGCGACGTGGAACGGGATACCGGTGTTGCAAAAGAAACCTTGCGCGTCTGGGAGCGCCGTTACGACTTCCCCCGCCCTGAACGCGATACGTTCGGGGAGCGAGTCTACCCAAGCGATCAAGTAATTAAATTGAGATTGATCAAGAGATTGATCGATCTCGGCTATCGTCCCGGCAAGGTAATCGGCTACTCCTCCGACGAACTGCAAGCGCTGGCGCAGAAAACCGCCGTGAGCCAAAAAGCGGAAGTGATGCGCCCACATCCCGAACTGCAGGCTTATATCGAGCTGTGCAAGACCCACCAGATGGAAGCCTTCCGCCGTAAACTGACCCAGGCCATGCTGGTGATGGGGCTGAAAAACTTTGTCATCAACCTGGTTGGACCGCTGGCCACCCTGGTCGGTGAAGCTTGGGCTTGCGGACAGTTCGCGGTATTTGAAGAGCACTTGTTTGCCGAATCGGTGCAGATCGTGCTGCGCAGCGCGGTGTTCTCGGTGCCCCAGGTGAACCACAGCAGCGGCTCGCCGCGTCCGCGTGTCCTTTTAACAACACTTCCCCAGGAACGCCACGGCCTCGGCCTGCTGATGGCGGAAGCCATGTTCGCCGCCGAGGGAGCGCATTGCATTCCGCTAGGCGTTCAAACTCCGCTGCCCGATATCGTGGAAGGGGCGCGCGCCATGCAGGCCGACATCGTGGCGCTGTCTTTCTCGACCACGATGAACCCGCGCCACGTCAACGACAGCCTGCGCGAACTGCGGGCGCGCTTGCCGGAAGCAGCGGAAATCTGGGCCGGGGGCAGTAATTCCGCCTTGCGCAAACGTCCGCCAACGTATGTGAATGTGTGCGAACTTGCCGATATCGGTACGGCAGTGACCGAATGGCGCCAGCGCCAACGCCAAGCCCTCACCTAGGCTCTGGTAGAATACGCGGTTCGATTGAAGGACCCTCTGCCAACCTGTCCATGTTCAGTTTTTTCAAGAAGAAACCGGTCGCGCCGGAAGTAGCTCCAGCAGCTCCAGCGGCCGCCCCTGCTCCTGCCACGCCTGCCAGCGCCGAACTTCCCGCGCCCCTGGCATATGAAGTCGAGACCGCCTCCAAACCGGAACTAAAACAAAGCTGGATGAGCCGTCTGAAGGCTGGCTTGTCCAAGACATCATCCAACCTGTCCATCCTCTTCGTCGGCGCCAAGATCGACGACGAGCTGTATGACGAACTGGAAGCGGCGTTGTTAATGTCCGACGCCGGCGTCGACGCCACCCAGTTCCTGCTCGACGCCCTGAAGCGCAAGGTCAAGGAAGAGAAGCTGCTCGAGGCCGCCCAGGTCAAGGACGCGCTCAAGCAGCTCATGATCGACCTGCTGCAGCCCCTGCAAAAGCCTTTCGAACTGGGCCGCCACCAGCCCCTGGTGATGATGATTTCCGGCGTCAACGGTGCCGGCAAGACGACCACCATCGGCAAGCTGGCTAAACATATGCAGGCCCATGGCCAGTCGGTACTGTTGGCTGCAGGCGACACTTTCCGTGCCGCCGCCCGTGAACAGCTGATGGTGTGGGGTCAACGCAACAATGTGACCGTGATTTCCCAGGAGTCAGGCGATCCGGCAGCCGTGTCCTTCGACGCGGTGCAGTCCGGCAAGGCGCGCGGCACCAATGTGGTGATGATCGATACCGCCGGCCGTCTGCCAACCCAGTTGCACCTGATGGAAGAGCTGAAGAAGGTCAAGCGCGTGATCGGCAAGGGCATGGAAGACGCCCCGCATGAAACCCTGCTGGTCATCGATGGCAATACCGGCCAAAATGCACTGGCCCAGGTAAAAGCTTTCGATGATGCACTGCAACTGTCCGGCCTGATCATTACCAAGCTAGACGGCACTGCGAAAGGCGGCATCCTGGCCGCCATCGCCCGCGTACGCCCGGTCCCGGTGTACTTCATTGGCATCGGCGAAAAGATTGAAGACCTGCAGCCGTTCAACGCGGCTGAATTTGTTGAAGCACTGCTCGCTTAATCGGCCTACATGATCGAATTCCAGCACGTCAGCAAGCAATACTCCCCCGACGGTGTCGCCCTGCGCGACATCTCCTTCACCATCGCCAAGGGCGAGCTGGTCTACCTGGCCGGCCCTTCGGGCGCCGGCAAATCGACCCTACTGAAGATGATTGCCGCCATGGAGCGGCCAACGTCCGGCAAAGTGCTGGTAAATGGCCAGGATATCGGCGCCTTGAAGCGCCCCGGCATACCCTTCCTGCGCCGTAACCTGGGCCTGATTTTCCAGGAACAGCGCTTGCTGAACGACCGCAGCGTGCTGTCCAATGTGATGATGCCCCTGCTGGTCACCGGTTCGCCGCGTGCCGCCGCCGAGCAGCGCGCCCGCGCCGCACTCGACAAGGTGGGCTTGCTGGACCGAGCCGATGCGCAGCCGCTGGCCCTGTCCGGCGGCGAGCAGCAGCGCGTTTCGATCGCGCGCGCCATTGTCAACCGTCCACAAATCATCCTGGCCGACGAGCCGACCGCCAACCTGGACCGCGCCAGCGCCAACAAGGTGATCGACGCCCTGCACGCCTTCCACTCGGTGGGCGTGACTTGCCTGATCTCATCCCACGATGAGCAGATCCTGGACGCTGCCGCACGCGTGATCCACCTCGAACGCGGCGCACTGATGAAGGAGGCTGCATGAGCACCTGGCTGCGCCACCACCTGTTCGCCTTCGGTTCTGCCCTGGTGCATGTGCGCCGCGCGCCGGGTTCTTTCCTGTTCAATATCCTGGTGGTCGCAATTGCGCTGGCCCTGCCCTTCATGGGCGTGACTTTGCTCGACAATGTGCGGCCAATGTCGGAACAAATGGCGGTCGAGCCTGAACTGAGCGTGTTCATCAAGGCCGAAACCCCGCGCGAACAGGCGGCTGGCCTGGCCTCCTCACTGCGCGGCATTGCACCGCAAGCCAAAATCATCTTCAAGCCGCGTGAAAAAGCGCTGGAAGAGCTGAATGCCAAGAGCGGCCTGTCCGACGTGGTTGCCACCCTCGGCGAAAATCCGCTGCCCGACAGCTATGTCGTCAAGCTGAATGCCTTCCAGAACGCTGCAGAAGGCGCCCAGATCGATGGTATTGCGGAGCAGATGCGCGTCCTGCCCGGCGTCGAAGCGGTACAGGTGGACTCGGCCTGGGTGAAACGCCTGGCCGCCTTGCTGGGCGTGCTGCGCCTGGCCCTGCTGCTGCTGGCCGCCACCCTGGCGACGGTGGTCGTTGCCGTTGTATTCAACACCATCCGCCTGCAGGTAATGACCCAGCGTGAAGAAATCCTGGTGTCCAAGCTGATCGGCGCCACCGACAGCTTCATCCACCGGCCCTTCTATTACACAGGCGCCCTGCTCGGCCTGTGCGCCGGCGGTGTTGCCCTGGGCGGCGTCGCGCTCGCGCTGCAGCCGCTGAACCACGCCATTGCCGACTTTGCAAGGCTGTACGCATCGGAATTCCAACTGGCGCCGCTGGCTCCCTTGGGCACCATCGGCCTGCTGGCCCTGTCGGCCAGCCTTGGCCTGTTCGGCGCCCTGCTTTCTGTGCAGCGCCATCTTTCCCGCCTGAACTGACACCCCTCCAGCTCCGTGCGTACCCGCACGGAGCCTGCCTTCCCGTCGCCCTATCCTGATAGTAAATTTACTATCAAACCCATAGAATCTCAGCAATTGGCACTCACCAAGGGAGAGTGCTAATATATGTTCAGAACAGCATGATAGAGGTTAAGAGTCATTTAAGTTCTATCGTGCATGCTGGTAACTCTGAAAGTATTTCCCTTCAATCGAGGATGAATAAGATGACCGCAACAAACGCACTGGTACCTGCCGGCAGCAACGCGCTGACCCTTGGCTTCAGCGGGAGCCTGGGCAATCTGGACGCTTATATCTCGGCTGTGAACCGCCTGCCTATGCTGACCCACGAAGAAGAAGTGGCGCTGGGCAAGAACCTGAAGGAAAAGAACGATCTCAAGGCAGCGGAAGTGCTGGTCACCTCGCACCTGCGCCTGGTGGTGTCGATCGCGCGTGGCTACCTTGGCTACGGCCTGCCGCACGGCGACCTGATCCAGGAAGGCAATATCGGCCTGATGAAGGCGGTCAAGCGTTTCGATCCGGACCAGGGCGTGCGCCTGGTGTCCTATGCCATGCACTGGATCAAGGCTGAAATCCACGAATACATCCTGAAGAACTGGCGCCTGGTCAAAGTGGCCACTACCAAGGCCCAGCGCAAGCTGTTCTTCAACCTGCGCAGCCACAAGCAGGGCCTGGACGCCATGTCGCCGAAACAGATCGACGAGCTGGCCAAGGCGCTGGACGTGAAGCGCGAGGAAGTGATCGAGATGGAAACCCGCCTGAGCGGCCGCGACATTGCTCTGGAAGCGCCTTCCGACGACGAAGACGATAAGTTCTCGCCGATCGCCTACCTGTCCTCGGACAATATGGAGCCGACCAAGGTACTGGAAGCGGCACAGGTGGTGCGCCTGCAGTCTGAAGGCCTGGAAACCGCCTTGTCCAAGCTCGACGCCCGTTCGCGCCGCATCGTGGAAGCACGCTGGCTGGCGAACGACGATGGCTCCGGCGCCACCTTGCATACGCTGGCTGAAGAATTCGGCGTCTCCGCTGAGCGCATCCGCCAGATCGAGGCTGCCGCATTGAAGAAAATGAAGGGCGCGCTGGCTGCTTATATGTAAGCATTCAAAGCAATGCCCCAACGAAAGCACCGATTCCGTAAGGATCGGTGCTTTTTTTAACTAACTGGCAATATTTTTAATGTCGGGAATTTTTACATTCCCATATGCAACACCGGCTAAGTCCTTGATATGGATGAGTTTCAGTTACTGGCACGTCGATTGCTTTGTAACTGCTGAGCACACTCACTGAGGAGTTCCCCATGTTCAAGAAGCTTGCACTGACCGCAATTTGCGCACTGGCAGTTGGCTCGGCCGTCGCTGGTCCTACCAAACCAGGCGAGACCTCGGCCAACCCGTTGATGCTAACCATCAACACCTCGATCAGTGCCGGCTGGAACCCGGATGGCGACTCCGTATGGACCTTCGCCGACTGGATCCATATCAAAGACCTGACGGTGTTGTACGTGAAGACCGTCAACACCACCACCTTCGATTTCGGCATTACACCGCCAAATGGCGGTGCGGTGCAGGATTTCGACTTCGATTTCCTGGTCAATGGCAGCTCGAAAACCAAGAGCAAACCCAGCGGCTATGCGGCCTATTGGGATGACGTGACGTTGACCGGCGGGGTGGTCTACGAATTCAAGCTTGATTCACTGAACGTGCACGACAACAACACCAACGTGGATTTCAAGGTCATGGCCGGAACGGCCGCTCCTTCCAATCCGGGTGGGCCACCACAAAGCATTCCTGAACCTGCATCTCTTGCACTGCTGGGCGCCGGCTTGCTGGGCCTGGGGATGGCGCGCCGCCGCCGCAAAGAATAAGCGGTTAAACACCAACTATAAAAACTGGCGCCCTTCGGGGCGCCTTTTTTATTACATGTCGAAAATCCTTACAGTTGAGTGGACTCAACAGTGCAACAAGGAGCTTTGCGATTTGCTAAGCTGTTCTCAGGCCAGAGGAGAACATCATGCAAGCAAGATTGATCTGCCTTGGCATGGCGAGCCTGGTCCTCGCCATTGCCGCTGCCTGCGGTTCAACCCGCAGCACCGAGGACGGCAGCGCCAGCCGTCCTGCACCACGCACCAGCGCCAGCTACCAGCTGGGACAGGGGGAATCCGTTACGCTGGCCCCCGCCGTCACGCTCAAGCTCGAGCGCGTCAACGACAGCCGTTGCAAACAGGGCGCAGTCTGCGTCTGGGCCGGCTATATCAGCTACAGCTTCGTCCTGAGCGACAAGCAAGGCAACACCAGCTTCGTGCTGGCGCAAGACATGCCTGGTGCTAGCAAGTCGCTTTCGCGCAACGGCCTGACCTTCACCCTGCTGGGCGTGGAGCCGGCCGAGGTGCCGGCACTGAAGGCGGCGGCGCCGAATTATCGGGTAAGCTTGCGGGTATATATTTCCCACCCGACATAGTTGCCCATGACGCCAAACGCCCTGCCCCTGCGACTGACTTCCACCATCATCCTTGCACTGGCGTTCAGCGGCCCGGCCTGGGCCAAGACCCCGGTGGCCACCGGCACCGGCGGCGCTGTGGCGACCATCAGCGAGCCGGCCTCGCAAGCTGCGCTCGCCATTCTCAACAAGGGCGGCAATGCAATTGATGCTGCAGTCGCGGCAGCCGCCACCCTGGGCGTCACCGATCCGTTCAGCTGCGGCGTGGGCGGCGGCGGCTTCATGGTGATTTACCTTGCCAAGGAAAAGCGCGTCATCACACTTGACCATCGCGAAATGGCGCCGGCTTCCTTCCAGGCCGATGCTTTCACAGCTGATGGCAAGGCGATGGATTTCGATACCGCGGTCGCCAGCGGCATGGCGGTTGGCGTGCCGGGCACGGTGCGCGGTTGGCACGATGCGCTGGACCGCTACGGCACCATGTCGTTCAAGCAGGTGCTCGCGCCCGCCATCAAGGTGGCGACGGACGGCTTCCGACTGAACGACAACTTCGTCGCGCTGGCGAAAGAAAACGAGAAGAAGTTCGCGCTGTTCCCGGAGACGGCCGCGCGCTACCTGAAGGATGGCAAAGCCCTGCCTTCTGGCACCCTGCTGCGCAATCCGGACCTGGCCAGGACTTATCGCCTGCTTTCCACCGGCGGCGTGAAGGCCTTCTATTCAGGCAAGCTGGCGCAGGCGATCGTCGGTGCGGTCAACCAGCCGCCGGTTGCTGCCGGCGTCTCGGTGCGCGCAGGACGGATGTCGCTGGCCGACCTGGCCAATTACGAGTCGCGCTGGCGCCAGCCGGTGCGCAGCACTTACCGCGGCTATGAGCTGCTTGGCATGCCTTTACCGAGCAGCGGCGGCGTGACGATCGCAGAAGCGCTGAATATCCTGGAGGGATTCGACCTGCGTGCCATGCCGCGTGAGAAGGCGGAGCACCTGTACATGGAGGCGGCGCGCCTGGCATTCGCTGACCGCAATGCCTACCTGGCCGATCCGGAATATGTGGAGGCGCCGGTAGCGGGCCTGGTCAGCAAGGAATACGCTGCACGGCGCCGTGAGCTGATCGATCCGACCCAGGCCCATTACCATGCACAGGCGGGCGATCCCTATGCCTTCCAGCGCGACTTGAGCGTGCCCCTGCGTCCCGCAGCCGCACCGCCATCGAAACTGCTGTCGGAAAGCGCGCACACCACCCACCTGGCCGTGTCCGACAAGGATGGCAATATTGTCGCCTACACCTTCACCATCGAATCATGGGGCGGCAGCGGCATCACTGTGCCGGGCTATGGCTTCATCCTGAATAACGAGATGACGGACTTCGACTTCACCGGCCCGCATCCGAATGTGCCGGAAGCGGGCAAGCGTCCGCGCAGCAGTATGTCGCCGACCATCGTTTTCCGTAACGGCAAACCAGCCTTCACCATCGGCAGCCCGGGCGGCGCCACCATCGTGACCACGGTGCTGCAAACCATTTTCAACCACATCGACCTGGGCATGGACATGCCGGCTGCGCTCAACGCCCCGCGCATCTCGGAGCGTAATGGCCTGGCCACGTCCATCGAGCCTGGTTTCTCGGGCAGCGCTCAAGCAAAGGCGCTGGAAAGGTTCGGCCAGCGCTGGGATGAAGCGGGCGTCGAGGAAATCGGCGCCGCCAATGCGATCGTCTTCAATCCCGACGGCACGGTGACGGCCGTCAGCGAAGGCAAACGCCACGGCGTGGGCAGCGCGCTGGTGCAAAAGCGCGGACACTGATTCAACCGTGCCGTTCGCGGCTATCGGCCGGCGCTTCGGCGCGTTCGTTCAGGCCGTAGTCGCGCACCACGCTGGCGATGCGAAGGCGGTAATCGGCGAACAGGCGCTCGCGCCCGGCCTGCTGGGCGGCACGGTGCGCTTCCACCTTGCGCCATTCCTGCACCGCTTCTTCGTCGCGGAAGAACGATAGCGACAGCATCTTTCCTGGATTAGTCAGGCTCTGGAAACGTTCGACGCTGATAAAGCCATCGATCTGTTCCAGCGTTGGCAGCAGCTTGGCGGCGATATCCAGGTAGGCATCCTTGCGGCCCTCGGCGGGCGTCACTTCAAAAATCACTGCGATCATTGATGAAACTCCGGTATGCGCGCGTTAACCGATGCGCGGTATGTCCAGCTTAGCTGCGGCAGCGGCCTGCTGCGCAGCGCTTCAATGCAGCCGGCGACGATCTGTTGCGCCAGCTGCTGGCCGGGGCAGGCGTGCTTGCCGTGGCCGAAACCGCGCTTCGCAGCGCCGAGCATGACCAGTATCGCTTGCCCTTGTTCTACTGTCACGCTGCCTATTGTGCAGCGTTCGGCGGCGAAGCGGCGCGTGTTGAGGATGGGTGGGTCGTTCTCCATCACTTGCGCCACCAGCGCCCCTTGCTGCATGGCGATGAGGGAGTTGCCCAGCAAGCCTGCCGTGGCTTCATAAGTTTGCGACAGCAGGCCGACGAGATTGGCGAGGATGGCGTGGTCGTTCTGCCAGCCGGCAGCGGCGGCTTCCTGGCCGACTGCGGCAGCCAGCGATCCCACGGGAGCTTCCTGCAGAAGCTCGCGCATGGCGGCCAACAGGCACAGGCTCGCGGCCTGCGCTTGCTCGATTTGCGGCGCGCTGCTCAAAGGCGACAGGCAAGCCACGAAATCGCCCATCCAGCGCGCCACGGCTGGCAATTGGGCGTCGGCGAAACCAAGCAGGCTGGCGACCGTGCTGACTGGCGCCTCGAAGGTCCAGTCGCGAATCGAGCGCCCTTCGGCCAGCAGCCGTGCAGCCACTTCGCGCGCCCGTGTTTGCGCTGGCGTTGGCGGCGCGGCGAGCGCAAATTGCGCGAGGGCGCGCTGCAGTGCGAGTTTGGGCGCAGCGTGGCGCTCGCCGTCATTCATGCGTACCAGCGCGCCGAAGACTTCGCCCGCGCTGCCGCCGGCAAGGGCGGCCGGCACAGGTTCGGCCAGCGGACGCACCCTCAGCGCCGGATGGCTGAGTACCCCTTCCACCAGCTCCGTGCCATTGGCGAGCCACAATCCACGTCCTCCATCCCATTCCAATTCCTGCATGTCTTTCCTCCGGCATTGATCAAGAATTTGCAGTATCCTGAAAAAGACACAACGACAATTCGCCCCACACCGAAATATGGATTCCAAGCTTGCCAACGTTGCCGGCGCCATCGCCGAACCTGCCCGCGCCCGCATGCTGTGCTCCCTGCTGGATGGCCACGCGCGCACCGCCACCGAGCTGTCCGTGGTGGCGGAAGTGAGTCCTTCCACCGCCAGCGCCCACCTCTCGCGATTGAAGGACGAACAGCTGCTGGTGCAGCTCGCGCAAGGCAAACACCGTTACTACCAGCTCGCCAGCCAGGAAGTGGCCGCAGCCCTGGAAGCCTTGCTGGTCGTTGCAGGCCTGCCACGCAATGAGTTCAAACCCAATACGCCCGACCGCTTGCGCAACGCGCGAACCTGTTACGATCATATGGCGGGCAGCGTGGCCGTTAAATTGCACGACCATTTCGCCGCGCAAGGCTGGCTGGCCGAAGCCAGCGAAGGCTACGACTTGAGCGCGGAAGGCGAAAAACAATTCGAGCAACTGGGCCTGGATTTGCCGGCACTGCGCAAGCTGCGCCGCCGCTTCGCCTGTCCCTGCCTGGACTGGAGTGAACGCAAGCCTCACCTGGGCGGCGCGCTTGGCGCGGCGTTGCTGCAACTGGCGTTGAAGCGAGGCTGGGTCGAGCAGGACCTCGACAGCCGCGCCCTGCAGGTTCCGCCGAAAGGACAACGCCAGATGCTGGCAGCCTTCGGTCTAAGCAGCGCTTAAGATTTTGCAAAGATGATGTTGTTTCCAGAACCAGAACGGAGACTCCCGTCATGAAAAAAATCATCCACGACAACAAGGGTTTTATCGCCTTCCTGCTGTTGCTGGGCGTATTCCGCACTGCCGTTGCAGACTGGAATCCTATCCCTTCGGCCTCCATGCACCCCAACCTGCTGGAAGGCGACGTGGTGTTCGTCAACCGCCTCGCCTACGACTTGAAAGTGCCGCTGACCGATATCGCCGTCAGCCATCTGGGCGAACCGCAGCGCGGCGACGTGGTCACGTTTTTCTCGCCCAAGGACCGCACGCGCCTGATCAAGCGCGTGGCAGCGTTGCCGGGCGACCGCGTTGAAATCCGTGGCGAACACCTGATCATCAATGGCAAGACCTCCGAATACACTGTGCTCGGCAACGCGGTTGAACACATCGACCACGTCGGCGACCTGCAGGCGCTGCAACTGAAGGAGCACAACGCCAGCGCCAGCTACAGCATCCAGGTGCTGCCGCAAGTCCAGGCGACACGCGACTTCGGCCCGGTCACCGTGCCTGAAGGCAGCTACCTGATGCTGGGTGATAACCGCAACAACAGCGCTGACTCGCGCTACATCGGCTTCGTCCCGCGCGCACTGTTGATCGGCCGCGCGGAACGCATCCTGGTCTCCGCCGACATTCTGGGCAACTGGGCGCCACGCACGGAGCGCATAGGAATGAGCTTGCGGCCATGATCGAATTCCAGGGACTGGCCAAGCACTACGGCGAGTTTCCCGCCGTGCAGCCGCTGACACTGACTGTGCGGCGCGGCGAAGTGTTTGGCTTCCTTGGACCTAACGGCGCAGGCAAAACCACCACCATCCGCATGATGATGGGCATCCTGGTACCCAGCGCCGGCCGCGTGCTGGTGGACGGCCTCGATTGCCAGTCCGATGCGGCAGAAGTGAAACGCCACGTCGGTTACCTGCCGGACAATCCCATCTTCTACGACTTCCTGCGCGGGCGCGAAATCCTTCAATTCGTGGCGGAGATGCACGGCATGCCGCGCCAGGCGGCAGTTGAACGCGCTGCACAGATGCTGCAGGAATTCGGCCTGCAGGATGTGAGCGAGGAATTCGCCGTCAATTACTCGATGGGCATGAAGAAGAAGCTGGGCCTGGCCTGCGCCCTGGTGCACGATCCCGCGGTGCTGATCCTGGATGAGCCGATCAACGGTCTGGATCCGCGCGCCGCGCGCGAAGTGCAGGACAAGCTGATCGCCAGTGCGGCGGGCGGCAAGACCATCTTCGTGTCCACCCACCTGCTCGACATGGCGCAGCGCATGTGCAACCGGGTCGGCATCATCAACCACGGCGCGCTTGTAGCCACGGGCTCGCTGGACGAATTACGCGGCGCCAGCAGCGACAACAGCACGCTGGAAGAGCTGTTCCTCAAGTTCACCAACGAAGACAATATGGCGGCGTGATGGACCTGCCCAGCGCTCCGCGTGCTTTCTGGCTGCTGGCGCGACTCAGGCTGCTGCGGGTCCTGAACATCGCAAACGCGCTGCGCATCAGCAAAGGCTGGCTTGGGCCAAGCCGGCAAGCAACACGCGGCAAGAAGAATGTGCGCTGGCTGGTGACCTGCGCGCTGGCTGCCTTCATGCTCTTCGCCTTCATCAATACCGCCAGCAACTCGCTGCTCAATATGCAGTGCCGGCTTCCAACGGGCAGCCACTGCACGGCCATGCACGAAGCGGGCAGGCAGTTGCAGGAGGCAGCCTTCCACCCCGTAGTGATGCTGGCGGTAACAATGCAGGCTTGCCTGCTGTTCTGCATCGCCTTCCTGCTGCCACTGGGAAGCCGGGAACTGGCGCAGCCGGATTGGGATCTGGAATGGCTGGTCACATTGCCGCTGCAGCGGCGCACCTTGCTGCTGGCGCGCATCGCCGAACGCAGCGTCGCCAACCCTTCCGGCATCCTGGCGCTATGGCCTCTGTGCATGACGGTGGCCTGGTATTCCGGCTACCGTTGGAATGCACCGCTACTGGCTGCGGGCTGCACCCTGGTCTTGCTGGTTTGCGCCGCCACGCTGCGCACCCTGGCCGATACCGGCTTGCGGCTGCGGCTCGCGCCTTCGCAGTTGCGCAACCTGCAGGCCATCGCCTCGGTTTCCAGCATGCCGCTGATGTACCTCGCCATGTCGCTCGCCATGCCGACCGCCACCCTGACACTGGGCTGGGCCGCGCAGTTCCCTTCATGGACCTTATGGACGCCGCCGGGCCTGGCGCTGCGTGCCCTGAATGCTCGCGACGCATGGCATGGATTGGGATTCGGACTGCTGCTGGCGGCGCAAACAGCGCTCGTGGTATGGCTTGGGCTGCGCCTGCTGCATGCCTTGCTGGCCGACGGCGTGGTTGCCACCGGTGCGCGCGAGACTGGCCGAAGCCCGGGTGCAAGCGGGAGATTCAAAGGCTGGGCAATCGGCACACCGCTTCAGCGGCGCGAGCTGCGATTGCTAAGCCGCGATCGCAACTTCCTCGTCCAAAGCCTGCTGATCCCCCTGATCATTTTCGGCAGCCAGCTGGTGTTGAACGGACAGGTGGAGAACCTGGGCCAGTTCCTCCGCAGCCCGGCGTTGATGTCGTCCGTGGCATTCGGGCTGGGCGCCTACGTGCTGATGCTGTCCGCCTTCCAGACTATCAATACCGAAGGCCATGCGCTGTGGATGCTGTACACCTACCCCAAGTCCATCGGCACTATGCTCGCGGAAAAAGCGCAGTTATGGTCGGCGTTGGCCCTTGTCTATCCGCTGGCGGTATTTTGCATCGGCTTGTGGTTTGGCGTACCGGCCAATCGTAATTTTTTCTCGCAATTGATGCTGGTGGTGGCCGGCATCCCGATATTTGCCGTTATCGCAGTCGCGCTGGGAGTCTGGGCTTGCGATCCCCTGGCGCAGGACATGCATGCCCGCGTGCGCCCCACATTCGCCTATGCCTACCTGATTCTACTATCTCTCTACACCTTTGCATTGAACTCACGCGTATGGCATTTGCGGCTGGCGGCAATTGCGCTGCTAGCCTTTCTCGCCCTGGCGCTCTGGCAACGGGCGCGCGACTCACTGCCCTACCTGCTCGATCCTTCAGCATCGCCGCCGCCAAGGGTTTCGGCTGCGGACGGCATCATATGCGCTATCCTGCTCTTCCTCGTGCAAATGCTGATCAGCGGAGCACTGAAGCTGGCTGGCCAGTTTTCCTCGCTAGCGACCAACACGCTCTCCTTTACGATTGCTGGCGCCCTGGTGTACGTCCTGGCCCGCTTGCTGTACTGGCGCTTCGGCACCAGCGGCGTACCGCGCCTCTGGCACGGCACATGGAGCGGCGCCTGGCGGAATGTTTGCGGCTGGGGTGTGCTGATGTCGCTACCCGCGCTGGCTGCAGGCTTGCTGTGGCTCGCGATCCAGCGCCAGGCCTACCTCGTTCCATCCGCCCCTCCGCGCTCCGCCATTTTCTGGCTGGCGCCCCTGACAATCCTCGCCGCGCCGATATTTGAAGAATTCATCTTCCGCGGACAGGTCTTCAACGGAATGCGCCGCTCTCTTTCCGCCCTACCAGCGATGGCCGTCAGCGCAGCTCTGTTCGCGGTGATCCATCCCCCCTCGTCCATGGCGCCGATTTTCGTACTCGGCCTGTGCACGGCCTATGCGGCAGAGCGTAGCAAATCACTGCTTGCGCCAATGCTTGCACATGCGCTGTACAACGCCGGCATGCTGGTCGCATAAAAAAAAAGCGGCGGCCTGTCGGCCACCGCAAAAGAAGAACGCCATGGGAAGCGTCCAACGGAGGTAAAAGATTAACGGCTCTGGTGCGACATCATCCAGGCCACGAAGGCTTCGCGGTTGCGCGAGCAGATCAGGACCTTGCCGCGGCCGGCAAAACGCAGCACCATGCCTTCACCGCTTGTCACCGAATTCACCAGGTTGCCCAGCAAGCCGCCACCGGAGCGGGTTGCCACAGCCAGTTCGTAGCGCAGTGCGCTATCCCAGGCCACCACGTGAGCGTTGTCGATGACGACGTCCTTGCCCGGTTCCACGTCGATTTCCTGCATCGAGCCGAAGCCCGAGACGGCCAGTTGGCCCTGGCCCGCCGATTCCGTGATGAAGAAGCCGCCGCTCTGGCCGAACAGCGCATTGCCAACGTTCTGGGTGCGCACCCGCAAGTCAACGCCGCCCGTGGCTGCCACGAAGGCGCCGTCGCTGATCATGTACTGGCGCTCGCCGATATCGAGAACCCGCATTGCGCCCGGCAGGTTCGGCGACAGCAGGCAGTTGCCGTCGCCGCCCGTGGCTTCGATGTTCTGCTGGAAGAAGGATTCGCCGTTTGCCAGAGAGCGCATCAGCGCGCCACCCAGGCCGCCGCGCATCTTGCCCTTCAGTTCGAGCGTGGAGTCCATCATCACCATCGCATTCGATTCGCAGAAGATGCGTTCGCCCTGCCTCATCGACACCTGCAGGAAGGGATCGATATCCCCGGTCACTTTGAAAATCGTCATCGCTTTAAGCCCCTTTCAGTTCAAGTTTCTTATGGCGAATCGAGGACCAGAGCGAGGCCACGATGAACGCCACGCCAATCAGGCCGGTCACCACTTCCGGAATATGGAACTTCATGCTCGCCAACATGATCACAGCCAGGATGCCGATCGCGTAGTGGGCGCCGTGCTCCAGGTAGACGTACTCTTCGAGCGTTCCCTTGTGAACCAGGTAGACCGTCATCGAGCGCACGAACATCGCGCCAATGGCCAGGCCGAGCATAATGATCACGACGTCGCTGGTGATGGCAAACGCGCCGATCACGCCGTCGAAGGAGAACGATGCATCCAGCACTTCCAGGTAAAGGAAGCCGCCAATGCCGCCGCGCTTGACCAGCTCACCGGCGTTCACGCCGCCTTCTTCCTCCTTCTCCAGCCAGGACGACAGGCCATCCACCGCAATGTAAGCCAGCAGGCCCCACATGCCGGCCACCAGCACGATGAACTTCTGCGCTTCGTCGACGATGGACAGGCTGCCAAGCAGGATCGCCATCGAAATCAAGATCGCAATCGAGGAAACCTTGCCCAGCGCGCCCAGCTTGCGCTCCACATGACCCAGCCAGTGCAGCTGCTTCTCATGGTCGAAGATAAAGTTCAGGAAGACCATCAGCAGGAACATGCCGCCGAATGCCGCCACTTCCGCGTGGTGGTTGGTCAGGTGGGTCGAAAACGCTTTCGGGTCGTTCAGCGCCAGCGTCCAGACATCGGGCAGGCTAAGGTCAGCCGCCACTGCGACGATCACCAGCGGGAACACCAGGCGCATGCCGAATACCGCGATGATGATGCCGACGCCAAGGAACAGCTTTTGCCAGAACGGATCCCAGGTTTTCAGGACCGAGGCGTTGACTACCGCGTTGTCAAAGGAGAGCGAAACTTCCATCACGCTCAGGATAAGGGCGATCCAGACGGCCGCCAGGGCGCCGCTCGCGCCAGTTTGTTGGTATCCCCACCAGCCTGCAATTGCAAGACAGATGAAGGAGACCAGGAAGGAAATCCTGAAGTGCTTCATCGGTTGACCCTTTCTCGTTGGTTAGTCCGGCAAGTCTAAGGGCAACCCGCATTTTGAAAAATAGAAGATAATCGAAGTATTACTTCTAAAAAATCGAAGCATGAGAACCACGGGCCTGAACTTCCGCCACCTCTATTTCTTCCGCATGGTTGCCACCGAGGGCAGCGTGACGCGGGCAGCCGACCGGCTGGGGTTAGCCATCCAGACCGTCAGCACCCAGATCGCGGCGCTGGAACAGTCCATCGGCAAGTCCCTGCTAACCCAGCAAGGACGGCGGCTGGTGCCGACCGAGGCAGGCCGGGTCGCGCTGACCTATGCCGAGCAAATCTTCCAGCTGGGCGACCGCATGCAGGAGGCGCTTGAGGAAGTCGATACCGGCAAGATCCGGCTCACGGTCGGCATATCCGACTCGATGCCGAAGCTGATCGCGGCGCACTACCTGCAAGGTGCGCTGCCGCCCGAAACGCCGGTTCGCCTGGTGTGCACCGAGGGCGAATTCGATGTCCTGCTGGCCGAACTGGCGCTGCACAAGCTGGACGTCGTGCTGACCGACCGCCCGGTGCGCGCCAGCGCCTCGCTACGCGTGTTCAGCCACCTGCTGGGAGAAAGTGAGATGCAGCTGTTCGGCGTGCGTGCGCTGGCCCGCAAAGTTGGCAAGGATTTCCCTGCAAGCCTGAACGGCGCTCCGCTCTTGCTGCCGACACGGAATACCGCGCTGCGCGGCCGCATCGACGCCTGGCTGCTGGAGCAAGGCGTGCGGCCCGACGTGGTCGGGGAATTCGAGGATAGCGCGATGCTGAACACCTTTGGCCGCAGCGGCATGGGGCTGTTCTTTGCGCCGGCGGCGCTGGCGGACGATATGCTGGAGCAGTTTGGCGCGATTCCAGCCGGTCCGCCGGCTTCGGAGCTGCGCGAGCAGTTCTACGCCATTTCCAGCGAGCGGCGCATCAGCCACCCTGTGGTCGAGGCGATGCTGAATACTTCGCCGCGATAGCAGCCAGGCCTGCACTGGCATAAGTCATCATATCGTCGACCAGTCCTTCGGCATCGTCGGACAATGCGGGGAACAGGCTGCTGCGCATTTCGCGCGGAGCGACCAGCAGCGCCAGGCAGGGCGACATCAGCAGGAACAAGGCGCGTTGCAGGCCGGGCGTGGTAGGCGGCAGGCCGAGGATCTCGCACACCAGCGCCATCATCAGCATGGCCTTGGGGGCGATGGCCTTGTGCACCAGCGCCGGCGCATGCTCGGTCGGCGACATCAGTTCGCGGATCACCACGCGCGCGCCCCAATGCGCTTGCGGCCCGGTGGCGCGCAGCACGATGCCGCGCAGGATCGTGCGCAGCTTGTCGTGCGGCGGCAGGTCGCGCGACACGTTTTCCTGCATTTCTTCAAGCTTGAGTAATTGGTGGTGCGCTTCCACCAACACAGCTTCATATAGCGCGCCGCGGCTGCCGAAGTGATAATTGACAGCAGCGATATTGGTGCCGGCGCGGGCACAGATTTCCTTGCTGGTGGCGTCGGCAAAGCCGCGTTCCGCAAATACCTGCCCGGCCACGTCAAGCAAGGCTTGGCGAGTGGCGTCGCCGTCCTGGCGGCTGGTACGGGTTGCGGTCTTTTTTTGCATGGCTCGCATTTTACGTCGGATTTAAATTCAAATCCAAATTTGAATTTGATGTAGAATTTCCGCAGGAGGGTCTGCACATGAATAAGAAACTTGTTGGAATTGCCATTGTCGCGGTGGCGGCGATAGGGTTTGGCGCCTGGTACCGGAGCCGCCCTGTCGCCGACGACAAGGAACTGGTCCTGTATGGGAATGTCGATTTGCGGCAGGTGGCGTTGGCTTTCCCTGCCGCCGAGCGGGTGGCGCGCGTGCTGGCCGAAGAAGGCCAGAAGGTCCACGCTGGCGAGGTGCTGGCGGAACTGGACACACGCGGCTTGCGTTTGCGCCTGGCCGAAACCGAGGCGCAGTCCAACGCACAACAGCAGGTGCTGGCCCGCCTGAAAGCTGGCACGCGGCCTGAAGAACTGGCGCAGTCGCGCGCTCGCACCGCAGCCGCGCAGGCCGACGCCGACCTGGCGCGCCAGCAGCTGGAGCGCGTCACGGCGGTGCAACAGGACAGCAATGGGCGTGCGGTCAGCCTGCAGGATGTCGATGCCGCCCGGGCGCGCAATAAGGGCGCGCAGGCGGCGCTGGAGCAGGCGCGCCAGGGGCAGGAACTGGCGCAGCATGGCCCGCGCCGCGAGGATATCGCCCAGGCACAGGCGCAGCTGGATGCGGCGCAAGCGGCCATCGCACTGCTCAATCACCAGCTAGGCGAAGCCACGCTGAAGGCGCCTGTCGATGCCGTAGTGCGCGCGCGGCTGATGGAGCCGGGTGATATGGCTTCGCCGCAGCGTCCTGTTTATACGCTGGCCATCGCCGATCCAAAGTGGGTGCGTACCTATGTGCGGGAGGCCGACCTTGGGCGCATCAAGCCTGGCATGGCAGCAGGAATTTCTATCGACAGCCTGCCGGGAAAGACTTTAACTGGCAAGGTTGGCTACATTTCCTCGGTCGCAGAGTTCACACCTAAGACCGTGCAGACGGAAGATCTTCGTACGGCGCTGGTGTATGAGGTGCGTGTGCTGGCCGAGGATAAGGCCGATGTGCTGCGCATGGGAATGCCGGCGACTGTGCGGATCGCGTTCGGGCAGTAGTCATGGATGCTCCGGTCCTCAGTGCGCGCGGCTTGTCCCGCCACTTCACCGTCAAGGGCGCTGAAGCGCCGGTGGTGGCGGTGCGCGATGTCTCGCTGGAAGTAGCGGCTGGTGCGCTGACGGCGCTGGTGGGGCCGGACGGTGCGGGCAAGACGACCTTGTTGCGCATGGCGGCGGGTTTGCTGGCGCCTAGCGCTGGCAGCTTGTCGGTGCTGGGGATCGAGGTGGCGGCGCACCCACAGGCGGTACAGGATCGGATCAGCTATATGCCGCAGCGTTTTGGTCTTTACGAGGACCTGAGCGTGCAGGAGAACATGGATTTATATGCTGACCTGCATGGCGTGCCGTTGGAGGTGCGGCGCGAGCGTTTCGCCCGGTTGCTGCATATGACGGACCTGGGGCGCTTTACCTCTCGCCCGGCAGGCAAGCTTTCGGGCGGCATGAAGCAGAAGCTCGGACTGGCTTGTACGCTGGTGCGGTCGCCGGAGCTGTTGCTGCTTGACGAGCCGACCGTCGGCGTCGATCCCTTGTCGCGGCGCGAGCTGTGGGAGATTGTCACGCAGCTTGTCGATGAGGAGCGCTTGTCGGTCATCGTCAGCACTTCGTATCTGGATGAGGCTGAGCGGTGCGGGCAGGTGTTTGTGATGCATGAAGGGCAGCTGCTGGCACAAGGTGCGCCGGCCGCCCTGCGCTCCCGCGCAGATGGCTTGTGCTTTACCGCGATGCCGGGTAATGGAGAATCGGCCCGCGCATTGCAGGCGCGCTTGATCGATGCGCGGGAGATTGTGGTTGATGCGGTGCCGGAGGGTGGTCACGTGCGGTTTATACGCCGGGCGGATGCTTCGGATGCCGCCGTTGCACGGCTGCTGAATGGATTGGCCGCGAAGCCCGTGCCTTCGCGGCTTGAAGATGGATTCATGATGCTCCTGCGAGCCAGCCCGCAATCCCCCGCAGCCGGGAGCACGGCGGGGGCGACGAGCGACGGTCGGGGCACAAGCGGCGAGAACGGGGCGGCGGCGGATGGCGATGGTGAGGCGATGATTGAGGTGCGGGACCTGGTGCGGAAGTTTGGCGACTTCACGGCTGTAGCGAGCACCAGTTTCAGCGTGGCGCGCGGGGAGATCTTTGGCTTGCTCGGACCGAACGGCGCGGGCAAGACCACGACGTTCCGCATGCTATGCGGCCTGCTTCCTGCCAGCTCGGGCTTCCTGCAGGTGGCAGGCGTGAACCTGCGCTACGCCCGCGCGCAAGCACGCGCCAAGGTTGGCTATGTATCGCAAAAATTCGCCCTGTACGGCAACCTGACCGTCGCCGAGAACCTCGACTTCTTCGGCGGCGCATACGGACTGCGCGGCAAGCGCCTGAAGCAGCGTACCAGCGAAGTGCTGGAAGAGTTCCAGCTGTGCGGCCAGGAAAACCAGGCCAGTGGACAGCTCCCCGGCGGCTTCAAGCAGCGACTCGCCATGGCCACCAGCCTTCTGCACGAGCCGGAAGTCCTCTTCCTGGACGAGCCAACCAGCGGCGCAGACCCGCTCGCTCGACGGGAATTCTGGCGCCGCATCACAACCCTCGCCGAGCAAGGCGTGACGGTCGTGGTGACGACGCACTTCATGGAAGAAGCTGAATACTGCGACCGCATCGTCATCCAGGATGCCGGCAAGGTGCTCGCCATCGGCACCCCGCGCGAAGTCCGCACGCAGGCGGGAGGTGCGGGCAATATGGAAGACGCCTTCATCGCCATCGTCGAAAAGAACCGCGAGGGAGGCCAACCATGAAACAAGGTTTCCGCACCCGCCTCGCGGCCCTGGTGCGCAAGGAATTCCGTCAGTTGCTGCGCGACGCATCCAACCTCGCCATCGGCATCGCCCTGCCAATTGTGCTGATCCTGATTTTCGGCTACGGCCTGTCGCTGGACGTGAAGAATGCACCTGTCGCCATCGTGATGGAAGACAGCTCGCCCATTGCGCAGGAAGCCGTGGCAGGCTTTAGCCTCTCCCCTTCCTTCGCACCGCTGCCCGTCGCATCGATGCACGACGCCGAGCAGCTCCTGAGCCAGCGCAAGGTCGACGCCATCATCCGCATCCCAGCCACCTTCACGCGTGACATGGCGGCCGGCAGCGCCGCCGTACAGGTCATCGTGCATGGTGCAGAAGCCAACCGAGCCAGCATCATCATGAATTACGCCAACGGCGCCTTGCAGCAATGGGCCGCCCGCCGCGCCGAGCGGCAAGGCAGCGCCGCGCGGCCCGATGCCCTGCCCGCTAACGGCGCGGTACGCATCGATCAGCGTATGTGGTTCAACAGCGCCAACACCAGCACCTGGTACCTGGTGCCCGGCCTGATCGTACTGATCATGACGCTGGTCGGCGCCTTCCTGACCGCGCTGGTGATGGCACGAGAGTGGGAGCGCGGCACATTGGAGGCGCTCTTTGTCACGCCAGTGCGGCCGGTCGAAATCTTGCTGGCCAAAGTCATCCCCTACTTCTGCGTCGGCATGGCAGGCTTGTTCCTTTGCCTGATTGCTGCGCGCTTCCTGTTCGACGTGCCGATGCAGGGATCGCTGCTGGTGATCGTATTCGCCTCCATGCTCTACCTGCTGGTGGCGGTTGGCATGGGCTTGCTGATTTCCTCCGCAACCAAGAACCAGTTCCTGGCAAGCCAGCTGGCACTGGTGAGCAGCTTCATGCCTTCGCTGATGCTGTCCGGCTTCCTGTTCGACTTGCGCAACGTGCCGCTGGCGGTGCAGGTGGTCGGACATATCCTGCCGGCGACATATTTCATGGAACTGGTCAAGACCCTTTTCCTGGCCGGGAATGTCTGGCCGCTGATACTGCGCAATTGCGCGATCCTTGCCGCTTATGCCGTACTGCTGCTTGGCGTAGCGCGCGCTGTCACCCGCAAGCGACTGGATTAGCCATGATCGACTTCTTCCACCGTATCGCCGCCATCGTCCGTAAGGAATTCCTGGCCGTGCTCAAGGATCCGAAGAGCCGCTTTATCCTGGTAGTGCCGGCGATCGTGCAAAGCCTGTTGTTCGGCTATGCAGCGACTTATGACTTGACCTATGTGCCTTATGCGGTGAACGACGCGAGCCACAGCGCGGCTTCCGCCGAACTACTGGCGAAGCTGGATGCCAGTGGCACCTTCCGCCGCATCCTCACTTTCGAAACCCAGCAAGCGCTGCGCGATGCAATCGACCGCGAGAAAGCGCTGCTGGCAATCAGCATTCCGGCCGATTTCGAGCGCCGCCTGTATGCGGGTGATGCGGCGCCGCTGCAGGTGGTGCTGGATGGGCGCAACTCCAATACAGCCGGGACAGCGGCGGCTTATGTCGGTGCGGTGGTGGCCGACTTCAACCGACAATGGCGCGAGAAGCACGGCGGCGTCCAGCCAGCGCTGCGCATCGAGTCGCGCGCCTGGTTCAATCCGAACCTGGAAACTCGCTGGTACCTGTTGCCGGGCATGATCGCGGCGCTCAGCATGCTGCAAACATTGCTGCTGACGGCCCTCTCGGTGGCACGCGAACGGGAGCATGGCACTTTCGATCAGTTGCTGGTAACGCCGCTCTCGCCGACCGAGATCATGATAGGCAAGGCGCTGCCTCCCATCATGATCGGGTTGCTGCAATCGACGCTGATACTGCTGGTTACGCGCTTGTGGTTTGGGGTGCCGATGGCCGGTTCGCTCTTGTCTATCTATGCGGCGCTGACGCTGTTCACGATCGCCAGCGTGGGCATTGGCCTGTCAATTTCGGCGGTGTCCCTGAATATGCAGCAAGCAATGCTATACACCTTTGTGCTGGTCATGCCGATGATGCTTTTGTCCGGGCTCACCACACCGGTACGCAATATGCCGGACGTGCTGCAGGTGGTGACCATGGCTAATCCACTTCGCTTTGCTATCGATATGGTGCAGCGTATTTATCTTGAGGGCGTTGGACTTGGCACGCTGTGGCCGAATATGGTGCCGCTGTTTTTAATTGCCCTGCTTACCCTGCCACTGGCGGCCTGGCTATTCCGACATCGCCTAACCTGAATTGGAAACATCATGAAACGCTCAATGATCTCGCTGCTTTGCCTGTCGCTCGCGGGTTGCGCGGCGGTGGGGCCCGATTTTCATTCGCCCGAATTGAAGGCGCCGGCAGCTTACGGCGACTGGCATGGCGGTTCTGCTTCGCTGCGCGACACGGCGCTGTCCTCTGGCGGCGCGCAGTCCTTTGCCCGCTTCGATGATCCGGTGCTGCATGGCTTGCAGGAACAGGCGCTGGCGGCCAGCTTTGATGTGCGCTCGGCAGCCTTGCGGTTTGCGCAAAGCCGGATGACGCGTGATGTGGCGGCGGGCGCCTTCGGGCCGCAAGTCAATGCCCGGGCTGGAGCGATGCGGCAGCGGCAATCGGAATCAGGGGCCGGCACGAGGATGGTGGATGCGATCGCGCCGGCGAATCGCGATGTGCTGATCGAAAAGCTTAGCGATCCATTCTCCTTGTATCAGGCGGGGTTTGATGCCAGCTGGGAGCTCGATCTTTGGGGTCGCGTGCGGCGCAGCGTGGAGGCCGCCGATGCAGGGATGGCGGAGGCTAGTTCGCTGCTGCGCGAAGTGCAAGTGGCGGTGCAGTTGGAGGTGGCGCGCAACTACTATGAATTGCGGGCAGCGCAGCGGCAGCAGGCGATCCTGCGCGCGGACATGGCGGCTACGCAGGAGATGGCAGAGTTGGTATCGGCGCGCCAGCGCGGCGGGCTTGCCAGCGGATTGGAAATCGAGCAGCAGTTGTCGACGGTCGCTGAGCTGCAAGGGCGCTTGCCGGCGCTGCTCGAGCAGGAGGCGGGCGCCATCAACCGCCTGACGATGCTGCTCGCGCAAACGCCGGGCGCCCTTCAGGCCCAACTCGCGGCGGAAGGGGCGGCGACGGTGGATGGGCCTGACCTCGCGCTGGGCGTACCGGGCGAAGTGCTGCGGCATCGTCCGGACATCCAGGCGGCGGAGGCGCGCTTACAGGCGGCGACGGCGCGCATTGGCGTGGCAGTGGCGGACCTTTATCCGCGCGTCACGCTCGGCCTGTCGCTGGGCCTGGAGTCGGTCGACGCGGGCAAGTTCGGCGACTGGGGCAGTCGTCAATGGTCACTCGGCCCTAGCCTGCAACTCCCGATCTTCGACAACGGCCGCCGCCGCGCGACGGTCGAATTGCGCGAACTGGAACAGCAGGAAGCCGCCATCAACTTCCAGAAAACCGTCCTCAAAGCCTGGCACGAAATGGACGACGCGCTATCGGCCTACGCCGCCGAACGCCAGCGCCAGCAAGCACTGGCAGCAAGTGAGGCGAGCGCCCGCGCCACGCTGGAACTGGCCACAACGCGCGCGCGGCGCGGCATGAGCGACCAGTTGCCGCTGCTGCAGGCGCAGCGCGCGCTGCTCGCCGTACAGCGCGAACAAAGCGCCAGCAAGAGCGCCCTTGCCCTGCGCCTGCTGGCCATCTGCAAGGCTAGCGGACTCGCCCCGCAGACGTAACTTTCCAACAAGAAATTATCAGGAATGCGCGAGACAGGCCCCGGGTCGGATAAGATAGAGGTTTTCGACTCACCGCCTTAGGGCGCATATGGACAACCTTTTACTAGTAATCTTCGCACTTCTCCTCGTAGCACTGAACGGCTTCTACGTGGCCGCCGAATTCAGCATCGTCACCCTGCGCCGCACCCGCGTGCGCGCCATCGCCAAAACCCAGGGCCTGCGCGGCCGCATCCTGGCCAAGGTCCATGGCCAGATCGATGCCTACCTGTCCGCCTGCCAGCTTGGCATCACCCTCGCCTCGCTGGGCCTGGGCTGGATCGGTGAACCTGCTTTTGCCCGCCTGCTGGAGCCCCTGCTTACCTTCGCCGGCATCACCTCGCCGGAACTGGTGCACGGCATTTCCTTTGTATTCGCCTTCGTCACCATCTCCTTCCTGCACATCGTAGTGGGCGAACTGGCGCCGAAGTCGCTCGCTATACGTATTCCGGAAGCGGTCGCGTTGTGGAGCGCCATTCCGCTGTACTCCTTCTACTGGGCCATGTACCCGGCCATCTGGCTGCTGAACCAAAGCGCCAACGGCGTGCTGCGCTTGGCCGGCCTGGGCGAAGCCGGTGGCCACGAATCGCACTACTCGACCGACGAACTGAAACTGATCCTGCGCACCAGCCAGCCCGGTGAATCCTTCAATAAGGACGAGCGCAACATCCTCGCCAACTCGCTGGATTTCTCGCAGCTGCGCGTGGCCGACCTGATGCGCCCGATCAATGAAGTGATCGCGCTGCACGAAGACCGTTCGATGGATGAGAACCTCGACACCGTTGTGCGCAACCGCTTCAGCCGCTATCCGTATTTCGACGAAAGCGGCGACAACGTGCTGGGTGTGGTGCACCTGAAAGACCTGTTCTTCGCCCTGCAATCGCGCAAGGAACTGAAGGACCTCGCCGGCTTCCTGCGTCCCGTGGAAACCATCTCGGCCCGCACGCCGGCGCTGGACCTGTTCCGCCGCTTCAAAGATGGCGCGCCGCACTTCGCCCTCATCGGCGAAAAAGGCAAGCGCCCAGTGGGGTTCCTCACGCTGGACAACCTGCTGGGCGCCATGGTGGGTGAAATCCACGATGAATTCCGTCTCAACGAAAATGACTGGCTCAAGCAGCCGGACGGTTCGCTAATCGGCAAGGCGAGCCTGCCGATTTTCTCGCTGGAGCGCATCCTCGGCGTCGACATCGAGAACGAAGAAATGGGCCTGGGCGAAGTCGAATCGGTCGGCGGCCTGATCATGCTGAAGATCGGCGACATCCCGAAACAGGGCCAGCGCGTTGAATTCGATGCCTTCGACCTGGTGGTGAAAAAGATGAACGGCCCGCGCATCCTGCTGGTCAAAGTCATCCCGCGCAACCTGCCTGCGGACTCCGACGAGCAGGATTGACGGTTTAAGGAATGGCGTCGGGCATGGTCACCAACCCCATGCTCACGCCGTCGCGCAGGAACTTGATTGCCTTTTCTTCCGGCAGCGGCTTGCTGAATAAATAGCCCTGCAACTCATCGCAGCCTTCGCGCGCCAGCAATTCGAGCTGGCCCGCGGTCTCCACTCCTTCGGCAATGGCGCGCAAGCCCAGGCTGTGCGCCAGGCGAATCACGGCCGTCACGATGGAACGGTCTTCCGGATCGCGCGTCAGGCCGCTGGTGAAGCTCTTGTCGATCTTCAGCTTATCCACCGGGAAGCGCTTCAAATAACTGAGGTTCGAGTAACCCGTGCCGAAATCGTCGATCGACATGGCGACGCCGATATCCTTAAGGCGGTACATCAATTCGATGGTGCCTTCCGGGTTATCCATAGACAGGCTCTCGGTCAACTCAAGCTCGATCAGGTGCGGGTGGATGCGATAGCGCTCCAGCACTTCGCGCACCTGCTTCTCCAGGTCCTGTACCGAGAACTGCGAGGCCGCCACATTGATCGCAACCGGCACCACCGGCACGCCGGTATTCAGCCACTCGCGCATGGTGGCGCACACCTTTTCCATCACCCAATTGCCAATGGCGATGATCAGGTTCGATTCCTCCGCCACCGGGATGAATTCCATCGGCGGAACCAGGCCAAGTTCCGGCGACTCCCAGCGCAGCAAGGCCTCCATGCCGATCACCTTACCGGTGCGGATATTGACTTGCGGCTGATAGTGCAGCACAAACTCATCGCGCTGCAAGGCGCGCATCAGGCCCTGTTCCAGCGTCACGCGCGCATCCAAGCGGTGCTGCATTTCCGGCGTGAAGAACTGGAAGCGATTGCGTCCACTCTCTTTTGCGCGATACATGGCGATATCGGCCTGGCGCAGCAACACCTCGGCCTGCGCTCCATCGTTCGGATACAAGCTCAGACCCAGGCTGCCTGTAATCACGTGGTCCTGCCCCGCCAGCTGCACTGGCTGCGCCAGGCGCGCCCCGATGCGCTCGGCAATCATGCCTGGCGTGGTGTCGCCCAGCGGGCTGTCGAGCAGCAGCACGAACTCGTCCCCGCCCAGGCGGGCCACCGTGTCGAAATCGCGCACGCATTGTTTCAGCGTGGCGGCCACGGTGCGCAGCAATTCGTCGCCTATCGCGTGGCCGAGCGTATCGTTGATCTGCTTGAATTTGTCCATGTCGACGAACACCACGGCCAGCGTTTCCTTGCGGCGTTCGGCGCGGCGGATGGCATGCGACAGACGGTCCAGGAACAGGTTGCGGTTCGGAAGTCCGGTCAGCTGGTCGTGCGTTGCCTGGTGCTTGATGGCTTTCTCGTGCAGCAGACGCTCGGTGATGTCGTGCGCCACATTCATCACCGAGTCTTCGCTGTTGAAGCGGATATCGGAGGCAAAGAATTCAACATCAACCAGATTGCCGTCCATGCGCAGCAACTGCAGCGTGCTGCGCGGCTTCTCATGCACCTTCAGCAAGTCCAAGCCCGACCACTCTTCCACCGTCTTGTGGAAGCTGGATGGGAAACGCTGTATGGCGGGCGTGCCGATCAACTCTTCGGCAGTGGCGGCGCCGAACAGGCGTACCGATGCCGGATTCAGGAAGGTGATCTTGCCATCGCTGTGGATCCAGATCGCATCGGGCGCCAGCTCCACAAGGGTGCGGTAGCGCAGCTCGCTGTCTTCCAGGTGGGTGTTCAGGCGCCGCAGGTGCTGGAAGTTTTCGTACAGTTCGAGGGACTTCTTTTCAAGCAGCGATTCCGCTTCCTTGCGTGCGGTGCGCTCGCGCAGCAGGCTGCGTGTGGCAACCGTGCTTTGGGGTGATTCCTTGTCCATCAATTCTGCTTGACGAGTTCAAAGCGCACGCGATGCAGCGCGCCTTCTTTCGGCAAGTCGGTTCGGGTTACATCGATCGCTTCGCCATAATGCTTGATGCAGCCGGCAATCAGGCCTTCGGCCAGGTCGCCGAAGCCGCGCGGGGAACTGTAATGCATGACCAGGCGCCCGGGCGCCGGGCGTTCGCACGGCAACGTTGGCAGTTCCGCATCCGGATACAACTTGCGCACTTCAACGTGGATCACGTCATCTATGCGGGACAGGAAATCGAAAGCGTTGTGGGTATCGGCAAAGAGGGGCTGGTAGTTCACACTGAAGCGATGGAACAGGTGCTCACCGAACATGTGGATCAACTTTGGCACGCTGTTGCCGGTGGCATTCGAGAGAGCCTGCACCAGGCGCACCAGTTCCGCGTGGTCGTAAGTGCCGACCGAGGTATAGGCGCCGTCGTTGGGAAGATTGGCTTCGGTGATGATCCGGTCCAGCATTTCGAGGCCCATGCGGCTCTCGACCAACTCCATGAATTCTGTGAAAACGACGCCTTTCATCGCGCCCTCTTTTTGATAGTTGGACAGGCGCCAGTATAACCCCTCTGGCAACGTTATACGACTGGTTTACCTTTTGTCCAATTCCTGAGCAGCCCAAGCGCCACGGCCAGCAAGGTCGGACCGATGAACAGACCAACAAAGCCGAAGGCCAGCACGCCGCCCATCACGCCCAGCAGCACCAGGGCGAACGGCAAACTTGAACCGCGCGAAATCAGGAAAGGCTTGACTACATTATCGACGCCGCTGATGACGACGGTGCCGTACACGAGCATGAATATGCCCCAGCCGGTCATTCCTTGCGAGAACAGCCAGATCGACGCACCGCCCCAGATCAGCGGCGGACCCACCGGCACCAGGGAAAGAATGAAGGTCGCCACCGACAGCAGCGCTACGCCCGGCACGCCGGCCAGCATGAAGCCAATGGCGGCCACCACTGCCTGCGCCAGCGCAGTGCCCAGCATGCCGTACATCACGCCGGTCACGGTGCGGCTGACGGTTTCCGCCACGTCGACCGCATGTTCGCCCATGATCTTGTCCATGCCCACTTCCAGCGAGGCCACGATGTTATGGCCGTCGCGGTACAGGAAGAATGCAACGAAGGCGGCCAGGCTGACTTGCGCCACGCCGGCGCCCAGCACGATGCCGCTGTTGAGCAGGAAAGTGCGGGCCGGTTCCACATATTTCTTGGCCACGGCGAGCAGCTCTTCCTTGCTGCTCAGTATCTGGCGCAGGTAGGAGTCAACCGATTCACCCACAAGCGGCAACTGGCGCAGCCAGGCCGGCGTTTCAAAGCCGCCGACGTCGATGGCATGGCGTGCAGCGCGGTAAAAATTGGTCACGCTGTCGGCGATATTCCATGTCACCAGCGACAGCGGCACGAGGATAACCAGTATCAGCGAAATCGTCATCACCGCAGCAGCAAGCGTGCGCCGTCCTTTCAGACGGGCCAGCAGGCGCTGGTACAGGGGCCAGGACGAAATGGCGATGGATGCGGCGAAGAGGATGCCGGCCAGGAAGGGGCGCAGTACATAAAGGCAGCCAATGACGAGGAAGACAATGGCTGCCAGGCGGCTGTAGGGCTGAAAACGTTTTTCCATGCCCTACAGCTTAGCAGGAATTCAGTTTGCGACGAGCAGCTTGAGGTCGTGCACGATCGGGGCCGGGCCGCCGCCGTGGCGCAGGAACAGCCGGATCTTGCCGTTCTTGTCGAACACATAGCTGCCGGCGGTGTGGTCGATGGTGTAGCTGTCAGGAGTCTTGCCAGGCACCTTCTGGTAGAACACCTTGAATTCCTTGGCGGTGGCGGCAATCTGCTCCGGCGTGCCGTACAGGCCTGTGAAGCGCGGGTCGAAGCCGGGCACGTATTGCGCCAGCAGTTCCTTGGTGTCGCGCTCAGGGTCGAGGGTGGCGAACAGCACCTGCACCTTGTCGGCGTCCGAACCGAGCTCCTTCATCACGGACGACATTTCAGCCATGGTGGTCGGGCAAACGTCCGGGCAATGGGTGAAGCCGAAGAACAGCACCACCACCTTGCCCTTGTAGGTGTCCAGGGTCACCGGCTTGCCGGTGTGGTCGTTCAGCGAAAAGCCCTTGCCGTAATCGAGGCCGGTCAGGTCGGTGTTTTCGAATTTGAGCTGCTTGTCGCCGCAAGCGACAAGGGCCAGCAGCATGAACAGCGCGGCAAACAGTTTTTTCATAGGACTCAGAACTTGAAGTAGTGGTCGACCAGCAGCGCCGCGAACAGCAGCGACAAGTAGATGATGGACCAGGTGAAGGCCTTGCGCGCCACGATATCGCTGTAATGCTTGTAGATGCGCCAGCCGTAGTACAGGAAGACCGCATTCAGCACGATCGCGCTGCCCAGGTAAATCAGGCCGCTCATTTTCACGGCAAATGGCAGCAGCGTGGTAGCGGCCAGGATGATGGAGTACAGCCAGACGTGGAAGGCGGTGAAGCCCATGCCGTGAGTGACCGGCAGCATAGGCAGGCCGGAACGCTCGTAGTCGGCTTTGCGGTACATGGCCAGCGCCCAGAAGTGCGGCGGGGTCCAGACGAAGATGATCAGCACCAGCAACCAGGCTTGCATCGGCACGTCGTTGGCGATTGCCGCCCAGCCCAGGGCCGGCGGCATTGCGCCCGACAGGCCGCCGATCACGATGTTCTGCGGCGTGGCCGGCTTGAGGATCATGGTGTAGATAATGGCGTAGCCGACGAAGGTGACGAAGGTCAGCCACATGGTCAGCGGGTTCACCAGCTGGTGCAGTATCCACATGCCGGCGCCGCCGATCACCAGTGCGAACACCACGGTTTGCGGAACGGTGATATCGCCCATCGCCATCGGGCGGCGTGCGGTGCGCGCCATGCGGGCGTCGATTTCGCGCTCGGCCAGGCAGTTCACGGCAAATGCCGCGCCGGACAGCAGCCAGATGCCGGCCGTCGCGGCAAGCACCACGCGCATATCAGGCATGCCGTCGGAGGCCAGGAACATGCCGATGACGGCGCAAAACACCGCCAGCTGCGTCACGCGCGGCTTGGTCAAGGCCCAGAATTGGCCGATGCGGGAGGTCGAGGATTTCATTGTTATTGGTAGGCGGGCGCAGCGAGGTACTTAGCCCTGTAGTTTATCATGGTCAGCAACAGCACCAGGGCTGCCGCACCCGCGTTATGGACCACCGCAATGGCCAGCGGGAAGTTGAAATAAATAGTCGCCACGCCGGTGAACAGCTGCAGCGCCAGTACCGCCACCATCCAGCGCGCGTGCTTGCCCAGGCCGTGCACGGGCCAGGCTTGCCAGGCGGTCAGGCCCAGCACCAGCACCACCACGGCGGCGAAATTGCGATGCACCCAGTGGATCGCGGTCAGCGCCGAGAACGGCAGGTAGTGGCCGGCGGCTGTCTTGCCCAGCTCACGCCACAGGTGGAAGCCATGTTCGAAATCCATCTCCGGCAGCCAAGCACCGGCGCAGGTCGGGAATTCGGTGCAGGCCAGGGTGGCATAGTTGGAGCTGGTCCAGGCGCCGAGCGCCAGTTGCACCAGCAGCACCACGCCGGACAACGCTGCCAGCAAGCGGATGCGTCCCAGGCGGCCCGCCTGCGACGGCGATACGCGCGGCATGGCCGAATGCAGCTGGTCTTCACGTCCGCCGAACCAGGCCAGGAATGCCAGAAGCGACATGCCCAGCACCAGGTGGCCGGTGACGAAGATAGGCTGCAGCTTCTGCGTCACGGTCCAGGCGCCGAAAGCGCCTTGCAGCATGATGAAGAAGAACAGGAAGGTCGGGTAGCCAGGCGTGACGCGGCGCGCGAACGACGCGGCGCCGGCCATTCCTTTGCGGCCGCCCTGCCAACGCCACCACGCAACGCCCATCATTGCCACGATCAGGACGCCGATGCCCATGGCCAGGTAGCGGTGGATCATCTCGATCCAGGCCTTCACCATGGTGACGGGGCCGGTCGGCATCAGCGATTCCGCGGCGCGAATCTGTTCGTGCGCAACAAAGGGATTGGCGGCGCCATAGCAGCCCGGCCAGTCCGGGCAGCCAAGGCCGGAGTCGGTCAGGCGCGTGAAGGCGCCAAACACAATCAGGTCGAAGGTCAGGAAGACTGCAATCCAGACCAGCTTGCGGTATTTATTGCTGTCCTTCGAAATCCAGACGGCGGACAGCGGCAGCGACGCTACCAACAGTGCCGTGATCGCCATATGGGCAAAGGAGTTGTGATCCATTGCACCCGCCTTAACCGATGGCCGAAGCCTTGAGCACCTTGCCCAGGTCCTTCTTGACCTTGGCCGGGTCGGCGTCTTTCGGGAAGCGCATCATCAGGTGTCCCATCGGGTCGATCAGGTAGATGTGCTCTTCCACCTTGCCGCCCTGCTCCAGCGGCAGCCACTTGCCAACGACGTCGGCCGGCGCGCGCAGGAAGTGGGTGCCGTCGTTCACGCGCATCATAAAGGTTTCCAGCGGCTCGCTATCGGTGATCAGCCACACGCGTTCGATACGGTCGGCTTCCTTGCCCTGCATGGTGCGCAGCTGGCGCATCATGAACAGCATGTCCTGGCATTTCTGGTCGCAGGCAGAACCGCCCACTTTGACCATGATCCATTTGCCTTTGAAATCATTTAGCGTCTGCGGCTTGCCATCCAGCGAAGTGCTGGCCATGACAGGAATCGGGTGCGCGCGCGGGTCGAGCAGGTCGCCGTAATTGGTCCGCCCTTCCGGCTTGATGAAGAAATACGTGAGGTAGGAGGCAAGGATAGGCGCTGCGCATACCAGCAGCACCGCGAACATGCTCCAGCGGCCACGGCGGCGCTGGTTTTCGTCTTGTTTAACGTTTTCCACTTTTTCTCAACCCAGTGAATACAAAGAAAAGTACTGCCATTGCCGCCAGTGCGTACCACTGGAAGGCGTATGCTTTATGTTTGTCGGCGCCCAGCGCCGGCGCTGGCCAGTCGCGCAACAACACTTCTGCCGCTCGCTGCGCCACGCCGTCCGGCGTCGTCTGCTCGACCACGATCGGCTGGAACTTCCAGCCCGTCGCCGCAGCCACCGCCGCGGCATCGGTATTTTGCACGATGACGCCGGCAGTCAGCTTCGGCGCATCTCCCAGCTGCATCACATGTCCTGGCGCCAGGCGCGCAATGCCCTCGACCGTCACCGGACCAGCCGGCGTGACATACGAAGGCAGCTTGCTGCGGTCCGCCATATCGCGCGGCAGCCAGCCGCGCGCCACCAGCACGTGCATATCGGTGCCGGCCAGGCGCAGGGGCATCAGGAGGTAGAAGCCAGGTTTCCCCTCGTGCGGGCGATTGTCCAGGTAGACCGGCCAGCCGGCCACCCATTCGCCCTGCAGGCGGACGCGGTGGAACTCCACCTCGGCGGCGGCGACCGGCGCGGCTCCCAACGGCAGGGGCGCGGCAGCGTTGCCGGCAGCCAGACGCGCTTCCAGCGCAATCTTTTGCGCGGCGCGGCCATCCTGCCAGCGGCCAGCGCTAATTCCAATCGCCACCAGAACCACGGTGGCCAGGAAAGGGATTGAGCGGAAGCGGAATGCCATACAATGAGAGTTCCTCAGAAACTGCTTAAATACCATGAAATACTTCGTCGCCGTCGCCTTCGTGCTGATCATCGGCAGCCTGGCCTCGGCCTTCATCAGCATGATGCGCAGCAAATCGGCCAACCCGAAGATGGTGCGCGCCTTTGCGCTGCGCGTAGGCTTCTCGATCGCGCTGTTCATCACCATTCTCGTATTGGCCAAGCTGGGATACATCAAGCCGACCGGCATCCGCTAACGGGCCGGTAAATGCAAAAAAGCCGCATCAGCCAGAACGCGCCCTAGGTCGCGCTCTGTGCAGATGCGGCTTTTTTTCGCGGGTAAATTATACCTGCGTCTTACATCCAGTACACGACGACGTACAGGCCGAGCCAGACCACGTCAACAAAGTGCCAGTACCAAGCGGCGCCTTCGAAGGCGAAGTGGTGTTCAGCGCTCATGTCGCCGCGGATCAGGCGGTACAGCACGACGGACAGCATGATCGCGCCCATGGTCACGTGGAAGCCGTGGAAGCCGGTCAGCATGAAGAAGGTCGAACCGTAGATGCCCGAGGTCAGCTTCAGGTTCAGTTCGCTGTAAGCGTGCATGTATTCATAAGCCTGGAAGCCCATGAAGGTTGCGCCCAGCAGCACGGTAGCGGCCAGCCAGAAGATCGCTTTCGAGCGATTGGCAGCTTGCAGCGCGTGGTGGGAGATGGTCAGGGTCATGCCCGAAGCCAGCAGCAGCGCGGTATTGATGGTCGGGATTGGGAACGGGCCCATCGCGGTGTACGACTCGACGGTGCCTGCAGGACCGGCGCCGCCATTCCACACGCCATTGTAGTCAGGCCAGATGAACTTGTGGTCCAGGTCGGACAGCCAAGGCATGGTGATCTGGCGTGCATAGTACAGCGCGCCGAAGAAGGCGCCGAAGAACATCACTTCGGAGAAGATGAACCAGCCCATCGACCAGCGATAGGACAGATCGATACGCTGGGAGTACATGCCTTTTTCCGATTCGGAAATCGCATCGCCGAACCAGCAGTACAGCACGCACAGCGTCATGACGATACCGGCCAGGTTGACGGCCATGCCCCAGGAGGCATCGTTCACCCAGGCGGAAGCGCCGATCATGGTCACCAGCAGGGAAATACCTGCCAGCATTGGCCATTTGGAAGGACCAGGCACGAAGTAGTACGGTGCCGCGGCGTTATTAGAGCTCATCTTGTTCTCCCTAAAATCCTGCAATAATTTACTTTGAAACCACGAGTTTTACGATCGAAACCAGCAAGCCGATGAACAAGGCCGCGCCCAGCAAACCAGCGATGATGACGTGGACCGGCTTGATCTTCTCCTGGTCCTGGTCAAAATCGCTCTTGCGGCGCAGGCCGAAGAACGACCAGATCACTGCTTTCATCGAATACAAAAACGATCCCATCTGCCTTCCTTAGTTGGCCGCAGTCTGGTTGCCCAGGCCGCCGGCCTCGATAAAGGTGTACGACAGGGTGACGGTCTTCACGCTCTTCGGCACTGCCGGGTCGATGAAGAACACCACGGGCATCTGCCGCGCTTCCCGCGGTTTCAGCGTCTGCTCTTTAAAGCAGAAGCATTCCACCTTCTTGAAGTGCGGCGTTACTTCCACCGGCGTGTAGCTCGGGACGGCTTGCGCCTTCACCGTGCGGTCCACGCTGTTGACTACTTCATACACCACGGTGGTCATTTCGCCGGGATGCACGGTCACACTATTCTGGGTGGGGCGGAAGCGCAACGTGCCCTGCACATTGCTCACCAGCTCCACCGTGATTTCACGGCTCATGTCGACCTGGCTGTTCTTGGCGACCTCTTGCGGTTTGCCATCGATCAGGTTCAGTCCAAGCACCTCGCAGAGATGCTTGTACACCGGGATCAGCGCATAGCCAAAGCCGAACATCATGACGGCGATGACTACCAGCTTGCCGAGCAGCTTCTTGTTGCTGCCGCTATCCTCGTTGCTCATTTCAGTGGTGCCCCAGCATCCATTGTTTGCCGATGACGGAAACAAAGAACACTACGGCAACCGACAACAAGATCAGGGCCAGGCGCAGATTGCTTTTCGGCTTCTTCGGGTCAGACATGATGCTTTTACCAATTACTTAACGGTTGGTGGCGTTTCGAAGGTGTGGAACGGAGCCGGCGACGGCACGGTCCACTCCAGGCCTTCTGCACCATCCCATGGCTTCGCTTCAGCTTTCTTGCCGCCGCGGATGGTCGGCAGGACCACAGCGAACAGGAAGAATGCCTGGGACAGACCGAAACCGAAGGCGCCGATCGACGCGATCATGTTGAAGTCGGTGAACTGCGCCTGGTAGTCAGCGTAACGACGCGGCATACCGGCCAGGCCCAGGAAGTGCATTGGGAAGAAGGTGATGTTGAAGGTGATCAGCGACAGCCAGAAGTGCGCTTTACCCATGGTTTCGTTGACCATGTGGCCGGTCCACTTAGGCGCCCAGTAGTAGAAGCCAGCGAACAGCGCGAACAGGGAACCTGCCACCAGAACGTAGTGGAAGTGAGCCACAACGTAGTAGGTATCCTGCAGCTGGATGTCGACCGGGGTCACTGCCAGCATCAGGCCGGTGAAGCCGCCCATGGTGAACACGAAGATGAAGCCAACCGAGAACAGCATCGGGGTTTCAAAGGTCATCGAGCCTTTCCACATGGTCGCGATCCAGTTGAAGACCTTCACGCCGGTCGGCACGGAGATCAGCATGGTTGCGTACATGAAGAACAGCTGCGAGGTCACCGGCATACCGGTGGTGAACATGTGGTGGGCCCAAACGATGAACGACAGGATCGCGATGGACGCGGTTGCGTACACCATCGATGCGTAGCCGAACAGCTGCTTGCGAGCGAATGCTGGAATGATCTGCGACACGATACCGAAGGCCGGCAGAATCATGATGTACACCTCTGGGTGACCGAAGAACCAGAAGATGTGCTGGTACATGACAGGGTCACCGCCGCCAGCGGCGTTGAAGAAGGAGGTACCGAAGTGACGGTCGGTCAGGGTCATGGTGATGGCGCCTGCCAGAACCGGCATAACAGCGATCAGCAGGTAGGCGGTGATCAGCCAGGTCCAGCAGAACATCGGCATCTTCATCAGGGTCATGCCAGGAGCGCGCATGTTCAGGATGGTAACGATGATGTTAATGGAACCCATGATCGACGATGCACCCATGATGTGCATGGCGAAGATACCCATGTCCATGCCAACGCCCATCTGGGTCGACAGCGGAGCGTACAGGGTCCAGCCGGCTGCGGTCGCGCCGCCAGGCACGAAGAACGAAGCGGCCAGCAGGATCGCTGCAGGAGGCAGCAGCCAGAACGAGAAGTTGTTCATACGGGCAAACGCCATGTCGGATGCGCCGATTTGCAGCGGGATCATCCAGTTAGCGAAGCCGACGAACGCAGGCATAATCGCGCCGAACACCATCACCAGGCCGTGCATGGTGGTCAGCTGGTTGAAGAACTCAGGCTGGAAGAACTGCAGGCCTGGTTTGAACAGTTCGGTACGGATCATCAGTGCCAGCACGCCGCCGGACAGCAGCATGATGAACGAGAACCACATGTACAGGGTACCGATGTCCTTGTGGTTGGTCGCGAACAGCCAACGGCTCAGGCCGTGTGGGTGATCGTGTGCGTGATCGTGATCGCCGTGGGCGTGATCGTGTGCGTGATCGATAGTGCTCATGTAATGCTCCTAATTACTTGGCGCGAGCAGCCACAACTTCGGCTGGCTGGACGATGTTTTCCGCTGGCTTATTCGACCAGTTGTTGCGGGTGTAGGTGATCACAGCCGCGATGTCGGTGTCAGACAGTTGCTTCCATGCCGGCATTTCGGATGGGAACTTGCCCGATTTCTTACCGTTCAGCAGAACGTGGATCTGGTCGGCTTTAGGACCGGTCACGACTGGCGAGCCGTCCAGGGCAGCGAATGCGCCTGGCACGCCCTTGCCGTTTGCCTGGTGGCAGACTGCGCAATTAGCGGTGTAGACTTTTTCACCCTTGGTCTTCAGTTCGTCGATAGTCCAGGTCTTGTTCGGATCGTCTGCCAGGGCAGCCATTTCCTTCTTCTTGCCTTCGACCCAAGCGGTGTACTCTTCGGCGGTCACGACTTTGACCACGATAGGCATGAATGCGTGCTCTTTACCGCACAGTTCAGCGCAGTTGCCGCGGAAGGTGCCGGTGTATTCAGCTTTGAACCAGGTGTCGCGCACGAAGCCAGGAATCGCATCCTGCTTCACGCCGAAGGCCGGGATCATCCAGGCGTGGATCACGTCGTTGGCGGTGGTCACGATGCGGACCTTCTTGCCAACTGGAACGACCACTTCGTTATCCACTTCCATCAGGTAGTTTTCGCCGCGCTGTTCGGTCGGCGCTTCGCCTGGATTGCCCACTTGCGAGCGTGGGGTGGACAGGTTGGAGACGAAGGAAATGCCCTCGCCTTCGCCCTTCAGGTAGTCATAGCCCCATTTCCACTGCATGCCGGTGGCTTTGATGGTGATGTCGGCGTTGGAGGTGTCTTTCATCGCAACCACGGTCTTGGTCGCTGGCAGCGCCATACCGATAACGATCAGGAATGGCACAACGGTCCAGGCGATTTCAACGGCGGTGGACTCGTGGAAGGAAGCGGACTTGTGGCCAACCGACTTGCGGTGCTTGAAGATCGAGTAGAACATCACGCCGAACACGGCGACGAAGATCACCATAATGATCCACATCATCATCGTGTGCAGGTCGTAGATGCTTTCAGCGATCTTTGTTGCAGGAGCCTGCAGGTTCAGCTGGTGCACCATCGGACCGCCGGTTGCACCGGTCGCGGTCTTGTAGTCCTTAGCCGCTGTCGCCGCAGGCTCGGCCCACGCCGGCATCGCTGCGGCGGTAACGGCCAAGCCGAGCATCAACGATTGAAGTCGCTTCGCAAGTTTCATGTTTTCCCCAACCACCCAAAAATAAAGAAAATTTTTGTGCACCGGGTCCGCCGAACTGCGACCCCGCCGCACGCTAAACACCTAAAGGTCCCTAGCCTGCCCCGCGCGAAAAATCGCGACCGAACTGTGCTGGAACCTTGAAATTCACTGAAGATGACCACACATCATCGACAGGTTATCGCTACGTTTGCCCGCCCGGGACCGTCTGGTTGCGTTCGGCTGGGCGATTTATTGGCAAAATTAGTCAATGATTATACCTAGTGAACATGTTCTACATCAAGGGCAGACGCCCTTGTGTTGTGCTAGTCACTAGCATCTTCGCCCTTCTTTGCCTATTTTTTAGGCTTTCTTGGCAGATCAAAACGGATGATCGCCTCGCCGCTGCTGGTTACCCGCGGCGCTGGACGGAAGGCGTGGCCGTAGATCACTTCGAACGTCAGGGCCAGCTTGCCGTCGGCGCGGCGCTGCTTTTCCAGGCCTTGCAGCATGCGCTGGTAGGCTTGTTTGCCTAACAATCCCTTGCGGCGCGTCTGCAGCGGGTTGCCACCCAGGGCGCGCGCGTCGGCTAGCAGCTTTTCGGCCGTGTCGTAGGTGACTGTTATCTTTTCCATATCCATTACCGGCTCGGCAAAGCCGGCTTCCACCAGCTGGTCGCCAAAGTCGTGCATGTCGACGAAGGGCAGCGTGTGGGGCGCCAGGTCGACGTCGGCGAAGGCGGTGCGCAGTTCCTGGAGCGTGTCCGGGCCGAAGCAGGAGAACATCAGCAGGCCGCCTACTTTTAATACGCGATGCCATTCCGCGAACACGCGGTCCGGCTGCGGATGCCAGTGGAGCGCAAGATTAGACCAGACCAGGTCCACATTGTTTCGTGCCAGCGGCAGGTCGGCCATATCGGCGCACAGGTAGTCAATGCCGGATTTTGCTGGTAATAATTTGCCAATCAATTGGCTCAGGCCCGATTTGGCGGCCTGGCCGCGAGCGACGGCGATCATCGCCGGCGACGTGTCGACGCCGAGGATCTGGGCCGCAGGATAGCTTTTTTGCAAGACTGGCAGGTCGGCGCCAGTGCCGCAGCCGGCGTCCATCACGCGCAGTGGGTTCACTTTGACCAATTGCAGGCGTTCATGCATGCGGCCGGCGATCTCGCGCCGCAGGAAGTCGGACTCGGCCACGCGGGCCGGATCGGCAAACATGGCGCGGACGCGATCCAGGTCAATAGGTGCGCTTAATTTCGGCGGTTTTGCTGGGGCTTGCATATTTAATACGTATTCTTAATGGGATAATCCGGGCAGTTTACTCGTTCGCGAGGATTTGCGATGGCTGGAGCTTTTACCGGTCGGCTGCTGGCGACCCTTTTGCCCTGTAACTGCGTGTTGTGCGGCGCCAGCGGTCCCGCCCTGCTCTGCCCCGGCTGCCACGGCCAATTCTTCAGCGCCGCCCCCACCCGCTGCCCCGTCTGCGCCAATCCCCTGCCGCCGGCCGGCGCGGCGCGACCGGCGCCGGCGCAAATGGTGCCGTGCGGGCGCTGCCAGTCGGACCATCCGGCTTTCGACGCGACTTTTGTAGCGGCCGACTATGCGCTGCCGGTCGACCGCCTCGTGCTTCAGTTAAAATTCGCCCGCCAGCTTGCGTTGGCGCGCCTGTTTGGCGACTTGCTGGCCGACGCAGTGTTACGCGGCGACGCTTCGAACATTCCGCGCCCCGCCCTGCTCTGCCCCGTGCCGCTTGGAATGCAACGCCTGTCCGAGCGCGGTTTCAACCAGGCGCTGGAAATCGCCCGCCCGCTTGGTAAGGCGCTCGGCATCGCCGTCCATGCCAAACTCGCAGTGCGCGTGCGCGAAACGTCGGCTCAAAGCAGCACCCCGCACGGGGCGCGCCAGGCGAATATGGCCCGAGCCTTCGCCATACCCGACCGGGCGCTGGTCGAAGGACGGCATATCGGCCTGGTGGACGATGTCATGAGCAGCGGCCAGACGCTGCAGGAACTGGCCGCAACGCTCAAGCGCCACGGCGCCACGCGCGTGACGAACTATGTGTTCGCCCGCACGCCCCCGAATATGAATTAGGAGAATGAAATGGACGCCTCCCCTCCAGTGCCAGAAAAGCGATGAGCGGGCAGGAAAGGGAAAGCAGGAGGAAGA